>NZ_JBHTZF010000009.1:0-390789 GCF_042790435.1 Streptomyces sp. NPDC056738
AGATCGCTGCGGGCCCTCCGGCGTTCCGTACGCACCCTCGGGGCGTACGGCTCTGGCTGTCGGTCAGTCCTCGTCGCGGCGGAGCGACGGCTTCAGGTCCTTCAGCCGGCCCAGCAGTCCGTTCACGAACGAGGGCGACTCGTCCGTGGAGAACTCCTTCGCGAGCTGCACCGCCTCGTCGAGCACCACGGCGTCGGGGGTCTCGTCGACCCAGATCAGCTCGTAGGCACCGAGGCGCAGGATGTTGCGGTCGACGACCGGCATCCTGTCCAGCGTCCAGCCGACGGCGTACTGCGCGATGAGCTCGTCGATGCGCCGCGCCTTGCCGGCGTAGCCCTCGACCAGTTCCATCGTGTATTCGCTGACCGGCGGCTGCCGGGTGTCGGACCGGGAGTGCCGGATCCAGTCCGCGAGGACCGTGAGGACGTCCACACCGCGCTGGTCGCCCTCGAAGAGGATCTGGAAGGCGCGCTTGCGGGCCGTGTTGCGGGCAGCCACGGTTAGCTGTTCACCCGGCCGAGGTAGTCGCTGGTGCGGGTGTCGACCTTGATCTTCTCACCGGTGGTGATGAAGAGCGGGACCTGGATCTGGTGACCGGTCTCCAGGGTGGCGGGCTTGGTGCCACCGGTGGAGCGGTCGCCCTGGACGCCGGGCTCGGTCTCCTGGACGACCAGCTCGACGGCGGCCGGCAGCTCGACGAAGAGCACCTCGCCCTCGTGCTGGGCGACGGTGGCCGTGAAGCCCTCGATGAGGAAGTTGGCGGCGTCGGCGACGGCCTTGCGGTCGACCATGAGCTGGTCGTAGGTCTCCATGTCCATGAAGACGAAGTACTCGCCGTCCATGTACGAGAACTGCATGTCGCGCTTGTCGATCGTGGCCGTCTCGACCTTGACGCCGGCGTTGAACGTCTTGTCGACGACCTTGCCGGAGAGCACGTTCTTCAGCTTGGTGCGCACGAAGGCCGGGCCCTTGCCGGGCTTGACGTGCTGGAACTCGACGACGGACCAGAGCTGGCCTCCGTCGAGCTTGAGCACCAGGCCGTTCTTGAGGTCGTTCGTGGAAGCCACGGTTGCGGAATCTCCTGGACTGACGTGGACGACCCCGGCGCACGCGCGTAGCCCGGAAGCTAGAGCGCGAGCAGTTCCTTGGTCGTGATGGTGAGTAGCTCGGGTCCGCCGTCCGCCTCAGGGCGTACGACGAGCGTGTCATCGATCCTGACACCGCCCCGGCCCGGAAGGTGGACCCCCGGTTCGACGGTGACCGGCACGCAAGCGTCCAGTTTACCCATGGCCGCGGGGGCAAGCTGCGGGTCCTCGTCGATTTCGAGCCCGACACCGTGCCCCGTCAGGGAGGGAAGGCCTTCCGTATGCCCCCCGGAGTCCAGTACCTGGCGGGCCGCGCGGTCCACGTCCCGGTAGGCGGCGCCGGGTGCCAGCGCCTCCCGGCCGGCGCGCTGGGCGGCGAAGACGAGGTCGTACAGCTCGATCTGCCAGTCGGCCGGCGAGGTGCCGATCACGAACGTACGACCGATCTCACACCGGTAGCCGCGGTAGGTCGCGCCGAGGCAGACGGAGAGGAAGTCACCCTCCTCGACACGCCGGTCGGTGGGCCGGTGGCCGCGGCGTCCCGAGTTCGGACCGGTGCCGACCGAGGTCGCGAAGGCGGGCCCGTCGGCACCGTGGTCGACGAGCCGGCGTTCCAGTTCCAGGGCGAGATGGCGTTCCGTGCGGCCCACGAGAATCGATTCGAGGAGTTCACCGAGCGCCTGGTCGGCGATCTCCGCGCCGATCCGCAGTGCGGAGATCTCCTCCTCGTCCTTGATCACCCGGAGCTGTTCGACCGCTCCGCCCAGATCGGCCAGGAGCAGCCGGGGCGCGACCGATCCGAGGGCGCGGTGCCGGGTCACGGTGAGGTGGTGTTCCTCGACCGCGAGGGACTCCACTCCCTGATCCGCCGCCAGTCCGGCGGCGGCGACGGCCGGGTCTCCGCCGGCACGCGGCAGCACCCGGACCTCCAGCGCCTCGTCGGGGCGCCCTTCCATGGCTTCGCCGGACGGCGGGCCTGCGCACAGCAGCATGTCCTCGTCGCCGCCGAGCAGCAGCACCGCGCCGAGCGGCGCGGCACCGGCGAGATACCTCACGTTGGCGGGTCGGGTGACGAGCGCCGCCGCGCTGCCGCCCGCCGCACAACGCTCCCGGAGCCGCTCTCTGCGGGTCGCGTACACCTCTGGCATGAACCGAGCCTACGAGCGGTGGCCGGATGTCGCCGGTTCAGAGGGCCGGACGGGTATCCCGGCGCCCGGACGGACCGGTCACAGGGCCCGAGCCGGACCCTTCGGGCACCGCCACGCTCCGCTCCGCGCGGCACCGCCGGTGGGCGAGGCCGCGTGGGTCACCGGCAGGACCCGAACCCCTGGGCCCGCCGACGGCCGAACCGTTTCACCCGTGCCGCGGGCCCGGCCCCGTCACCACGACCGCGCGCCGAACCCTTTCAGCACCGCGGCACGCCGAACCCTCACCACTGGGGCGGGCTGGCGATCGAACGGGCCAGGACGTCGTCCAGGACACGGGCCGTGGCCGCGACGTCGAGCTGGGAGTTGTCGATGATCGGGAGCCCGGAGCCGTACCAGCCGGCCATGCGGCCGTGGATGCGGGCGACCTCCTCGTCGCTGAGCCTGCGGTTGCCCGAGCGCTCGGCGTTGCGCTCCAGGACCACTTCCAGGCCCGGCAGGAGCACGACCGGCAGCAGACCGGGCCCCACGTGCCGCTTCCAGCCGCCGAGGCCGACGACCGGGCGGTCCGGGAAGACGGCGTCGTCCAGGATGCACGAGATGCCGTTGGCCAGGAAGTTGCGGGCGGCGAAGCCGCAGGTGCGGCGGGCGAGACGATACTGCGCCTCGGAATGGTCGTTCCATCCCGACTGCGGGTCGGCGAAGCCCGAGCGCACCCATTCGCGTACGTCGTCGAGGCTGATGTGGGCCGTGGGCACCCGGCGGTGGTCCGCCCAGTACTTGGCGACACTGGTCTTCCCGGCGCCCGCGGGGCCGATGAGCAGGACCGCGAGCGTCGTCGCCGCCGGGTCGGGCGCGCCCGTGGCGGGCGGCGGGCTCGGCATGGCGACCGAGACGCCCGGAGGCAGCCGGACATGCCCGGTGGTGTCCGGCGCGGGCGGCACGGGCGGGTGCGGCGGCTGTGCCGAGGCATGCGGCGGAGGCTGCGCCGACGGGTGCTGCGGCGGCTGCGGGGGCATCTGATGCGGTGGCAGGTGATGCTGGGGCGCCTGCGCGGGTGGCGCTCCGGGCGGCACCGGCGCTCCGGCGAAACCGGGAGCGGGCGCGGGGCCCTGCTGCCCCGGGTACTGTCCGGCCGGCGACCATCCGGCGGCCGGCCCCTGCCCCGGCTGATGGGGCGGCAGCGGAGCCCCCACTGCGTGCTGCATCCGGTGCCACTCCGTCTCGTACAGGCGATGTGCGCGTCGCGACGGGACGCCGGTCCCGTCGCTACCGAACGGTACCTTCCCCGGCCGCCGTTGTGTGAACGGCCGGGGACGGTGCGAAGTGCCCGGTGAGGAGAGGCAAAACGGGCTGAGCAGGTGCCCTTCGGGCCATACGGCCCCGCGGGGCGGCGCCCGTTACTCGCCGACCTCGCCGTACGCCGCGAGCAGGACGGCCGGATCCGGGCCCTCCAGGACGGTCGGTTTGGCCAGTCCGTCGAGGACGATGAAGCGCAGCAGGTCGCCCCGGGACTTCTTGTCGACCTTCATGTTCTCCACGAGCTTCGGCCACTGGTCGTAGCGGTAGCTCAGCGGGAGACCCACGGACTCCAGGATCGTGCGGTGCCGGTCGGCCGTCGCGTCGTCCAGCCGGCCCGCGAGGCGGCCGAGTTCGGCGGCGAAGTGCATGCCGACGGAGACCGCCGCGCCGTGCCGCCACTTGTAGCGCTCGTTCTTCTCGATGGCGTGGGCCAGCGTGTGGCCGTAGTTGAGGATCTCGCGCAGCCCCGACTCCTTGAGATCGCCGGAGACGACCTCGGCCTTGACCTTGATGGAGCGCTCGATCAGCTCGGCGGTGTGCGGGCCCTCGGGCGTACGGGCCGCCGCGGGGTCGGACTCGATGAGTTCCAGGATCACCGGGTCGGCGATGAAGCCGGCCTTGATGATCTCCGCGAGCCCGGACACGTAGTCGTTGACCGGCAGCGAGTCGAGCGCGGCCAGGTCGCACAGCACGCCCGCGGGCGGGTGGAAGGCGCCGACGAGGTTCTTGCCCTCGGCGGTGTTGATGCCCGTCTTGCCGCCGACCGCCGCGTCCACCATGGCGAGCACGGTGGTGGGGACGGCGATCCAGCGGACCCCGCGCAGCCAGGTCGCGGCCACGAATCCGGCGAGGTCGGTGGTGGCGCCGCCGCCGACACCGACGATGACGTCGGTGCGGGTGAAGCCGGACTGGCCGAGCGCCTTCCAGCAGTAGGCGGCGACCTCGGCGGTCTTGGCCTCCTCGGCGTTCGGCACCTGGATGGCGACGGCCTCGAAGCCCTGCTCCGCCAGGTCGGCGCGGAGCGCCTCGCCGGTGTCGGCGAGCGCCTCGGGGTGGATGACACCGACACGCTTGGCCTTGTCGCCGATCAACCCGCCGAGCTCGCCGAGGAGCTGACGGCCGATCAGGACCTCGTAGGGGTCGGTGCCCGCGGTGCCGCCGACCTGGACACGGGTCACAGCCTCGCTCATGCTTCCTTCAACTCCAGTGCGTCGAGGACCTCTTGGGCGACCTCATCGGGGGTGCGGCCGTCGGTCGCCACGACCGCGCGGGCGACTTCGGTGTACAGGTGGCGGCGTGCCTCCATCAGCTCGCGCCACTGCTTGCGCGGGTTGACGGCGAGCAGCGGCCGGGCGACGTTGAGTCCGGTGCGCTGCACCGCCTCCTCGACGTCCATGGAGAGGTAGACGACCTGGTGGCCGGCGAGCAGGGCGCGGGTGTCGGCGTCGAGGACCGAACCGCCGCCCAGGGCCAGGACTCCGTCGTGCTCGGCGAGTGCCGTGCGCACCGCCCGCTTCTCGATCGCGCGGAAGGCGGGCTCGCCCTCGTCGACGAAGATGTCGGCGATGGCGCGGCCCTCGGTGGCCACGATGTCGTCGTCCGTGTCCCGGTAGACGCAGCCGAGCCGCTCGGCGACGAGCGCGCCCACGGTCGACTTCCCGACCCCCATCGGCCCGACCAGGACCAGCCGTGGGGCGGTCACCGGATGGCCAGGTTCTCGAGGTACGACCGGACGTTGCGGCGGGTCTCGGTGACCGAGTCGCCGCCGAACTTCTCGGCCACCGCGTCCGCGAGGACGAGGGCGACCATGGCCTCGGCGACGATGCCGGCGGCCGGCACGGCGGAGACGTCGGAGCGCTGGTGGTGGGCCTTGGCGGCCTCGCCGGTGGCGACGTCGACGGTGGCGAGCGCGCGCGGCACGGTGGCGATCGGCTTCATCGCGGCGCGGACGCGCAGCAGTTCGCCGGTGCTCAGGCCGCCTTCGGTGCCGCCGGCGCGACCCGACGTCCGCTTGATGCCCTCGGGCGTCCCGACGATCTCGTCGTGGGCCTGGGAGCCGGGCACGCGGGCGAGTTCGAAGCCGTCGCCGATCTCGACGCCCTTGATCGCCTGGATGCCCATCAGGGCCCCGGCCAGACGGGCGTCGAGCTTGCGGTCCCAGTGGACGTGCGAGCCGAGGCCCACGGGAACGCCGTAGGCGAGGACCTCGACGACGCCGCCGAGGGTGTCGCCGTCCTTGTGGGCCTGGTCGACCTCGGCGACCATCGCCTTCGAGGCGTCGGCGTCGAGGCACCGCAGCGGGTCGGCGTCGAGCTTCTCGACGTCGGCCGGGGTGGGGTACACACCCTGCGGGGCCTTCACGGAGCAGAGCTCGACGACGTGGGAGACGATCTCGATCCCGGCCGTCTCCTTCAGGTACGAACGGGCGACGGCGCCGAGGGCGACCCGGGCCGCGGTCTCGCGGGCGGAGGCGCGCTCCAGGATCGGGCGGGCCTCGTCGAAGCCGTACTTCTGCATGCCGGCGAGGTCGGCGTGACCGGGACGCGGGCGGGTCAGGGGTGCGTTGCGGGCGAGACCGTCGAGGATCTCCCGGTCCACCGGGTCGGCCGCCATGACCTGGTCCCACTTGGGCCATTCGGTGTTGCCGACCATGACCGCGACCGGGGAGCCGAGGGTCAGACCGTGCCGGACGCCGCCGAGGAAGGTGACCTCGTCACGCTCGAACTTCATCCGGGCACCGCGTCCATAGCCCAGGCGCCGCCGGGCGAGGTGGTCCGCCACCATCTCCGTGGTGATCGGCACGCCGGCGGGAAGGCCCTCCAGCGTCGCGACAAGTGCGGGACCGTGGGACTCCCCCGCGGTCAGCCAGCGCAACCTGCTCAACGGTGCTCCTCATGCTCGCGCCCTGGTACTGCTGCTGCGTACACGTGTGCTCGCGTACGGCGACGGCGCGACCGGGTGCGCGGCCCAGGCCCGCCATGTCCGATCCTCCCACGTCCTGGCGCCGGAACCGGCCGCAGGTCCATCAGGCGGGACGGCCGGACACGGACGGAGGGCTCAGCGCGCGGCGTCCTGCCCCTGACCCGGCGCGTAGCTGCCGAGGAAGTCGGCACCGCTCGGCCCGGCCGGAGCAGGGGTCTGCGCGGGCCCGCCCTGCTGGTTCTGCTGGTTCTGCTGTGGCGCGTAGGCGCCCAGGTAGTCCGCGCCGCGCCCCTGTCCGTACTGCGCCGCCGCGTGCACGGGCACACCCGCCCGCACGGCACGCCAGTAACGGATCTTGCGCGTGAGCTTCAGGATCCACGAGCCGAGGACGGCGAGCACGATCAGCGCGAGCACCGTGACCTGCACCCAGTCGGGCATGAACTTCAGGACGAGCTCGAAGATCTCACCCTTGCCGGACGCCAGTGGCACCCCGTCGGACACGCTGGTCATGTACCTGACTCCCCCTACCCCGTGCTCCGCTCCCTGCGGACCTCAGCGGATATTACGGGAAGCGAGCGCGTGTTCCCCCGCTTTTCTCATGGCGACCACGGGGGCCGGCTGCCGCCCGGTCATCTGCTCCACCTGGAGCACCGCCTGGTGGACGAGCAGGTCGAGGCCGCCGACCACGGCCCCGCCGTACGCGGACCAGCGCGCCGCGAGGTCGGTCGGCCAGGGGTCGTACAGCACGTCGAAAAGGGTCGTCGGGCTCCCGGGGACGGCGGCCGCCAGCGCGTCCGTGGTCCCGGCCGGAGTCGTGGCGATCACCAGCGGCGCGCGCAGCGCCCGTTCGGCGTCGGCCCAGTCCTCGGTGCGCACCTCGATACCGAGCCGCTCGCCCCACTCGCGCATCTCGGCGGCCCGCTCCGGGCTCCGCACGTACGCGACGACCTCGCCGGTGCAGATCCGTGCGAGGGCGGCCAGCGCGGAGGAGGCGGTGGCGCCGGCCCCGAGGACGGCGGCCGACTCGACCTGCTCGATCCCCCGCTCACGCAGCGCCGCGACCATTCCGGGGATGTCGGTGTTGTCGCCGACGCGCCGCCCGTCCTCGGTGAACACGACGGTGTTGACCGCCTCGACGGAGGCGGCCGTCTCGCTGATCTCGTCGAGCAGTGGCATCACGGCCCGCTTGAGCGGCATCGTCAGCGACAGCCCGGCCCACTCCGCTCCGAGGCCCTCGACGAAGGCGGGCAGCGCCGCCTCGTCGACCTCGAAGCGGTCGTACGTCCACGCACCGAGACCGAGTTCCCGGTACGCGGCGCGGTGCAGCACCGGCGAGAGGGAGTGCGCGATCGGTGAACCGAGCACAGCCGCCCGGGACGCGTCAGTTGCCCGAGCTGGCATTGAACTTTTCCTTGAGCTTCTCGAACTGGGCCAGCGTCTTGGCGAATTCCGTGTTGTTCTGACCGTCGGTCGCCACGAAATACATCCAGCCGTCCTTCGTGGGATTGAACACCGCCCTGCAGGCGTCGTCGCCCGGATTGCCGATCGGACCGGGCGGCAGACCGCGGTGGTAATACGTGTTGTACGGGTCCGGATTGCTGTTGATCTCGGACTCGCCGATATTGATCTTGCTCTGGCCCTTCAGGTAATTGAAGGTCGAGTCGAACTGCAGCTTCTGATTGGTCTCGGTGTTGGTGCTCTTCAGACGGTTGTAGACGACCTCGGCCATCTTGCGGTAGTCGTCGTGCGTCTTGCCCTCGGCCTGGACCAGGCTCGCGACCGTGACCACCTGGAGGGGGCTGTCGAGCTTGAGCGCCTTCGCCTTCGCCACGAGCCCCAGCGCCGTGTACCTCTTGTTGGCCTGCGCGACCATGCTCTTCAGCACGACCTCGGGCTTCATGCCCTTGGCCGCGGGATACGTGAGCGGGTAGAGGAACCCCTCCAGGGGGTCCTTTATGTCCTTGTCGGTGTTCGCCCAGCTCGGCAGCCCGAGGGTCTTGTACTTCTTCTTCGCGACGGCGCTCGTCGTGCCCTTGGCGAGTCCGAGTTTCGTGTCGATCAACGTGTAGACCTGGGCATTGCGGAAACCGGGCGGCACGGTCACGTTGTTCTGGCTCTTGGGGTCGAGCATCAGCTCGACGGCGCTCTTGGCCGACATCCCCTTGCGCAGAAGGTAGGCCCCGGCCTGAATCGACTTGCCCTTGGGATTCTCTCCCTGAGCGTGCACGAACGCGTCCACGCTCTTGACGACACCGGCGGCCTTCAGCTTCTGGCCGATGACATAACCGCCCTCGCCCTTGCCGATCTCGACGGGAACCTGCCCCGTCCCCTCGCCGGAAAAGTCGGGGGCCGCGCCGAAACGATTCTGGTAGTAGTGGTAACCGAAATACCCGGCTCCCGCGAGACCGCCGCCGAAGACCATGACGACCACCAGGCAGGCGCAGCCGCTGCGGCGTTTCTTGCCCTTGCCGCCGCGCTCCTTGTCGCCACCGCGCTGCTTGCGGTCCCCGCGGCCACGGCCCTTCTTCGGGTCGTCGTCCTCGTCGAAGTCGTCGTCCTCGTCGTCCTCACCGGAGAAGAAGGCGTGCTCGCCCTGGTCCGGTCCCGGGTCCCAGTCCGGCTCGGGTTCCGGCTCGGCACGGCGCCGGGCGGGCGGCTCGGGCGGCGGATAGGCGTCCGGGGTGTTGTACGAGTCCGGCTGCTCGGCCGCGTACTGGCCCGCGTAGGGGTCGGCGGGATCGCCCGTGTACGGCACCTGAGGCTGCGCACCGGTGCCGCTGTCGGCGTACTGCTGCCGGCCCTGGCCGGGGTACTGCTGCTGCCCCTGGCCGTTGAACTGCTGCTGACCCTGGTCCTGGTACTGCTGACCCTGGCCCTGGCCGTTGAACTGCTGCTGCCCCTGGCCCTGGTCGTTGTTGAACTGCTGCTGGCCCTGACCGGGGTACTGCTGCTGGCCCTGGTACTGCTGCTGTCCCTGACCCTGGTACTGCTGCTCCTGCCCCGGGTACTGCTGCTGCCCCTGACCGGGGTACTGCTGCTGGCCCTGGTACTGCTGCTGACCGGGGTACTGGCCGTGCTGGCCCTGCGCCGGGTACTGCTGCTGGCCCTGGTACTGCTGCCCCTGGCCCCAGTCGCCCTGCTGCTGCGGATAGTGCTGCGGCTGGCCGCCGTCGTAGGCGGACTGGCCCTCTGCGGCCTGTCCGCCCCATCCGAGGTCCCCGTACAACGGGTCCTCCGGATTCCACGGTTCGGAGCCAGGGCCCCGGCCATACTCAGTCATCGATCCCCTACGAGCCGCGAGCCGGCAGCGGCCGGCTCGTCTGGCCCGGCTCCCGTCCGCCTCTTCACTGTGCGACGGCTGTTCGAACACCACCGCATCGGGCGGAACGTTACCGTATCGCGATCACATGACCACTTCGACGCCCTCGCCGGGCGACTTGCCTGACACCCGTTCGGATTCCAGGGCCTGCTGCAGGATCACGACGGCTGCCGCCTGGTCGATGACCGACCTGCCCTTCTTCGACTTCACGCCCGAGGCGCGCAGTCCCTGACTGGCCGTGACCGTGGTCATCCTCTCATCCACGAGCCGAACCGGAACAGGAGCAATCCCTTCCGCGAGCTCCTGGGCGAAGGCACGGACCTTGACCGCGGCAGGGCCCTCGCCCCCCTTGAGGGAGCGAGGGAGACCGACGACGACCTCGATCGGCTCGTACTCCTCGACGAGCTGCCGCAGTCGGCGGTGGGCGGCCGGGATGTCACGCCCCGGAACCGTCTCCACCGGCGTCGCGAGGATCCCGTCGGGGTCGCACGAGGCGACCCCGATCCGGGCGTCCCCGACGTCGATCGCGAGCCGACGTCCTCTGCGCATGTCCGCGGCCCTTACTTGGCCGTCTCGGCGACGAGGCGCTGGACCGCGTCGATGGCCTCGCCGACGGCGGCCGGGTTCTGGCCACCGCCCTGGGCGACGTCCGGCTTGCCGCCACCGCCGCCGCCGAGGGTCTTGGCGGCGCCGCGGACCAGCTCACCGGCCTTCAGACCGCGCTCGCGGGCGGCCTCGTTGGTGGCGATGACCGTCAGGGGCTTGCCGCCCACGACCGTGAACAGGGCCACGACGACGGCGCGTCCGCCCTGGATGCGGCCCCGCACGTCGAGGACCAGCTTGCGCAGGTCGTCGGCGCCCGTGCCGTCCGGGACCTGGCCGGTAACCAGGGCGACGCCGTTCACGTCCTGAGCGGACTCGACGAGTCCGGCGGCGGCCTGGAGCACCTTCTCCGCGCGGAACTTCTCGATCTCCTTCTCGGCGTCCTTCAGCTTGCCGAGCATGGCGGAGACCTTCTCCGGAAGCTCCTCCGGACGGCCCTTGACCAGCTCCTGGAGCTGGGCGACGACCGTGTGCTCACGGGCCAGGAAGTTGTACGCGTCGACGCCGACGAGGGCCTCGATGCGCCGCACGCCGGAGCCGATGGACGACTCGCCCAGCAGCTTCACCAGGCCGAGCTGGGCGGTGTTGTG
The DNA here is from genome assembly GCF_042790435.1 of Streptomyces sp. NPDC056738. Lineage (NCBI taxonomy): Bacteria > Bacillati > Actinomycetota > Actinomycetes > Kitasatosporales > Streptomycetaceae > Streptomyces > Streptomyces sp. NPDC056738. The sequence continues at coordinate 10,967 of NZ_JBHTZF010000009.1, forward strand.
CACGTGCGTGCCGCCGCACAGCTCCTTGGAGAAGTCGCCGATGGTCACGACGCGGACGCGCTCGCCGTACTTCTCGCCGAACTCGGCGATGGCGCCCTGCTTCTTGGCCTCGTCGATGCTCATGACCTCGGCCTGGACGTCCAGGTCGCGGGCGAGCACCTCGTTGATCTGCTGCTCGACGTCCGTCATCACGGCCGTCGGGACGGCGGACGGGGAGCCGAAGTCGAAGCGGAAGCGGCCGGGCTGGTTCTCGGAGCCGGCCTGGGCGGCCGTCGGGCCCAGGGCGTCGCGCAGCGCCTGGTGCGTGAGGTGCGTGGCCGAGTGGGCGCGGGCGATGGCTTTGCGACGGCGTACGTCGATGGTGGCCTGGGCCTTGGCGCCGACGGTGGCCTCGCCGACCTGGACGACGCCCTTGTGGACGTACACGCCGGGGACGGGCTTCTGGCAGTCACGGATCTCGATGACGGCGCCCGTGTCGACCCGGATGCGGCCGGTGTCGCCGATCTGGCCGCCGCCCTCGGCGTAGAACGGGGTGCGGTCGAGGACGATCTCGACCTCGTCGCCCTCGGTGGCGGCCGGCGAGGAGACGCCGTCCACGAGGATGCCGACGATCGTCGACTCGGCCTCGGTGCCGTCGTAGCCGACGAAGTCGGTCTCACCGGCGGCGTCGGCGATCTGGCGGTAGGCGCCGAGGTCGGCGTGGCCGGTCTTCTTGGCGCGGGCGTCGGCCTTGGCCTTGTCCCGCTGCTCCTTCATCAGGCGGCGGAAGCCGTCCTCGTCCACCGACAGGCCCTGTTCGGCGGCCATTTCGAGGGTGAGGTCGATCGGGAAGCCCCACGTGTCGTGGAGCAGGAAGGCCTTGTCGCCGGCGAGGACCGTGCCACCCGACGACTTCGTGTCGGTGATGGCCGTGTCGAGGATGTTCGTGCCGGCCTTCAGGGTCTTGAGGAAGGCGGCCTCCTCGGCGAGGGCCACGGTCTCGATCCGCTGCCGGTCGGTGACCAGCTCCGGGTACTGCCGGCCCATCATGCCGATGACGACGTCGATGAGGTCCTTGACGACCGGTCCGGTGGCGCCGAGCAGGCGCATGTTGCGGATGGCGCGGCGCATGATGCGGCGCAGCACATAGCCGCGGCCCTCGTTGCCGGGGCTCACGCCGTCGCCGATGAGCATCACGGAGGTGCGCATGTGGTCGGTGACCACACGCAGCGACACGTCGGAGGCGTGGGCGGCGCCGTACTCGACACCCGTCAGCTCGGTGGCCTTGTTGATGACCGCCATGGAGGTGTCGATCTCGTACATGTTCTGCACGCCCTGCAGAATCATCGCGAGGCGCTCGAGGCCGAGGCCGGTGTCGATGTTCTTGCTGGGCAGCTCGCCGAGGATCTCGAAGTCGTCCTTCGAGGTGCCCTCGCCGCGCTCGTACTGCATGAAGACCAGGTTCCAGATCTCCACGTAGCGCTCGTCGTTGACGGCCGGGCCGCCCTCGACACCGAACTCGGGACCGCGGTCGTAGTTGATCTCGGAGCACGGACCGCAGGGGCCCGGGACGCCCATGGACCAGTAGTTGTCCTTCTTGCCCAGGCGCTGGATGCGCTCGGCCGGGACGCCGATCTTGTCGCGCCAGATGGTCTCGGCCTCGTCGTCGTCGAGGTAGACCGTGATCCACAGACGCTCGGGGTCGAGGCCGTAACCACCCTTGTCCTGGGGCGTGGTGAGCAGCTCCCAGGCGTAGGTGATGGCCCCTTCCTTGAAGTAGTCGCCGAAGGAGAAGTTGCCGCACATCTGGAAGAACGTGCCGTGGCGCGTGGTCTTGCCGACCTCTTCGATGTCGGGCGTGCGCACGCACTTCTGCACGCTGGTGGCGCGCGCCCAGGGGGCCTTGACCTCGCCGAGGAAGTACGGCTTGAAGGGGACCATGCCGGCGGGGACCAGGAGCAGAGTCGGGTCGTCCGCGATGAGCGACGCCGAAGGGACGACGGTGTGACCGCGCTCCTCGTAGAAGCTCAACCAGCGGCGGCGGATTTCAGCCGACTCCATCAGTGGTCCTCATTCCGGTTGTACGAGTACGTCGTGTTGTCGATGTACTTGATCTGCTTGTTGTTGCCGGACTGCTCGCCGCCGCCGATCGCGGCGATACGGCGCTGGGTGGGCAGTTCGGGATCCGGGTCCGCGTTCAGACCGAGCACCTCGCCGAGTTCGGCCTCTCGCTGGGCCATCCCGTCGCGGACGTCGAGCGCGAACTCCTTGAGGCGGTGGCCCGCGTCGATCGCCTTGTTCGCGGCCTGCGCCGCGAGGCTCTCGGGGGTGAGCTGCCTGAGCTTGCGGTTGACCTTGGTGGTGGCCCATACACCCGCGGCTGCGCCCGCGGTGAACCAGAACGTACGGCGGAACATCGCTGCGTCAGTCCTTCTTCCGCTTTCCCCGCCGGGTGGACGGGACGGCGCGGCCCACGATCACGGTACGCCGGGGCGCTTTGTCGGGCACATTGTCACGACGGCCTCCGATGGCCCGGCGCACGCCGTACCCGAACGCCGCGACCTTGACCAGCGGGCCGCCGAACGTGGAGGCGACGGTCGTCGACAGCGCCGAGGCGTTCGACGTGACCTCCTGGACGTCCGACGCGATGGCGTCGACCCGGTCGATCTGCGTCTGCGCGGAGCGCACCGCCGCCGAGGCGTCGGCCAGGAGCGGGACGGCCTGGTCGGTCACGTCCGCGACGAGCTTGGTGGTCGCCCTGAGCGTCTGGGCCAGCCTCACCAGCGCGACGGCGAGGAAGGAGACCAGGATCGCCCAGAAGACGGCCACCAGGATCCCGGCCACCTCACCACCGGACACTGTGCACCCGCTCCCTGACTGTGTGCCTGAACATCGAAAAGTCGTCACCCGAGCCTATCGCGCCGGGGCCGGGGCTCCGTACCGCATTTATCCGCTCCGGAGTGTGGAGTTGCGCGAACCGATTGTACGGAGCGCTAACGGGTCAGTACGCTCCGTATCTCATGCAGCGTTCTCACCCCGGCCGACACTCCGGTCCTGCCGTACCCGGCAATCTGCCCCTGGAACTCGACGCGTTCGTGGGGCGCTCCGCGGAGCTCGCGCGGCTGGCCGAGGCGCTGGAGGCGGTCCGTCTGGTCACCGTGACCGGCATGGGGGGCGTCGGCAAGACCCGCCTCGCCACCCACGCGGCGGCGGCGACGGACCCGCTCGACGGGGTGTGGCACGTGGACCTGTCCGCGGTGCACGACCCGGAACTCGTCGAGTACGCCGTGGCCGAGGCCTTCGGGCTGACGGACCACACGGCGAAGCCGCCGCGCCGGGTGCTGCTCGACCATGTCGCCGGGCGCAGGCTCCTGCTGGTCCTGGACGGCTTCGAGCACCTGGTCGACGTGAGCGCCGCGCTGGTGGGCGAGTTGCTGCGGCGGGCGCCGGGACTGCGGGTGCTGGCCGTGGGCCGCAGACCGCTGGGGATCGCGGGCGAGCGGGTGTTCCCGCTGGCGCCGCTGGACGAGGCCGAGGCCGTGGAGCTGTTCGCGGACCGGGCGGCGGCCCGGGTGCCCGGCTTCGCGCTGGACGAGGGCAACGGCTCCGACGTCCGGGAGCTGTGCCGGCGGCTGGACGGGATCCCGCTGGCGCTGGAACTGGCGGCGGGCCGCGTCGGCGCCCTCTCCCCCGCTCAGTTGCTCGCCCGCCTGGAGGACCGGTTCCGGCTGCTGACCGGCGGTGTGCGCGACGCGCCGCCGCGGCACCAGACCCTGCGGACGGCGATCGGCTGGAGCCACGAACTGTGCACACCGGGAGAGCGGCTGCTGTGGGCGCGCCTGTCGGTGTTCGCCGGGCAGTTCGACCTGGAGGCCGCGGAGTACGTGTGCAGCGGGGACGGACTGCACGCCGACGACGTGCTGGACGTGCTCGGCGAACTGCTCGCGCAGTCGGTCCTCGCGCGCGAGGAGACCGCGGCCGGAGTGCGGTACCGGATGCTGGACACGGTCCGGGCCTACGGGGCGCACTGGCTGGCGGCGACGGGCGACGCGGAGCGGCTGCGCCGTCGCCACCGCGACTGGTACATGGGCCTGGTCACCTGGTGCGAGCTGGACTGGTTCTCGCCGCGGCAGGCCGAGGTGGCGGTGCGCGTCGAGACGGAACTGCCGAATCTGCGCTGCGCGCTGGAGTATTCGCTCGGCGAACCCGACGACGCGCATCTGGGCCAGTACCTGGCGGGCGCCCTGTGGTTCTACTGGGTCGGCTGCGGCCGTCTCTCGGAGGGGCGGCACTGGCTGGAGCGCAGTGTCGAACTCGACGGCGACCGCGACCAGTCACGGCTGAAGGCCCTGTGGGTGCTCGGCTACGTGGCGGTCCTCCAGGGCGACTCGGTGCCCGCGCTGTCCGCGCTCCAGGAGTGCCGCGACGAGGCGGAGCGCTGCGGGAACGCCGTCGCGGTGGCGTACGCCGAGCATCGCACCGGCTGTCTGGCCCTGGTCACGGACGACATGGCGCGGGCCGAGAGGCTGCTGCGCTCGGCGCTGGACCGGTATCACGAGATCGGCGAGCTCAACAGCAATGTGCTGATGGGCCAGATCGAGCTGGCCATGGCGCTCGCCTTCCAGGGCGACATGCCGGGCGCGGTGAAACTGTGCGAGGACGTCCGCGGGGTGTGCGAGGACCACGGGGAGCGCTGGGCGCTGGCGTACGCGCTGTACGTCCTCGCGTACCAGGCGCAGGCGGAGGGCGATCCGGCGCGGGCGCGCGGTCTGCTGGAGCAGGGCCTGGGGATCGCGCACAGCTTCCACGATCTGCTCGGCGCCGTGCTCGCGGTCGAGCTGCTCGCCCTGGTGACGGTGGTGGAGGGGGACGCAGCCGAGGCCGCGGTGCTCCAGGGGGCGGCGGCGCGCATGTGGCCGTCGGTGGGTCTGCCGCTGTTCGGCTCGGCGTACTACAACGCGCCGCACGAGCGCTGTGCGGCCCTGGCCCGGCAGGAGCTGGGTGACGAGCGGTACGAGGAGTGCGTACGGGCGGGCGGGCTGCTCGGGCAGGACGCGGCGGTCGCCCGGGCGCTGGGCGGGGCCGGGGTGCCGCCGCTGGGTGCGGTGCCCTCGCCGCGCAGGCTGCCCCCGGACGTGCGAAAGCCCGCCGTTTCGCCCACCTCGAAGGGCGGGGAGACGACGGGCTGACGCCGACGCTTGGGTGGTACCGCGTCCGCTGTCGAAAGATCAGCGGGCGTAGTACTCGACGACGAGCTGCTCGTCGCAGATCACCGGGATCTCCTTGCGGTTCGGCTCACGGTCCAGGCGGAAGGCCAGGGCGGCGAGGTTCACCTGGAGGTAGCGCGGGGTCTCGCCGTCGGGGGCGAAGCCACCGGCGCGGGAAACCTCGAACAGCGTCTTGCTGCGGCTGCGCTCGCGGACCATCACGACGTCGTCGGGACGGACGCGGAACGAGGGCTTGTCGACCTTCTGGCCGTTGACCTCGATGTGGCCGTGAACGACCATCTGGCGGGCCTGGTAGATCGTGCGGGCGATGCCCGAACGCAGGACCAGCGCGTCGAGACGACGCTCCAGCTCGATGATCAGGGCCTCACCGGTCTTGCCCTGGACCTTGGAGGCACGCTCGTAGGCGCGGACGAGCTGGCGCTCGGACACGTCGTACTGCGCGCGCAGACGCTGCTTCTCGAGCAGACGGACCTTGTAGTCCGAGTTCTGCTTGCGGCCACGGCCGTGCTCACCCGGCGGGTAGGGGCGGGCCTCGAAGTACTTGACAGCCTTCGGGGTCAGCGCGATACCGAGCGCACGCGACTTCTTGACCTTGGGGCGGGACTGGTTCGCCATGAACCAAACACCTCATGTTTCCGATGCGAATACGGCTTCACCAGGGTTAGGGGAGGTCGCAATCCGCAGCCCGGGAAACCCTCCTCGCCGCCGTGGAGATCCACGGGGACGGGGCGGGCAGCCGCTCCTGGGTCTGGGCACATACGTGCAGCACGCGAGTGACCCACCGACCGGTCCCGGAGTTCCGGGTGGTGGTGGGTTGCCCGCGACACCTTCGACGGTGCGCGACGCTCCTGGAATCCCCCCGTGGTGGCAGGGGCTCCGGCTGGATGTCCCGTTCTGGTGGTGCCGACCGGAGCCGGACACGGGACGCAGCGCTTCGAGCCATCGTACAGGGTGCTCAGGAGCGCCCTCTACCGAGGCGCTTCCTGGTCCACTCCACGGCGTCGGCGTAGCGCGCCTCGGCGCCGTGCCGGGTCGGGGTGTAGTACTCCCGGTCCCTGAGTTCCTCGGGCGCGTACTGCTGGGCCGCGATGCCCTCGGGCAGGTCGTGGGGATACACGTACCCCTGGGCGTGCCCGAGCTTGGCCGCGCCCTTGTAGTGGCCGTCGCGCAGGTGGGCCGGCACCGGACCGGCGTGTCCCTTGCGGACGTCCTCCAGCGCGGCGCCGATGGCGGTGGTCGCGGCGTTGGACTTGGGGGCCAGCGCGAGGGCGATGGTGGCGTGGCTGAGGGTGAGCGCGGCCTCCGGGAAGCCGATCATCGCGACGGCCTGCGCGGCCGCGACGGCTATGGGCAGCGCGTTCGGGTCGGCGAGGCCGATGTCCTCGCTGGCGGAGATCATCAGGCGGCGGGCGATGAAGCGGGGGTCCTCGCCCGCCTCGATCATCCGGGCGAGGTAGTGCAGGGCGGCGTCCACGTCGGAGCCGCGGATGGACTTGATGAGCGCGCTCGCCACGTCGTAGTGCTGGTCGCCGTCGCGGTCGTACTTCACCGCGGCGCGGTCGACCGTCGCCTCCAGGGTCTGGAGGGTGATCTCCGGCTCACCCTTGTCGAGGGCCGCGCCGGCCGCGGCCTCCAGGGCGGTCAGGGCGCGGCGGGCGTCACCGCCGGCGATGCGCAGCAGATGGTCCTCGGTGTCGCCGGGCAGGGCCACGGAGTCCTTGAGGCCGCGCTCCGAGGCGAGCGCCCGGCGCAGCAGGCCGCGCAGATCGTCGTCGGTGAGGCTTTCGAGGGTCAGCAGGAGGGAGCGGGAGAGCAGCGGCGAGATCACCGAGAAGTACGGGTTCTCGGTGGTCGCGGCGATCAGGGTCACCCAGCGGTTCTCCACGGCCGGGAGCAGCGAGTCCTGCTGGGCCTTGCTGAAGCGGTGGATCTCGTCCAGGAAGAGGACGGTCTCCTTGCCGTAGCCCCCGGCGGCGCGGCGGGCGCCGTCGATGACCGCGCGGACCTCCTTGACGCCCGCGGTGATCGCGGAGAGTTCCACGAAGCGCTTGTCGGTCGCCTTGGAGACGACGTACGCGAGGGTCGTCTTGCCGGTGCCCGGCGGGCCCCAGAGGATCACCGAGGACGGTCCGGCCGGGCCGCCGTCGGCCTCGGCGACCAGTCTGCGCAGGGGCGAGCCCGGCTTCAGCAGATGCTGCTGCCCCACGACCTCGTCGAGGGTGCGCGGGCGCATCCGCACGGCGAGAGGACTGCTGGACGGGTCCTTCTCCTGGCGTTCTTCTGCGGCGGCGGTGAACAGGTCGGGCTCCACGTCCAAAACCCTATGTCACACCACTGACAATCCCCGCCGGGCCGTGGACCGCGGCCTCGGTCGGGGCCGCGACCGGCCCGTCGACGCGCCCGCCCGTCGGCCCGTCAGCCGGTCAGCTCGTCCAGAAGTCCCACCAGCGGGTCAGGATCAGCATGCCGATGATGCCGATGTGCAGCGCCGGCAGGACCCAGGTGAACTCGCCGAAGAAGCCCTTGAGCCAGCCCGGGGCGGGCAGGAAGCCGTTGCGGACGTTGAAGGACGTCACGTACCAGAACATGATGATCGTGGCGACCCAGGCCAGGCTGCACCACAGGCAGAGCGAGTTGATCCGGTACAGCGACTGGAACTGGAGCCAGGTGCAGAACGCGACGCCGAAGAGCGTGCCCGCGTTGAAGGTCAGCCAGTACCAGCGCGGGAAGGTCGCGCGGGCGAGCAGGCTCATGCCGACGCAGATCACGATGCCGTAGGCGACGAGCCCCATCATGGGGTTCGGGAAGCCGAAGGCCGAGGCCTGTTCGCTCTTCATGATGTTGCCGCAGGAGACCACCGGGTTCAGGCTGCAGCCCGGGACGAAGTTCGGGTTCTCCAGCAGCTTGAACTTGTCGATCGTGATGACCCACGCGGCAAGGAGACCGGCCGCGCCCGTGATCACCAGCAGCACCGCGAGGGCGCGGCTGCCGCCGACCGTGCGCGCGGGGGTGGCGGCAGGGCGTTCCTGACCGGTCGGGACGTCCTTGACTGTCGTCTTGTTCATCACGCCGTTTCCGTAGCTTCGAAGGGGCCTGCGGGCAGGCTCATTGTGCCGCACCCGCCCGGCCGCCCACCGTTCGGTGGCCATAAGAAGGTACGCACGGGCGCCCCGGAAGGTTCGGTTCGGGGAGATGCTCTTCCGCATGACAACTCACGCGGAGCGACTCGCGGTGGACGTACGGGGGCTGCGCAAGCAGTACGGGGACGTGACCGCGGTCGACGGCATCGATCTGGGCATCCGGCGGGGCGAGGTGTTCGGCCTGCTCGGACCGAACGGAGCGGGCAAGAGCACCACCGTGGAGATCCTCCAGGGCAACCGCCGGCGGGACGCGGGCGAGGTCTCCGTGCTCGGCTCGGACCCGGAGACGGGCACGCGCGCGTGGCGCTCACGCGTCGGAATCGTCTGGCAGGACGAATCCGCGCCCGCCGAGTTGACGGTGGGCGAGACGGTGCGGCATTTCTCCCGTTATTACCCGAATCCCCGCGACCCCGAGGAAGTCATCGGTCTGGTCGGTCTCGAGGCGAAGGCGGGCAGCAGGATCAAGTCGCTCTCGGGCGGTCAGCGCCGGCGGCTCGACGTGGCCCTCGGAGTGATCGGCGGGCCCGAGCTGCTGCTCCTGGACGAGCCGACCACGGGCTTCGACCCGGCGGCGCGACGGCAGTTCTGGGAGCTGATCCGCAAACTGGCCGACGAGGGCACCACCATCCTGCTGACCACGCACTACCTGGAGGAGGCCGAGGCACTCGCGGACCGGCTGGCGGTCGTCGCGCGGGGCCGCGTCGTCGCCGAGGGCGAACCGGCCGCGCTGCGCGAGCGGTTCGGCAGCGAGGCCACGGTCGCGTGGACGGAGGCCGACGGCAGCCCGCGCAGCGAGCGCACCGGGACGCCCACGAAGACGGTGGCCGACCTCACCCGCCGCTTCGACGGCGAGATCCCGGGACTGCGGGTGAGCCGCCCGACCCTGGAGGACGTCTATCTGCGGCTGACCGGCCAGGAGGACGCGCGATGACCACGACCGAGGTACGACCCGGCACGAAGGACGCGTCCGGCCGGCTGCCCGGCGCCTGGGGGCTGGGACTGCGCCGCGGAGGCCTGGAGCTCAAGCAGTTCTTCCGCCAGCGGGACCAGGTGGTCTTCACCTTCGCCTTCCCGGTGGTCTTCCTGTTCCTGTTCGCGTCGATCTTCAGCAACGACGTGAAGGGCGCGGGCATCACCGCGTCCCAGCTCTACGTCCCCGCGATGATGGCCGCGGGCATCATGTCGACCAGTTTCCAGTCCCTCGGCATCTCGATCGCGATCGAACGGGACGAGAGGGTGCTGCGCCGGCTGCGCGGCACACCGATGCCGCCGGCCGCGTACTTCTTCGGCAAGATATGGCTGGTTCTGGTGACCGGTGCCCTGGAGACGGCGATCCTGCTCGCCGTCGGCACCACGCTGTACGGCGTCGATCTGCCCTCCGACGCCGGCCGGTGGGCGGACTTCGGCTGGATCTTCGTCCTGGGTCTGACGGCCTGCGCCCTGCTCGGCATCGCGATCAGTTCGGTTCCGAAGTCCGGCAAGAGCGCCACCTCGGTGGTCGTCCTGCCCTTCCTCGTCCTCCAGTTCATCTCCGGCGTCTACATATCCGTCGACACCATCCCGGACTGGATGCTGAACATCGGCGCGCTGTTCCCCCTCAAGTGGATGTGCCAGGGGCTGCGCGGGGTGTTCCTGCCCGACTCCGCGAAGGTGCTGGAGCAGGCGGGCGACTGGGAGTTCGGGCGCGTCGCGCTGGTGCTCGGGGCGTGGTGCGTCGGAGGCCTGCTGCTGTGTCTGCTGACCTTCCGCTGGAAGAACCGCCGCGACGGCTGACGGCTCCGGCCGGGCACCCCACCCCAGTGCGGACCCGGACAGGTCCGGTGCCGGGCGAGGACCCGCCCGGTGGGAGGCCCACCGGGCGGGAGCGGCCGGATCAGCCCAGGCGCGCGCGCAGTTCGGACACGATCGCGTCGACCGCGACCGCCGTCTGCTCACCGGACTCCATGTCCTTGAGCTGCACGACGCCCTCGGCGAGGTCCCGCTCACCGGCGACGACCGTGAAGCGGGCCCCGCTGCGGTTCGCGTTCTTCATCGCGCCCTTGAGCCCCTTCGCGCCGTACGAGAAGTCGGCGGCGACACCGGCCCGGCGCAGTTCGGTGACCACGCCGAAGAGCTTCCGGCGGGCCTCCTCCCCGAGCGGCACCGCGAACACGCTGGTGGACGAGGGGAGTTCGAGCTCCACGCCCTCCGCCTCCAGCGCCAGTACCGTGCGGTCGACGCCCAGCGCCCAGCCGACGGACGGCAGCGCGGGGCCGCCGATCATCTCGGACAGCCCGTCGTAACGGCCGCCGCCGCCGACCGCGGACTGCGAGCCGAGGCCGTCGTGCACGAACTCGAAGGTCGTGCGCGTGTAGTAGTCCAGACCGCGCACCAGCTTCGGGTCGTCCTCGAAGGAGACGCCCGCGGCCGTGATCAGGTCGCGCACCTCCTCGTGGTAGGCCTTGCAGGCGTCGCACAGGTAGTCGCGCAGCAGCGGTGCCCCGCCGAGCTGCTTCTGGACGTCCTCGCGCTTGTCGTCGAGCACCCGCAGCGGGTTGATCTCCGCGCGGCGCAGCGTCTCCTCGTCGAGGTCCAGGCCGCGCAGGAAGTCCTGCAGCGCGGCCCGGTAGACGGGACGGCACTCCTTGTCGCCCAGGCTGTTCAGCAGGATGCGGAAGTTCCGCAGGCCCAGCGAGCGGTACGCCTGGTCCGCCAGGATGATGAGCTCGGCGTCGAGCGCCGGGTCCTCGGCTCCGATCGCCTCGGCGCCCACCTGGGAGAAGTGGCGGTAACGGCCCTTCTGGGGACGCTCGTAGCGGTAGTACGAGCCCGAGTACCAGAGCTTGACGGGGAGGTTGCCCGCCTTGTGCAGGTTGGCCTCGAGGGCCGCGCGCAGCACGGAGGCGGTGCCCTCGGGGCGCAGCGCCAGCCTGTCGCCGCCCTTGGTCTCGAAGGCGTACATCTCCTTGGTCACGATGTCGGTGGACTCACCGACACCGCGGGCGAACAGCTCGACGTTCTCGAAACCGGGCGTCTCGATGTAGCCGTAGCCGGAGTTGCGCAGCGGGGCCGCGATGGCCTCGCGGACCGCGAGGTACTTGGCGCTGTCCGGCGGGATGAGGTCGTACGTGCCCTTGGGGGCCCTGAAGGTGCTCACGGAAGTCTTGTCACATTCCTCGTCGTGGAGCGGAGGTCGGGTCCGCTCCCAGGCCGGCCGCCACCTGCCGCAGATACGGGTTGGTGGCGCGCTCCTGGCCGATGGTCGTCTGGGGGCCGTGGCCGGACAGCACCACGGTCGAGTCGTCGAGGGGCAGGCACACGCGGCCCAGCGAGTCGAGCATCTCGTCCATGTCGCCGCCCGGCAGGTCGGTGCGTCCGATGGAGCCGGCGAAGAGCAGATCCCCGGAGAAGAACACGGACGGGATGTCCGCGCTCTCGGGCATCCGGAACGTCACCGACCCCTTCGTATGGCCCGGCGCGTGCGCGACGGAGAGGTCGAGGCCCGCCAGCCTCAGCTCCGCGCCGTCGGTCAGCGTCCGCACGTCGTCGGGCTCCCCCACGGTCAGCTCGCCCATCAGCGGCATGCCGATGGACCGTCCGAGCGCCTTCTCCGGGTCGCTCATCATGTACCGGTCCTCGGGGTGGATCCAGGCCGGAACGTCGTGCGCTCCGCACACCGGGACGACCGAGGCGACATGGTCGATGTGGCCATGGGTCAGGATGACCGCGACGGGCTTGAGCCGATGCTTCTTGAGCGCGTCCTCGACTCCCTGGGCGGCCTGATGGCCCGGGTCGATGATCACGCACTCCTCACCCGCGGCGGGGGCGACCAGGTAACAGTTGGTCCCCCAGGCCCCGGCGGGGAACCCGGCAATGAGCACGATCGTCCTTCGTGGTGGCGTACGCGCTGGTGTCGTACGGGGCGGTTGGCTGTGGATCAGAGCCTACCGGCGCTGCCGATTCCTCAGCGAACCCATATACGGTACGGGGCACACGCGGGTGGTCGGCTCAGGCGACGCACGCGTCCCACTCGACGTACGAGACGCACGAGGAGAATTCCGGTGGTCAGCCAGGAACAGCGGCGGCGTCAGCTCGCCCGGGAGAAGTTCTTGCGACAGCAGCAGCGCCGCACATCCGCTCGACGGAGGACCCAAACCCGCAACGCGGTGATCGCGGCGGTCGTCGGCGTGCTCGTCGCGGGCGGTGCGACGGCCTACGCGACCGGGCTCTTCAAGAGCGACGACAAGAAGGCGAGCGCGGCCGGGGCGACGCCCAGCGCGACGCCGCCGAGCAAGGCGCCCGATCCGTGCGAGAAGCCGGCCGAGGGCAAGGTGAAGTCGCTCACGTGGAAGAAGGAGCCGGCGGTCACCATCGACACGTCCGCCGCGTACTCCATGAAGATGGCGACGACGTGCGGTGACATCGACATCGCCCTCAAGGCGTCCGCCGCCCCGCACACGGTGAACTCGTTCGCCTTCCTCGCGGGCAAGGGCTACTTCGACCACACCAAGTGCCACCGGCTCACCACCAACGGGATCTACGTCCTGCAGTGCGGTGACCCGACGGCCCAGGGCAGCGGCGGTCCCGGCTACACGATTCCGGACGAGAATCTGAAGGACAAGACGCTCAAGGGCAACGTGTACCCGGCGGGCACGATCGCCATGGCCAACACCGGCCAGAAGCACACCGGCGGCAGCCAGTTCTTCCTGGTGTACCAGGACAGTCAGCTTCCGCCCAGCTACACACCGTTCGGAACTATTTCCAAGTCCGGCATGACGGTTCTCAAGAAGATCGCGGCCGCCGGCGAGAGCACGGGCCAGGGCGACGGCGCGCCGAACGCGACGGTCGTCGTCAACAAGCTGACCGTGACGAAATCCTGACCGTACGCTGCTGAATTTCGGTCGCGCGGGATGCGGACAGCCGCCCCGCCGGTCGCCTATGTTGGCCGTGACGAAACTGTGGACGATGCCAGGGGGCTCCGAAGCCCCCCACAGGCATCATGTGGAGGAGGCGCTGTGAGCAGCGACCCGTGGGGCCGCGTCGACGAGACGGGGACCGTGTACGTGCGTACGGCCGACGGCGAGCAGGTCGTCGGATCCTGGCAGGCAGGCACCCCTGATGAGGCGCTGGCCTACTTCGAGCGCAAGTACGAAGGCCTGGTTGTCGAGATCGGCCTCCTCGAAAAGCGAGTGAAGACCACCGACCTGTCGGCGAAGGACGCCCAGACCGCCATCGATCACATCCGCGAGCAGGTGGACGCCCACCACGCGGTCGGTGATCTGGACGCGCTCAAGGTGCGGCTGGACAAGCTCGTCGCGACGGTCGACGCGCGCCGTGAGGAGCGCAAGGTCCAGCGGGCCAAGCAGTCCGACGAGGCGCGGCACGCCAAGGAGGCGCTGGTCGTCGAGGCCGAGGAGCTGGCGCAGAGCGACCAGTGGCGGGCGGCCGGTGAGCGGCTTCGTGCGCTGGTGGACACGTGGAAGGGGCTGCCGCGACTCGACCGCAAGTCGGACGACGAGCTGTGGCACCGCTTCTCGCACGCCCGCTCGGCGTTCTCCAAGCGGCGCAAGGCGCACTTCGCGTCGCTGGACGCGCAGCGCGAGGAGGCCCGCAAGACCAAGGAGAAGCTGGTCGCCGAGGCCGAGTCGCTGTCCGGCTCGTCGGACTGGGGCCCGACGGCGGCCCGCTACCGCGAGCTGATGGCGGACTGGAAGGCCGCGGGCCGCGCCCAGCGCGAGCACGAGGACGACCTGTGGAACCGCTTCCGCGGCGCCCAGGACGTCTTCTTCGCGGCGCGCAGCTCGGTGTTCGCCGAGCGTGACGCGGAGCAGACGGAGAACCTGAAGCTCAAGGAGGAGCTGGCCGAGGAGGCCGAGAAGCTCGTCCCGGTGCAGGACCTGAAGGCGGCCCGTGCGGCCTTCCGTTCCATCAACGAGCGCTGGGAGGCCATCGGCCACGTGCCGCGCGACGCCCGCCCGAAGGTCGAGGGCCGGATGCACGCGGTGGAGCGGGCTCTCCAGGAGTCGGAGGAGACCGAGTGGCGCCGGACGAACCCGGAGGCACGCGCGCGTGCCGAGGGTCTGACCGGTCAGCTCCAGGCCGCCGTCGACAAGCTCCAGGGCCAGATCGAGGCGGCGCGCTCCGCGGGCAACACCGCGAAGGCCGACAAGCTCCAGCGGGAGCTGGACGGCCGTCAGGCGCTGCTGGACCAGGCGCTGAAGGGTCTTCAGGAGTTCGGCGGCTGACACACCGCCGCACCGGCTGACACCCGCCGCACCCATGTGAAGGGGCTCCCGTACGCACCGTACGGGAGCCCCTTCTCATGTCTCCGGCGTCAGGCCTCGGAGGGCCTGCGGGCCGATGTCACGCGGTACACGTCGTAGACGCCCTCGACGCCCCGTACGGCCTTCAGGACGTGTCCCAGGTGCTTGGGGTCGCCCATCTCGAAGGTGAACCGGGAGGTGGCGACACGGTCCCGGGAGGTCTGGACGGCCGCGGACAGGATGTTGACGTGCTGGTCGGACAGGACACGGGTGACGTCCGACAGCAGCCGGGACCGGTCCAGGGCCTCGACCTGTATGGCGACCAGGAAGACCGAGGACTGGGTGGGCGCCCACTCGACCTCGAGGATGCGCTCGGGCTCGCGCGAGAGCGAGTCGACGTTCACGCAGTCGCTGCGGTGGACCGAGACGCCGCTGCCGCGGGTGACGAACCCGATGATCGGGTCGCCCGGCACCGGCGTGCAGCAGCGGGCGAGCTTGACCCACACGTCGTCGACGCCCTTGACGACGACACCCGGGTCGTTGTTGCTGCGCCGCTTGCGGCCGCGGCCCCGCGCCGGGGGTACGGACTCGTCGATCTCCTCGGTGGCCGCCTCCTCGCCGCCGAGTGCCTGCACGAGCTTCTGGACGACGCTCTGGGCGGTGACATGGCCCTCGCCGATCGCCGCGTACAGCGACGAGATGTCGGGGTAGCGCATCTCGTGCGCGAGCGTGACCAGGGAGTCGCCGGTGAGGATCCGCTGGATGGGCAGGTTCTGCTTGCGCATCGCGCGGGCGATGGCGTCCTTGCCGTGCTCGATGGCCTCGTCGCGGCGTTCCTTGGAGAACCACGCGCGGATCTTGTTGCGGGCGCGCGGCGACTTCACGAAGCCGAGCCAGTCGCGGGAGGGGCCCGCGCCGGCCGCCTTGGAGGTGAAGACCTCGACCAGATCGCCGTTGTCCAGGGTGGACTCGAGCGGCACGAGGCGTCCGTTGACCCGTGCCCCTATGGTCCGGTGGCCGACCTCCGTGTGCACCGCGTACGCGAAGTCCACCGGTGTCGCACCGGCCGGAAGCGCTATGACGTCGCCCTTCGGCGTGAAGACGAAGACCTCGTTGCGCGACAGGTCGAAGCGCAGGGACTCCAGGAACTCGCTGGGGTCCTCGGTCTCCTTCTGCCAGTCGAGGAGCTGGCGCAGCCACGCCATGTCGTTGACCGTGTCCTGGCCGGCGCTGCCCTTGGCGGCCCGGGGCACGTCGGTGCGGATCTTGGAGGACCCGGCGACGGTCTCCTGCTTGTACTTCCAGTGCGCGGCGATGCCGTACTCGGCGCGGCGGTGCATGTCGAACGTACGGATCTGGAGTTCGACGGGCTTGCCGTTGGGGCCGATGACCGTCGTGTGCAGCGACTGGTACATGTTGAACTTCGGCATCGCGATGTAGTCCTTGAACCGGCCGGGGACCGGGTTCCATCGCGCGTGCACGGTGCCGAGTGCCGCGTAGCAGTCGCGGACGGTGTCCACGAGGACGCGGATGCCCACCAGGTCGTAGATCTCCGCGAAGTCACGGCCGCGGACGATCATCTTCTGGTAGACGCTGTAGTAGTGCTTCGGGCGGCCGGTGACGGTCGCCTTGATGCGGGCCGCGCGCAGGTCCGACTGGACCTCGTCGGTCACTATGGCGAGGTACTCGTCGCGCTTGGGGGCGCGCTCGGCGACCAGGCGCACGATCTCGTCGTACATCTTGGGGTAGAGGATCGCGAAGGCGAGGTCCTCCAGCTCCCACTTGATGGTGTTCATGCCCAGGCGGTGGGCGAGCGGCGCGTAGATCTCCAGGGTCTCGCGCGCCTTCTTCTCCTGCTTCTCGCGCTTGAGATAGCGCATGGTGCGCATGTTGTGCAGGCGGTCGGCGAGCTTGATGACCAGGACGCGCGGGTCCTTGGCCATCGCGACGACCATCTTGCGCACGGTCTCGGCCTGCGCGGCCTCACCGAACTTGACCTTGTCCAGCTTGGTGACGCCGTCGACGAGGAGGCCGACGGAGTCGCCGAAGTCGCGGCGGAGCTGGTCCAGGCCGTACTCGGTGTCCTCGACCGTGTCGTGCAGGAGACCGGCCATGAGCGTCGCCGGGTCCATGCCCAGCTCGGCGAGGATGGTGGTGACGGCGAGCGGGTGCGTGATGTACGGGTCGCCGCTCTTGCGCTTCTGGCCCCGGTGCCACCGCTCGGCGACCTGGTAGGCCTTCTCGATCTGCCGGAGCGTGGACGTCTCGATCTTGGGGTCGTTGCTGCGCACTATCCGCAGCAGCGGTTCCAGGACGGGGTTGTACGGGTTCGAGCGCTGCACGCCGAGACGGGCGAGGCGGGCCCGGACGCGGTTGGAGGAGCCGCCGGAGCGGGAGGGCTGCGCTGCCGCGGGCCGGACCGCCGGGGTGTTCACGGGCCGCTCGGGCGGGGCCGGTTTGGGGCGCGACGCCTCGGCCGCCGTTCCGTCGGGCGCGGACTGGGCGTGCTCGACCGGCCCGCTCGCTCCGTTCCGTGCGGGCTTCTCCGCAGGGCCCGAGGCGGGCTCGGGCTGGGTGGAGGCGGTTCGCCCCAGGCGTTCCGCGCTGGGGGCGAGTGGCTGGGCCTCGTCTGGCAAGAGGGCTCCTCGTGCGCGATCCGGGTCCCCCGGTCAGGCTCCGGAAACCCCATGGTAGCGATCCTTCGTGCCGGACTCGCTGTCGGCCGCCGGGGGCGGCCTCGTACAGGGGGAACGCCGGAGGCGGGCGCCGGATTCCTCCGGGCCCGCCTCCAGGGTGTCCTACGGGTGCCTCAGGCCTTTCGGGGGCCTGTCCGGGAGCGGACTCCCGGGTGGCGTGCGCGCGGTCCTCAGACCGTCAGCAGCGCCTCCAGGGGAGCTCCTGCCAGGGCCGGCTCCAGACGGCCGCGGCCGCCCAGGAAGCCCAGCTCCATCAGCACGGCGAGGCCCGCGACCTCGGCGCCCGCCCTGCGGATGAGCTGGAGGGATGCCTCGGCGGTGCCGCCGGTGGCGAGGACGTCGTCGACGACGAGGACGCGGTCGGCGCCGCTCAGGTCCTCGGCGTGCACCTCGATCTCGGCGGAGCCGTACTCCAGGTCGTACGCCTGCGACAGGGTCGCTCCGGGGAGCTTGCCCGCCTTGCGCACGGGGATGAAGCCGATGCCCGCGTGGACGGCGACCGGGGCTCCGAGGATGAAGCCGCGCGCCTCCAGACCGACGATCTTGGTGGCGCCGGTGCGCACGGCGATGTCCGCCAGGGCGCCGGTCAGCGCACCGAACGCGGCCGGGTCGGCCAGGAGCGGGGTGATGTCCTTGAACATCACACCCGGCTCCGGGTAGTCGGCCACGTCACGGATGCGGCTGGTCAGCAGCTCCTCGATGCCGGTCATCGGCGCTTCCCCGAGGGACGGCCGCGGCCGCGGGAGCGGGACGCGGGCTGGTTGCGGGGACCGACGACCGCCGGGGTGACGTCGTCCTCGTCGTCCTCGTACGAGGGCTCGGCGGCCTGCGGCTCCAGGGACTCGCCCTTGGCGGCCGCCTGGGCGCGCTTGGCCAGGACCCGCTTGCGCAGGGCCTTCATCTCCGGCTCGCGCTCCTTGAGGTCGGCGACGAGCGGCGTGGCGATGAAGATCGAGGAGTACGCGCCGGCCGCGAGGCCGACGAACAGCGACAGCGAGATGTCGTTGAGCATGCCGGCGCCGAGCACGCCGCCGCCGATGAACAGCAGGCCGGCGACCGGCAGCAGCGCGACCACCGTGGTGTTGATGGAACGCACCAGGGTGCTGTTGATCGAGCGGTCGGCGACGTCGCTGTAGGTCCAGCGGGTCTGCTTGGTGATGCCCTTCGTCTGCTCCTTGAGGCTGTCGAAGACGACGACCGTGTCGTAGAGCGAGTAACCGAGGATCGTGAGCAGACCGATCACGGTGCCCGGGGTGACCTCGAAGCCGACCAGGGCGTAGATGCCGACCGTGATGGTGATGTCGTGGATCAGGGCGACCAGGGCCGCGATGGCCATGCGCCACTCGAAGGCGATCGCCAGGTAGATCACGACGAGGACCATGAAGATCGCCAGGCCCTCCCAGGCCTTGTTGGCGATCTGGTCACCCCAGCTCGGACCGACGAGGTCGGCGTTGATGTCCTCGGGATTGACCTTCAGGTCCGTGGCGAGCTTCTGCTTGATCGCGTCGGACTTGTCGGTGTCGATGCCGGCGATCTGGATGCGCAGGCCGCCGTTGCCGAGCCCCTGGACGACCGCGTCGTGGCCGGAGGCCTCTTCCGCGAACGTCTCGGCCTGAGTCACCGAGACACTGCTCTTCCCGGTGGTGGTGAAGACGGCGCCGCCCTGGAACTCGATGCCCATGTTCAGGCCCCGCACCGTCAGGCCGAGGATGGCCGTGATGGTGATCAGGATCGAGATGCCGTACCAGATCTTGCGCTTGCCGACGAAGTCGTAGCCGATCTCGCCGCGGTGGAGCCGGGCGCCGAGGGTGCCGAGTTTCGACATCTCACGCCTCCTTCGTGTCGACGGGGGCGGACGCGCGACGGGTGCGGCGCAGCGGCGGCTTGGCGCCCAGTCGCTTCGGGTCGAGGCCGGACCAGCGGTGGCCCTCCGCGAAGAACTTCCTGCGGGCCAGGAGGGTCATCAGCGGCTTGGTGAAGAAGAACACCACGACGACGTCGAGCACCGTGGTCAGACCGAGGGTGAACGCGAAGCCCTGGACCTTGCCGACGGTGACGATGAAGAGCACCGCGGCGGCGAGGAACGACACGAAGTCGGAGACCAGGATGGTGCGACGGGCACGCGGCCAGGCGCGCTCGACGGCCGGACGCAGGGTGCGGCCCTCGCGGATCTCGTCACGGATGCGTTCGAAGAACACGATGAACGAGTCCGCCGTGATGCCGATCGCGACGATCGCGCCGCAGACGGCCGGGAGGTTCAGCGCGAAGCCGATGGCCGGGCCGAGCAGCGCCATGAGCACGTACGTGAGGATCGCCGAGACGCCCAGGGAGGCGATGGCGATGACCGACAGGCCCCGGTAGTAGATCACCAGGTAGAGGACGACCAGGGCGAGGCCGATGGCGCCCGCGATCAGACCGGCGTGGAGCTGCTCACCGCCGAGCGCGGCGGTGACCGTGGTGCTGCTGGACTCCTTGAAGCTGAGCGGCAGGGCGCCGTACTTCAGCATGTTGGCCAGGTCCTCGGCCTCGGTCTGGGAGAAGCTGCCGGAGATCTCCGCGCTGCCGCTCAGCGACTGGGCCACCGAGGGGTCCGAGACGACCTGTCCGTCGAGGACGATCGCGAACTGGTTCTGCGGGGGCTGGTTCTGGGCGAGCTTGCCGGTGATGGCGGCGAACTTCTTGGAGCCACCGGACGTGAAGTCCATGGTGACCTTCCAGCCCGCGGCGCTCTGCGTGTCGAAGACCGCGCCGGCCTTCTTGATGTCCGTACCGGCCACCTCGGCCGGGCCGAGGATGTACTTCTGCCACTGGCCGGAGGAGTTCTTGTCCTGGCCGCAGGCCACGGTCGGCTCGGTCGGCTTGGCGCCGGTGCCCGCCGTGGCGCGGACGGCCTTGTCGGTGCAGTCCAGCGCTTCGTACTGGGCCTGGAGCTTGGCGGTGGCGGGGTCCACGCTCGCGGACGGCGAGGCGCTCGTGGAGGGCGAGGCCGAGGAGCTGGGGGTGCCGCTCGCGGACGGCGACGAGCCCGCCTTCAGGGCGTCACTGACCACGCGGCCCTGGGTGGTGGCGGACGCGGACGGCGTCGCGGAGGACGAGGAGGACGAGGTCGCCTTGTCCCCGGCCTTGCCGGAGGAGCTGCTGGAGGCGCTCGGCGACGGGCTGGACGACGCCGCGGCACCGGAGACGTCCGTGGTCAGCACGGGGCGGAAGTACAGCTTGGCGGTGGTGCCGACCTGCTTGCGGGCCTGCTCGGAGTTCGTGCCCTTGGGGATGTTGACAATGATGTTGTCGGAACCCTGGGTCTGAACCTCGGCCTCGGAGACACCGAGCCCATTGACACGGCGGTTCATGATGTCGACCGCGGTGTCCATGTTGGTCTTGTTGATCGCGTTGGGCTGACCCGGCTCGTTCTTCGCCGTGAGCGTGATGCTCGTGCCGCCGGCGAGGTCGATGCCGAGACGCGGAGTGGTCTGCCCGGAGGCGAACATCCCTCCGGTGAGCGCCGCGATGGCGATCAGGATCAGGGCCAGCGAGCGCCCCGGCCTGCTCTGGGCGCTCGCGCTCCGGCCCTTCTTCGGTGCTGCCACCTTCTCGTACTCCCTCTCGGGCCGCCCTGCGCCGGGTGAGCGCGTGGACGGCCATGCCATGGTGTCGGGACTCCGTGCGAGAACAGCACGTCCCGGGAGGTGTGGGGCGCGAGCGGATCGCGCCGGGCTCCCGGGTCGTGACTACTTCGCGCCGGCCTCGCCGTCGGTCTTCTTCGGCTCCGCCTCGTCGGCGACGGGCTCGTCGGCCTTCGTCTCGACGACGGCGTCGGCCGGCTTGTCGCCCAGGTCCTTCTTGCCGAGGTCGAGGGGCTTGTCGTCGGAGGCGTCGGAAGAGGCGTCGGCGGCGGGCTCGTCGGTCTCGGTGAGGGAGGAGGCGTCGTCCGGCACGACGGTGCCGTCGGCCTTCAGGTCGTGCTCGATGCCGTGCACGATGCGGTTGTACTCGTCGTCCGTGAGGACGGCGCCGATCGCGTTCTTCGCGAAGAGCAGGTCGACACCCGGGCCGGCGTCGAGGAGGACCGTGTCGTCGTTGACCTCCTTGACAGTGGCGTACATACCGCCGATCGTGCGCACGCCGGAGCCGGGCTGGAGCTCGTTGCGCATGGAAGCCGCCTGCTGCTGCTTCTTCTTGGCCGACCGGGTCATCAGGAACATGGCCCCGATGAGCACGATGAACGGGAGGAGGGTCACGAGACTCACGGGTCGGAACTTCCTTCTTCGACCGCACCAGGTGAGCGGCCTGCTGGATGGGGGTATGTATGGGGGGTGTCTGCCGTCGACAAGGGCGGCATCGGCGGAGTCTAAGCGAGTCCGCACTCAGGGAACAACGCTCAGCATGGCACCGGGGTTCCTGCCCCGGTGCGTACGCACGCCGTCACGCCCCGAACAGGTCCTCTTGTCCGTTTCCGCCGGTCGACCGGCGGGGCGGCGTGAGGCCGAGATGTGCCCATGCCGCGGGTGTCGCCACCCGGCCACGGGGAGTGCGGGCGAGGAGTCCCTCTCGTACGAGGAAGGGCTCGGCGACCTCTTCCACGGTCTCACGCTCCTCCCCCACAGCGACAGAGAGTGTGGACAATCCGACAGGTCCGCCGCCGAAAAGCTTGATCAGGGCTTCGAGGACCCCGCGGTCGAGCCGGTCCAGACCGCGCGCGTCGACCTCGTAGACCTTCAGGGCCGCCGCGGCGATCTCCCGGGTGATGATCCCGTCCGCCCTGACCTGCGCGTAGTCGCGTACGCGGCGCAGCAGGCGGTTGGCGATACGGGGCGTGCCGCGGGAGCGGCCGGCGATCTCCGCGGCTCCCTCGGCGCCGATCTCCACGTCCAGGAGGCCGGCGGAGCGGTGGACGACGCGCTCCAGCTCGGCGGGTTCGTAGAACTCCATGTGCGCGGTGAAGCCGAAGCGGTCGCGCAGCGGCGGGGGCAGGAGTCCCGCGCGGGTGGTGGCGCCGACCAGGGTGAACGGGGGCAGTTCCAGCGGGATGGCGGTGGCGCCGGGGCCCTTGCCGACGATGACGTCGACGCGGAAGTCCTCCATCGCCATGTAGAGCATCTCCTCGGCGGGCCGGGACATGCGGTGGATCTCGTCGAGGAAGAGGACCTCGCCCTCCTGGAGGGAGGAGAGGATCGCGGCGAGGTCTCCGGCGTGCTGGATCGCGGGGCCGCTGGTGATGCGGATGGGGGCGCCCATCTCGGCCGCGATGATCATGGAGAGGGTGGTCTTGCCGAGGCCGGGTGCGCCGGAGAGCAGGACGTGGTCGGCGGTGGCCCCCCGCGCGCGGGCCGCCCGCAGGACCAGGTCGAGCTGTTCGCGCACCTTCTCCTGGCCGATGAACTCGTCCAGGTCCTTGGGGCGCAGCGCGGCCTCGACGGCCTGGTCCTCGCCGTCGGCGACCGGGCGCACCAGCCGGTCGTCGGCGGGTCCGACGAGCCGCTCGCCGGCGGCTTCGTCTGTCGTGTCGTCCCAGTTCATCGGTGGTGCCTCGCGGTCTCGTGGTGGTGGGGCGGTCGGCGGTGACCCGGGCGCGGGCCGCTCCGGGGCACGCGGCCGGCCCGGGGGCCGGGGCCGTTCAGCGTGCTCGGTTCAGGGTCTGCAGGGCGGCGCGCAGGAGCTGGCCCACCTGCGGGGTTCCCTCGGCGGCCTCGGCCTGCGGGGCGACGGCGGCGACCGCCTCGTCGGCCTCGCGGGTCGCGTACCCGAGGCCGACGAGCGCGGCGTGGAGCTGGTCGCGCCAGCTCGCGGTGACCGGCGTGCCGATGGCCGGGCCGCCGGGACCGAGCGGTTCGCCGAGCCGGTCCTTGAGGTCCAGCAGCAGCTTCTGGGCGCCCTTCTTGCCGATCCCGGGGACGGCGATGAGCGCCTTCTCGTCACCGGTGGACACCGCGCGGCGCAGGGCGTCGGGGGTGTGCACGGCGAGCATCGCCTGGGCGAGACGCGGGCCCACTCCGCTGGCGGTCTGGAGCAGCTCGAAGACCTGGCGCTCGTCGTCGTCGGCGAAGCCGTACAGCGTCAGGGAGTCCTCGCGGACGACCAGGGAGGTGGCGAGCTTGGCCTGCTGTCCGGTGCGGAGCCCGGCGAGCGTGCCCGGGGTGCAGTGGACGGAGATGCCGATTCCGCCGACCTCGACGACCGCGGAGTCGGGGGCGAGGGCGGCGACCGGGCCGCTGACGAAGGCGATCATGCGGTACGGCCTTTCGATGCTGGGTTCCGGGCCTGCGCGGCGGCGGCCCGCTGGAGTCTGTTCTGCGCGACGGCCCGGTCGGGCGCGATCAGCGCGGCGGCCTGCTGGAGTCTGTTCTGGGCCGGGGCGCGCCAGATGTGGCAGATGGCGAGCGCGAGGGCGTCCGCCGCGTCGGCGGGCTTGGGCGGCGCGGAGAGCCGGAGCAGGCGGGTGACCATCGCGCCGACCTGGGCCTTGTCCGCGCGGCCGCTGCCGGTGACGGCGGCCTTGACCTCACTCGGGGTGTGCAGCGCGACGGGGATGCCACGGCGGGCCGCGCAGAGCATGGCGACGGCGCTGGCCTGGGCGGTGCCCATCACGGTCCGGACGTTGTGCTGGCTGAACACCCGCTCCACGGCGACGAATTCGGGTTCGTACTCGTCGAGCCACTGCTCGATGCCCTGCTCGACGGCGACCAGGCGCAGGCCGAGCTCGGCGTCCGCCGGGGTGCGGACGACTCCGACGCCGCGCATGGTCAGGGGCCGCCCGGCGACTCCCTCGACCACCCCGACACCGCATCGGGTCAACCCGGGGTCAACACCCAGCACCCGCACCCGGGCCTCCTTCGAACTCGCCGGTCGTCGCTGGGGGTCTCCCCAGTTCGTGCAGGCTATCGGGTGCCACTGACAGAGCGACGGGCCGACGGGGGGTGTCCCGTCGGCCCGTCGCTTCGTGCAAGCCCCAGGTCAGGCGTCGACCTTCTCCATGACCTCGTCGCTGACGTCGAAGTTGGCGAAGACGTTCTGCACGTCGTCGCTGTCCTCCAGCGCGTCGATCAGCTTGAAGATCTTCCGCGCGCCCTCCTCGTCGAGCTCGACCTGCATGGTCGGGACGAAGTTGGCGTCGGCGGAGTCGTAGTCGATGCCGGCGCTCTGGAGCGCGGTGCGGACCGCGACCAGGTCGGTGGCCTCGGACAGGACCTCGAAGCTCTCGCCGAGGTCGTTGACCTCCTCGGCGCCCGCGTCGAGCACGGCGCCCAGGACGTCGTCCTCGGTCAGTTCACCCTTGGGGACGACGATGACGCCCTTGCGGTTGAAGAGGTACGACACCGAGCCGGGGTCGGCCATGCTGCCGCCGTTGCGGGTCATGGCGACACGCACGTCGGAGGCGGCGCGGTTGCGGTTGTCGGTGAGGCACTCGATGAGCACCGCGACACCGTTCGGGCCGTAGCCCTCGTACATGATCGTCTCGTAGTCGGCGCCACCGGCCTCGAGACCGGCGCCGCGCTTGACCGCGGAGTCGATGTTCTTGTTCGGGACCGAGCTCTTCTTCGCCTTCTGGATGGCGTCGAACAGCGTCGGGTTGCCGGACACGTCGGCGCCGCCCGTACGGGCCGCGACCTCGATGTTCTTGATCATCTTCGCGAAGAGCTTGCCGCGCTTGGCGTCGATCACGGCCTTCTTGTGCTTCGTCGTAGCCCATTTAGAGTGGCCGGACATCTGCCTGTCTCCTTCGCGTAACCCAACCTGTACGGACTCCCCCAGGCGTCGAGAGCCTGGGAAGACCCCACAGATCCTACAAGGACGCCGGTGTCCGGTTCGCGCGCACCATGTCGACGAACAAACCGTGCACGCGGTGGTCGCCCGTCAGTTCCGGGTGGAACGACGTGGCGAGCGCGTTTCCCTGGCGTACGGCGACGATGTGGCCGCCGTGCTCGGCGAGCACCTCGGCCTCGGCTCCCACGGACTCGACCCAGGGTGCGCGGATGAAGACGCCCTCTACAGGATCGCCCTCGACGCCCCGGACGTCGACCGCCGCCTCGAAGGACTCGTTCTGCCGTCCGAAGGCGTTGCGGCGCACGATCATGTCGATGCCGCCGATGGTCTCCTGGCCCGAGCGCGGGTCGAGGATCTTGTCGGCGAGCATGATCATGCCCGCGCAGGTGCCGTAGACGGGCATGCCGGCGCGGACCCGCGCGCGCAGCGGCTCCATCACTCCGAAGAGGACCGCGAGCTTCGAGATGGTGGTGGACTCGCCGCCGGGTATGACGAGGCCGTCGATCTCGGCGAGCTCCTCGGGGCGCCGCACCGGCCTGGCCACGGCGTCCGCCGCGGCCAGGGCGATGAGGTGCTCCCGTACGTCGCCCTGGAGAGCCAGGACGCCAATGACAGGAGTGGTCATGTGACTACCAGCCGCGGTTGGCGTAGCGCTCGGTCTCGGGGAGCGTGTCGCAGTTGATGCCGACCATGGCCTCGCCGAGGTTGCGGGACGCGTCCGCGATGATCTTCGGGTCGTCGTAGAAGGTGGTGGCCTTCACGATGGCGGCGGCGCGCTTGGCCGGGTCGCCGGACTTGAAGATGCCGGAGCCGACGAAGACGCCCTCGGCACCGAGCTGGCGCATGAGCGCGGCGTCGGCGGGGGTGGCGACACCACCGGCGGAGAACAGCACGACCGGCAGCTTGCCGAGCTCGGCGACCTCCTTGACGAGCTCGTAGGGGGCGCGCAGGTCCTTGGCGGCGGCGTACAGCTCGTTGTTGTCGAAGCCGCGCAGGCGGGCGATCTCGTTCTTGATCTGACGCAGGTGGCGCACGGCCTCGACGACGTTGCCGGTGCCGGCCTCGCCCTTGGAGCGGATCATCGCCGCGCCCTCGGCGATACGGCGCAGGGCCTCGCCCAGGTTGGTGGCGCCACAAACGAAGGGCGTGGTGAACGCGAACTTGTCGGAGTGGTTGACCTCGTCGGCCGGGGTGAGGACCTCGGACTCGTCGATGTAGTCGACGCCGAGGGACTGCAGGACCTGGGCCTCGACGAAGTGGCCGATGCGGGACTTGGCCATCACCGGGATCGAGACCGCCTCGATGATCTCCTCGATCATGTTCGGGTCCGACATCCGGGCGACTCCGCCGTCCTTGCGGATGTCGGCGGGGACCCGCTCCAGGGCCATGACGGCCACGGCGCCGGCGTCCTCGGCGATCTTCGCCTGCTCCGCGTTGACGACGTCCATGATCACGCCGCCCTTGAGCTGCTCGGCCATGCCGCGCTTGACGCGGGCGGTACCGATCGCGGTGTTCTCGGCGGAGTTGGGGAGGGTGCTGGACACGGGTTGACCTCACTCGGGGAAAGAGGATTTCTGCAGCTCCGAGGAAACGCGACGCGACCAGGCCACTGCAAGGGCCAATGAGGAGGCGGTGGATCGTTTTCCTGGCCGCCCTCCCGTGTCCATCAGTTCGTCGGGCGGTCCGCCAGGGCCGTCGGGGGCTCGTCGTCCATCTCGAAGGCCATGGGGAACGGGGCGTGGCCGGCGAGGCGGAACCAGCGGACCTTGCGGTGCCGGCGCAGGGCGCGGGCGGCGCGTACGGCGTCGTTGTGGAAGCGCCGCGCCATCGGCACCCGGCGCACGGCCTGGGCCAGTTCACCGGCCGCCTCCTCGCCACCGGGCACCTCGCGTACCGCCTCGACCTGCTGGGTCTCCCCGAAGACCGCCCGCAGGGCCTGGCTCAGCTCGCTCTCGGCCACCTCGCGCTGCTCCTCCTCGGCCTGCCGGGCCGCGTGCGCCGCCTCGTAGAGCACGATCGAGGCGGCCGGGTCGAGCACCCCGGAGGTGGCCAGTTCCTGTGCCACGGAGGCCCGGCGCAGCAACTGAGCGTCGAGGGCGGCGCGGGCGGCGTCGATACGGGCGTGCAGCCGGTCGAGACGCCCGGCGGTCCAGCTCAGGTAGAGGCCGATCACGACGAGGCCGACGAGGATCCAGATCAGGGTTGCGGTCACGGGCCGCAAGGCTACCCGTGCCGATCACCGCCCCACCGGGGCCCGCGCACAGGGCGAGCCGCCCCGGAGCCGCGCGCGTGCCGGGCGGGCCCGGAGTGGCTCGGCCGCGGGCCGGATCGAGGCCGGCCCGCGCGTGTCGGCCGCGGGCCCGGCCCGCCGTCCGAGAGGGGTCAGTCGCGCGCCAGGCCGAAGCGGGCCCGCAGGCCCGTGCGTTCGTCGGTGGCCACCGCGGCGGCGCCGTCGGTCACCGTCTCGTACACGGACAGGATGTCCGCCCCGACCGTCGACCAGTCGAAGCGCCGTACGTGCTCGCTCCCCCGCTCGCGCAGGGCGGCCCGGCGCTCCGGGTCGGCGAGCAGGCGCAGCGCGGCGCGGGCCAGGTCGTCCGCGTCCTCGTTGGCGAACAGCTCGCCCGCCGCGCCCTGGTCGAGGACCTGGGCGAACGCGTCGAGGTCCGCGGCGAGCACGGGCGCCCCGGCGGACATGGCCTCGACCAGGATGATCCCGAAGCTCTCGCCGCCGGTGTTGGGCGCGATGTACAGGTCGACGCTGCGCAGGAAACGGGCCTTGTCCTCGTCGCTGACCATGCCGAGGAACTCCACGCGCGAACGCAGCTCGGCGGGCAGCGACTCCACGGCCTCCTTCTCGTCGCCGCGCCCGGCGACCAGCAGCCGCGTCTGGGGACGCTCGGCCAGGATCGCGGGCAGGGCCTTCATGAGCACCGGGAGGCCCTTGCGGGGCTCGTCGATGCGTCCGACGAAGCCGATGGTGTCGCCCTGCCACTCGGGCTTGGGCTTGGCGCGGGCGAAGAAGTCGACGTCGACGCCGTTCGGGATGACGACGGCGTCACCGCCGAGGTGTTCCACCAGCGTGCGCCGGGCGTACTCGCTCACGGCGATGCGCGCGCTGATCTTCTCCAGGGCGGCCTGGAGGATCGAGTACGCGGCGACCATCGCCCTGGAGCGCGGGTTCGAGGTGTGGAAGGTCGCGACGATCGGCCCCTGGGCCGCCCAGCACGTGAGCAGGCCGAGCGAGGGCGAGGACGGCTCGTGGATGTGGACCACGTCGAAGGTGCCGTCGTGCAGCCAGCGCCGCACCCGGGCCGCCGACAGGAAGCCGAAGTTCAGCCGCGCCACCGAGCCGTTGTACGGGACCGGGACCGCGCGGCCGGCCGAGACGACGTACGGGGGCAGGGGCGTGTCGTCGTCCGCGGGGGCGAGGACGGAGACCTCGTGCCCCAGACCGATGAGGTGTTCGGCCAGGTCGCGGATGTGGAACTGGACGCCGCCCGGGACGTCCCAGGAGTACGGGCAGACGATGCCGATCCTCACGAAGCCCTCTTCTCGGGATCCTGCGCGTCGGACCCCTCGCGGGGAGCCTTCCCTGCGTCGAGGTCCTTGAGCCACAGCCGCTGCAACATGTGCCAGTCCTCCGGGTGCTCGGCGATGCCGTGGGCGAAGGCGTCCGCCAGCGCCTGTGTCATGACAGACGTCTTCTCGGCCCGGCTGCCTGACGCGGGGACCTCGACGGGCGGATGCACCTGGCCGCGCATCACGGGAGAGTCGTCGTACCAGAGCGTGACCGGCAGGAGGAGCGCGCCGGTCTGCTGGGCGAGCAGGGCCGGCCCCGCGGGCATCCGGGTCGTCTCGCCGAAGAACTCCACCTCGACGCCCGAGGCGGACAGGTCCCGTTCGGCGACCAGGCAGATCAGCCCGCCGTCGCGCAGGCGCCGGGCCAGCGTGCCGAACGCGGCGCCCCCGCTGTGCGGCAGGACCTCCATGCCGAGGCCCTCGCGATAGGCGACGAAACGGTCGTACAGCGATTCGGGCTTGAGGCGCTCGGCGACGGTCGTGAACGGCGTCCGGAGCCCGGTGGTGACCCAGGCGCCCGCGAGATCCCAGTTCGCCATGTGCGGAAGGGCCAGGATGACGCCCCGGTCGGAGGCGATCCCCTCGGTGAGGTGGTGGACGTCCTTGGGTTCGAACCCGTTCGTCACCCGCTCCTCGCTCCAGGCGGGAAGCCGGAACGACTCCATCCAGTAGCGCAGGTACGAGCGCATGCCGGCCCGGGAGAGCTCCGCGAGCCGCTGCGGTGTCGCGTCCGGCACCACGCGCGCGTAGTTGCTCTCCAGGCGCTGGACGCCCTTGCCGCGCCGCTTCCACGCGATGTCGGCGATCGTGCGGCCGAGGCCCACGGCGACCGGCTCGGGAAGCTTTTTGACGACGCTCCAGCCCATGGCGTAGGCGCCGTCGACCAGCCTGTCGCGCAGGCTGGTCACGAGGTGGCCTCGGTGTTCTGGGCGGCGACCTCGGCGTCCGCCTCGGCTGCCTCCCGGCGCACGGTGACGACGCGCTGGATCAGCGTGACGAGGCTGCCGACGGCGACGATCCACAGCGCGATGGGCAGCAGCACCTGGATGCCGGGCACACCGAACGTGTGCAGACCCGCCAGACCGGCCGCGACCAGCGAGATCACCAGCCGCTCCGCGCGCTCGACGAGACCGTTGACCGCGACCGGCAGACCGATCGACTCACCGCGCGCCTTGGTGTACGACACCACCTGGCCACTGGCGAGGCAGAAGATCGACACGGCGCACAGGACGTTGTCGTCGCCGTTGCCCGCGTACCAGAGCGCGAAGCCGCCGAAGATCGCGCCGTCGGCGACGCGGTCGAGCGTGGAGTCCAGGAAGGCACCCCAGCGGCTGGAGCGGCCGAGCTGGCGCGCCATGTTCCCGTCGACCAGGTCGGAGAACACGAAGAGCGTGATGACGATCGTTCCCCAGAAGAACTCTCCCCGGGGAAAGAAGACCAGCGCGCCCGCCATGACGCCGGCGGTGCCCAGGAGGGTGACCGTGTCGGGGCTCACCCCCCGGCGGACGAGAAACGCGGCGAACGGTGTGAGGACACGCGTGAAGAATGCACGCGCGTACTTGTTCAGCATGGCCTTCCCGAGGGTCGGTGTCGCCGGGCGGCCCCTGCTGGCCGTCGGCTGGCCCATCGTAGTCACGCGTGCGCTTGTGCGATGGCCGGGCACCCGCCCCCCGTGTCACGACGCGATGCCGCCGGTGTCACGGCGCGATCGCGTCCCTTGTATGGACGCACAGTGACGCGAGTGCAAAGCTCGAAGGACCGCGGGCGTCACCGGAGCCGCCGCACGCGGCCCCGGCATGTCCCGCGCCCACAGAGACCTCACCGTGCACGGGAGGCAAGGCCATGGGCGACAAGGCGAACACACACCCCGGAGCCGCCGGCAGGGCTACGGCGGCCGACCACCCCGCGTCCGTACGGAATGTGGTGCTGGTCGGCCACAGCGGATCGGGCAAGACGACATTGGTGGAGGCTCTCGCGCTGACGGCGGGAGCGGTGAACCGGGCGGGCCGCGTGGAGGACGGCGGCACCGTCTCGGACTACGACGAGATCGAGCACCGGCAGCAGCGTTCGGTGCAGCTCTCCCTGGTGCCCGTCGACTGGGACGGGTTCAAGATCAACCTTCTCGACACCCCCGGATACGCCGACTTCGTCGGCGAACTGAGGGCCGGTCTGCGAGCGGCGGACGCGGCCCTCTTCGTCGTCTCGGCCTCGGACGGGGTGGACGGCTCGACGCGGATGCTGTGGGAGGAGTGCGCGGCCGTCGGGATGCCGCGGGCCATCGTGGTCACCCATCTCGAATCGGCCAGGTCGGACTTCGAGGAGATGACCGCGACCTGCGCCGAGGCGTTCGGCGGGGACGACCCCGACGCCGTACTCCCGCTCTACCTCCCGCTGCACGGCGCCGCCGGGCCGGACGGGCACGCGCCCGTCACCGGCCTGATCGGCCTGCTCACCCAGCAGTTGTTCGACTACTCCTCCGGGGAGCGCAAGGAGGCGGATCCGGGGCCCGAGCAGCAGACGCTCATCGAGACGGCCCGCAACCGGCTGATCGAGGGGATCATCGCCGAGAGCGAGGACGAGACCCTCATGGACCGCTACCTCGGCGGCGAGAAGATCGACCTCAAGACACTCGTGCAGGACCTGGAACGGGCCGTGGCCCGCGGGAGCTTCTTCCCGGTGCTGGCCGCCGCGCCCGCCGCCGACGGAGCCCGGCAGGGCCTCGGCACGGTCGAGCTCCTCGAACTGATCACGGGCGGCTTCCCCACCCCGCTGGAGAGCCCGGCGCCCGCCGTGACCACACCGGACGGCGCGCCCCGCGAGGTGAAGGCCTGCGACCCGGACGGTCCGCTGGTCGCGGAGGTCGTGAAGACCGCGTCCGACCCGTATGTGGGCCGGGTCTCCCTGGTCCGCGTCTTCTCCGGGACCCTCCGCCCCGACGCGACGGTGCACGTCTCGGGGCACGGGCTGACCGACCGCGGGCACGAGGACCACGACGTCGACGAACGGGTCGGCGCCCTGTCCGCGCCGTTCGGCAAACAGCAGCGCGCCCTCACCCACTGCATCGCGGGCGACCTCGCCAGTGTGGCGAAGCTGAGCCGGGCCGAGACCGGGGACACCCTTTCGGCCAAGGACGACCCGCTGCTGATGGAGCCGTGGCAGATGCCCGACCCGCTGCTCCCGCTCGCCATCGAGGCACACAGCAAGGCGGACGAGGACAAGCTCTCCCAGGGCCTCGGCCGACTGGTGGCCGAGGACCCCACGATGCGTCTGGAGCAGAACCAGAACACCCATCAGGTCGTCCTGTGGTGCCTGGGCGAGGCGCACGCGGACGTGGCCCTGGAGCGGCTGCGCAACCGCTACGGCGTGCAGGTCGACGTGGTCCCGCATAAGGTGTCCCTGCGCGAGACGTTCGCCGGACCGGCCACCGGGCGCGGCCGCCACGTCAAACAGTCCGGCGGGCACGGCCAGTTCGCGATCTGCGAGATCGAGGTCGAACCGCTGCCCAACGGCTCGGGCATCGAGTTCGTGGACAAGGTCGTCGGCGGCGCCGTGCCCCGGCAGTTCATCCCCTCGGTCGAGAAGGGGGTGCGCGCCCAGGCGGCCAAGGGCGTGGTCGCCGGCTATCCGCTCATCGACGTACGGGTCACGCTGAGGGACGGCAAGGCGCACTCGGTGGACTCCTCCGACGCCGCGTTCCAGACGGCGGGCGCGCTCGCCCTGCGCGAGGCGGCCCGCGAGGCGACCATCCATCTCCTGGAACCGGTGGCGGAGGTGACCGTCCTGGTCGGCGACGACTACGTGGGCCCGGTGATGAGCGACCTGTCGGGACGGCGCGGCCGGGTGGTCGGCACCGAGCAGGCGGCCGGCGGGCGCACGCTGGTGCGCGCCGAGGTGCCCGAGATCGAGATCGGGCGGTACGCCGTCGATCTGCGGTCCGTCTCGCACGGCACCGCGCGCTTCGACCGCTCCTACGCGCGGCACGAACCCATGCCGCAGCACATCGCCGAACGGCTTCGCGAACAGGAAGCGGGCACCTGAGGACCGGGGTTGCCCCGGGCACTCCCGCGGGGGGGTTTCATCCGTCGGTGGGCGGCTTCGGCCGTCCGCCGACGAATGTCGGCCGCGGCCGATACTCTGAGAACTGATCAAGACGAAGACCTGATCAACAGGTGTGCGGGACACCGAAGTCGGGAAGGCCGCAGGAGCGGGTGCGGCGGCGATGGGGGCGGAAGTGGCGTTCGACGGTTTCGATTTCACTCCCGGGGCGCAGGTGCCGCTCACGGGCTCCGCGGGGCAGACGGCGGCGACGTTCGCCCTGGCCTCGGCCGCGTACCGCGACAGCCCGATGGAGGAGATCCTCAAGGCCGACAACGAATGGCACCAGTCCACGGTGAAGGCCGGCCGGCTCAAGCTGTTCACGCCGAATCTCGGCGAGGCCTTCTCGGGTGCCGTCACGGCCCGCATGCTGGGCAAGGGCCGCGCCCCGCTGATCCAGTCGTTCGGCACCGAGCCGCAGGTCGTCGTCGAGCACTGCCTCGCAGCCACCAACATCCGCCGGGAGCGCGACAATTGGCTCTCCGCCGTCATGGTGCTCTGCGGACTGCTGTTCCTGCCGGGCCTGCTGGTGTGGCTGATGGTCTTTCAGATCCGCACGCAGATCGCCAAGCGCGCGGACAAGCGCGGTTCCGCGCTCGGCACGACGCTCCTGTTCGCGGTCGGCGCGCTGGCCGTCCTCTTCCTCGTCCGCATGCCGTTCACCGGCTTCTGGGCCTGGTACGCGCGTGCCGCGGTGGTCCTGCCGGTCGTGGGCTGGCTGTGGGCGAAGCGGATCTGCGAGCGCACCGCGAGGGATCTGCGGGAGCGCTGGGACAGCCTGCTGTCGGGCGGCGGCATCGGCGCCAAGATTCCCGAGGCGGTTCCCGGCAGCCCCGGTGAGACGGCCGCGGAGCAACTGCGCCAGTCGCTCGCCCGGCTCACCGCGGAGCAGCAGTCCAACTCGGTCTTCTACGCGGGCCCCAAGGGCATACTCGGCATGGGCACCCGCTGGGGGAGCTGGCAGCTCGCCGAGGACCTGGTGGCGCTGGACGAGAAGAAGGAGATCCATCCGTTCCGGAGCTGGGACGTCATCCGCAACATCCACGACCAGTTGCGCATGCTGGAGCGCGGCCCGCTCAACACCGGTGGTTTCCCGGCGCCTTCGATAAAGCACTGGATCGTCACCCCGATCGGCGAGAACGCGAAGGCGGTGTCCCGGCCGGGCGGCACCGACGTGGACGCGTACACGATCAAGTCGCACGCGGTGCAGGACATCTGCAACAAGCAGCAGTTCGGCAGCGGGGACCGGCACTATCTCGGGGTCCAGTGGACGCTCTGGGACGGCCAGTTGATCATCACGATGATGATCACGGTGACCGTGCTGCACCAGACGCTGCGCATCGAGGTGACCGGGCACGCGCTGGGTCCGGTGAACCCGCTGTTCACCAGCAAGCCGGAGGCTCCCACCAAGGAGGTCGCGAAGGCCGTCAAGTTCTGGGAGACCCGCAAGGTGAACCTGCCGCTGGTCACCGCGGACGAGGTCGTGCGGCTCGCGGCGCGGGCACCGCTCACCTGGTATCCGCCGCTGCTGAACTGGATCGGCGGGAGTCTGGCGCTGCCCGAGCCCTTCGGGCTGCGGCACGCCTGGGCCGATCAGCCGTGGCGGCACCGGTTCATGGCGGACGACGCGCTGCGGGCGGCGACGCCGGTGCTCCGCGTGGTGCACACGGCCGCGATCAAGGTCCTCGAGGAGAACGGCGTCGACACGGAGAAGTTCGGCAACCGCTCGTCGTTCCTCAGCACGGCGGTGCAGGATCCCTCACCGCGCAAGGCCGACCTGTACGACGCGTAGCGGCGGGCCGCCGAGCACGGACGGGGCGCCCGGCAGGGGCGCCCCGGACCCGGGCTACGCGGTGGGCCAGGCCTCCGCCAGCATCTTGCGGGTGTCCGCGAGGAGCTGCGGCAGGACCTTGGTGTGCCCGACGACGGGCATGAAATTGGTGTCGCCGCCCCAGCGGGGCACGATGTGCTGGTGCAGATGGGCGGCGATGCCGGCACCCGCGACCGTCCCCTGGTTCATGCCGATGTTGAAGCCGTGGGCGCCTGAGGCGGTGCGCAGGGCGGTCATGGCCTGCTTGGTCAGCTCACCGAGTTCGGCGGTCTCGGGCCCCGTGAGGTCCGTGTAGTCGGCGACGTGCCGGTAGGGCACGACCATCAGGTGCCCGCCGTTGTACGGGTAGAGGTTGAGCACGGCGTACACGTGCTCCCCGCGCCTGACGATCAGCCCGTCCTCGTCGGACTTGGCCGGTATCGAGCAGAACGGACAACCGTCGTCGGCCCCCGGGCCGGTGGGCTTGTTCTCGCCCTGGATGTAAGCCATCCGGTGGGGCGTCCAAAGGCGCTGGAACGCGTCCTGCGTTCCCACTCCGATCTGCTGCTCCGGCTCACTCGTCATGTGTTGCAGCATATTGCTTCGCCCGTTCGCGGCGTGTCGGCGGGTGCCGGGCAAAGGAGCCTGCGGCCAAGCTGTGGCCATGGACGACGACAGCCCGATGACCCGCTGGGAGCGCCGCACGGAGGTACCGCTGGCGATCGGGTCGCTGCTGTTCCTGGCCGGGTACGCGGTGCACGTCCTGGGGCACGGACTTCCCGCGTGGGTGCGCGAGGCCTGCGTCTCGCTGGTCCTGGCCATCTGGGCGGTGTTCCTCGTCGACTACCTGGTGCGCTGGCGGCTGAGCGGGCAGGGCCGCAGGTTCGTCCGGCGGCACCTGCTGGACACCGTGGTGCTCGTCCTGCCGCTGCTGCGGCCGCTGCGGGTCGTCAAGCTCTACGACTCGGTGCTGCGGCGCCGCGGGGAGCCCCGGCTCCCGCTGTACTCACGGGTGATCTTCTACGCGAGCATCTCGGTCCTGCTGCTCGGCTTCTCGGGTGCCCTCGCCGTCTACCAGGCCGAGTACCGGGCGCCGAACGCGACGATCGTCACCTTCGGCGACTCGGTGTGGTGGGCCGCCTCCACGCTCGCGACCGTCGGGTACGGGGATGTGACGCCGGTGACGCCCCGAGGGCGGACGATCGCCGTCGCCATGATGGCGTGCGGTCTCGGGCTGCTCGGCGCGGTGACGGGGTCGTTCTCCTCGTGGCTGCTGCAGCGGTTCTCGCGCGAGGGCGACGAGAAGCCCCCGGGAAGCTAGCTTCCCGGGGGCTGGGGTCTCGGCCGAGCCGCGGCGACCTGATCCGTCCGGATCAGATCTGGGCGCGCTCCTCGACGACCTTCGCGATCTTGGCGATGGCCTCGGCGAGCGGGATGCCGTTCTCCTGGGAGCCGTCGCGGTAGCGGAAGGAGACGGCGCCGGCCGCCATGTCCTCGTCGCCCGCGATGACCATGAAGGGCACCTTCTGCTTCTGGGCGTTGCGGATCTTCTTCTGCATCCGGTCCGAGGACGCGTCGACCTCGACGCGCAGGCCCTGCTTCTTGGCCTCGGCGGCGAACTTCTGGAGGTACTCCACGTGCGCGTCGCCGATCGGGATGCCGATCGCCTGGACGGGCGCCAGCCACGCCGGGAACGCGCCCGCGTAGTGCTCCAGCAGCACGGCGAAGAAGCGCTCGATGGAGCCGAAGAGCGCGCGGTGGATCATGACCGGGCGCTGCTTGGAGCCGTCGGGGCCGGTGTACTCCAGGTCGAAGCGCTCGGGCAGGTTGAAGTCGAGCTGCACGGTCGACATCTGCCAGGTGCGGCCGATGGCGTCCTTGGCCTGCACGGAGATCTTCGGGCCGTAGAAGGCGGCGCCGCCCGGGTCCGGGACCAGCGGGAGACCCTGCTTCTCGGCGACCTGGCGCAGCGTCTCGGTGGCCTCTTCCCAGATCTCGTCCGAGCCGACGAACTTCTCCGGGTCCTTGGTGGACAGCTCCAGGTA
Source organism: Streptomyces sp. NPDC056738 (assembly GCF_042790435.1). Taxonomy (NCBI): domain Bacteria; kingdom Bacillati; phylum Actinomycetota; class Actinomycetes; order Kitasatosporales; family Streptomycetaceae; genus Streptomyces; species Streptomyces sp. NPDC056738. Next base: position 47,545 of record NZ_JBHTZF010000009.1, read on the forward strand.
GAAGTCGGTGAGGCCGTAGTCGCGCAGGAGGTTCAGGACGAAGGTGAGCGTCTTGTCGAGCTCGTCCGCCATCTGCTCCTTGGTGCAGTAGATGTGCGCGTCGTCCTGCGTGAAGCCCCGGGCACGGGTCAGGCCGTGCACGACGCCCGACTTCTCGTACCGGTACACGGTGCCGAACTCGAACAGGCGCAGCGGCAGTTCACGGTACGAGCGGCCGCGCGCGTCGAAGATCAGGTTGTGCATCGGGCAGTTCATGGGCTTGAGGTAGTAGTCCACGCCCTCGTCGAGCTGCATGGGCGGGTACATGCCGTCGGCGTACCAGTCCAGGTGGCCCGAGGTCTCGAAGAGCTTCCCCTTGGTGGCGTGCGGGGTGTAGACGAACTCGTAGCCCTCCTCCTCGTGCCGGCGGCGCGAGTAGTCCTCCATGACCCGGCGGATGATGCCGCCCTTGGGGTGGAAGACGGCGAGGCCGGAGCCGATCTGGTCCGGGATGGAGAACAGGTCCAGCTCGTTGCCCAGCTTGCGGTGGTCGCGCTTCTCGGCCTCGGCGAGGAAGTCCAGGTGCGCCTTCAGCTCCTCCTTGGAGGGCCAGGCGGTGCCGTAGATGCGCTGGAGCATCGGGTTCTTCTCGCTGCCGCGCCAGTACGCGGCGGCGTTGCGCATCAGCTTGAACGCCGGGATGTTGCGGGTGGTGGGCAGGTGGGGACCGCGGCAGAGGTCCTTCCAGCACAGCTCGCCGGTCTTGGCGTCGAGGTTGTCGTAGATCGTCAGCTCGCCGCCGCCCACCTCGACGTCCGCGCCGTCGTCCGAGGACGCGGAGCCCTTGATGCCGATGAGTTCCAGCTTGTACGGCTCGGCCGCGAGCTCCTCGCGGGCGTCCTCGTCGGTGACGACGCGGCGGGAGAAGCGCTGGCCGCGCCGCTGGATCTCCTGCATCTTCTTCTCGACGGCCTTGAGGTCCTCGGGCGTGAAGGGCCTCTCCACGTCGAAGTCGTAGTAGAAGCCGTCCTTGACCGGCGGGCCGATGCCCAGCTTGGCCTCGGGGAAGAGCTCCTGCACGGCCTGGGCCATGACGTGCGCGGTGGAGTGGCGCAGGATGTTCAGGCCGTCCTCGGAGGAGATCTCGACCGGCTCGACCTCCTCGCCGTCCCGCACCTCGTACGCGAGGTCCTTCAGCTCGCCCGCGACCCGGGCCGCGACGACGGTGCGCTCGCCGGCGAAGAGCTCGGCGGCCGTAGTGCCCGTCGTCACCACACGTTCTTCCCGCTCGGAATCGCGTTGGATGATCACACGGACGTCTGACACCGGTCTCTCCTGACTGAAGGGGTCCACACCACATACGGGATGGCATGGCAATGCCCCGAATCCTACCGAGCCCGGGGTCCCCTCCGCGAAACGGTTGTGGACAGGGCGTCCCGGGCCGCCCCGGACGCGGGCCTCAGTCCTCGGTGCAGGCCTCCTCGAAGAAGTCCAGATTCTCCTGGAGCGACTTCATCAGCCGGTCCCGTTCGGCCTCGTCCACCTGGACGGGTACGACGCCGGTGGCGTCCGTGAGCCTGCGGAAGCCGCCCCGGCTCTCCAGCCGGCCGTGGACCCGTACGGGCAGCCCGACCAGGTGGGCCTGGCCCGCTATCCGGTACGCCTCCTCGTCGAGGGTCATCCGCACATGCGGGACCTCGGCGCCGGCGATGACCCGCAGCCGTACCGTGCCGGCCCCGCGCGCACCCGACCTGCGCATCCGGACCACGGCACCGGTGAGCCGTACCGGCACGGACGGCTCCTCGCGCAGATAGCGGGCCCCGGCCTCGCGCAGGACGGGCAGGTCGCCGGGCGAGAACTCGACGGGCTCGGCGGGGTTCGCGCCGCCCTCGGGGACGCCCGCGGCGGGTGACCACTCGACGGTGATGCGGGCGCCCTCGGTGCCCCGGACGAGGGCCACCAGGGCTTCCATCAGTTCATGGCTGACGCCCGCCTCGACGGCGGCGTCGAAGGCGTCCATGCCGCCGGTGGCCCGCTGATAGTCGATGGCCTCGCGGGCCGCGCACAGCGCCTCGTGCAGCCGTACGGCGAGCGGCCGGCCGGAGGTGACGGGAACGAAGGCGGTGAGGCCCCGCCCGCCCGGTTCCGCGCCGACCAGGACGTTCTCCAGGGAGGCGGTGGCCGCCCTGCGGTGGCGGGCGCCGTAGTAGCCGGCACGCGCGCGTGCCGCGAGCGCCCCGGCGAGCAGCATCTGGCGGGCGGCGCCGCGGGTCTGTTCCTCGACCGTCCAGGGCGCCGCGCCCACGGGACCGGTCGGCACGTCCCGCCACCAGCGGATCTCGTCGCTGGGCACGGCGAGGGCGACGAGCACGTCCCGCGCGGCCGGGGAGCCGTTGCGGGAGAGGGCGACGAGGGCCTCGCCGAGGAGGTCGTCGCTGTCGGGGAAGGCCCGGTTCTCCGGCACCAGCAGGCTGGTGCCGCCGCCCCCGGGCCCCGGTGGGGTCCACCTGCCGTACCGCCCGGCCGCTCCCCCGCGGCGCTGCCAGCCGTGCCGCCGCAGCAGCGCGCCGAGCACGGCCGGGTCCACCTGGTCGGGAGCCGGCGGATCGTTCCAGAAGGCTTCGGCGGGGTGGGGCCTGACCGGCCGGAGCGCCTCGTCGATGGGGCGGTGTGTCATGGTCTGCCTCCCGTCCCGACCCGCGTCATGATCTCGCACAGGGCGCGGTCGTCGAAGATCCGGGCCGTCGGGATGCGGACGGTGGTCCGGCGCCGGCCCGTGATGGCGTGTCCGGCGAGGTTGATCCAGTAGCAGCAGTGCCGCAGGTCGAGCCGGTCGTGGCTGGCACGCAGCCAGTCGTCCTGGGATCTGGGCACGAGCATCACGACCAGGATCTTGTGCACCGAGACCGGGGTGCGCGCGAGCTTCGCCAGGTGCTCGTTGTCGAGCGTGAAGGAGAAGGCGGGCCCCGGGGGGTTGGGCGGGATCTGGTACGTGCACTTGAGCTGCACCTTGATGGTGACTTCGTCGTCGACCGTGTGCCCGGGGGCGCTGTGGCTGACGTGCCAGTCGATGCCGTTGTCGGGAAACGGCTGGGACAGTGAACAGCCCGCGGCCGCCGCGACGGCGTGCAAGTAGCCCACCTGCAAGGTCTCCATGCAGGCGGTGGTGGCGAGTGAGCCGCGATGGGGTGCCGTCCGCTGGGGCAGCAGCCCGCCCCGTTCGGGCTGCGCGAGTGCCATGAGTCCAACAGCCTTCCAGGCTTGATGTATCCCCGCGACGGGTCGCTGAACTGCAAAGACCCGTACCTCTGTTGTCTCCTTCCGGCGTACGGCGCAAACGGGCCGGGTATCACCAAACGGGCAGAAGACGGTACGTCAGCTGCCGTGGGTGAACGAGGAGTTGTGTACGTATGACGTGCTGGTACGAGGGCCCTTTGGCCGCGTTCGACACGGAGACCACGGGCGTGGACGTCGAGACCGACAGGATCGTGTCGGCCGCCGTCGTCGTCCAGGACGCCCCGGGTGCCCGTCCGCGGGTGACCCGATGGCTGGTGAACCCTGGAGTGCCGGTGCCCGCGGGGGCGACGGCGGTGCACGGGCTCACGGACGAACATCTGCAGCGCAACGGCCGCTGGCCGTCGCCCGTCATGGAGGAGATAGCAAGGGAGCTGAGTGAACAGGCCGCGGCCGGCCGGCCGCTGGTGGTGATGAACGCCCCGTTCGATCTGACGCTGCTGGACCGGGAGTTGCGCAGGCATCGGGCCTCGTCCCTCGACCGCTGGTTCGAGTCGACGTCGCTGCGCGTGCTCGACCCGCGCGTCCTCGACAAGCATCTCGACCGCTACCGCAAGGGCCGCCGCACCTTGACGGATCTGTGCGCGCACTACGAGGTGCCGCTGGAGGGCGCGCACGACGCGGCGGCCGACGCACTGGCCTCGATGGAGGTCGTCCGTGCGGTGGGGCGCCGTTTCTCGGCCCGTCTCGAGCGGCTGTCGCCGTCCGAGCTGCACACGCTCCAGGCGGTGTGGCACGCGGCGCAGGCGCGCGGGCTGCAGGCCTGGTTCGCGCGCAGCGGTTCACCGGAGGCGGTGGATCCGGCGTGGCCGCTGCGCCCGGACCTGGCAGCGGCGGCCTGACCGGGCACGGTCCGAACGGACATGACCCGACCGGGCGCGTCGGCGTCCGCACAACGAAAAACCGGTCCGTCGATGACGGACCGGTCTTCTCCGGGTGGGCGATACTGGGTTCGAACCAGTGACCTCTTCGGTGTGAACGAAGCGCTCTCCCACTGAGCTAATCGCCCGGGAACGGACTGAACAATACAGGTCCCGGCGGGTGCGGTTCAAACCGTTGTGAGGTGGGACCTCAGTCCGCGCTCGCCCGCGCGCATCATCAGGGCGTGGTTGGCGCGGAAGAAGGGGCGTCCCGGCACGGCGAGCCGCCGCAGCAGGGGCGTGGTGACGTGCACTTCCTGGTCGTACCGGGCGCGGGTTCCCGGGCCGGCCGCGTCGAAGCTCCAGCGTGCCCAGCCGTCGAGATCACCCGACATGCCGATCTCCAGGACGCCCTCCGCCGGGTCCCGGCGGGCCGCGTGCGCGGTGATGGTGATGTCGTACGGCAGGACCGAGCGGATACGGATGACGCCGCTGTGCTCGTCGACGGGGGTCACCTCGCGCACCTGGGGCCACCAGAGCGGGTAGGTCTCGGCCTGTTCGAGGACCGCGTACACGTCCGGCGGCGGCGCGGGCAGCTCCCACACGGTGTGGAAGCGGTAGTGGGTCCAGTCCATGGCCCGAGTGTCCCCCGGCGGCGCGGGTGCCGGAAGTACCGGCCTCGTGCGTCCGCGGATCTGAGTACGGCGTGAGTACGCGCGCTCATGCCGCCCGGCGTGACCCGGACCACACTCTCGAACCATGACCCAGTTCCCGTCCCCGGCCGACGAGTTGCGGCTCCTGGACACCGAGTTGCGGCAACTCGACGCGCGCCGCGCCGTGTTGCTGACCCGCCGCGCCTGGCTGGTCCACGCGCTCCAGGCGGCGCCCGTACGAACCGCTTCGCCGGTGCCCGGTGCCCGGCGGCCCGAGACCACCGCGCCCGGAGTACAGAACGTGCTCCTGCTCCTCGGCGGCGTCCTGCTGGCGGTCGCCGCCGTCGCGTTCACCCTGGTCGGCTGGGGCCACCTGGGGATCACGGGCCGCTCCCTCGTGCTCGGCGCGGTGACGCTGGCCGCGCTCGGCGCTCCCGTGCCCCTGCTGCGGCGCGGACTGCGCTCGACGGCCGAGGCGCTCGCGGGCACCGGTCTCGTCCTGACCGTCCTGGACGCGTACGCCCTGTACGCGGTGGCGCTCCCCGGCACGGACGGTGTCGGGTACACGGCGCTCGCCTCGGCGGTGCTGGCCGTGGTGTGGGCCGCGTACGGCCTCGCGCTCGGCGCGCCGCTCCGGACGGCCGGCCCCGCCGCGCGTCCCTCGCTGCGGCTGCCGCTGCCCGCCGCGGTGGTCGCCGCGCAGTCGCCGCTGCTGCTGTGGGCGGTGGCCGCCTCCGCCGGTGCGTACGCGATCACGGCCGCGCTGCTGGTCACGGCGGCGCTCGACACGGTGCTCGCCCTGCGTGTGCCCCTGCGTTCCGTCCGTGCCGTGGCCGCCGTCGGGGCCTACGGCCTGGGCGGCTGGGGCACGTTCGCGGCCGGCTGGCTGTCCTGGACGTCCGCCGGTCCGAGCGCCGCCGCCCGTGCGGCGGCGCTCCTCCTCCTCGCCGCCTCGATCGCGCTGACGGCGGCGTGGGGCGCCCCGAAGCCGGGCCTCGGCACGCACACCGCGACGGGCATCGCGACGGCCGGGGGTCTGACCGGCGTGGTCGCGTTCGGCGGGCTGCTGCGCACGTCCCTGCCGGACGAGTGGACGGTCCCCGGTCATCTGGCCTGCGCCGTCGCCCTCCTCGCCGTCGCCGGAGCGGGCCTTCCCGCGCCGGTGCGCCGCGGGATCGCGCTGGCCTCCGGCTGCGTGGGGGCACTCGCCGTGGCCTGGGCCCTGCCCGTCGTGGCGATCACCCTGCTGGGCCCGGCCGGCCGGGCCGGCTCCGCCTGGTCCGGTGCTCCCGCCGACGCGCGGGACGCGGTGACGTACGGCCTGCCCTGGCCCGCCGACGCGGTCACGGCGCCGCTCGTGCTCGCGCTCGTCGCCGCGGTCCTGGCGGTGGCCGTCCGCGCCGCCGCCTGGCGTCCGTACGCCCTGGCCGGTGCGCTGACCCTGGCGTGGGCGACGGTGTTCGTGCTCCCTGCGACCCTCGAACTCCCCTACGCGGCCGCGCTGTCCGTCCACGGACTCATCACGGCGGGCCTGCTCGGGTACGCCCGCCGGACCGGCCCCCGGCTGACGGCGCTCGTGCTCGCCCTGATCACCTCCCTCGGTCTCGCCTTCCTCGCGCTGGCCTCCGAGACCGCGACCCTGACGGTGCTCGCCGCGCTGACCGCGCTGTTCGCGGCGGCGGCCCCGCGACCCGGCCTCGCCCCGGTGGCGGCGCCCGCAGCGCTCGGGTACGCGACAGCGCTCGCCTGCGCGGCCGGCGCCTCCCTCGGCCTCCAGCCCCAGCACACGGCCCTGCTCGTACTGGCCGTGCCCGTGGCCGCCGCGCTGCTCGCCGCGCGCACCGAGGACGTGCCGACGACCGTGTCGATCGAGATCACCGGTGCCCTCGCCGGGCTGCTCGCCATCGCGCTCGCGGTGGCCGAACCCGCCCTGCTGGCCACGATTCTGGCCCTGTGCGGACTGATCGCCGCGGGCACGGCCGTACGGAAGGACCGGCGCTCCGTCGGACACGCGGCGGCCGTGCTGTTCGTGCTGGCCTCCTGGGTGCGGCTCGCGTCCTGGGGCGTCGGCTCCCCGGAGGCGTACACCCTGCCGGTGACGGTTCCGGCCCTGTTCCTGGGCGCGTTCAGGCGCCGCTCGGACAGCTCGGTGTCGTCGTGGACGGCGTACGCGCCGGGTCTGTCCGTGACCCTCGTGCCGAGCCTGTTCGCGGCCTGGGGCGACGGCCAGTGGCAGCGTCCGCTGCTGCTGGGCGCGGCGGCGCTCGCCGTCACCCTGCTGGGTGCCCGGCACCGGCTCCAGGCCCCGCTGGTGCTGGGCGGCGCGGTGCTCGTCCTGGACGCCCTGCACGAACTCGCCCCGTACATCGTGCAGGTGGTGGACGCGCTTCCGCGCTGGACGCCTCCCGCACTCGCCGGCCTGCTGCTGCTCGGGCTCGGCGCCACCTACGAGCAGCGGATCCGTGACGCGCGGCGGGTGCGGGAGGTGCTGGGGCGGATGGACTAGAGGCGGGTCACACGGGGACCGGTCACGAGGGCATCCGGTCCCCGAGGAGTGCCAGGTTCTCGATGGCGGCGAGGCCGTAGAGCGCCGTGTCGTTCGTGTAGACCCAGGAGGCCTCGCTGCCCGGCACCAGCGTGACCGGACCGCTCAGTTCCTCCGTCCTCCAGGGCGCGGACTCGCCGTAGCCGTCCGAGTCGTAGAACTTCGCCCAGGCGCGGGCGGCGAGTCGGGCGTCGTCCGTCTGGACGGCGGCGTACGCGTCGAGGCGTGAATGGCCCTGGAAGAGCAGCAGGGTGCCGAAGTTGCTGCCGTAGCGGGCGGCCTGCTCGGCCTTGGTGGCGTTGAAGTAGCGGCAGTAGTCGAGGTACGCCTCCTTGAAGGCGGGCATGTCGACGAGATCGATGAGTTCGGCGCACAGCTCGTTCAGGCCGAAGACGGCGGACAGGTGCGAGACGCCGACCACCGGCGCGCCGGCGACGGCGAACCGGCCGGTGTCGAGGTCGTACAGTCCCGAGCCCTGGACGAAACCGTTGGGCTGCGCGGCGATGGTCTCCATCGTCGACAGCACCCGCGCCCTGGCCTTCTCCCACTGCGGCCCCTTGCGCTCCCACTCGGTCAGCCATGCCGAGACGAGCCCGCTCCAGTCCGTGCCGAAGCCGATCGACAGCGCGTGCCGGTCCGGTGTGTACGGCTCGGTGCGGACCTTGCGGTTCGGGTCGAGGACGAGGAAGGTCTCGTCGGAGTCGACGTTGGCGCGCATGAGGTCGCCGACGCGTTCGTCGGCGGTGAGGAAGTAGTAGTAGCGCCGGTAGGTGGTGTTGGCGATGCGCTGCTGCTTGGCGCTGTCGGCGTAGTGCTGCACCCCGTGCCGGGTGCCGAGCCCCGCCCACCGGCCGAGGTGGTAGACGTCGACCTCGCCGGTGTGCCGGGTCATCGCCTCGGCGAAGCGGAAGATGTCCGCCCGTCCGCTGCGCAGATAGGCGAACCACAGCCACAGGTCCGGTGACAGTTCGGAGTTGTCCCAGGCGTAGCCGCCGACGTCGTAGCGCCATTGGTGCCTGACCGGGTCGTAGGAGTGCATGATGTCGCCGTAGTCCCAGAAGCCGTACCAACGGCGCATCTCCACCTGGTCCTTGTAGTAGGTGAAGAGGAAGTCGAGGTGGTCCTCGATCCTCGCCTTGGCGGGCGTCGAACGGTCGGGTTCGGAGTAGAGACCCGGGCCGAAGACCTTCGCCTTGATCAGCTGCCGGGGCGGCGCCGCGAGTTGCGGCAGCACCCGGAGGGCGCCGATCTGTTCGGCGAGCCGCTCGGGCGTGGGGGTCGACTCGTCGGCCCAGAAGAGCAGTTCGGAGGTGCGGGCGATGCCGTACGGGGTGCCGAAGCCCGGCTCGTAGTCCTCGTAGGTGATGTTGAGACCTTCGAGCTGTTCCGCGTACGTGTCCTGGCCCATGCCGTCGTGGTAGAAGCGCAGGTCCATGGGCTGCGCCTCGGGCGACCAGAGCCAGAGGGTGACCTCGGCCTCGTCGGTGTGGGCTCCCCGGATGTCGAGCTGGGCGGGGAACTTCTCCCAGAAGTCCCGTAGCCCGAAGGAGAATCCGCCGCTCGGGCCGCCGACGTAGCCGAAGCCGGAGGCGCGCCGGCCGCCGCCCGCGGCGATCCAGCCGTGTCCCTTCCCGGTGCGCTTGCGCAGGGTGAAGCCGTCGGCGGAGAGCTGGGAGAGGGTGTAGTCGCCCCACTGGGGGATGTACGGGAGCCGGGTGGTGACCCGCTGGTCCCAGGTGGACGGGTCGGCGAGCTTCTCGCCGGCGAACTGGGCCGCCTGGACGGTGGCTCCGGGGTCGCGGCGCAGTCCGGTGACGCCCTGGACGGCCTTGCGCAGCAGGCCCGTGCCGTCGCCGCCGACGCGGATGTGCCGGTCGTAGGCGGCGTCCCGCATCGGCACGGTGAAGCGGACGCCGAGCCCGCCCACGAAGTCGCCGCTGCTCTTCCCGGGTTCCTGTTTCCCGTCGAAGGTGATCGTGTGGACCATGCGGAAGGAGTCGGCGCCCGCGTAGAAGTACAGACGGACCGAGAAGGGCAGCCAACTCCGCTCCCCCTTGCGGTGCTTGCCGTCGACACGGACGACGGCCCGGACCGGGCCGTCCTGTTCGACCGTGGTCGCGGAGATCACGCTCTCGAAGCGCTCCGACTTCACGGTGCCCTGGTCCTCGTCCTCGATCTCCGGCCGGCGGATGAGGACGAGGCGGCCGTTCCCGGCGATCTCGGTCGTGCCGCGCGTCACGGACTTGACCAGCGCCGAGCCGGTCGTGCCGATCTTCGCGGTGATGACCCCGGTCGACACCGAGACGACCCCGCCGCTCGTGGTGACGGTGACCTTCCGCTCCGGCGCGGCGGCCTCCCCCGCCGTCAGCGTGAGCGGTCCGGTGTCCGAACTCATCGCGTGGGCGGTCCACTTGAGGGAGCCGTCCGGCCAGTGGGCGAGGGGCCAGGACTGCACGGGCACGGGGGTGCCGTCGGCGTCCGTGAGCGCGAACGTCTGGTCCGGCCGGTACGCGCCCCTGGGCCAGGGCACGCCGACGGTGGAGCCCGGGGCGGCGCCGAGACCGCCGTCCTCCAGCCAGTCGAGGCGGACCGGGTCCGCGTCGGCGGCCCGCGCTTCCGAGGCGGCCCGCGCGTCCGGGGTTCCGAGAACCCAGCCGGCCTGCGTGGCGGCTCCGGCGACGGCGGCCGCCTTGAGCAGGGACCTGCGGGGGATGGGTGACATGGCCTTTCCTTTCCTTTCCTTACGGGATGGTCAGGGGCATGACATTCATGAGGGCGCGACGGAGCGGGGCCGGGCGTTTCGTGCCCCGGCCCGTGGGAGTGCGGAGTCAGCGGCGCCGGCGGTGACGCTCCTCGACGGCCACGGCCGCCGCGGCCACGGCCCCCAGGACGGGCACCGCCAACGGCGCGGCGAGAACGGCGGAGCAGACGACCACGGCCAGTCCGCCGACGAGCAGGAAGGACCCGGCGGGATCGAGGACGGTACGGCGACCGGCCTCCGCGAGCAGTCCGCGCCAGGCGGCCCCCGGCTCCCAGACCGCGGCCGCGCGCAGCCCCGCGACGACTCCCCCGATCAGCGCGAGGAGCCCGACGGCCCCGACGAGGGGACCTCCGGGGATTCCGGCGCGTACGGCCTGGACGTCCACCCGGACCGCGGCCGCCCCGGCCCAGCCGGCGAGGCCGACGAGCCAGCCGCCCCGTAGTGCCGTCCGGAAGTCGGCCACGAACTCCCGCCGTCCGCCGCCCTCGTGCGCCGTGCGCCGGCGCAGATGCCGCGCGCCGGCCGCGAACGCGGCGGGCACGGTCACCAGCGGCAACGAGGCCACCGCGATCCACACACCGGTCAGCAGACACTCCGCGAAGAGGGCGAACCGCTCCGCGAGGAGGGACTCACCGGGTGTCCGGCGGGCCTTCGCCCCGGCGCGGGCCCTCTGCTCGATGACGGTCATGCTCAGCCCTTCAGTCCCGAGGTCGCCATGCCGTCGATCAGATACCGCTGGAAGGCGAGGAAGAACAGGAGCACGGGCAGCAGCGCCACCAGCGACATCGCGATCATGCCGCCGTAGTTCGCGACCCCCTCCTGGTCGCGGAACATCATCATGCCGAGCGAGACCGTGTACTTGCCCGGTTCGTTGAGGTAGATCAGCGGGCCCATGAAGTCGTTCCAGGCGTTGATGAAGGTGAAGATGGCGCTGGTGATGAGGGCCGGGCGGCACAGCGGAAGCACGATCGACCAGTAGATCCGCGGATGCCCGCAGCCGTCGAGCCGTGCCGCCTCGTCCAGTTCGCGCGGCAGGTTCCGCATGAACTGCACCATGAGGAAGACGAAGAACGCCTCGGTGGCCAGGTACTTGCCGAGGAGCAGCGGCACATAGGTGTTGATCAGCCCGGCCTTCTGGAACATCACGTACTGCGGGATGAGCAGCACGTGGTACGGGAGCAGGAGCGTGCCGATCATCAGTGAGAACAGCACGTTCCGCCCGGCGAAGCGGATCCTGGCGAAGGCGTACGCGGTCAGCGAGCAGGAGATCAGGATGCCGGCGACGGAACCGAGCGCGTAGAAGAGGGAGTTCTGGAAGAAGGTGGCGATCGAGATGTCGGCGATCCCGTCCGCCAGTCCCGCGAAGTTGGCCAGGATCGGGTCGGTCGGGAGCGGCTCCAGGCTGCCGATGATCTCGCGGCCGGGCTTGAAGGAGGCGCCGACGACCCAGAGGACGGGGTAGAGGACGACCGCCAGGATCAGCAGGGCCCCGAGGTGCCAGGCGAGCGAACCGGCCCGTCCTCGGCCCGGCGTCCGTGCGCTGTCCAGGGCCGCCCTGGCGCCGGACCCGGGCACCCGGCCGCTGACACCGCTCATCGGACGTCCTCCTCGTAGTGCACCCAGCGCTTCTGCGACCAGAAGAGGACCGCCGTCACCAGTGCGACGGCCAGGAGCAGCATCCAGGCCATGGCGGAGGCGAAGCCCATCTGGGACTCCTTGAAGCCCTTCTGGTAGAGGTAACAGGTGTAGACGAGCGTGGCGTCGGCCGGTCCGCAGGTGGTGTTGGAGACCACGTACGCGGAACCGAAGATCTGGAACGAGTGGATCGTCTCCAGGAGCACGTTGAAGAACAGGACCGGGGAGATCATCGGCAGCGTGATGCTCCAGAACCTGCCCAGCGGTCCGGCTCCGTCCACCTCGGCCGCCTCGTACAGCTCCTTCGGCACCTGTTTGAGCCCGGCCAGGAAGATGACCATCGGGGCGCCGAACTGCCAGACGGTGAGCGCCACCAGGCTGTAGAGCACCCAGTCCGGATCGCCGACCCAGCCCCCCGTGTGGAAGCCCAGGAAGGACTGCGTGCGGTCCACGACGGCGTCGTCGGAGAACAGCGCGCGCCAGACGAAGCCGACCGAGACGCTCGCGCCGATCAGCGAGGGGGCGTAGAACGCGGCCCGGTAGACGGCCTGGCCTCGGCGGCTCTGCGCGAGGAGCAGGGCCACCCCGAGGGCCAGCAGCAGCTTGAGCGGCGTACCGATGACGACGTATTTGGCGGTCACCTCGACGGACTTCTGCCACCGGGGGTCGTCGAACAGGGCGGTGAAGTTGTCGAAGCCGACCCACCGCGGCGCGTCGAAGAGGTCGTAGTCGGTGAAGGCGAAGTACAGGGAGGCGGCCATCGGGCCCGCGGTCAGCAGCAGGAAGCCCGCGATCCAGGGCGACATGAAGAGATAGCCGGCAAGATTCTCCCCGCGTCGCCGCCGCGTGGCGGCGCCGCGGACGGCGGGGCGCGGCCGCGCCGCGTCGGGCGGGGCGTCCTTGACGAGCGTCACGGCGGTTCCCATCAGACGGCGAGGGCGGTCTTCGCCTCGGAGAAGAACTGCTTCACCGCGTCGGAGACCTTGGTGGTGCCCTGCGACATGTCGCCGCCGATGCGCAGGAAGGCGGCCTCGACGGTGTCGGCGCCCGCCGGATGCGGGGTGATCGTCCCGAGCACACCCGCCGCGGCGACGTCCTGTTCGTACCGCGCGATGGCCTTGCTGGGCGCGTCGGAGGGCTGGAACGCCTCGTACTGCTCGGTGGTGGCGAGGATCCCGCGGTCGTACCCCATGATCTTGCCGACCTCGGGGTCGTGGACCATGAAATCGATGAACCGGGCGACTTCCTCGGGGTGTTCGGTGCGTGCGGAAGCACTGAGCATCAGCGAGGCGAGGTACTGCCCGGTGTGTTTGCCGTCGGTCGTCGGGATCGGTGCCAGACCGTAACTGCTGTCGCCCTCGGCCGTATAACGGACGGTGAAGTTGTCCCATGTGAACTCGGAGGCCGCGTGGCCCGCCGAGAGGGAGGACTTGGGCTTGTCCTGTTCGACCCGCTTGGGATCGGTGACGATGCCGGCCTTCACACGGTTGTAGCCGTCGGTCCACCACTCCGTCAGATCGGCCTCGTCGAAACCGAGTCCGTCCTCGGTGAAGAACGCCTTGCCGTTCTGCCGGAGGTAGAGGTCGTACAGGTACATGATGCCGAAGTAGCCGGTGTCGCCCGCGACCTTCTGCGTGTCGTGAATCCTCTTGAGCGCGGCGAAGTACTCGTCCCAGGTCCAGCCCTGCTTCGGTGTGACGCCCGCCTTCTCGAACACCTTCTCGTCTATGACAAGTGACATGGTGTTGGATCCGACCGGAATTCCGAGCTGCTTTCCGTCGACCTGGCCGACCTTCTCGACCCCGGCGCGGAAGCCTTTCAGACGGAGATTTCCGGCGTCTATCTGGGACTTGAGGTCCAGCAGGATCCCTCGCTTGTCGTACTTCCGCAGAAATCCGACGGCGTTCTGGAATACGTCCGGCGGATTTCCGCCGGCGGCCTGCGTCTGGAACTTCTCCCAGAAGGCCGCATAATCCTGGAAGTCCGTCTGCACCTTGATCTTCGGATACTTCTTCTCGAAGAGCGCGATGCACCGGTTGATCCGCTTCGCCCTCTCGTCCGCACCCCACCAGGCGTAACGGATCGTCACCGTCCCGTCCCCGGCGCCGCTTTCGCTCCCACCGCAGCCGGTGGCCGCGCCGAGCCCCAGCGCGGCCACCGAGGCTCCGGCCGCCTTGAGCACCGCCCGCCTCTCGACACTCCCGTCATTCCCCACTGCCAGGCCTCCCCGCGATGTCGACTCCACTGCATGAATCGTTTCAAGTAAGCGCTTGCTGGCACAAGGTACGGAGGCGCTCCGGGCGCGTCAATGATTCGGACAGGAATTGATGTGCGGCACTCCGATCCCGCCGCACCGGCCGTCGCGCCCCTCCCGGCGCATTCGCACAGGAGTACGCAGGTCGGGCCCCCGCGGTCGACCCGCCGAACATTCCGTGCCCGCCGGGACGATCCGCCGGCGCGGCCGAAAACGTACTCCTGTGAAGGGTGCTGACGGGGTGTCGGCGGAGCCGCCGGAAACAGAGCGTGAGGGCGGGGACTCCTCTCGCCCCCTCCGCCCCTACCCGTCCCGCACCTGGGGCTCCGCCCGGAGTCCGCTCCCCGATCGCGGAAGGAGCCGAACCCTGCCGACCGGGGGCTGAAGTGTGGACCGGCCACGAGAACGCACCCGCAGTCGGCAGCGCACGGAAGGGGACGTGCCGGTACATCAAATGCCCGCAGGCCGGACGGATCAGAACCTGCCCGCACCTCTTGACCCCGCCGGGATCCGTTCGGATGCGGGCGGATGTACCGGCGCGGCCCCGACCCACCCACCGACCAGGACCGGCGGCCGGCGGCGCACCCACGGGCAACGACAAACGGCCCCGGTCCACGGTGTCGTGGATCGGGGCCGTCTTTCCTGCATGTGGGCGATACTGGGTTCGAACCAGTGACCTCTTCGGTGTGAACGAAGCGCTCTCCCGCTGAGCTAATCGCCCGGGCGCAGGAAGAACATTACCCCATGTCAGGGGGTGCCCCGGTCACTCGGTGATGTTCCACGGCATCACCAGCCCGAACTTCCACAGATACACCCCCACCAGCACGGCGACGATCACCAGACCCACCGTGGTGAGGATGATGTTGCGACGCCGGACCTTGGGATCGAGCGCCCGCTGCGCGGCCTCCGTGACCTTGCGCTTCGTCCAGCGCAGCACGAGCTGCGCCCAGACGAACTCGGTCGCCCAGATCGCCATGCCCCCGAAGATCACCAGCCACCCGGGCCCCGGCAGCGGAAGCATGATCACACCGGCCGCGACCACCGCGAGCCCGACGACGAAAACGCCGACCTGCCAGCTCACGTGCAGCGCACGCCGAGCCTTGATGTATTCAGGCGCACGCGAACCGAGCGCTCGCTCATCGTTCGCCCCGTCGCCCGCCGTGGCGACCTCGCCCGACTCGTCACTCCCCGTATTCATACGACCAAACCCTACCCGAGAGAAACCAGTCACCGGAATGGCCCTATCCGGAGAACGCACCCTCGGCCGGATGAGTTACATAAAGACATGCAAAACCCTCAGAGGGGTTTACAACGGCACCGTAGGTGGCATGTCGATTTCGCCGACGTGCGAATCCCCGAGCGCACACTGAGCGAAAGGCCCTGGCGCTTATGAACACCACGGTCAGCTGCGAGCTGCACCTGCGCCTCGTTGTGTCGAGCGAGTCCTCACTGCCTGTACCCGCAGGACTGCGGTATGACACGGCCGATCCCTATGCCGTGCACGCCACCTTCCACACCGGAGCCGAGGAAACCGTCGAGTGGGTGTTCGCCCGCGACCTCCTCGCCGAGGGCCTGCACCGGCCCACCGGTACCGGCGACGTCCGAGTCTGGCCGTCCCGGAGCCACGGCCAGGGCGTCGTATGCATCGCCCTGAGCTCCCCAGAGGGTGAAGCCCTGCTCGAAGCCCCTGCGCGGGCCCTGGAGTCATTCCTGAAGCGAACGGACGCAGCCGTGCCCCCGGGCACGGAACACCGGCACTTCGATCTCGACACGGAGCTCTCACACATCCTGGCCGAGAGCTGACGCGTCACGACAGAGCCGCCCGGCGCCGTCCACTCGGGGAGACGGCTCGGGCCTAGACAACCGCATAGGGAAGGCACCGGCGTCGGCACCGCGAACGTCTCGCGGTGGCGGCGCCGCTGCGCGTCCCCCGCCCCCCAGGCACAAGCTCCCGCCCCCACGCCCGTCTCGGTCGCGCCGGGAAGCCACTACCATCGGCCAGCATCGGGCGGGCGCCCTCGCCCGACCCCCAGGCCAGGGAGCGAAACGTGCTGATCACCCACGACACCCGGTGCGCACTCGACGCCGTGGTGGATCTGGTGAACACCGCGCCGGAGGACGAGACGGCGGACGGGCTCGCCGATGTGTCGTCCCTCGCCGATTTCGTACGAAAGCACGAGATCAGCGATGTCGGGGTGCTGTCGGAGCGTGATCTCTCCGCCGTACAGGACGTACGGGGCCTGTTCGCCGGGATCTTCGCGGCCGACGATCCGCGGACCGCCGCCTCATTGATCAACGAACTCGTCGCGGCCGCAGGCACCACGCCCCGGCTGACGGACCACGACGGCTACGACTGGCATGTCCACTACTTCGCCCCGGGCGCCTCGGTCGCCGACCACCTCGCGGCCGACTGCGGGATGGCGCTGGCCTTCTTCGTCGTCGCCGGGGAGCAGGACCGGCTGCGGCGCTGCGAGGCCCCGGACTGCCGACGGGCCTTCGTCGATCTCTCCCGCAACCGCTCCCGCCGCTACTGCGACAGCCGCACCTGCGGGAACCGGCTCCACGTGGCCGCCTACCGGGCGCGCCGCAAGGAAGCCGCGGGCTGAGAGCCGCCCCGCTCACACCAGACCCCCGGAAGCAGCCGCCCGCGCCCCCGGGCCGGACTGCCGGCCTGCCGGGCTGAAGGGCCTCCGCCCCGATGGGCCGGACTGCCGGACTGACGGAGCCCTCGGCGGGTGACGCCAGGGGCTCCGTGTACAGCTCAGAGCAGCAGCAGGTCGTGCAGCGAAGCCATGAGCAGCAGACAGCCGATCACCGCAAGGAAGATCATCAGCGGCGGCTGGGAGAGCGCGAAGAGACAACCGCGCCGCTCCTCGGGCGGAGCAGCGGTGTCGCTCGTTGTTGTGTCCAGCATCTCGCGGGCGATGATGACGCAGAACGCGCCCGCGACGCGATCAACACGCCCGGAATATACGGGAGTTCGCTGGATGATGTGACGGTCGCGCCCGAACGTGAACGGTTCGGCGCGTTCCCTGCGTCACGCTTGTGATCTTGTGTCGTTTCCGCCGGTCACACGCCGTGCCTCGTTCCGGTCAGATGCCGTGCTTCTTCAGGATCGCCTCGATGTCACTGAAGTCGTCCCCGGAGCCCGTCGCCCGCGGTGTCGACGCCGGCCGGGAGCCGAGTCCGGCGGCCGGGCCCAGCGACGGAGCCGAGGCGCCGGGCGCCGCCGCCTCGCGCTGCGCAGCGGCCTTGGCCGCCTTGCGTTCCTTCCGGGTCCCGCCGCCGCGCCGCTCCACGGCACGAGTGATCATGAACAGCGCCCAGGCGCCGCCGAGCACCACGAAGCCGGCCCAGGCGGTCGGGCTGAACGCGGTGTCGGCCAGCCAGCCGACCACGCCGGTCATGACCAGGCCGATCGGCACCAGGGAGTAGGCGGCGATCCGCGCGGCCGCCAGGAAACGCTTGCGGTACGCCGTCACCGCGGCGATGCCGAGGCCTGCGACGGAGACGGCGGAGCAGACGGTCTCTGCGATCATTCCGGTCCTCCAGGCAGGGCTCGGTGGGGCATGTTCCTCATCCCCTCCATCCTGCACCGCCGCATGCCCGGTATGCCACGGTCCGGGCACACCTCAGGGACATCTCGGGGTAACCGTCCTCCTCAGGTCCCGGTACCCCCGCCCGTCCGGCGGGCCACCGGTGCCCCCGCAACCGGACCACGGGTAGGGCCGCCCGCACCGGACTGGTGGAGCCTCCCCCGCACGGGACTGGGAGACTGGTTCCATGAACGACTTCTCCGCCACCTCCGCCGCGCGCCCGGCCCCCGTCGTCCTGGACGTCTGGTGCGACCTCCAGTGCCCCGACTGCCGAAGCGCCCTCGCCGACCTGGGCGCGCTGCGCGCCCGCTACGGCGACCGCCTGGAGCTGCGGCTGCGGCACTTCCCCCTGGAGAAGAACAAGCACGCCTTCGCCGCCGCCCAGGCAGCCGAGGAGGCCGCCGAGCAGGGCAGCGCCTGGCCTTACGTGGAGGCCGTGCTCGGTCGGGTGGAGGAGCTGGACCGCAAGGGCGGCGAGGCCTTCCTGGTCGAGGTGGCCCGGGAACTCGGCCTGGACGCCGAGGAGTTCGACACGGCCCTGATCGACGGGCGGCACATCCTGATCGTCGACGCGGACCAGGCCGAGGGCAAGGCGATCGGTGTCACCGGCACCCCGACGTACGTCATCGGCGGTGAACGCCTGGACGGCGGCAAGAGCCAGGAGGGACTGCGCGAGCGGATCGAGGAGATCGCCGACCGGCTCCTCGCCGAACAGGCCTGACCTGGAACAGCGTCCCGTACAGACCTGGAACGGCGTCTCGCACTGACCTGGAACAGCGTCCTGTACGGACCTAGAGCAGCGTCTTGTACAGGTGGTACGCCGTCGTCTCGTAGCCGAGTGACTCGTAGAGCCGCTCGGCCGGGGTGTTCCCCGCGAAGACGTTGAGCCCGATGCGGTTCAGTCCGGCGGCCGTGGCCCGGACCTCGGCGAGCCGCATGAGGGTCCGGCCGTGCCCGCGGCCGCGCTGGTCGGCGCGGACCCCGACGTCGTAGACGAAGGCCGATCCGCCCCGGCGCCCCAGCCAGAGTTCGCCCACGGGCACTCCCTCGTGCTCCAGGACGCTCAGCCACATGTTGGCGGTGTCCGGGCCCTCGGGCAGCGCGCCGCCGAAGTCGCGGTCCGCCTTGGCGAGCGCCTCGGCCTCCGGCAGCCCGCGCCGGATCCAGTCCTCGGCGTACCGCTGCCTGCCCACCCGGTCCCAGATCTCGTACTCGTCCCGCGTCATGGGACGGTCGGCACAGCCCGGGGGCAGGACGAGCGCGGAGCCGTCGACCGCCTTCTCCATGATGCGGTTGCGCGGGACGTAACCGAGCGCCCTGGTGAGCGCCAGGGCCGCGGCGGCGTCGCCGGGGACCGTCAGCACGATCTGCCGGCAGCCCCATCCCCGCGCGACCTCCTCCGCGGCCAGCGCGGCCACGGTGCCCCGGCCCCGGCCCCGGTCCGGCTCGTCGATGCGGAGCTCCTGGATCCTGGCGGCGGGCGGTCCGGCGCCGAGTTCCGTGGCGAGGTGTACCCGGCCGACGGGACGGCTGTTCACGCACACCTGGTAGCGGCGTGAGAGCGTCCCGTCGGCGGCGCGGTGGAGCGGCTCGGTCGGCCGCAGAGTCGTGGTCATCAGGGGTGTTCTACCCACTGCCGGCCGAATCGTCAGCCGAATATCCGGCACCCGCCGCTCGAACCGCCGGTCGCCGGTCGCCCGGCGCCCAGCAACCAGCAACCAGCAACCAGCAACCAGCAACCAGCGACCGTCGCTCGAAACACCCGACGCCAGACGGCCGACGCTCGAAGTCCCCGGCGACAGGCGGCCGGTGGCCGCCCGGGCCCGGTCAGGGGTCGAGGTCGTCCCCGGCCCGCTCGTCGAAGACGCGCATCGCCTTGGCGGTCACCGGGCCCGGCGCGCCCGGCAGTTCGCGGGCGTCGACCCGGTGCACGGCCTGCACGTCGCGCAGCGTGGAGGTCAGGAAGATCTCGTCCGCGCGCTCCAGGACGTCCAGCGGCAGGTCGGTCTCCTTGGCGCCGGTCCATTCGACCGTGAGGGCGCGGGTGATGCCGGCGAGACAGCCGGAGGCGACCGGCGGGGTGTGGATCTCGCCGTCGAGGACGACGAAGACGTTCGACCCGGTGCCTTCGCAGAGTTGACCCACCGTGTTGGCGAACAGCGCCTCGGACGCGCCGTGTTCACGCGCGCGGGCCAGGGCGACGACGTTCTCGGCGTACGAGGTGGTCTTGAGGCCGGTCAGGGCGCCGCGCTCGTTGCGGGTCCAGGGGACGGTGACGACGGCCGTGGAGTCGGGGCGCGGGGCCGAGCCGCCGAGCGCGACGACGAGGGTCGGACCGTGCTCTCCGCGGTCGGAGCCGAGCGGGCCGTGACCGCCTGTGTAGGTGATGCGGAGCCGGCCGAGGGGCATCGGGTTGGCATCGAGGACGGCGGCGCAGGCGCGGCGCACCTCGTCGGCGTCGGGCTCGGGCAGTCCGAGGCCGCGCGCCGAGCGGGCCAGCCGGTCGAGGTGGCGGGTCAGCGCGAAGGGCCGGCCGTCGACCGCCTTCACCGTCTCGAAGATGCCGTCACCCACGGTCAGTCCGTGGTCGAAGACGGAGACGCGGGCGGCCTCGATGTCCTGCAGCCCGCCGTCGAGCCAAAGCTTCACTGGTCCCTACCTCGCATGTGAAATGTGCCGGACGTGTCCTCCGGCACGGTGTTCCGGCCCCGGTCCCCCGCGCCGACCCGGGAACCGGGTCAGTCGGTGAGGGTTCCGTCACCCGCGTCGTACGTTCCCGACGCTACCGCGAGCAGCCGGGACGCCTTCAGCTCGGTCTCCCGCCACTCCCCCTCGGGGTCGGATCCCCAGGTGATGCCGGCTCCCGTGCCGAAGCGCAGGACGCCGTCGGCGCGGTCGATCCAGAAGGTGCGGATGCCCACGGCCAGCTCGCCGGTGCCGCGGTCGGCGTCGACCCAGCCGATGCCTCCGCAGTACGGGCCGCGCGGCGCGGTCTCCAGGGCGTCGATGATCCGCAGGGCGCTGGACTTCGGGGCGCCGGTGACGGAGCCGGGCGGGAAGGCCGCGGCGAGGAGCTCGGGCCAGCCCACGTCCTCGCGCAGTTCGCCGCCGACCGTGGAGACGAGGTGCACGAGCCCCGGGTGCTTCTCGACGACGCACAGGTCGGGCACGGTCACGGTGCCGGTGGCGCAGACCTGGCCGATGTCGTTGCGGACGAGGTCCACGATCATCACGTTCTCGGCGTAGTCCTTGTCCAGGAGGTCCGCCTCGGTGCGTCCGGTGCCCTTGATCGGCCCCGACTCGACGGAACGGCCCGCGCGGCGCAGGAAGAGTTCCGGGGAGGCGGTGGCTATCTCGACGCCGTGGTCCGGCAGCCGAATCGTTCCCGCGTACGGGGCCGGGTTGCCGCGGGCCAGCAGGGCGGTGAGCTCGTCGACGTCGGCGTCGGCCGGGACGGGCGCGGAGAGCACGCGGCAGAGGTTCGCCTGATAGACCTCGCCGGCCGCGATGTGCTCACGGATACGTCGTACACCGGCGGTGTACGCGGCGCGGTCGAGGGACGACGTCCAGTCACCGGCCGCCGGTCCGTGCCACCGTCCGGGCACCGGGGCGGGCACCGGCTCCTCTCGTACGTCACGGAAGCGGGCGCAGGTCAGACGCCCTTCGAAGTCGGCCGAGACGGCCCAGAAGCCGGTCGAGTCCAGGGCCGCGGGATCGCTGGTGACGTCGAGGAGACCGGTGGCGACGAGGCCGCCGAAACGGGCGAGAGGAGGGAGGTCGAGCACGCAGACGAGTCTAGGGCGGGTGTCCCGCGAGTGCCCTGACCATGTCCTCGGGGGGACAGACCGCAGCACGCTGCACAAACGCGTTTTTGTGCTGGCCCGGGAATCCGCTAGAGTTCAACTCGTCGCCGGGACGCGCAAGCGAAACGGAAACGACAAGCGGACGTAGCTCAGTTGGTAGAGCGCAACCTTGCCAAGGTTGAGGTCGCCAGTTCGAACCTGGTCGTCCGCTCGCAGGAAAGTGGGGGATCTTCCCGAACCCCCGCACTCCTGGTGGAGTGGCCGAGAGGCGAGGCAACGGCCTGCAAAGCCGTCTACACGGGTTCAAATCCCGTCTCCACCTCCAAGGACGATTAGCTCAGCGGGAGAGCGCTTCCCTGACACGGAAGAGGTCACTGGTTCAATCCCAGTATCGTCCACTGGTCCGCAAGGACTCGATCCGCGAGGATCCCCGCGCGATTAGCTCAGCGGGAGAGCGCTTCCCTGACACGGAAGAGGTCACTGGTTCAATCCCAGTATCGCGCACGCAGTACCAGCAGCAAGCGTGGCTTCGGTCGCGTGACCTGCGCGATTAGCTCAGCGGGAGAGCGCTTCCCTGACACGGAAGAGGTCACTGGTTCAATCCCAGTATCGCGCACAAGCAAGCCCCCGGTCGTCTCGGCGACCGGGGGCTTCGTCGTTCCCCGACCCCTGGCCCTCGGCCCCTGGCCGGTCCGGCGGACCTGTGTGACCTGAGTCGCGGGGGCCCGGACACGCCGAAGGGGCCCCTCTGATCGGGAGGGGCCCCTTCGGATGGCTCAGGACGGATGGCTCAGGAGGAGAAGAGCATGTGGCCGAAGCTCTTGTGACGGTGGTGGCCGCCATGGCCGCCGTAGTGACCGCCGTGGCCGCCGTGACCGCCGTGCTGCGGGGCACCCCACGCGGGGGCCGGCGCGGACGGGTACGCCTGCGGGGCGCCCGGGGGCGGCGGCGCGGGCTGGGACCACTGCGACTCGACGCGGGTCAGCGCCTCCAGCTCGCCGTAGTCGAGAAAGATCCCGCGGCAGCCGCTGCACTGCTCGATCTGGACGCCATTGCGGTTGTACGTGTGCATCGGCGCATGACATTTCGGACACTGCATGCTCGGCTCAACTCCTCGCCGGTCGGTACTGCTTCCGCCAGGACAGACACTGTCCGGCCTCGGTCGGTTGCAGCCTACGTCGCCAATCCTCGGGTCAACTCGGGCGGGACGGCACTCATTCGGTCGCAGGCGTCGACCACGGCCTGCTGCACCTCGTCCAACGGCCGTTCCGCGGCGGCGGATTTGGCGACCGCGATGGCGGCCGTCTGCACGGTGAGGGCGCGGGCGGCGACGTCCAGGGCGGGCCAGGGATCGCCGTCCGCCGGGACGGCGGGGCCGCCCGCGGACCGGTAGGCGGCCAGGAAGCGGAACCACGCGTCGGGCGGCAGCAGCCCGCAGGCGTACCAGGCGGCGGGGCGGGCCAGGTCCCAGGCCGGGACGCCGACGCCCAGGTCGTCGACGTCGATGAGGAGCCAGGGACCGTCCGGCGCGGGGTGGCGTATGAGCTGGCCGAGATGCAGGTCGCCGTGACACAGGGTCGTCGCGTCCGGCATCGGGGCCTCGGCCCGCGCCCAGGCGGGGAGCGCGGCCCAGGCCCGCAGGACCGGGGCGGCGGCCGGGTGCGGGCCGGCCGCGCGCATCCGGGCGAGCGCGCGGGCGGCCTTGACGGGGCCCCGCATGGGCGGCAGCCCGTCCGGAGCGGGCGCCCGGTGCAGGCGGGCCAGCAGGGTCGCGGCGGCCTCCCAGGGGGCCGCGTCGGGTGCGTCGGGGTCGACGGGAACGCCGTACGGCCAGAGGGTCACCCGGCGGCCGAGGAGGTCGGCGGGGGCCGGGTCCACCGGCGGCAGGAGGATGCCGGGGAGGCGCGTGGCCGCGGCGACGCGGAGGGCGAGGGCGTGGGGTTCCGTGTCCGGGGCGTGGGCCTTGGCGACGATGCCGCCGTGGCGGACCACGGTGCCGTCGTCGCGGTCCGCGAGGAGCGTGTGCTCGGCACCGCAGGAACAGGTTCCGCGGGGACCGGCTCCGCGGGGACCAAGTACTGCCACGGGTGCGGCGGCCCGATGAGCCGCGGCACGCGCCGCGGCGCCGAGCACGGTCGGCAGGCTGCGCACGGTCACGGATCTCCCTGGACTGGACGACGGCCCGGTACGGAGCCCGCCGACGACGGCGGTGCCCGGCCGGGACACCTCCGGGTGAGGGTACGCAGCCGAAGCCCACCCCGAACACCCGGCACCGCGGCTCCCCGGCCACCCGGCACGTCAACGGACCGGCGCCACGACGACCCCAGACACCCGACAGCCCCGACAACCGGCAGCTCGGGCACCCGGAACCGCAACGCGTCGGCGGCCCGGACACTCTGGACAGCCGGCGCCCAGGCACCGGGCACGACGCCGCCCCCGTCACCCCGGCCCCTGTCACCGCGCCCCGCGCCTCGCCCCCGTACAAAAAGAGATGCCCGCGCAGCTCCCCAGCTGCGCGGGCATCTTCCTGCCGTCCGCCGCACCCCCGTCCCCACGGGGTTTCATGGCCGGATGTCCCCGCCCGGACCGCTCTTCCGGGCCTGGGGCGCCGCTCAGCGCCCCAGCATCACGCCCACGGACGACGCCTGTGTGACCACCGCGTCCCAGCCGCCGAAGACGACCACGAGCAGGGCCGCCAGAGGAAGGACCATCGCTGTCGCCACCAAGGGGTGGCGGCGGCCCTGGCGGGTGCCGAACGCGGCGGCGTACGCCTTGCGTCCCTGCGTGCGGAGCTCCGTCCGCGATGCCGTGTGGGCCATGGTCCCTCTCCTGACCGAGATTCTGTTGTGCCTGGCAGCGGCGGGTGTCTGACCTCGGGGGACGAGTGCTGCACCCGCCGCTTGACCTCAAATCTAGGCGCGCGACGACGACGGGTCGTCATGCCCTCGTACCGATTGCCGGGCCTCCCGGAGGATGAGCCGTGACCTGCTGAGTACTACCGTGGGTGGAGACGCGGGCCCAGGTCTCGGGGTCTTCCCGGAGGGGACGTCCGATGTGCCCCTACTGTTCCGAGCTGTCCTCCCGCGGAACCGGCTGCTCCACGAGTGCCAGCACCCGAGTCGCCATGAAGCGGGCGGTCCGTACCACTGTTCCGTTTCGAGTGACTTCGCTCACTTCCACCACACCTCGGCGCACCGCCGTCTCCACCCGGCGACCCGCCCTGCTCGCCACCACCTCGTACGTGCGCGTCGTGTCCCCTGCGTCCACGACTATCTCCACGCGGTCACCCCTCACGGGCTCAATCCCCCTTCAGCGATGGATGGTTGGGATCAAGAGCAGGCCAAGGAGGCGCTGTTCGCACGCTCCCTGACCACCTCTCAAGTTTCCCACCCGGCACTGACAATCGATCGGGACGAGAGGGCGCGGCCTCTGCGCGCACCCGGCCGTGGAAACGTAAGCTGTGGCTCGTCAAACGGACCGGGCAGCGGGGATGGACATGGCGATGATGCGCCTGAGGCGCGAGGACCCGCGTGTCGTCGGCTCGTTCAGGCTTCACCGACGGCTCGGCGCGGGGGGTATGGGTGTTGTCTACCTGGGCTCCGACCGGCGGGGCCAGCGGGTCGCACTGAAGGTGATCCGGCCTGATCTGGCGGAGGATCAGGAATTCCGTTCCCGGTTCGCGCGCGAGGTCTCGGCGGCACGGCGGATCAGGGGCGGCTGCACGGCGCGGCTCGTCGCCGCGGACCTGGAGGCGGAGCGTCCGTGGTTCGCCACCCAGTACGTGCCCGGCCCCTCGCTGCACGACAAGGTCGCGGAGGAGGGGCCGCTGTCGGCCGCCGACGTGGCCGCCGTCGGCGCCGCCCTCTCGGAGGGCCTGGTCGCGGTGCACGAGGCCGGGGTGGTCCACCGTGACCTCAAGCCGTCCAACATCCTGCTGTCCCCGAAGGGACCGCGGATCATCGACTTCGGGATCGCATGGGCCACGGGGGCGAGCACGCTCACGCACGTCGGCACGGCGGTCGGCTCCCCGGGCTTCCTGGCGCCGGAGCAGGTGCGCGGCGTCGCCGTCACCCCGGCGACCGACGTCTTCGCGCTCGGGGCGACCCTCGCGTACGCGGCCACCCAGGACTCACCGTTCGGGCAGGGCAGCTCCGAGGTGATGCTCTACCGCGTGGTGCACGAGGAGCCCCACCTCCACGGCGTACCGGACGCGCTCGCCCCGCTCGTCCGGGCCTGCCTGGCCAAGGACCCCGAGGAACGGCCCAGCACCCTCCAACTGTCCCTGCGGCTCAAGGAGATCGCGGCCCGCGAGGCCCAGGGCATGGTGGACGCGCGGCCGCCCGCGCCGCGCTCGGACCCGGACCGTCCGACGGGCCGTCTGGCCGAGCAGTACGCCGAGCAGCGCACCCAGCGGCGGCCGGGGACCACTCCCCCGCCGCGCGGGACCACTCCCGTGCCGCGCACCGGCGGCACGAACGGCGGATCGCGGTCGGGTTCGCGTCCGGCGCCCGCCCGCAACACGGGCCGCACCGGCAACAGGCCCGCCCCGCGCAGCGGCACCGGACGCACCGGTCCGCGCACCACCGGCACCGGCCGGCGGCCCGCCAATCCGCGGCTGCTGCGCCAGCGGCTCTTCGTGTTCGTGGTGGTGACGCTGCTGGTCGCGCTGGGTATCGCGGCCGCGCAGGGATGCCAGGGGCCGTCCCGGGGACTCGACGACGGCCCGCGGGGCGGCGTACAGCGCGAACGGTCGGCGTCCGGGGCCCTGGCGGTGGGCGTCGCGGCCGACCGTCCGGACCGGGGCGCACTCCACCACTACGGCTAGGGCTGCACCCCTGCGGCCAGGGCTGCATCACTGCGGCCGGGGCGGTTCGACGACGGCCAGGGCCCGCACGACGACGGGCCAGGGGTGCCTTTCGGGCCGGGCCGATCCTGATCCGATCCGGCCCTGACGACACCCCGACGGCGGCACTCCGTGGAGCGGGGCTCTCAGCTCGTGGGCCGGCCCGTCGCCACCGCGTAGAAGGCGACGGCGGCCGCCGCGCCGACGTTCAGGGAGTCGACTCCGTGGGCCATCGGGATGCGGACCCATTCGTCGGCCGCCATCAGGGCCCGGGTGGACAGCCCGTCGCCCTCAGCGCCGAGCATCAGCGCGACCCGGTCCATCGTGTGCGGGGCGGCCTCGTCGAGGGACCGCGCCTTCTCGTCCGGGGTGAGGGCGAGCAGGTTGAACCCGGCGTCGCGGACCGACTCCAGGCCCTTGGGCCAGGTGTCGAGACGGGCGTACGGGACCGAGAAGACGGCGCCCATCGAGACCTTCACCGAGCGGCGGTAGAGGGGGTCGGCGCAGTCCGGGGAGAGCAGCACCGCGTCCATGCCGAGCGCGGCGGCGGAGCGGAAGATGGCGCCGATGTTGGTGTGGTCGTTGACCGACTCCATGACGACGACGCGGCGTGCGGTGCGCAGCAGTTCCTCGGCCGTGGGCAGCGGCTTGCGCTGCATCGAGGCGAGTGCTCCGCGGTGCACGTGATAGCCGGTGACCTGCTCGGCGAGCTCGGGGCTGACCGCGTAGACGGGTGCCGGGAGTTCGTCGATGACGTCGCGCATGACGTCGACCCACTTGGCGGACAGCAGCATCGAGCGCATCTCGTAGCCGGCGTCCTTGGCCCGTCTGATGACCTTCTCGCCCTCGGCGATGAACAGGCCCTCGGCGGGTTCGCGCTTGCGGCGCAGTTCCACGTCGGTCAGGCCCGTGTAGTCGCGCAGACGCGGGTCGTCGGGGTTCTCGACGGTGATGAGATCGGCCACAGGGTGATACTGCCTTGTCCTGGGTGCGGTGCCAACGGCTGGGAACGGGTTGTGTTACCCGGGGTTACTCGGGAAGCCCGGGACCGACGTCCACGACCTCGCCGATGACGATGACGGCGGGCGGCCGCACGTCCTCCGCGCGCACGGTGTCGGCGACGGTGGCCAGGGTGGCGTCGACGCGGCGCTGCGCGGCGGTCGTGCCCTCCTGGACGAGGGCGACGGGGGTGTCGGCGGGCTTGCCGTGCGCGACGAGGGTGTCGGCGATCTTGCCGATCTTGTCGACGCCCATGAGGACGACGAGGGTGCCGCGCAGCTTGGCGAGGGCGGGCCAGTCGACGAGGGAGCGCTCGTCGTCGGGGGCGACATGACCGCTGACCACGGTGAACTCGTGGGCGACACCCCGGTGGGTGACGGGGATCCCCGCGGCGCCCGGCACCGAGATCGAGCTGGAGATGCCGGGGACGACCGTGCAGGGGATGCCGGCCTCGGCGAGCGCCTGGGCCTCCTCCATACCGCGGCCGAAGACGAACGGGTCGCCGCCCTTGAGCCGGACGACGGACTTGCCCTGCCGCGCGTGCTCGATGAGCGCGTTGTTGATGGCCTCCTGGGCCATGAACCGGCCGTACGGGATCTTCGCCGCGTCGATCACCTCGACGTGCGGCGGGAGTTCGGCGAGCAGGTCGCGGGGGCCGAGGCGGTCGGCGATGACCACGTCGGCCTCGGCGAGCAGCCGGCGGCCGCGGACGGTGATCAGGTCGGGGTCGCCGGGGCCGCCGCCGACCAGGGCGACGCCGGGGGTGCGGGTGCGGTGGTGCGGCGCGACGAGCGTGCCGTCGCGCAGGCCCTCGACCACGGCGTCGCGGATGGCGGCGGTGCGGCGGGGGTCGCGGCCCTTGGCGTCGGTGGTGAGGACGGCGACGGTCACGCCCTCGCTGTGGCCGGTGGCCGGGGTCCAGGCGGTCGCCGCGTCGGCGTCGTCCGAGCGGACGCACCAGACGCGCCGGCTCTCGGCCTCGGCACTGGCCTCGGCGCTGGCCTCGGGGTCACTGGTGGCGATGAGCGCGTACCAGGCGTCGGCGAGGTCGCCCTGCTCGTACGGGCGCCTGGTCCAGGTGATCTCGCCCGCGTCGGCCATCGCCTCGACGGACGGGGTGGCCTGCGGGGAGACGAGGTGGACGTCCGCGCCCGCCGCGATGAGCGCGGGGAGCCGGCGCTGGGCCACCTGGCCGCCGCCGAGGACGACGACACGACGGCCGGCGAGGCGGAGGCCTACGGGGTAGGCGGGGTGTTCGGCCATGGAGGTGCGGCTCCTCGTACGGGCAGGCGGTGCGGTGGGGCGCTGCGGCTCTGGAGCGGCCCTGACGTGGGGTTCTTCGGTAGGGATCCAGACTACGGCGAGGGTGGGGCGGGCAGGTCGGAACGCCTGCCCGCCCCACCCCACCGGTGCCGGGGCCTACTTCTCGGTCACCCCGGCCGAGTCGAACGTGGCGACCTCGTGCATCGCCCGCGCCGCGCTCTGCACGATGGGCAGGGCGAGCAGGGCGCCGGTGCCCTCACCGAGGCGCAGGTCGAGGTCGATCAGCGGGCGCAGGCCCAGCTTGTTCAGGGCGGCCACGTGTCCGGGTTCGGCGCTGCGGTGGCCCGCGATGCAGGCGGCCAGGACCTCGGGGGCGATGGCGCGGGCCACCAGCGCGGCGGCTCCCGCGCTGACGCCGTCCAGGATCACCGGCGTCCGCAGGGACGCCCCGCCGAGGAGCAGACCGACCATCGCGGCGTGCTCCAGGCCGCCGATCGCGGCGAGGACGCCGATCGGGTCCGCCGGGTCCGGCTGGTGGAACTCGATGGCGCGCCGGACGACCTCGGTCTTGCGGGCCAGGGTCTCGTCGTTGATGCCCGTGCCGCGGCCCGTGACCTCGGCCGGGTCGGCGCCGGTGAACACCGAGATCAGGGCGGCCGACGCGGTCGTGTTGGCGATGCCCATCTCGCCGGTGAGCAGGGCCTTGTTGCCCGCGGCCACCAGGTCGCGGGCCGTCTCGATGCCCACCTCCAGCGCGGCGACGGCCTCTTCGCGGGTCATGGCCGGACCGGTGGTCATGTCGGCGGTGCCCGCCCGGACCTTGCGCGGCAGCAGACCCGGTGTGGCGGGGAGGTCGGAGGCGACGCCCACGTCGACGACGCAGACCTCGGCGCCCACCTGGTTGGCGAACGCGTTGCAGACCGCGCCGCCGCCGAGGAAGTTGGCCACCATCTGGCCGGTGACCTCCTGCGGCCAGGGGGTGACACCCTGCGCGTGGACACCGTGGTCACCGGCGAAGATCGCGACGGCGGCCGGCTCCGGGATCGGCGGCGGGCACATCCGGGACAGGCCCGACAACTGCGCGGAGATGATCTCCAGCATGCCGAGGGCGCCCGCGGGCTTGGTCATCCGCTTCTGGCGCTCCCACGCCTCGCCGAGCGCCTTGGCGTCGAGCGGGCGGATGTTGGAGACCGTCTCGGCGAGCAGGTCGTGCGGCTCCTCGCCGGGCAGCGCGCGACGGCCGTACGTCTCCTCGTGGACGACCCACGACAGGGGGCGGCGCTTGGACCAGCCGGCCTGCATCAGCTCGGGCTCCTCCGGGAACTCGTCGACGTACCCGACGCACAGGTAGGCGACGACCTCCAGGTGCTCGGGCAGGCCGAGCGCGCGGACCATCTCGCGCTCGTCGAAGAAGCTGACCCAGCCGACGCCGAGGCCCTCGGCGCGGGCGGCGAGCCAGAAGTTCTCCACGGCGAGCGCGGCGGAGTACGGGGCCATCTGCGGCTGGGTGTGCCGGCCGAGGGTGTGGCGTCCGCCACGGGTCGGGTCGGCGGTGACGACGACGTTCACCGGGGTGTCGAGGATGGCCTCGATCTTCATTTCCTTGAACTGCTTGGCGCGGCCCTTGGGAAGCGACTTGGCGTAGGCCTCGCGCTGGCGCTGGGCGAGTTCGTGCATGCTGCGCCGGGTCTCGGCGGAGCGGATGACGACGAAGTCCCAGGGCTGGGAGTGGCCGACGGACGGCGCGGTGTGCGCGGCCTCCAGGACGCGCAGCAGCACGTCGTGCGGGATGGGGTCGTCGCGGAAGCCGTTGCGGATGTCGCGGCGCTCGCGGATCACGCGCAGGACGGCCTCGCGTTCGGCGTCGTTGAAGCCTGCGGCCGCCGGGCCGGTCGACTCGCGTACGTCTTCCACCACGGCCGTGCTCTCTTCCTGGTCGGCGACCTGCGTGTGCAGGTCCTCCGCTTGCTGTGCGGCCATGGGCTCCGGCTCCGCGGGGAGCGGCTCCGCCACGGGCATGGCCTCGGGGTCGGCCTCCGCCTCCCGGGGGGCGGGCACCGACGCCTGGGCGATCGGCTCGGCCTCCGCCGCGGGAATCTCCTCGGCCGGGAGCGGTACGACGGCCTGGAGGTCCTGCGCGGGAGGCTGTTCCTCGTCGGGCGCGGGCGCCAGGGTCATGCCGTGCGGCGGGGTCGGGTCGGCGTGGACGGTCATGGGCACCGGGCCGTCCACGGACACGAATCCGCCGAGACTCCGGTCGGCCTGGGGAACGAGGGGCGCGCCGGGGAATCCGGGGACGCCCGCCTCGTCCAGGGCGCTCTCGGGGTGCTGGTCGCCGTGCGCCGGGTGGTGCGGACCGGCGATCGGCTGGTGCGGATCGGCGGCGGGCTGGTGCGGATCGGCGGCCAGGTGGGCGGCCTCGCCCTGCGCGGCCACGCCGACGGCCACGGCCTGCGGGTCGACGGTGCCGGACGCGGGCAGGGCGTCGGCCTCGTCGGCGAGGGGGCCGTCCTCGGACGGCACCGCGCCGTTCTCCACGGCGGTGAGCCGGTCGGTGAACTGCTGGGCCTGGATCGCGTCGAGGGCGAGCCCCTGACCGCCGAGCGAGGCCTCCGCCGAGCGCGCGGAGAGCGCCGACAGGGCGGAGTCCGGGGTCTCGTAGGCGTGGGCGACGGCCGGGACGCCGAGGGACGGCTCCGTGCCGGGCAGGGACGCGTCGTCCGCGAGGGGGGCGGCGGGCTCCGGCGTCTCGACGGCGGGCTCGGTGAAGCCGGCCTCCTGGACGTCGGGGGCGGCCGGGTCCGCCGCGTGGGTGTCCGGGTCGGCGAGCTGCGCCGGGACCTGCGCGGCGGGGTCCTCGGCCGGCGTGGGGTCCTCGGCGGGCGCGAGCGGCTGCGCGGGCACGGCGATGTGCCCGGTGTCCTCGGTGGGCTGCGCCGGTACGGCCTCGTGCCCGGGCGTCTCGCTCACGGCCGGGTCCCCGAGGTCGGCCGCGGCCGGTGCGACCGGGGCGTCCTGGAACTGCGGGGCGGCGGGGATCTGCCGGGCGGCCGAGTCGTCCGTCGCGGATTCGGCCTCGGGAGCCGGGACGTCGGTCTGGTCCTGGAGGTCGAGCGCCGTGCCGTCGGCCGCCGGCACCTGCGGCTGGGCCGGGTCGTGGACGAAGGGCGCCGCCACGAGGCCGGGTACCTGCTCGGCCTCGGCGGCCTGCGGCGTCTCGGGAACCGGTACGGGTTCCCCGCTCACGGCGGACTCGGGCAGCGGCACCTCGTGGGCCACGGCGGTCACGGCCTCGCCGCCGACGAGCACCGTCCCCCACGGCGCCGCGGCCTGCGGCGCGGCGTCGACGGGCGCGGCCACGTCCAGGTACTCGGGACCGACGGTCGGCGGGCCGGCCTGACGCAGCGGGGTCACCGGGGTGGCCATGGTGCTCGGGCGGGCGCCCGCGGGTCCGCGGTCGGCCAGCGAGCGCACCGGGCTGGAGGATCCGTCCGGCGTGGGCGGGCCGAGGTGCAGCGGACGGCGCGGCGTCACGGGCTGCGGGGCCGGCTGGGGCACGGGCGCCGGGCTCGGCGCGCGCACGGCGCCGAGGTCGATCGCGCCGGTGTCGCGTCCGTCCGTCTCGTGCGGGCCGGGTTCGTCGGAGAAGGGCATCGGGGCCGGCGGCGGCACCTCGTTGCCCCAGGCACCCTGGGCTCCGGGCGCGCCCGGCAGGAGAAGGAGGTCGTCCTCCTCGACGGGGCTCTCGGGAGAGTCGAGGTAGGTGTACGCGCCCGGTGTGGTGACGCCCGGCTGCTCCACCATGCCTGCGCTCTCCGGCATTCCCTCGCCCGGGACCTGGCCGGTGTCGGTCATGCGTACCCCTCGCCCATCGGTTAGTGCTCCAAAGTCCAGCTCGCCCGGAACGGCGCACCGACCGCCCCACAGTGAAGAACGAGCGTGCGTGCCCAGCGGCACGTACGACCGGCCAACAAAGACGACAAAGCCATTAACAGGCATTGTCCCGGTCATCCCGCCCTCGCGACAGCGTGATCCGCGAGAGCCCGCTGTGGACTACGCCACGTTGCGCGTCCTCCGGGTTGCGCCGTACCACACACGCCTCAAAACGGGCGGGTTTTCCGGACATTGACCTACGAAAGGCCGACCCCCAGGAGCGGTACAACGATCGGCCAGCCTACCGCGCGCGGTACGACAACAGGATCACGGGGCGCGATCCGGCAGACGGCCGCTGAGCAGGAACGCGACGCTCCGCTCCTTCTCCGTCCAGGCCCGTGTATCGAGTTCGACGGACTGAATGAGCGCGCACTCGACGTCGTAGCCGTGCTCGCTCAGATCGCGGCCGATGAGTTCGGCCGCGTCACGGGTCGCGGCGTGCGCGACGATCCGCTGGGGGCGGCGGTCGGCGACCGCGGAGACGACGGCCGCTCCCCCGCCGCCGACCCGCACGACATCGGGTTCGGGCAGGTCCTCGAGGACGTGCGGGGCACTGCCGTGCACGATCTGCATCTGCACGCCGTAGCGGCGGGCCGAGTGCTCGGTGCGGGCGCAGGAGCCGGGACTGCGGTCGACCGCGATGACGGCGGCACCGGTGCGGGCGGCCTCGGTGGCGAAGGCACCGCTGCCGCAGCCGATGTCCCAGACGAGGTCGCCGACGCGCGGTCCCAGCCGGGCGAGTTGGGCGGCGCGCAGCAGATCCGCCTCGCCCTCGCCGAGGGCGCCGCCGTACGCCCGCGCGGGCAGCGCCCAGCCGCGCGGCCCGCCGGCGGGTTCCCGGCCGGCGATCCAGCCGCCCTCGGCCGCAGCGACGAAGCCGCCGATGACGATCACGACGTTCGGGTCGCGCCAGGTGTGGTCGGCCGCCTTGTCGGAGGTGAGGATCGTGACCTGTTCCCGGGAGGTGCCGAGTTCCTCGCAGATGACGAAGGTGCGGTGCACTCCTTCGAGCAGCAGCCCGAGTTCGGCGGGCCCGGCGCCGGGTGAGGTGAGGACGGCAACCTTGGTGTGGGCTCGGCATACATTCACCGCGCGTCGCAGCGTGCGGCTGTGTGCGACGACCACTTGGGCGTCGTCCCAGGGCATTCCGGCGCGGGCGAAGGCGGCGGCCACGGCGGAGACGGCGGGCACGACCTCGACCTCCAGGCCGAACTCGGGCGCGCGCAGGGTCCGTACGATGCCGAAGAATCCGGGGTCCCCGTCGGCGAGGACGACGGCGGTGCCCCGGTGGCTCGCGATGCGGCGGGCGGCGAGGCCGACGCTGCCGAGCCTCACGCGCTCGGCGCCCTCGGGCACTTCGGGGAGGTCGAGATGATGGGCCGCTCCGGCCACCAGTGTGGCGGCACCGAGAGCGGAGCGCGCCGCAACGGGCAGCGGCGAGCCGTCCCAGCCGATCACCGTGACCCGGTCGGCCATCGTCGTCAGTCTCCAGACAGGTCTTCGCAGGTCTCAGGTGCAGCCCGGGCGGGCTTGGTGAGGGTACCCCGGTGCGGCGCGCCGGGCGTGTGACGGTCGGCGTGGCGCGGGGAGCGGGCCCGCCGCGCCGGGGCGAGGAGCCGGTACGACGGCCCGGGTCCACGCGTCCCGGTCCGGCTCCGCGTCCGTATCCGTATCCGCGTCCGTATCCGCGGTCGCGTGACCGGTATCCGGTGAGCTGACCGCCGTACACCCATGTGACTCGACCCGACCGTATACGACCCCCCCCGTGACCGCTTACGACCGGCCATGGCCGCACACGCCCTGCCGGAGCCGCGCACTACCCGTCCTCACCGTGCACGCCCCGCCGTGACGGCTCCCGTTCGCCGGTGCGGGTCAGTTCCAGTCGTTGAAGGAGGCGAAGCCGCCCGAGTCCGTGAGGTGACCGTCCATGCCGTCGAGGTCCTCGGGCAGCAGGCTCCACACGATGAAGTCGGTGCGCAGGTCCACCCAGTTCCCGTCCTCGGTCCGGGTGCGGGCTATGCAGGCGTTGCGCAGCACGCCCTCGCTGATGCACCCGATCTTCTGGGCCACCTGCTGCGAGGCGGTGTTGCCCGCTGCCGTGCGCAGTTCCACGCGCTCGAACTTCTGCTCGCGGAAGAGCCAGCGGGCGGTGGCGAGCGCGGCCTCGGACGCGTACCCCTCGCCGCGCGCCCAGGGGGCGATGATGTACGACAGCTCGGTGGACCTGACGCGCCAGTTGGTCTTCCCGAGCTGGATGACGCCGACGAGTCGCTGGGTGAGGAACTCGGTCACGGCGAGGTCGAGTCCACGCCCCCGGGCGCGTTCCGTGGGGGCGTAGTCGGCGATCCAGTCGCGGGCGCCGTCCTCGGTGAACGGCTGGGGGATCGACGTCCAGGCCGCCACCATCTCGTCGTTCATCATCTCCGTCAGCGCGGGCACGTCGTCCTCGTCGAGCGCACGCAGGACCAACCGCTCCGTGCTGATGGAGATGTCGGGGAAGGTGCTCGTCATGCGACGCTCCGTAACCGTCGGGGACTTCGGACCTGATATACCGTCGGGTCCGCTGAACTGCCCAGCATGCAGCATGAAACCACTGAACGGCACAACGGGGTCCACTCCGGGTAATGGAGTGGACCCCGTGCGGTGACGAGTCGGGCCGCGGGCCGCAAATCGGCCCGGGCCCGGGCCCGTTCGAGACGAAGCCGGCCGGAAGGGCGGGGCTCAGAAGGACGGGAGGACGGAGCCCTTGTACTTGTCCTCGATGAACTTCTTGACCTCGGGCGAGGTGAGGAGCTTCGCGAGCTTCTTCACGCGCGGGTCGTTCTCGTTGCCCTGCTTCACGGCGAGGACGTTGTTGTACGCGTTGTTCTTGGTGGACTCCAGGGCCAGGGCGTCCTTGGCGGGCGAGAGTCCGGCGCCGATCGCGTAGTTGCCGTTGATGACGGCGGCGTCGACGTCCTTCAGGGAGCGGGGGGTCTGGGCCGCCTCGATCTCCTTGAACTGAAGGTCCTTCGGGTTCTTCTCGATGTCCTGCGGGGTCGCGGTGCCCTCGGAGCCGCTCTTGAGCGTGATGAGCCCGGTGGAGGCGAGGAAGCGCAGCGCCCGCGCCTCGTTGTCGGCGTCGTTCGGGACGGCGACGGTGCCGCCCTTCTTCAGCTCGTCGACCTTCTTGGCCTTCTCGGAGTAGAGACCGAGGGGCTCCAGGTGGACGGTGGCGACCGAGGCGAGGTGCGTGGAGTTCTTCTTGTTGAAGTCCTCCAGGTACGGCTGGGTCTGGAAGTAGTTGGCGTCGACGGACCCGTCCTCGGTGGCCGTGTTCGGCTGGACGTAGTCGGTGAACTCCTTGACCTCCAGCTTGAGGCCGGCCTTCTTCGCCAGGTGGTCCTTGATGTAGTCGAGGATCTCGGCGTGCGGGACGGGCGTGGCCGCGACGACGAGGGTGTCGGTCGCCTTGGCCTTGTCGTCGGACGAGCCGGAGCCGCAGGCGGTCAGGCCCAGGGTGAGGGCGCCGGTGGCGAGGACTGCTGCGGTGATCTTGGTGGTGTTACGCACGAAAAGTGCCTTTCTCCATGGGTGGTGCAACCCGCCGGGTGAGGCGGGGAGTCAGGAATCGGCGGTCTTGGCGCGGGTGGCGCCGGCCGGGCCGCCGGGCAGGAATCCGCCGAGGACGCGGAAGCGGAGCGGTTCGCCGCCCTTGCCGGCGCGGCGGTGCAGGACCCGGGCGCCCGAGTCGCCCGCGAACTGGACGACGGCGATGACGACGGCGAGGACCGCGACGATGAGCCACATCATCTGGGACTCGAATCGCTGGTAGCCGTAGCGGATGGCGAGGTCGCCGAGGCCGCCCGCGCCGACGGTGCCGGCCATCGCGGAGTAGCCGATGATGGCGACGATCGTGGTCGTGGTGGCCGAGATCAGCGACGGCAGGGACTCGGGTACGAGCACCTTGCGGACGACGGTCCAGGTGTTGCCGCCCATCGACTGCACGGCCTCGACGAGACCGCCGTCGACCTCGCGCACGGACGTCTCGACGAGCCGCGCGAAGAACGGGATGGCGCCGACGGCGAGGGGCACGATGGCCGCCTCCCGGCCGATGGTCGTGCCGACGATCCAGCGGGTGAAGGTCATCAGAGCGACCATCAGGATGATGAAGGGCATCGAGCGGACGACGTTCACGACCTGGCCGATGACCTTGTTCACCAGCGTGTTCTGCAGCAGGCCGCCGCGGTCGGTGAGGACCAGCAGGACGCCCAGCGGAAGGCCGCCGAGCACGGCGATCACCGTGGACCAGCCGACCATGTAGAGCGTGTCCCAACACGCCTGGGACAGCAGTGGCTGCATCTCGGACCAGGTCACTTGGCACCTTCCTTCACCAGGACGGGCTGCTGCCCCTGGATGTCGATCTGCAGGCCCTGCTCGCGGAGGAATCCGATCGGCACGACGTTCTCCTCGTAGCGGCCGGGCAGTTCGATGCGCATCCGGCCGACCTGCCGGCCCGCGACGGTGTCCATCGCGGCGCCGAGGATCGAGATGTCGATGTTGTAGGTGCGCGAGAGCTGGGAGATGACCGGCTGGGTGGCCGACTCGCCGTGGAAGGTGACGTCGATGACGGTGCGGTCCTCGCCGGAGGCGGTGCCGCTGACCGGGAAGAGCGCGGCGGCCAGCTCGGAGCCGGGCGTCGCGAGGAGTTCGCTGACGGTGCCGGACTCGACGATGCGGCCCCTGTCCATCAGCGCGGCCGAGTCGCAGACCGTCTTGACGACGTCCATCTCGTGGGTGATGAGCAGGACGGTCAGGCCCAGCCGGCGGTTCAGGTCGCGCAGCAGTTCCAGGATGGAGCGGGTGGTCTCCGGGTCGAGGGCGCTGGTGGCCTCGTCGGACAGCAGCACCTTCGGGTCGCCGGCCAGCGCGCGGGCGATGCCGACGCGTTGCTTCTGGCCGCCGGAGAGCTGCGCGGGGTAGGCCTTGGCCTTGTCGGAGAGCCCGACGAGGTCGAGCAGCCCGAGCGCCTTGGAGGAACGTTCCTTCCCTGACACGCCAAGGATTTCGAGCGGCAGCTCGATGTTCTCCTGGACGGTCCGCGAGGACAGCAGGTTGAAGTGCTGGAAGACCATGCCGATCCGGCTGCGCGCCTGGCGGAGCTCCCGGCCGGCGCGCGGGCCGCGCCCGGCGAGGGCGGTGAGGTCCTGGCCGGCGACGGTGACCGTGCCGGAGCTGGGGCGCTCCAGGAGGTTGACGCAGCGGATGAGCGAGGACTTGCCGGCACCGGACTGGCCGATGACGCCGAACACCTCGCCTTCGCGGACGTGGAGATCGACGCCGTCGAGGGCGGTCACTTCACGGCCGCGCGAGCGGTAGACCTTGGTGAGGCCCGTTGTCGTGATCACTGGGAATTCCGTCACTGTCGAGTGCGGGGCGTGGGTGTGCGCCGGGCACGGGTGCATGCGGTCGGAACGCGGCACGGTTCTCGCGTTGGCGATGGAACCGGAAGGAGAACGTGTGCGCGGGGCAGCCCGGTCACGTACGCGGTACGGACACTGGGCGCGGCGGTCCCGCTTCGGGGCGCGGGATCAAGCGGTGGTGCGGGGGCCCTCTAGCAGGCACACATTCGACACATACAACGAGCACCGGGCGTCATGGTCGCCTCGGTCGCAAGGATGCGGTCGCTCGTCGTGGTCATGGAAGGAAGTAAAGCAGACCAGGGCCCCAGGACCGCCACCGCTGTCCGAATAGCGGACAGCGATGGACGGTTTCGTGGACACCTCGGCCGCTGCGGAAGATCCCGATCCCCTCGTCCGTCACCAGTACGGACAAGGGCGAGCGGCCCTCGGCCGCGAGGCCGGCGTCGGGGTCACCGGCCCGGTGCGTTGTGGCCAACGCCACGGTGGGCCCGCCCGTCGCCCGGTCCGCGCGGAGCCCGGCGGGCAGTGGCCCGTGGGGCAGCCCGGGGGCGAGCGCATCAGGTCTTTTGGCCCGTAATAGGGTCACGGCATGTTTGATGCCCTGACGGTCGCGACCGCCGTCGCCGCGCTCGCGCTCGCCGCCTGGTGCGGCTGGGCCGCACACCGCGATCAGCCCACCAAGGACTGGCACTTCATCGGCATGGCCGTGGTGAGCGTGCTCGCGCTGGTCCAGCTCGTGATCGGCGTCGTCCAGCTCGCGCGCGGCGAGAAGCCGGAGCAGGGCACGACCATCTTCGTCGCGTATCTGATCGGCGCGTTCGCCTGCATCCCGGCCGCGGGATTCATGTCGCTCGCGGAGCGCACCCGCTGGGGTTCGGTCACCGTGGCGGCCGGCGGCATCGTCCTCGCCGTGCTCGAGGTCCGGCTCTACGACATCTGGGGAGGCTGAGATGACGGCCACGGAGGAGAACACGACCGTGACGCAGGACATGCGGGACGACCAGGGCGGGACCTCGGCGGAAGCGGCCGCGGGCACGAAGCGGGCGCGGCTCATCAGCGGCCCGGGCATCCTGCTGGTGTGGCTGTACGGCGTGATGGTGGTCGGCGCGGTCTCACGGTCGGCCGTGCAGATCTCCACGCAGTTCGACAAGGCGCCGCTCGCCTACTCGCTGTCGGCGGTCGCCGGTCTCGTCTACGGGTTCATCACGTACTCGCTCGTGCGCGGCGGCGAGACGGCGCGCAGGGCGGCGCTGGTGTGCTGCGCCGCCGAGCTCGCGGGCGTACTGATCGTCGGGACCTGGACGCTGGCCGAGCCGTCCGCGTTCCCCGACGCCACGGTGTGGTCGGACTACGGCATGGGTTATCTCTTCATCCCGGTCCTGCTGCCGCTGTCGGCGATGTACTGGCTGCGCAAGGCGCGTACGAACGCCGGCTGACGGCCCCGGCCGAGGCCGGGCGCCCGCTCAGGCGCTGGCGGCGTACGCGCCTGCGTCGGCGCCCTTGGCCAGGGTCACCAGCGTCATGCGCTCGCCCACCCGCTCCTGCGAGACGGGGGCGTAACCGTGCTTGCGGTACAGGCGCAGGTTGCGCTCGCTGCGGTGGCCGGTGAAGAGCTGGAAGGACTTGGCCGCGCCCTCGGTGCCCAGGCGCGCCTCGATGGCGTCGAGCAGACGTCCGCCCAGGCCGTGCCGCTGCATGCGCGGGTGCACGATGAGCTTGTTGATGCGGGCCGTGCCGTCGGCGTCGACGGCGCCGCGTACCGAGGCCACCACCTCGTCGCCGAGCCGGGCCACCAGGACGGTGCCGTCCGCCAGTTCCGCCCTGAGGGAGTCGAGCGGCTGGGTGAGCGGCTCGATGCCGTAGTCGCCGTACAGCTCGGCCTCGCTCTGATAGCAGAGGTACTGCAGCTTCAGGATCGATTCCGCATCCTGCTCGGTCGCCGCCGAGATGGTCACGCTCATGCCCATGTGTGCATGCCTCCCGCTCACCTGTTCCACCGGTCGTCCCCCACTCCTATCCCCGTCGTCAGCGGGCCGCAACCTCCGGCGTCAGCAATCGGCGAAGACATCCAAGACATCTGGAGCGTTCCGGACCAAGATTGCCCTGTGAGATACCCAACTCGCCTGCGATCTCCCGGTAGGTGAGGTCCTCCGGGGAGAGCAGGGCGGCCATCAGACCGGGGCAGCGGCCGGGCAGCCGGCGCACCGCCTCGTGCAGCTCACGCCGCCGGTCGCCGGCCATCGCCCGCTGCTCCGGGCCGGGGGCGTCGTCGGCGGGCTCGGTGGCGTAGGGCCGCTCGGCACGCGCCCTGCGCCGGCAGCGGCGGGCCTCCGAGCGGACGGCCCGGCGCACCCAGCGCCCCGGGTCGGCGGGCGGTCCCGTCGTCTCCAGTCGTTCCAGCAGCCGCAGCCAGACGGCCTGTTCCAGGTCGCCCCTCTCGGCGCCGGAGCCATGGGCCTCCGCCGACGCCTCGGCGACGAGCAGCGGGCGCAGGGTGGTGAGCATTTCGTGCGTCATGTGCGGCACGACGCGGCCGCCCCGGCGCCAGGTTGCCGGGGCGGCCGCTTCTCACCCCATCCGGGGTGACCGGGGTGTGCGTTGACGAAGAGCGGGCGCCCGCCTCGTGCCGCGCTCCGGGCGGGCGCCCGCCTCGTGCCGCGCTCCGGGCGGGCGCCGGCCTCGTGCCGCGTTCCGCGGGCGGCCCGGGGCGGCGGACTCAGCGCTTCAGGAAGTCCGCGCGGGCCAGCACCGCGGTGTCCGCGTTGTCGGTGAACACCCCGTCGATGCCCGTCTCGAAGTAGACCTTGAAGGCGCCGAAGGGGTCCCCGTAGGCGTCCGCTGCCGTGCCCTTGCGGAAGTTCGCGGGCAGGAAGGGGTTCTCGTTGCGCATGGTGTACGGGTGCAGGATCAGGCCCGCCCGGTGCGCGTCGGCGACGAGGGTGGTCGGGCTGGTGAGGTTGCCGGCCGCGTCCTTCGGGATGACCAGGTCGAGGGTGGGGCCGATGCCCTGCGCGTACGAGGCGATCCACTCCAGGCCCGCGGGCGTGACGAGGTCGGCGACCGTGCGGGGGTCACCCGCCGCGACGAAGTCCCAGGGGCGGGTGTTCGCGGCCGACAGCAGGACGACGAGCGGGTTGCCGACGAGCTTGTCCAGCCGCTGGATGCTGCTCGGCTCGAAGGACTGGAGGATGACCGGCGAGTCCTTCCTGTCCTTTCCGTGCGTGCGCAGCAGCTTCGCGACCCGCTCCTCCAGGCCGAGGCCGAGCGCCCGGAAGTAGGTGGGGTGCTTGGTCTCGGGGTAGATCCAGACCTGCCTGCCCCGCTTGCGGGTCTGCTCGTCCTGCCAGCGGAGCACCTCCTCGAAGGTGGGGATCTCCCAGCGGCCGTCGTAGAGGGTGTTGTGCGGACGGTTGGCGGGAACGCGCTCGACGGCGCGCAGGGTCTTCAGCTCGGCGAGCGTGAAGTCCTCGGTGAACCAGCCGGTGGTGGGGACGCCGTCGAGCGTCTTGGTGGTCCTGCGGGCGGCGAACTCGGGATGCGCGGCGACGTCCGTGGTCCCGCCGATCTCCGGTTCGTGACGGCACACGAGGTGACCGTCCTTGGTGGGGACCAGGTCGCCGGCCTCGACGACGTCGGCGCCCAGGTCGAGGGCGAGCTGGTACGAGCCGAAGGTGTGCTCCGGCCGGTAGCCGCTGGCTCCGCGGTGACCGATGACGGTCGGTCTGGGCAGGCTCCGGTAGCCGCCGCCCGCGTGGCGTTCGTCCGCGCTCGCGGTGCCGGGCAGGCCGAGGGCCGCTCCGCCCGCCCCGAGCACAGCGGCCGAAAGCAGCGTCCGCCGCGCCGTGCCCCGCTCCTGACCGTTCGACTCCTGCGCTCCCATGAGCGCTCCTCCCGCCGTAGGTGCCTGCCTGTCGAAGCGGGACGATCGTAGGTGCCGCCGCGTGACGGGAGGGGGGCCCGCGGCGGAACAGTGGGTGACCTCGGATCCACCGCGGGATGCGGAACTTGACGGTCCGTCGGCATCGGCCCGGCGGTCGGGGGTAGGCGTGAGGAGGACCCGGGGCGCGCGGCCCTCGCCGGGCGCTCACCCGTTCGCCGGTACCCGCGCGCGATGTCCGTCACACCGGATCGGCCCGGTGTCCGGCGCTCACGGGCGCGCAACCGCAGGTAAACGTACGTCAACAGTGCGTATCCGGTCGGTGAACCCGATGTGCAATCGACCGGGAACCGCGAGTATCGTCCTCACCTGCACAGACTCCATACCGATCCCTTGACACCGGAGGGCCCGTTGTCCCGCTTCGCGCTCATCAAGGCAGTGCTCGGAACGATCATGCGCCTGATGTTCCGCCTACGGGTGGAGGGCGTGGAGCACATCCCCGGCAACGGCCCGGTGATCCTCGCCGGCAACCACCTCACGTTCATCGACTCGATGATCCTTCCGCTGGTCTGCGACCGGCAGGTCTTCTTCATCGGCAAGGACGAGTACGTCACGGGCAAGGGCCTCAAGGGCCGGCTCATGGCGTGGTTCTTCACCGGCGTCGGCATGATCCCGGTGGACCGGGACGGCGCCAACGGCGGCGTGGCCGCGCTGATGACCGGCCGCCGCGTCCTGGAGGAGGGCAAGATCTTCGGGATCTACCCCGAGGGCACCCGCTCCCCCGACGGCCGTCTGTACCGCGGCCGCACCGGTATCGCCCGGCTCACCCTGATGACCGGCGCGCCGGTCGTGCCGTTCGCGATGATCGGCACGGACAAGCTCCAGCCGGGCGGCGCGGGCATGCCGCGTCCGGGCAAGGTCACGGTCCGCTTCGGTCCGGCCATGGAGTTCTCCCGCTACGAGGGCATGGACCGCGACCGGTACGTGCTGCGCGCCGTGACCGACTCCGTGATGACCGAGGTCATGCGGCTGTCCGGCCAGGAGTACGTCGACATGTACGCCACCAAGGCGAAGGCCGCCTAGCCGCGCGGCACACCAGGCGAAAGGGTGGGCTCCGACCGGAGGTTTCCGGTCGGAGCCCACCCTTTTGCGACCACGTCTCCCGCCGGGGTGCCGACTCCGGCACGGCCACGCGTCTCCCGCCGGGGTGCCGACTCCGGCACGCCACGCGTCTCCCGCCGGGCCCCGTTCCGGCGGGCCCCACGCCATCGGCCGGGGCCCCGTTCCGACACGGCCGCACGTCCGGCGCCGGGGTCCCGTTCCGGCGGGCCCGGCGCGTCCCGTCGGTCGCCGGTTCCGTGCGGCTACGACTCCAGCCGCTGGCCGCGCAGCAAGAACCAGGCGGCCGCCGCGGTGGCGAGCAGGACGGCGGCGCCCGCGCCGGAGGCGAGTGCCAGACCGTCCACGAAGGACTCCCTGGCCGCGGTGAGCAGTGTCTCTGCGGTGTGCTCGGGCAGGCCCCCGGCGGCCTCCACCGCTCCGCCCAGGGACTCGTGCGCCGCGGCCGGTGTGCCCGCGGGGCCGGTGAAGCCCGCGTAGACGCCGGTCACGACGGAGCCGAGCAGGGCGATGCCGAGGGCCGCGCCGAGTTCGTACGCCGTCTCGGAGACCGCGGACGCGGCGCCCGCCTGCTCCTTGGGCACGGCGGAGAGGATGACGTCGGCGGTGACGGTGAACGAGAAGCCCGCGCCGACGCCGACGACCAGCAGGGCCGTGCCGAGCAGCGGATAGCCGGTGGAGCGGTCCAGCACGGTGAGCGCGCCGAGCGCGAGTCCCACCGCGGCGAGTCCGCCGGACACGACGGTGCGCACGGAGAAGCGCCGCGCGACCCGACCGGCGACCAGGCCCGCCGCCACCGCGCCCACGGCGGCGGGGACTTCGGCGAGTCCCGCCTCGAACGGCCCGCGGCCCTGGACCAGTTGCAGGTACTGGGAGAGGAAGAACACGAGCCCGGACATGCCGAGCACGGTGAACAGGTCGGCGAGCACCGCGCCGGAGAAGCCGCGGTTGCGGAACAGCCGGACGTCCAGCAGCGGTGTGGGGAGCGTCAGTTGGCGGCGTACGAACCAGAACAGGGCGCCCGCTCCCAGCAGACCGGCGGCGAGCGCCTCGCCGGACGGCCCGTGCGCGGCGAGTTCCTTCACCGCGTACACCACGGCGATCACACCGACGAGCGAGAGCGTCACGCTGATCAGGTCCCAGGGACCGGGATCGGGGCTCTTCGACTCGGGGAGCAGTCGGCGCCCGACGAGGACGAGGACGACCATCACCGGAAGGTTGATGAGGAAGACCGAGCCCCACCAGAAGTGTTCGAGCAGGAAGCCGCCGACGACGGGGCCGACCGCCGTGCCCGCGGAGGCCGTCGCGCCCCAGATGCCGATGGCGAGGCTGCGCTCGCGCGCGTCGTGGAAGATGTTGCGGATCAGGGCGAGGGTGGCGGGCATCAGGGTGGCGCCCGCGACGCCGAGCAGCGCCCGCGCCAGGATCATCATCTCGGGTGTCGTGGCATAGGCGTTGAGCACGGATATCAGGCCGAACGCCGTGGAGCCCGCCAGCAGCAGCCTCTTGCGGCCGATGCGGTCGCCGAGGCTGCCCATGGAGACGAGCAGGCCGGCGATGACGAAGGAGTAGACGTCACCGATCCACAGGAGCTGGGTGCCCGAGGGTTCGAGGTCTTCACTGATGTACGGGGTGGCGAGACCGAGGACGGTCGCGTCGACGGTCACCAGCAGCACGGCGAGGACGAGAACGCAGAGCGCGAGCCACCGGCCCGGACGCTTCGGCGCCTCCGTCGCGACCGCCGGCCGCAGGGTGCTGGTCATGGTTCCTCTCTCCTGAGCGCGCCGCCGAGCAGCAGCTCGACGATCATGTGGT
This sequence comes from Streptomyces sp. NPDC056738, assembly GCF_042790435.1. Classification (NCBI taxonomy): domain Bacteria; kingdom Bacillati; phylum Actinomycetota; class Actinomycetes; order Kitasatosporales; family Streptomycetaceae; genus Streptomyces; species Streptomyces sp. NPDC056738. The sequence continues at coordinate 92,176 of NZ_JBHTZF010000009.1, forward strand.
GGAAGTCCTTGGCGGCGACCCGGCCCTCGGTGACGGCCCAGGCCGCCGAGGCCATCAGTCCGTAGAGCGCCTCGGTGAGCCAGGCGGGGCTGAGGTCGATGCGGAACTCGCCGCCCTCCTGGCCGCGCCGGAACAGCGCGGCCATCCGGGCGTCGAGCCGGGCCCAGCCCTCGTGCTGTCCGTCGCCCTCGAAGAGCTGGTTCTCCGTGTAGAGGAAGGCGAGCAGGCCGGCGGCCTTCTCCAGCTCCCTCACCAGGCGGCGCACGGCCTCCTGCGCGGTGCCCTCGTCGAGGCGGGCCGCGTCCAGAGCGGCCTCGCACTCCTCGATGCCGAGTGCCTCCAGTGCGCGGACGAGCGCGTCCCGGCCGGCGAACTGGCGGTGCAGCGTGGCCCGGCTGATCCCGGCGGCCTTCGCCACCTCGTCCATCGTCGCGGTGGACTTGCGGGTGAGCAGGGCGGCTGCGCTGCGCAGCACGTGATCACGGTCGACAGCCATGAGACAACTGTACCGCACATGAGACAGCGATGTCTCATAAGGAGCGCGCGTGTCTCATGTCGGCGTCACTCGGGGGTGCTCAGTGCCAGGGAAGCTGCCCGCGTCGCTCCCAGTACGCCCGCGGCTCCTCCACCAGCGCGGCGAGCCGGGAGAGCTGGTCGTCGTCGAGGTCGACAACGGCCGCGTGCAGGTTCGAGGCGAGCTGGTTGACGGTGGCCGCGCCCGAGAGCACGACGCCGGCCCAGGGCTGCCGCAGGATCAGCGCGAGGGCGACCGCGTCACAGCCGAGGGAGGTCTCGGCGGCGACGGTCCGCAGCGCCTCCGGCGCGTGCGGCCCGGCGAGCCGGCCGTTGGCCACGCCCTCCTTGACGATCACCGTGAGCCCGGCGTCGTGGGCCTCGGCGAGCGCGGGGGCGGCGGAGGTCTCCAGGACGTTGTACGTGGACTGGACGGTACGGAAGAGCGGTTCGCCGTCGACCGTGACGGCGAGCGCGGCACGGATCGCCTCCGCCTGCGCGGGGCCGCTGGTGGAGAAGCCGACCGACAGACCCCCGGCGGCCGCCTCGGCCAGGGCCGCGTGCAGTTCCTTGTCGGTGAGGGCCGGGCTGTCGGGGGTCACCGAGTGGATCTGATAGAGGTCGAGCCGGTCGCCGAGCAGCTCCGCGGTCTCGGCGCGCTGCCGCTCGTACATGGCGAGGCCGTGGTCCTTGATCTCGTGCGCCTCGGCGTAGGTGCGCCAGTCGGCCGTGTACCGGTAGCCCCACTTGCTGCCGACGACGACGTCGTCGATCTCCGGACGGCCGCCGAGCCAGCCGGCCAGGAACTCCTCCGAGCGGCCGTAGGAGCGGGCCACGTCGAAATAGCGCACGCCCTGGGCGTAGGCGGCGTCGAGGAGTTCGAGGGTGCGCTCGCGCAGGGCCTCGACGCTGCGGTCGGCCGGGAGGTCCTCCTCGCGCCCGAGGTTGATGTAGCCCGGGCGGCCCACCGCGGCGAGACCCAGGCCGAGGTGGGCGGTGGGAGTCGTGGCTGAGGCGAGACGTGCGAAGGGCATCGCGGCTCCGTTCGGTCGGCACCTTTACGGCTCCCGGCCAACGTAACCCGCGACACCCTCCGTCGTACGGCACCCGCTCCCGCCCGCGGACCGTGTCCGCCCGGCGGGCGGTCGGGGGCGCGGGCGGATCAGGGCGCGGCCGTCCTACTTCCCGCGCTTGGCCGCCGCCCACGTCTGCTGGGCGGCGACGTCCGTCTTGATCTCGGCGAGCTGGACGGCGACGGCGCTCGGGGCCGTACCGCCGCGGCCGTCGCGGGAGGCGAGGGCTCCGGGGACGTCCAGGACGGTCCGCACCTCCGGGGTCAGGTGCGCGGAGATCTTCGCGAACTGCTCGTCGGTCAGCTCGTCCAGCTCCTTGCCCTCCGCCTCGGCGACCTTGACGCACTCACCGGCGACCTCGTGCGCGACACGGAACGGCACGCCCTGCCGGACCAGCCACTCGGCGATGTCGGTGGCGAGCGAGAAGCCGGCCGGGGCCAGTTCCTCCATGCGCTCGCGGTGGACGGTCAGCGTGGCCATCATGCCGGTGAAGGCGGGCAGCAGGACCTCCAGTTGGTCGCAGGAGTCGAAGACCGGCTCCTTGTCCTCCTGGAGATCGCGGTTGTACGCGAGGGGCAGCGCCTTGAGCGTGGCCATCAGCCCGGTCAGGTTGCCGATCAGACGGCCCGACTTGCCGCGTGCCAGCTCGGCGATGTCCGGGTTCTTCTTCTGCGGCATGATCGACGAGCCCGTGGAGAACGCGTCGTGGAGGGTGACGAAGGAGAACTCCTTCGTGTTCCAGATGATGATCTCCTCGGCGATCCGGGACAGGTTCACGCCGATCATCGCGGTGACGAAGGCGAACTCGGCCACGAAGTCGCGGGAGGCCGTGCCGTCGATGGAGTTGGCGGCGCTGCCGTGCTCGAAGCCGAGGTCCTTCGCCACCGCCTCCGGGTCCAGGCCGAGGGAGGAGCCGGCCAGGGCGCCGGAACCGTACGGCGAGACCGCCGTCCGCTCGTCCCACTGGCGCAGCCGCTCCGCGTCCCGGGACAGGGACTGGACGTGGGCCAGGACGTGGTGCGCGAACAGCACGGGCTGGGCGTGCTGGAGATGGGTGCGCCCCGGCATCGCCACGTCCGGGTGGGCCTCCGCCAGGCCGATCAGCGCCTCCTGGAGGTCGGCGATCAGACCGCCGATGATCCGGGCGTGGTCGCGCAGGTACATCCGGAAGAGCGTGGCCACCTGGTCGTTGCGGGAGCGGCCGGCGCGGAGCTTGCCGCCGAGGTCCGGGCCGAGGCGCTCCAGGAGGCCGCGTTCCAGGGCGGTGTGGACGTCCTCGTCGGCGATCGTGCCGACGAAGGAGCCGTCGGCGACGTCCGCCTCCAGCCGGTCGAGGCCCTCGATCATGCGTGTGAGCTCGTCCTCGGTGAGCAGGCCCGCCTTGTGCAGCACGCGTGCGTGGGCGCGCGAACCGGCGATGTCGTACGGAGCCAGGCGCCAGTCGAAGTGGACCGACGCGGACAGCTTGGCCAGGGCCTCGGCGGGACCGTCGGCGAACCGTCCGCCCCAGAGCCGGACGTCACCGCTGTTGCTGCTCACTTGCGTTACTCCTCGAAAGGTGTGGATGTGCCACCGCCTCCCCACGCGTACGTGCGTGAGGAGGCGGCTGCCAGGCTAGTGCTCGGGAGGGTCGGAAATGGCGGACACGACACGGCCCGCGCCAAGTCCCGTACCGCTTACGCCAGATCCCGCTTGGCGGCGATCTTCGACGACAGGCTGTAGATGTCGATGAAGCCCTTGGCCGCGGCCTGGTCGAAGGTGTCGCCGGTGTCGTACGTGGCGAGGTCGAAGTCGTAGAGCGAGGTGTCGGAGCGCCGGCCCGTGACGACCGCGCGGCCGCCGTGCAGGGTCATCCGGATGTCGCCGTTGACGTGCTGGTTGGCCTCGTCGATGAAGCCGTCCAGGGCGCGCTTGAGCGGGGAGAACCACTGACCGTCGTAGACCAGTTCGCCCCAGCGCTGCTCGACCTGCCGCTTGTACCGGGCGAGTTCACGCTCGACCGTGACGTTCTCCAGCTCCTGGTGCGCGGTGATCAGCGCGATCGCGCCCGGGGCCTCGTACACCTCACGGGACTTGATGCCCACGAGCCGGTCCTCGACCATGTCGATCCGGCCGATGCCCTGGGCGCCGGCGCGCTCGTTGAGCTGCTGGATGGCCTGCAGGACGCTGACGGGCTTGCCGTCGATGGCGACCGGGACACCCTGCTTGAAGGTGATGATCACCTCGTCGGCCTCGCGGTGCTCGGCCGGGTTCGAGGTGTACTCGTAGATGTCCTCGATCGGGGCGTTCCAGATGTCCTCCAGGAAGCCCGTCTCGACCGCGCGCCCGAAGACGTTCTGGTCGATGGAGTACGGGGACTTCTTGGTGGTGGCGATCGGGAGCTGCTTCTCCTCGCAGAAGGCGATCGCCTTGTCGCGGGTCATCGCGTAGTCGCGGACCGGGGCGATGCACTTGAGGTCGGGGGCGAGGGCGACGATGCCGGCCTCGAACCGCACCTGGTCGTTGCCCTTGCCGGTGCAGCCGTGGGCGACCGTGGTGGCACCGTGCTTCTGCGCGGCGGCCACGAGGTGCTTGACGATCGTCGGCCGGGAGAGGGCGGAGACCAGCGGGTAGCGGTCCATGTAGAGGGCGTTGGCCTTGATCGCCGGGAGGCAGTACTCGTCGGCGAACTCGTCCTTCGCGTCCGCGACCTCGGCCTCGACGGCACCGCACGCGATGGCGCGCTTACGGATGACGTCCAGGTCCTCGCCGCCCTGGCCGACATCGACCGCGACGGCGATGACCTCGGCGCCCGTCTCCTCGGCGATCCAGCCGATGGCGACGGAGGTGTCCAGACCGCCTGAGTAGGCGAGTACGACGCGCTCGGTCACGGGATTCTCCTCAACAGTGCATTCGCTGACATGCATGAGTATGCAGCACTCTGCATGGTTCGTCAATCGCGACCCGCCCTGGCACGCCCGGCCGAGGAATCCTCACCGAGGGTTGAACACTCGTAATCGTTTCCGCGTATCTCCCGCTGAACGCAGGCGCCGCGTTCACGCACGGCAGACACACGGACATTGACCGACCGGCCGAACGCCGGGTGGTCGTCCACCCCCGACCCGAGTGAGGATTCCGCATGTCCAGGGCTCTTCCGAAGTACAACAAGCGGCGCGTCGTGATGATCGGCGGAGCCTCCGCCGTGGTGCTGTCCGCGGCGGTGATCGCCGGCAGCGCCCTGGCGGGCGAGACGCACGGCACCGCGCAGAACGCCACGACGAAGGCCGCCGCGAACACGGTGAACTGCCCGGCCGTCGCCCCGAGCCTGCCCGCGATCCCCGCCTCCGCGAAGGCCGAGGTCGACCGCAACCTCGCCCTCCTCGACACGCAGATCGCGGAGGCGAACAAGCGACTGGTCGACACCGTCGGACAGGGCGGCCCCAACTTCGTCCAGAACGCGATCCTCGGCCCCCTCAAGGACAAGCGGGTCGCCACCGTCAACCGGATCGCGACGGCCATCGGCCGCACGGCCGCCAAGCCGCAGGGTCTGGACGCGCTCGCGCCCTGCACCCTCAACACGGCGGGAGGAGCGGCCGCCGGCGGTACGGGCGCCGCGTCCACCGCGCCGAGCGCGCCCGCCACCGCACAGGCGGGCGGAGCCGGCTCCGGAACGGGCGCCGCCACCGCCGCCGGCACGATCACCTGCCCGGACGTCGCCTCCCAGTTGCCCGCCGTGCCGGCCTCCGCGAAGGCCGAGGTCGACCGCAACCTCACCCTGCTGAACACCCAGATCGCCGAGGCGAACAAGCGGCTGGCCGACACCGTCGGACAGGGCGGCCCCAACTTCGTCCAGAACGCGATCCTCGGCCCCCTCAAGGACAAGCGCGTCTCCACCATCGACCGCATCGCCATCTCCATCGGCCGCACCGCCGCCAAGCCGACCGGCCTGGACACCCTCGCCGCCTGCACGCTCACCAAGTGACCTGACCCTCGATGCGACCACCCCGACGGCAAGGGCCGGGGCGGTCCGCGGGTTCCGGCGGTGCCCCTGAACGACGCCGCCGGAACCCGCAACCCCTTAGACAGACGAAGGACTTTCCCCGATAATCGTTAGACATGGGAAAGACTTATGAGCGCATCGACGGCCGCCTCCGCTCGTTCATCGAGGCCCAGCCCCTCTTCTTCACCGCGACCGCGCCCCTGTCCGGGGACGGCACGGTCAACCTCTCCCCCAAAGGGCTCACCGGGTCGTTCGCCGTTCTCGACGAACTGACCGTGGCGTATCTGGACTTCGCCGGGAGCACCGCGGAGACGATCGCCCATCTGCGCGAGAACGGCCGGATCACCCTGATGTGGTGCGCCTTCCAGGGCCCGCCCAACATCGTCCGGGTGCACGGCCGGGGCGAACCGGTCTTCCGCGACGACCCGCGCTTCTCCGGACTCCTCACCCACTTCGACGGCATCGACCCGGCCTCGCACGGGCTGCGCGCGATCATCGTCGTGACCGCCGAGCTCGTCCGCGACTCCTGCGGCTACGCGGTGCCCCACATGTCCTACGAGGAGGACCGCGACCTGCACGGCAGACGGTTCTCGCGCGAGGACGACGCCTCGCTGAGCGCGTACTTCACCAAGAAGGAGCACATCGCGACGAGCCTGGACGGACTTCCCGGGCTGCCGCTGCCGTTGCCCCCCACTACGGTCTGAGCCATGCGCCTCGGAGCCGCCGCCGCCCTCGCGTCCGTGTCCCTGCTCGCCCTGGTCCCGAGCGGGCCGCCGCCCACCACCGTCCTTCCCGCGCGGCTGGCGGACACCGGCGGCGGGAGCCAGCTCATCACGGCCGAGGCCCCACGCCTGGGCGCGACCTCCGGGACCCTGACCTGGTGGGACCTGCGAGGCGGGCGCTGGGTGCGGTCCGGTTCGGCGCCGGCACGGTTCGGGGCGCGCGGACTGGTCGAGGGCGGAGCCAGGCTCCAGGGCACGAACACGACACCCACCGGTCTGTACGAGCTGCCGTACGCGTTCGGAACCCGGGCGGCACCGCGAGGGACCTCGATGCCGTACCGCCGGGTGACCAAGGACTCCTGGTGGTGCCAGGACAACGCGTCCCGCTCGTACAACCGGTGGACCGAACCGCGCCCCGCGGACTGCCGGGAGAAGGAGTCCGAGCACCTGATCACCTACACCGGCCAGTACGCGCACGCCCTCGTCATCGGCTTCAACTACGAGCGCCCCGTACGGGGCCGGGGCGCCGGAATCTTCCTGCACGTCAACGGCAAGGGCCCGACGGCCGGCTGCATCTCCGTGCCCAAGGACACGATGCGGCGCCTCCTCACCTGGGCGAACCCCGCACGAGCCCCCCACATCGCCATCGGCACGACAACAGGAGGAACGACGATCACCCGGTACTGAGGCCCCCGTGCGGTCGAGATCCGGCGGGAGGGACTGAACCCCGGCCACGATTCACCGGCACCCGGCGACGCGCGTGAGGAGCCGTGCCACCGGACCCAGGTCACCCGACCCGGCCACCGGAAGCGGGCCGGCCGTCGTTCAGGACGCCGGGAGCGTGACCGTGAACGTGGTCGACCCGGGCTCGCTCTCCAGGGTGACCGTGCCGTCGTGGGCCTCGACCACGGCGGCGACGATCGACAGACCGAGCCCCGCCCCGCTGCCGGAGACGTCGGCGCGGCGGCGGTCCGCCCGGGTGAAGCGCTCGAAGACGCCCGGCCGGACGTCCTCGGGAACCCCGGGGCCGTCGTCGTGGACCTTCAGCACGGCCGCCTTCCCGGCATGCCCCAGGGACACCGTCACCCGCGTGCCCGCCGGCGTGTGGACCCGCGCGTTGGCCAGCAGGTTGGCCGAGACCTGCTGGAGCCGGTGGACGTCGCCCGTCACGGTCACCGGCTCCTCCGGCAGTTCCAGGACCCAGCGGTGACCGGGGCCCGCCGCGCGGGCGTCGGTCACCGCGTCGAGGACGAGACGGGTGAGGTCGACGGGCAGGCGTTCCAGGGGACGGCCGGCGTCGAGGCGGGCCAGCAGCAGCAGGTCGTCGACCATCTCGCCCATCCGCGCCGACTCGGCGGCGATCCGTTCGAGGGCGCGCGTCACCTTCGGGGGGACCGGGCCGGGATGCAGCAGCGCGAGCTCGGCGTGGCCGCGGACCGAGGCGACCGGGGTGCGCAGTTCGTGGCTGGCGTCGGCGGCGAAGGTGCGCAGCCGTTCCTCGCTCGCGTGCCGCTTGGTGAGCGCGTCCTCGACATGGCCGAGCATGCGGTCGAAGGCACCGGCGACGCGGCCCACCTCGCTGCGCGGGTCCGACTCGGGCGCCCGGGGAGGCAGGGCCACCTCGCCGCTGGCGAGCGGCAGTTCACTGACCCGGGTGGCGGTCGCCGCGACCCGGTTCAGCGGGCGCAGCGACCAGCGCACCCACAGGGCGCCGGCGACTCCGGCGACCACGAGGGCCACGCCGAAGACGAGGGAGGCGACGAGTTCCAGCCGGTGGACGGCCGCGTCGACGGGCTCGGTGGGCAGTCCGGTGATCAGCACGTCACCGTCCTTGCCCGCCGTCGCCAGGACGCGGTACCCGCCCAGGTCCGAAAGACACACGGTGTGGGCCCGTCCGTCCACGGGCACCGCGGCGAGGACCGCCTCGTCGTGGGCGGTCGGATCCACGTTGCGGACCGACGTGCCGGTGCCCGGCGGCACGACGGCGGCGTTGGTGACGTCGTCGCCGACCAGGCGTGCTCCGAAGGTACCGGTGGCCTGACGGCGGGTGTCGCCGTGTTCGTCGCCGTCGTGGTCGGACGGTTTGCCCGAGGGGTTCGCCGCGCCGTGTTCCAGGCTCGCCGGGAACCGCGGCCCGGCCTCCTGGAGCTGCTGGTCGAGACGGCCGGTCAGGAAGCCGTCCAGTTCGTAGACCGCGGCCACGCCGACGGCCGCGCAGCTCAGGGCCAGGAGCACCACGAGGCCGGCGGTGAGTCGGGCGCGCATCGTGCGGGGCCGCAGCGCGCGGACGGCCGCCGCGATCCGGGCCCACCCCTGCCGCCCGGCCCCGGCTCCCTCCGGCGTCTCCGGCTTCACCGGGCCGCCACGGGCTTGATGACGTACCCGGCGCCCCGGACCGTGTGGATCATCGGATCCCGGCCCGCGTCGACCTTCTTGCGCAGGTAGGAGATGTACAGCTCGACGACGTGGGCCTGGCCCCCGAAGTCGTACGACCAGACGCGGTCGAGGATCTGGGCCTTGCTGAGCACCCGGCGCGGGTTGCGCATGAGGAAGCGCAGCAGCTCGAACTCGGTCGGCGACAGTTCGATCAGGTCGCCTCCCCGGGTCACCTCCCTGGCCTCCTCGTCCATCGACAGGTCCCCGACGACGAGCCGCGGGCCCTCGTCCACGCGGCGGGCCATCCCGGCGCGGCGGAGCAGCCCGCGCAGCCGTGCGACGACCTCCTCCAGGCTGAACGGCTTGGTGACGTAGTCGTCGCCGCCCGCGGTGATGCCGGCGATGCGGTCCTCCACCGCGTCACGCGCGGTGAGGAAGAGGACGCAGACGTCCGGCAGCACGGTGCGCAGGTCGCGCAGCACGGCGAAGCCGTCGGTGTCCGGGAGCATCACGTCGAGGACGACGGCGTCGGGCACCAGCTCGCGCGCCGCGGCGGCGGCCGAGGCGCCGTCGCAGGCGGTACGGACCTCCCAGCCCTCGTAGCGCAGCACGCCGGACAGGACCTCGGCCAGGTCGGGATCGTCGTCGACGACGAGGACGCGTACGGGGGTGCCGTCGGGGCGGGTGAGCGAGGGCGCCCTGCGGGGAGTGCCGGGCTCGGGAGATCCGTCGCCCCGCTCCGGGTGGGAGCCGGTGCCGGGGTCCCGGGGAGCGCCTGGGTCTGGGGTGGGAGCGTTCATGTCGTCCTCCAGCATCGCTCCTCCCGGCGGTCCCTCCCCTCTGTGCGGCCTCTGAGTTTCCTCTGAGTCGCCTCGGCGCGAGGACCCGCGCCCCCGCGCCTCGGTGCCGGCCCCGCTCTGAGTTTCCTGTGAGTCCGCTCCGAAGGCGCCGGTTCAGAGGCTCCTCAGAGGTTCCCGACGCACAGTTTCCTCCCGGAGCACAGGAGAGAGGGACGGACGGATGACCACGGTGCACGAGCGGGTGGCGGACCCGCGCACGACACGAGGACGCCGGCGCCCCCGGCCCTCGCCCGCCGGGCCGCTGCTCGCCCTGCTGTGGGCGGGAGCGGCCGGCGTCCTCGCCCTGTGGTGGGCCGACACCCGGTCGGTGGTGGGCCCGGCCGGCTGGCTGACGGACGCCGGGCGGATGGCCGGGCTGCTGTGCGGCTACGCCTGCGCGGTCCTGGTGGCGCTGATGGCCCGGGTCCCGCTGCTGGAGCGGCGCGTGGGCTCCGACCGGGTGGCCCGCTGGCACGCCATGGCCGGCCGGTACACGATCTGCCTGCTGGTCGCGCACGTGACACTGATCCTCTTCGGCTACGCGGCCCAGGACGGGTCCGGCATCGTGGACGAGACGCTGAGCGTGGTCCTCGACTATCCGGACATGCTCAAGGCGACGATCGGCACGCTCATCCTGTTCGCCGTCGGGATCACCTCGGCACGCGCGGCCCGTCGCCGGATCAGCCACGAGTTCTGGTACTACGTGCACCTGCTGACGTACGTGGCGGTGTTCCTGGCCTTCTTCCACCAGCTCGCGCTCGGCTCCGACTTCGTCGGCGACGCGGCGGCCCGGTTCGCCTGGTACGCCCTCTACCTCGGTACGGCCGCGCTCGTCGTGTGGTTCCGGCTGCTCACCCCGGTACGGCTCAACCTGCGCCACCGGCTGCGCGTGGAGTCCGTGCACCGGGAGTCGCCCGGGGTCTTCTCCGTCGTGGTCGGCGGGGAGCGCCTGGACGAACTGGACGCGCGGGCGGGCCAGTTCTTCCGCTGGCGGTTCCTCGCGGACGGACTGCGGTGGACCTCGACGCCGTACTCGCTGTCGGCACCGCCGCGCCCCGACCGGATGCGGATCACGGTGAAGGCCCTGGGTGACCACAGCGCCGCCCTGGGGATGCTGCGTCCCGGGACCCGGGTGTGGGCGGAGGGCCCCTACGGCTCGCTGACCGCCGACCGGAGCACGACGTCGAAGGCCCTGCTGATCGCGGGCGGCGTCGGCATCACACCGCTGCGGGCCCTGTTCGAGACGCTGCCCGGCCGGGTCACGCTGCTCTACCGGGCGCGCACCGCCGAGGACTTGGCGCTGGGCGGCGAACTGGAGGACATCGCGCGATGGCGCGGGGCCCGGGTCCTGTACGCGCTCAACGCCGCCGACGGCACCCGCCCGCGGCTCACGGCCGACTCCCTGCGCGAGGCCGTCGCGGACATCGCCGAGCACGACGTCTATCTCTGCGGGCCCCCCGCCATGGCCCGGGACCTGTACGGGGAACTGCGCGCAGCGGGCGTCCCCGACCGCCGTATCCACCACGAGTCGTTCGAACTGTGAGGCCGCCGTGCACGCCCTGAAGAAGAACCGTCCGCTGCGCCGGGTGACGCTGGCGGCCGCCGCCACGGTCACCGGCTTCGTCCTGATGCTGTCGCTGAAGCCGCACACGGCGCCGACGGCGGCCGACGCCTCCTCGCCCGTGGGGCACTCCTCCACCTCGTCCCCCGGAGGCTCGTCCGGGGATTCCTCCGGAAGCTCCTCGGGAAGCTCCTCGGGGACGTCCGGCGGGTCGAAGAGCGCGGGGACCAGGACCGTCACCGGCGATGCGGTGCAGACCCGTTGGGGCCCGGTCCAGGTGCGCGTCACGGTGAAGGACGGCAGGATCACCGAGTCCACCGCGGTCGTCTATCCTTCCGACAATCCCCGGGACCCGGAGATCAACAGTTACGCGATCCCCACGCTCAGGCGCGAGACCCTGGCCGCGCAGAGCGCGCAGATCGACTCGGTGTCCGGAGCCACGTACACCAGTGACGGATACAAGCAGTCACTCCAGTCCGCACTCGACTCGGCAGGCCTCTGAACGCACGGGCGTCGTGGACCGTATCTCTGGGCCAGGGGGCCACTCCCCTCACCCCGTCTCTCCAGGACGAACACGGAGGAACCGTGTCCACGATCGCCGGTGGTCGCGCCGCGCGGCGCCAGACCATGCGCCGAATCCGCCCTCGCCGCTCGCCCGCCGTCCCGCTGCTGATCGCCGTCTGGGCCGGCGCCGCCGCGGTCCTGTGGCTGTGGTGGAACAACACCCCGTCCATCGCGGACAACAACGGCAGGATCCTCAACGCCGGCCGTATCACCGGGCTGCTCGCCGGATACCTGATGGCCCTCGTGGTGCTCCAGATGGCCCGCGTCCCCGCGCTCGAACGCCGGGTGGGCTCCGACCGGGTGGCGCGCTGGCACGCGATGACCGGCCGCTACACCATCTGCATGGTCCTCGCCCATCTCTTCCTGACGATGTGGGGCTACGCCCTTCAGTCCGGCAAGGGGCTCGGCGGGATCGTGCAGCAGACCGTCGACTCGGTCAACCAGCTTCCCGACATGGGCAAGGCCGCGATCGGCACGGGTCTGCTCGTGCTCATCGGGTTCATCTCCATGGGCTGGCTCCGCCGGCTGATCCCGTACGACACCTGGTACCACGTGCACCTGCTGACGTACGCCGCGGTGTTCCTGACGTTCTGGCACCAGCTCTCCACCGGCAACGACTTCGCCGTCGAACCCGTCGCCAAGACCGTCTGGTACGGGCTCTACGGATCGGTGACCGCGCTGGTCCTGTGGTACCGAATCCTTTCTCCGATCCGGCTGAACCTGAAGCACCGGATGCGGGTCGAGGCGGTCATCGAGGAGACGCCGGGCATCGTGTCGGTGCTCATCAGCGGACGCAAGCTGCACCGGATGGGCGCGGAGGCCGGGCAGTTCTTCCGCTGGCGCTTCCTGACGCCCGGGATGCGGTTCAGCTCCCACCCGTACTCGCTGTCCGCGTCGCCCCGGCCCAACATGCTGCGCATCACCGTGAAGGCGATCGGCGACCACAGTGCCGCCCTGCGCGATCTGGAGCCGGGCACCCGGGTCTGGGCCGAGGGCCCCTACGGCGCGCTGACCGCCGGCAAGCGCAGCCGCGGCAAGGTGCTCCTGGTGGCGGGCGGTGTCGGCATCACGCCGATGCGGACGCTGTTCGAGACCCTTCCCGGCGCGTCCGGCGACCTCACGCTGCTCTACCGGGCCAACACCACCCAGGATCTGGCCCTGTGGGACGAACTGGCCGCCATCTCCAAGGAGCGCGGGGCGCGGCTGATGTACGCGGTGAACAGCCCCGAGGGCGAACGCCCGGACATCTCGGCGGACTCCCTGCGCCGCAAGCTGCCCGACATAGACGACCACGACGTCTTCATGTGCGGGCCGCCCGGCTTCGCCCAGGAGGTGTACGCGGCACTGCGCGGCGCGGGGGTCCCCGCCCGCCGCATCCATCACGAGTCGTTCGAGATGTGAGCGACGGGAGTCAGGAACAATGAAGAAGAATCACCCCATACGCCGGTTCGTGCTGGCCAGTGCCGCCACCGTGTCCGGGATCGTGCTGCTGCTGGCGCTCAAGCCGGCGTCCGACCCGGCCGCGGCGTCGGCCCAGGCCGGTGCCGTGCCCCAGCAGACGGCGGCCGCCCAGGGGGCGCAGGGCGGCGCCGCCGAGCAGGCGGGTGCCGGCACCGTCCTCGGTGACGTGGTGCGGACCGAGTACGGTCCGGTCCAGGTACGGCTCAGCATGAGCGGCGGCAGGATCACCAAGGCGGACGCGGTCCAGGCGCCCTCGGGCGGGACCAGCTCCCAGAAGACCGAACTCGCCGTCCCCAAGCTCAACCAGGAGGCCGTCGCCGCGGGCAGCGCCCAGATCGACACCGTCTCCGGCGCGACCTACACCAGCGAGGGCTACAAGAAGTCCCTCCAGTCGGCCCTGGACAAGGCGAAGGCCGCTGGCGGCACCTCGGGATCCTCCGGGTCCTCGGGCTCGGCGGGGGCGTCGCCCGCGGCACCGGCCGCGCAGGCCCGGGTCGTCACCGGCGCCGCGACGAACACCCAGTACGGACCGGTCCAGGTCCGGGTCACCCTCTCCGGCAAGAAGATCACCAAGGCCGAGGCGGTCCAGGCACCCTCGGGCGGGACCAGCTCCCAGAAGACCGAACTCGCCGTGCCCAAGCTCAACCAGGAGGCCGTCGCCGCGGGCAGCGCCCAGATCGACACCGTCTCCGGCGCGACCTACACCAGCGAGGGCTACAAGAAGTCCCTCCAGTCGGCCCTGGACAAGGCCGGTGTCTGAGCCCGCGCAGGACGCGCCCCAGGAGCTGCGCCACGCCGAGGAGGTGATGGGCACTGTCTTCTCCTTCGACGTGCGCGGCGGCGAACCCGACGCCGTGCGGACGGCGTTGGAGGAGGCGGTCGCCCAGCTGCACCGCGTGGACGAGGTGTTCAGCACCTACCGCGAGGACAGCCAGATCTCGCGGCTGGCCCGCGGGGAGATCACGGTCGAGGAGTGCGACCCGCAGGTCGCCGAGGTGCTGGAGCTGGGCGCCGAGGCGGAACGGGTCAGCGACGGCTGGTTCAGCACACGGTACGAGGGGCGGCTCGACCCCACCGGAATCGTCAAGGGCTGGGCCGTCGAGCGCGCGGCCCGGCGTCTCACCGCGGCGGGGGCGAGCGGAGTGAGCGTCAACGGCGGCGGCGACGTCCAGCTCCGCGGCGTCCCCGGGCCGCACCGCCCCTGGCGGGTGGGTGTGTCCGACCCGCTCCGACCGGGCGCGCTCGCCGCGGTGGTCTCCGCGGCCGGCGTCGACGAGCTGGCCGTCGCGACCTCCGGCACCGCCGAACGCGGCGCCCACATCGTCGATCCGCGCACCGGGAAGTCGGCGGTCACCGACCTGGTGGCCGTGACGGTGGTGGCCCCCCGTCTGACCTGGGCGGACGCCTGGGCGACCGCGGCCTTCGCGATGGGCTCGCGGGCGGGCCTCGACTGGCTGGAGTCGCTCCCGGACGTCGAGGCGCTGCTCATCACGGCGGGCAACGAGGTCAGATGCACGGGAGGCCTCGCCCAGCGCCTGGGCTGAGCGGGGCGGCCCCCACGTCAGGCGGGCGTACGACGGTGGAGGCGCACCCCGCTGCGGGGTGCGCCTCCACCGTCGTACGTGTCAGTGATCGTTCTGGGCCAGCCGCAGCAGATGATCGGCCAGCGCCTGCCCGCCCGTCGGATCGCGGCTGATCAGCATCAGGGTGTCGTCCCCGGCGATCGTGCCGAGGACGTCGTGCAGTTCCGCCTGGTCGATCGCCGAGGCGAGGAACTGCGCGGCCCCCGGCGGGGTGCGCAGGACCACGAGGTTCGCCGAGGCCTCCGCGGAGATCAGCAGCTCCGAGGAGAGCCGGCGCATCCGCTCCTCCTTCGCCGACTCCCCCAGCGGCGCGCGCGGGGTGCGGAAACCGCCCTCGCTCGGCACCGCGTAGATGAGGTCGCCGTCGTTGTTGCGGATCTTCACCGCGTTCAGCTCGTCGAGGTCCCGGGAGAGCGTCGCCTGGGTGACGTTCAGCCCGTCGTCGGCGAGAAGCTTCGCCAACTGGCTCTGCGAGCGCACCGGTTGCCGGTTGAGGATGTCCACGATCCGGCGGTGGCGTGCGGTGCGGGTCTGCGGCACGGCAGGCCCTGCGTGCTCGTGGTCCTGCGCCTGACTCATCGTCGTCGTCCCATTTCCCGGTTCACCCGTCCCCGTTGGCTGCGTCGAGGATGCCGGGGAGGGCCCGGAGGAACGCGTCCACCTCGTCGTCGCCGAGGTTCAGCGGCGGCATCAGCCGTACGACATCGGGGGCGGGCGCGTTCACCAGGAGACCGGCGTCCTGAGCCGCCTGCTGCACCTGGGGCGCGAGCGGCTCGGTGAGCACGATACCCAGGAGCAGGCCCGCACCCCGGACATGGTCGATCAACGGATGGCCGGAACCGTCGCCGAGCCCCTCGATCCCGTTCCGCAGTTTCTCGCCGGCGCGCTTCACGTTCTCCAGGAGCCCCTCGGACTCGATGGTGTCGAGCACGGCGAGCCCGGCGGCGCAGACGACGGGGTTGCCGCCGAACGTCGTGCCGTGGTGGCCCGGCTCAAGGAGCCCGGCCGCCCGGCCGAAGGCGACGGTGGCGCCGAGCGGCAGTCCGCCGCCGAGGCCCTTGGCGAGCGTGACGATGTCGGGCAGGACGCCTTCGTGCGCCTGGTACTCGAACCAGTGGCCCGTGCGGCCGATACCGGTCTGCACCTCGTCCAGGACGAGCAGCGCGCCATGGGCGGCGGTGATGGCGCGGGCCGCCTTCAGGTAGCCGGGGGGCGGTACGACCACGCCGTTCTCGCCCTGGATCGGCTCGATGATCACCAGTGCGGTGTCCTCGGTGACCGCCTCGGCGAGGGCCTGCGGGTCGCCGTACGGGACGTGGGTGACGTCGCCGGGCAGCGGCAGGAAGGGCTTCTGCTTCGCGGCCTGGCCGGTGAGCGCGAGGGCGCCCATGGTCCGGCCGTGGAAGCCGCCGGTGGTGGCGACCATGTGGGTCCGGCCGGTCAGCCGGCCGATCTTGAACGCGCCCTCGTTGGCCTCGGCGCCCGAGTTGCAGAAGTACACCCGGCCCTCGCGGCCGAAGAGCTGGAGGAGCCGTTCGGCGAGGGCGACGGGCGGTTCGGCGACGAAGAGGTTGGAGACGTGGCCGAGCGAGCGGATCTGCCGGCTCACGGCCTCGACGATCGCGGGGTGGCCGTGTCCGAGGGCGTTGACCGCGATACCGCCGACGAAGTCGAGGTACTCGTTGCCGTCGGCGTCCCACAGCTTCGTGCCGGCACCGCGGACGAGCGGCAGTCGCGGGGTGCCGTAGTTGTCCATGAGCGCGCCCTGCCACCGCTGGGTGAGCTCCGCGTTCGTCGCGCTGCCGGTCATTCGGCGTCCCCCGCTTCCTCGTCGTCCGGCACGACCATCGTGCCGATGCCTTCGTCGGTGAAGATCTCCAGCAGGATCGAGTGCTGGACCCGGCCGTCGATGACACGGGCGGTGGTGACGCCGTTGCGTACGGCGTGCAGACACCCCTCCATCTTCGGCACCATGCCGCTGGCCAGCTCGGGAAGGAGCTTTTCGAGCTGGGAGGCGGTGAGGCGGCTGATCACCTCGTCGCTGTCGGGCCAGTCCTCGTAGAGACCCTCGACGTCGGTGAGGACCATGAGGGTCTCGGCATCCAGCGCGGCAGCGAGTGCCGCAGCCGCCGTATCAGCATTGACGTTGTAGACATGTCCGTCGTCCTGGCTCCGGGCGATCGAGGAGACGACCGGGATGCGGCCGTCGGCGAGCAGGGCCTCGATCGCGCCCGTGTCGATCGCGGTGATCTCGCCCACCCGCCCGATGTCGACCAACTCCCCGTCGATCATGGGCCGGTGCTTGGTGGCGGTGATGGTGTGCGCGTCCTCGCCGGTGAGGCCGACGGCGAGCGGTCCGTGCTCGTTGAGCAGTCCGACCAGCTCGCGCTGGACCTGTCCGGCCAGCACCATGCGGACGACGTCCATCGCGTCCTCGGTGGTGACGCGCAGGCCCGCCTTGAACTCGCTGACGATGCCGTGCCGGTCGAGCGCGGAGCTGATCTGCGGGCCGCCGCCGTGCACGACGACCGGCTTGAGGCCGGCGTGGTGCAGGAAGACGATGTCCTGGGCGAAGGCGGCCTTCAGCTCGGCGTCGATCATGGCGTTGCCGCCGAACTTGACGACGACGGTCTTGCCGCGGTGCCGGGTCAGCCAGGGCAGCGCCTCGATGAGGATCTGCGCCTTGGGCAGAGCGGTGTGCTTGCGGGTCGGATTGCTCATGAGGAGTACGCGCTGTTCTCGTGGACGTAGTCGGCGGTGAGGTCGTTGGTCCAGATCGTGGCGGTCGCGTCGCCGGCGGCGAGGTCCGCGACGATGTGGACCTCGCGGTAGCGCATGTCGACCTTGTCGCGGTCCTCGCCGACACCGCCGTTCTTGCAGACCCACACGCCGTTGATGGCGACGTTCAGCCGGTCCGGTTCGAAGGCGGCCTTCGTGGTGCCGATCGCGGACAGGACACGGCCCCAGTTGGGGTCCTCGCCGTGGATGGCGCACTTGAGCAGGTTGTTGCGGGCGATGGAGCGGCCCACCTCGACGGCGTCGTCCTCGCTCGCGGCGTTGATCACCTCGACCTTGATGTCCTTGCTGGCGCCCTCGGCGTCCCGGATGAGCTGCTGGCCCAGGTCGTCGCAGACCGCGCGGACGGCCTCGGCGAACTGCGCGTGGTCCGGGGTGACCTCGCTGGCTCCGGAGGCGAGCAGCAGCACGGTGTCGTTGGTGGACATGCAGCCGTCGGAGTCGACCCGGTCGAAGGTGGTGCGGGTGGCCGCGCGCAGCGCCCGGTCCAGGTCCGCGCTGTCCACGTCCGCGTCGGTGGTGAGCACGACCAGCATGGTGGCCAGACCCGGCGCGAGCATGCCGGCGCCCTTGGCCATGCCGCCCACGGTCCAGCCGTCCTGGGTGACGACGGCCGTCTTGTGCACGGTGTCGGTGGTCTTGATGGCGATGGCGGCCTTCTCGCCGCCGTGCGGGCCGAGCTGGGCGACGGCCAGGTCGATGCCCGGGAGGAGCTTGTCCATCGGGAGCAGGAGGCCGATGAGGCCGGTCGAGCAGACGGCGACGCCGCCCGCGCCGATGTCCCCGAGCGTCTCGGCGACCTTCTCGGCGGTGGCGTGGGTGTCCTGGAAGCCCTTGGGGCCCGTACAGGCGTTGGCGCCGCCCGAGTTGAGGACCACCGCGTCCAGGCGGCCGCTCTTGAGGACCTGCTCGGACCACAGGACCGGCGCGGCCTTCACACGGTTGGAGGTGAAGACGCCCGCGGCGGCGCGGCGGGGCCCGGTGTTGACCACGAGGGCCAGGTCCGGGTTGCCGTTCTCCTTGATTCCTGCGGCGACGCCGGCCGCGGTGAATCCCTGTGCTGCCGTGACACTCACGGTGCGACTCCGATCGTGGAAAGCCCCAGTTCCTCGGGAAGGCCGAGGGCGAGGTTCATGCTCTGGACGGCACCGCCTGCGGTGCCCTTGGTCAGGTTGTCGATGGCGCTGATCGCGATGATGCGGTGTGCGGCGGCGTCGTACGCGACCTGGACCTGAACGGCGTTGGAACCGTAGACGGACGCCGTGGCGGGCCACTGCCCCTCGGGAAGGAGGTGGACGAAGGGTTCGTCGGCGAAGGCCTTCTCGTAGGCGGCCCGGACGGACTCGGCGGTGACGCCGGGCCTGGCCTTGGTGTTGCAGGTGGCGAGGATGCCGCGGGGCATGGGCGCGAGGGTGGGCGTGAAGGAGACGGTGACGGGTTCCCCGGCGGCGGCGGAGAGGTTCTGGATCATCTCCGGGGTGTGCCGGTGGACGCCGCCGACGCCGTAGGGGGTCATGGACCCCATGACCTCGCTGCCGAGCAGGTGCGCCTTGGGCGCCTTGCCGGCGCCCGAGGTGCCGGAGGCGGCGACGATCACGGCCTCGGTCTCCGCCAGCCCCGCCGCGTAGGCCGGGAACAGGGCGAGCGAGACGGCCGTCGGGTAGCAACCGGGTACCGCGATGCGCTTGGACCCCTCCAGCGCGGCGCGGGCACCCGGCAGTTCGGGGAGGCCGTAGGGCCAGGTCCCGGCGTGGGGGGAGCCGTAGAACCGCTCCCAGTCGGCCGGGTCCTTCAGCCGGAAGTCGGCGCCCATGTCGACCACGAGGACGTCGGCGCCGAGCTGCTCGGCGACCTCGGCGGACTGGCCGTGGGGCAGCGCGAGGAAGACGACGTCGTGGCCGCGCAGGGCCTCGGCGGTGGTCTCGGTGAGGACGCGGTCCGCGAGCGGGAGCAGATGGGGCTGGATCCCGCCGAGCCGCCGGCCCGCGTTGGAGTTGCCGGTCAGGGTGCCGATCTCGATCTCGGGGTGTGCCAGCAGCAGACGCAGCAGTTCCCCGCCCGCGTATCCACTCGCTCCCGCCACCGCCGCACGCATCGCCATGGAACCCTCCTCTTGGATGGCATGACTATACGTTTCCATGCACGTTTATGCAATCCTCCGCAGTGGCGGCCGGGAGCATCGCCCGGCGTGAAGGGCGGAGACACCCGGTTCCGTGCGACCGGCGCGGGCGACGGGCACCGAAGACGTATACCCGTCACCGTCGCAGTCCCCACTCGCGCATCACACGATCGAATCTGGAGTAACCGCGGGCGCCCTCCGCATGAATTCCGGCCAAAGGGTGACATCGCCTTCGGCGGCGGGCCGCAGGTTGGAACCATCCCCCGCATGTCTCTTCCCCGGGCCCCGCACAGGGCTCTCCTCGTCTGTGCGGTCGCGGTGGCGCTCGCGGGCTGTTCCGCGTCCGGATCCGGATCCGGCGCCGCCGGCCGTTCGCCGGGCACCTCGGTCTCCGCCTCGGGGGACTCCCGCCGGACGGTGGTGACCTTCGCCGGGGCGTCACCGCTCGCGGCCGACCCCCTGCGCCGGACGGTGGACCGCATGCGGGCGCGCGCCAAGGCGCTGGGGCTCAAGGACGCGCGAGTCGCCACACAGGGCAACGAGATCACGGTCACCGGCCGTGCCGCCGACCTGGAGCAGTTGACCGAACTGGGCATGTCCGGACACCTGGGCTTCCGGCCCGTCCTGGCCGAGGACGTGGTCGGCGCGGCACCGACCCCGACACCGACGCCCTCGGCCAGCGCCGCCCCCACACGGGGGCGGGCCGTCACCGACGGTCTGCGGCGCCCGCGTGCCGCCGACTCGCCGAGCGCGAGTGCCGCCCCGGCTCCGGCCCAGGGGAGCGCCGAGGAGGCGGCGCTCCAGGCGCGCTTCGCGGCGCTGGACTGTTCGGTGCGGGAGCGGCCCGCCACAGAGCGGGAGGCCGCCGCGCGGGAATCGGTCGTCGCCTGCGGGAGCGACGGCGCGGCGTCCGGCTCGCGTGCCAAGTTCGCGCTGGGGCCGACGGCGGTGGACGGGGCCCATGTGTCCTCGGCGAAGGCAGTGAAGGAGCCCCAGACCGGGACCTGGCGCGTGCGGCTGGACTTCGACTCCGTCGGTGCCCGGCAGTTCTCCGAGGTGACCCGGCGCCTCTCCCTGAACGCCTCGCCTCAGAACCAGTTCGCCATCGTCTTGGACGGCACCGTGATCTCCGCCCCGTCCGTCAGTCAGCAGCTCGACGGCGGCACCGCCGAGATCTCCGGAAGCTTCACCCGGGAGTCGGCCCGGCAGCTCGCCGTCACCCTCCGCTCGGGCGCGCTCCCCGCTCCCCTGACCGTCATGAGCGTGACCTCGCTCAGGCACCCCTGAACCGCACCGAGAACCACTGGAGGACCGCCCGTGTCATCGTCGACGTCCGCTCACTGGAGCGCGTACGAGATCTTCGCCGTCCTGTCGGGCATCATCCTGATCGGAGCGGCCTTCGTACCCGGCAACTCGGTCAAGAACCGCGCCTGGGCCGCTCTGGGCGGGATATTCCTCGCCTGCTACGGGTGGTACGTCGCCCATCAGACGACGGGCACGTTCCAGTTCCCCGTCATCATCTTCCTGATCCCGCCGGGCGCGGTGATCTACCTGCTGGTCAAGGCGTTCGGCAACTCGGGCGGCCAGAACTCCCCGCCCGGCGCGGGCGGCTCCGGAACGCCCGGCTCCGACGGGCACGGCACCCCGGGAACCGGCGGCTGAGCTCCCCGCGGGGCGCCACGGCTGCCCGGGTGCCGCCGGTGGCGGCCCCGGGCGGGGAGCCTTCGGTCAGGAGCGCTTGTCGTCCTGCTCCGCGTTCTTCTGCTTGATGCGCGCCGACTCCTTGCGGACCTCGGCCTGCGTGGCGCGCTCACGCCGCAGCCACTCGGGGTCCTCCGTCTTCAGCGCCTCGATCTGCTCGGTGGTGAGGGCCTCGCTGACGCCGCCGCGGGCGAGCCCCGCGATGGAGACACCGAGCTTGGCGGCGACGACGGGACGCGGGTGCGGGCCGGTACGGCGCAGCTCCTGGAGCCACGCGGGCGGGTCGTTCTGCAGCGCGTTCAGCTCGGCACGCGAGACGACGCCCTCCTGGAACTCGGCGGGGGTGGCCTCGAGGTACACACCCAGCTTCTTCGCCGCGGTGGCGGGCTTCATCGTCTGGGCGGTCTGGTGCGAACTCATGGGTCAAGGGTATCGACCGCTCGGGCCCCCGCCGACCATCGCCGGTACGGCGCCGATGGCGACGCCGGGTAATCTGACGGGGTGACCGGCTCCGAAACACCCCCCTCGTTCAGGCTCGCCTACGTCCCGGGGGTGACGCCCTCGAAGTGGGTGCGGATCTGGAACGAGCGCCTGCCCGACGTGCCCCTGGTCCTCGTCCCGGTGCCCGCCGCCGAGGTGTACGACGTCCTGCGGCGCGGCGACGCCGACGCGGGCTTCGTCCGGCTGCCGGTCGACGGGACCGACCTCAGCGCGATCCCCCTCTACACCGAGACGACGGTCGTCGTGGTCCCCAAGGACCACATCGTGGCGGCGGTCGAGCAGGTCAGCGGCGAGGACCTCGCCGACGACATCGTGCTGCACCCCGAGGACGACCCGCTGGACTGGGAGCGGCTGCCGGGCAAGCCGGCGCTGGAGCGGCCCGCCGGCACCGAGGACGCCGTGGAACTCGTCGCGGCGGGCATCGGGGTCGTGGTCGTGCCGCAGTCCCTGGCCCGGCTCCACCACCGCAAGGACCTCACGTACCGGACGGTCACCGACGCCCCCGAGTCGCGGGTCGCGCTGGCCTGGCCCGAGGAGCGGACGACCGAGCTGGTCGAGGACTTCATCGGCATCGTGCGCGGACGCACGGTGAACAGCACCCGAGGGCGTTCCCAGACCCCGCCCGCCGCACAACAGAAGGGCGCGGCGAAGTCCGCGAAGGCGTCCCCCCGGAAGGCGGACGCGGGCGGCAGCCGGCGCAAGCCCGCGCCCGGCAAGACGGGCGGCAAGGGCGGCGGCAGGGCCACGGCCAAGAACCCCCGCAGCGGCAACGGCGGCCCGAAGGGCGGCGCGAAGCGCGGCAAGCCCCGCCGAAGCTCCTGACATGGGCGAGTTCTGGCCGGTCGAGGACGTGCTGGCGTACCTGGCCGGAAGCTGGCGGGTCGAGCGGACCGTACGGGACCTCGCGAGCGACGCGGAGGGCCGCTTCACCGGCACCACGGTCTTCGAGCCCCTGGGCGACGACGGCGGGCTGCTGCACCGGGAGTCGGGCACGTTCGTGTGGCAGGGCGTCGCGCGGCCGGCCGAGCGGACACTGCGGTTCCTGCCGGGCCGCACCCCCGGGACCGCTCTCGTACGGTTCTCCGACGGCCGGCCCTTCCACGACCTGGACCTGACGGGCGGGCGGTACGTCGCCGACCATCCGTGCGCGGCGGATCTCTACCGGGGCGAGTTCAGCGTGCGGGACGAGAACCACTGGCGGTCCGTCTGGCGGGTACGGGGACCGGCGAAGGACCTGGTGCTGAGCACCGGCTACACGCGCCCGACCTGAGCCGGCGCCCCGTCGACGCGCAGATTCCAGCGGCCCGCCCGGCCCGTCACGGTGATCGCCGACAGGGGCCGGACGTCGATGTTCCAGTACGTCGAGGGCGGTGCCTTGAGCGCGTAGACCAGCGCGGCCCGCACCACCGACGGCTCGGCGACCGCGACGATGCTGCCGCCGTCCTCCCCCGGCCGGGTGTCGAGCCAGGCCCCGACCCGGGCGATGAAGGCCAGCAGGCTCTCACCGCCGTGGGGTGTGGAGCGGGGATCGGAGAGCCAGGAGTCCACGGCCTCCGGCTCGCGGGCCATGGCCTCGCCCAGGGTGAAGCCCCGCCAGCGGCCCATGTCGCAGTCACGCAGCGCGAGCTGGACCAGCGGG
Source organism: Streptomyces sp. NPDC056738 (assembly GCF_042790435.1). Lineage (NCBI taxonomy): Bacteria > Bacillati > Actinomycetota > Actinomycetes > Kitasatosporales > Streptomycetaceae > Streptomyces > Streptomyces sp. NPDC056738. Next base: position 115,603 of record NZ_JBHTZF010000009.1, read on the forward strand.
GCGTAGCCGAGGACGTCGCCGGTGGCCCGGCTGCGGGGTGTCGGAGCGCAGTAGCGCAGCTCGGCCGCGGCCAGCGGCAGCAGCCCGGCGGCGGCGCGCTGGGCTTCCTCCCACCCCGCCTGGTCCAGCGGCCGGTCGTCCTCGAAGCGCTCCGCCAGCAGCGCGGAGCTTCGCGCCGCCGCGACGAACGTGACCCGAAGATGCATGGGCAGATCGTGGAGCGCCTGCCTCCGCAGGTCAAGGGTGTCACTCGGAGTAGTCGAATATGCACAGAACATCGGCCAGTGGTCTGTGCGCCCGCTGTGCGGGCCCTTCGGATCCGGTTCGCCCGTCGTCGGGGCCCCGCGGTCCCGCGGGGTGCGGAGTCCGGCCGGATCCGCTCAGGTCCGTACCTCGTCGTACGCCGCCGCCAGCCGTCGTACGCCCTCCGTGATCTCCTCCGTGCCCGCCACCGCCGCGAAACTCAACCGGATCTGGGCGGCCGGGGGTTCGGCGCTGTAGTAGGGGCGGCCGGGGGTCACGGCCACCCCCGCGCGCAGGGCGGCGGCGACGAGCGCGGACTCGTCGGTGCCGTCGGGCAGCCGCGCCCACAGGTGGTAGCCGCCGAACGGGACGTGCGGCAGGGCGAGTTCGGGCAGACGCAGCCGCAGCGCGGCGGTCATGGTGTCCCGACGGGTCTTCAACTCGGCCGAAACTGTGCGCAGATGACGCGGCCAGGCCGGTGAGCCGACGAGTTCGAGCGCGGCTTCCTGGAGCGGGCGCGGCACGAAGAAGGTGTCGACGACCTGGATGGCCCGCAGCCGCTCCAGCACCGGACCGCGGGCCGCCAGGGCGCTGACCCGGAAGCTGGGCGAGGTGGCCTTGGTGAGGGAGCCGACGTGCACCACGACGCCGTCCGGGTCCTCGGCGGCCAGCGGACGCGGCAGCGGGCCCGCGTCCTCGTGGACCAGGCGGCGCACGAAGTCGTCCTCGACCACGAAGGCCCCGGCCTCCCGCGCGATGCGCAGCACCTCGCCGCGCCGTTCGGGCGCGAGCACGGCGCCGGTCGGGTTCTGGAACAGCGGCTGACAGACGAAGACCCGGGCGCCGGTGGCCTTGAAGGCGTCGGCCAGGAGCTCGGGTTTCACCCCGTCGGGGTCCACCGGGACCGGCACGGGGCGAAGACCGGCGGCGCGGGCGATGGCCAGCATGCCCGGATACGTGGGCGACTCGACCAGGACCGGGGCGCCGGGCGGCGCGAGCGCGCGCAGGGCGGTCGTCAGGGCGGTCTGGCCGCCGGCCGCGACCAGCACCTCGGCCGCGCCGATCGCCCCGCCGATGCCGCGCGCGAACCACTCGCGCAGTTCGGGCAGCCCTTCCATGGGCGGCCGGGACCAGGCTCCGGGGCGGCGCCCGGCCCGGGACAGGGCGGCGCCCATGGCCCGCTCCGGCTGGAGCGAGGGGTGCAGATAGCCGCCGTTGAACTCGACGACGCCGGGCGCCGGCGCGGCGAGCGAGACGAGGACGCCGGAGGCGTCCACGGTGCGGGGGACGGCCTCGGCCGAGGTGTCGGCGCTGAGCGCGATCTCCTGCCAGGAGGTGTCCCCGGTGGAGGCGAGGGAGGGCCGGGGGCGGGCCTTGAAGGCACCCGCGCCGGGCCGGGTGACCACGAGTCCCTCGGCGGCGAGCTGCGCCAGCGCCCGTGACACGGTCACCGGGCTCACACGGAACCGCTCGACGAGTGCCCGGCTGGAGGGCAGCTTTCCACCAGGAGAGTAGCGGTCCAGCTCCTGTCGCAGCCGTTCCGCCAGATCGCCCACACTGCTACGCTCTTGCATGAGAGCACAGAGTAGCGCTATCGACCGGACCGGGATAGCGGTCGACGCCGGGACCGCGACCTCCCCTCCGGCCACCGCCGCGCCCCGGAGCCCCGCTCCGGCGGACCGCCGTTCGGGCACCGTCCAGGCGGCGCTGGGTGTCACCGCCTTCTCCCTCACCTTCCCCGCGACGGCCTGGGGCCTGGAGGGCTTCGGCCCCTGGTCGCTGGTGACCGTGCGCTGCGTCCTGGCGGCGGTCCTCGCGGGCGGCTGTCTGCTCGCGCTGCGGGTCCCCCGGCCGGACCGGCGGCATCTGGCGGGCCTCGCCGTCGTCGCCGCCGGGGTCGTCCTCGGCTTCCCGCTCCTGACCACGCTCGCGCTGCGGACGTCGACCACCGCCCACGCGGCCGTCGTCGTCGGGCTGCTCCCGCTCACGACGGCGCTGTTCTCGGCGCTGCGCACCGGCGCGCGGCCGTCACGGACGTTCTGGCTGGCCGCGTGCGCGGGCGCGGCGGCCGTGATCGCGTTCACCGTGCAGCAGAGCGGCGGCGCCCTGACCGGCGCGGACGCCTATCTCTTCGGGGCCCTGCTGATCTGCGCGGCCGGCTACACCGAGGGCGGCCGGCTGGCCCGGGTGATGCCGGGCTGGCAGGTCATCGGCTGGGCCCTGGTCCTGTGTCTGCCCCTCAGCGTTCCGGGCGCGCTGGTGGCGCTGTCGTACGAACCCGTCCACCTCACGGCGCACAGCGTGACCGGGCTGCTGTGGGTCGCGGCCGGTTCGCAGTTCCTCGGCCTGGTCGTCTGGTACCGGGGCATGGCGTCGATCGGCATCCCCAAGGCCAGCCAGTTGCAGCTCGCCCAGCCGCTGCTCACACTGGTGTGGTCGGTACTGCTCCTGGGCGAGCGGCTCACCCCGGCGGCACCCCTGACGGCGGCGGCCGTCCTCGTCTGCATCGCTCTGACCCAGCGGGCACGGGGCTGACCCTAGGGAGGAGACCGTTCAGATGCACGCAACCAAAGGCGACAAGCTCGTGCAGCACGGCCGGACCGTCGGACAGCACGACAAGGTCGCGGAGATCACCGAGGTCATGGGAGCGGAAGGCTCTCCCCCCTACCGCGTGCGGTTCGAGGACGGTCACGAGGCGGTGTGCTCGCCGGGCCCGGACTCCGAGATCCGCCACCGTGAGATGCCGCCGCGGTAGGACGATCCGGGCGGGCGCCGGGAGGCCGGCGCACGCTCAGCGCGGGGCTTTCGCCGGCTGCCGGTAGTGGTCGGCGACGACCCGTGCCATCGCGCCGATCCGGTCCGCGGCCGCCTCCGAGGCCGAGAAGAAGACATGCCCGCGCACCTCGGCGTGACGGCGGGCCAGGGTGAGATGGCGGGAGAGTTCGGCCGGGTCCTGCCAGGCGGCGGGCTGCGCCGGGTCGCCCGCCTTGTACAGCGCCTCGCCCGCGTAGAGGTGGACGCCCGTGCCGCGGGTCACCTGCGCCCACCAGGGCAGCAGCTTCGCGTAGTCGGCGGCGGCGAAGCCGATGTTCCAGTAGAGCTGGGGGCAGATGTAGTCGATCCAGCGCCGCGCGACCCATTTCCTGGTGTCGGCGTACAGGTCGTCGTACGTCTCGATGCCGGCCCGGGTCGGTGAGCCGAGCGGGTCGGTCGAGGCGTTCCGCCAGACGCCGAAGGGGCTGATGCCGAAGCGGACCCCGGGCCGGACCTTCCTGATGCCCTCGGCCATCTCCCGCACCAGCAGGTCGACGTTGTGCCGCCGCCAGGACGCCCTGTCCGGGAAGCCCGCCCCGTGGCCGGCGTACGCCGCGTCGTCGTCGAAGCGCTCGCCCCGCACCGGGTACGGGTAGAAGTAGTCGTCCCAGTGCACTCCGTCGACGGGGTACCGGCGCACCGCGTCGAGCATGGCGGTCCGGACGAAGGTGCGGACCGCGGGCAGTCCGGGGTTGTAGTAGAGCTTCCCGCCGTGGCGCACGGTCCAGTCCGGGTGCAGCCGCGCGGGGTGCGAGGGCGCGAGTTTCCGGGGGTCGGGCTGTCCCGAGACGCGGTACGGGTTGAACCAGGCGTGCAGTTCCAGGCCGCGGGCGTGGGCCTCGCGCACCGCGGTCCCCAGCGGGTCCCAGCCGGGAGCCTCGCCCTGGACGCCGGTCAGGTAACGGGACCACGGCTCGTACGGCGAGGGCCACAGCGCGTCGGCGGCGGGCCGGACCTGGAGGATCACGGTGTTCAGACGCAGGCGCACCGCCGTGTCCAGGTGGCCCAGCAGCTCGGCGCGCTGGCGGGCGGGGCTCAGGCCGGGGCGGGAGGGCCAGTCGCGGTTCGAGGCGGTCGCGAGCCACATGCCCCGCATGGCGGCCGGGGCCGTCGCCCCACGCGGCGCGGCCGCGTCCTGGGCGGCCGCCGCGTCCCCCGCCGTACCGATCCCCGACAGTGTCGCGAGCGCGGCCGCCGCGAACGCCCGGCGTGGCAGTCGCCCCATATCCGTACCCCTTACGTCGCGGATCCGTCCGGTCACGTGCCGTATCGGGACACAGCATGCACCACCCCGACGATCGATCATCGATACTTGGGAGTAACGTGCACGTTCGGAGCAGGGACCGAACAACGGACAACCTGCCAGGCAGTGCGGATCAGCGAAGGGGACGATGTGACCGACATCGAACGCGTCGGAGTGGTGGGCTGCGGCCAGATGGGAGCGGGCATTGCCGAGGTGTGCGCCCGCGCCGGACTGGACGTGAAGGTCGCCGAGACCACCGGCGAAGCCCTGGAGATCGGCCGGACCCGGCTCTTCTCCTCCCTGTCCAAGGCCGCCGAGCGCGGAAAGATCTCCGACGACGAGCTCAAGGCCACCCAGGACCGGCTGAGCTTCACCACGGACCTCGGCGAGTTCGCCGACCGTGACCTGGTGATCGAGGCCGTCGTCGAGAACGAGCAGGTGAAGACCGAGATCTTCCAGGTGCTGGATCAGGTGGTGACCAGGCCGGACGCGATCCTGGCCTCCAACACCTCCTCGATCCCGCTGGTGAAGCTGGCCGTCGCGACCTCGCGCCCCGACCAGGTCATCGGCATCCACTTCTTCAACCCGGCCCCGGTGCAGCAGCTCGTGGAGCTGATCCCGGCGCTGACCACCTCCGAGGGCACCATCGGCCGCGCCCAGCTCTTCGCCGAGAAGGCGCTCGGCAAGCACGCGATCCGCGCCCAGGACCGCTCGGGCTTCGTCGTCAACGCGCTGCTGATCCCGTACCTCCTGTCCGCGATCCGGATGTTCGAGTCGGGGATCGCGAGCCGCGAGGACATCGACAACGGCATGGAGATGGGCTGCGCCCACCCGATGGGCCCGCTCAAGCTGTCCGACCTGATCGGTCTCGACACGGTGGCCTCGGTCGCGTACTCGATGTACGAGGAGTACAAGGAGCCGCTGTACGCCGCTCCCCCGCTGCTCCAGCGCATGGTCGACGCCGGCCGCCTGGGCCGCAAGTCCGGTTCCGGGTTCTACACCTACGGCTGACCTGCCGACCACCGGCTGAACACCCGCTCCGCTTCGCGGAGTTCGCGCGGGCCCGGCACCCTTCGGGGTGCCGGGCCCGCGTCGTTCACACGCCGTGTGCGCACCGGGCTCGCATATGCCCGGCGCACACTCTCCCCACCCGTGCACCGGGCGAGTTGACTTTCCGTACGCAGACACAGGGATGTGCCGACCACGGAAAGGAGCGGACTCGTGACCGCCGACCCCGAGCATCCCGCGGCACCGAAGGAGATCGCGGAGTTACGCCGGTCGCTCGAAGTGGGGTTCACCCGCATCGAGGGAGGACTGGCACTACTCACCCAGCGCGACGACCAGACGGCCAAGGATCTCGATGACCTGAGCACACGGATCGTCGCGCTCGAACACACCCGCTGGCCACTGCCCACCGTCGCCGTCGTCGCGGCCGTGGGCGCCCTGGCCGTCGCGGTCTGGCAGGCTCTCGGCCACTAGGGCCCGGGACGCCGGGGGCCGATCAGGGCAACACGTCCTGTCCGAGCCTGAGATGGTGCAGGAGCAGCAGCGCGGCCGCCATGTTGGCGGCCGGGACCTCACCGCGGGCGACCATGTCGGGTACGAGTTTGAGGGGAACCCACTCCCGGCGGTCCGACTCGAAGTCGTCCACGGGGTGTCCGATGTACGCGCCCTCGTCGGCCCAGTAGATGTGATGCCGGGCGTCGGTGAGCCCGTTGGAGGGCTCGACACTCATCAGATGCCGCAGGGGTCCCGGCCGCCACCCGGTCTCCTCCTCCAGTTCGCGGGCCGCCGCCGCGGCGATGTCCTCGCCGTCCTCCACGACGCCCGCCGGCAGCTCCCATCCCCAGCTGTCGGTGATGAAGCGGTGCCGCCACAGCAGCAGCACCTCGTTGGCCTCGTTCACCACCGTCGCCACGGCGACGGGCCGCAGCCGTATCAGGAAGTGATCGAGATGCCGCCCGTCCGGCAGCTCCACATCTGCGAGATTGACGCTGAACCAGCGGTTTTCATACACAGTTTGTTCATTCTGTTTCGTCCACTGCACGGTTCTGCCACCTTCCGCCGAGTGAAGGCAATATCGCAGCAGCCGCGTCCCGACAGCAGGGCTCACTGGGGTCGGGACGCAGCACGGCGGCGGTGAACGAAGGGGTGTGCGGGGCCGCTTCCTACAGCGGTACGCGCAGTGCGCCGTCGATGAGTTCAGCGGCCTCGGTCGTCCCCGCGCAGCCGCTGCGCACCAGGTGTTCGCGTACCGCGCGCAGTCTGTCGCGCAGCCGCTGGGACTCCATTCCCCGTGCCTGCTCGGCCATTTGAACAGCCGTCGCCACCGCTTTGTCGGCGTTGCCCTGGCGCAGTTCGATCTGGCTGAGCATGGCCAGCCGGTGCACCCGGCCCCGGTCGTGCGCCGGATTGTCGACGGCGGCCGCGGCGTGCTCCGCGGCGGCCACCAGGTCGCCGAGGCTGAGCAGCGCCTCCGCCACCTGTACGTTGACCAGTCCCGGCTGGACATAGCCGGTCTCGTCGGGCTCGTAACCGCGCCGGATGCGCTCGGCGGCCTGCTCGGCACGCCGTATGCAGGACAGTGCGCTGCTGCCGTCGCCGAGGTGCGCGTACGCCTTCGCCTGCATGGCGTAGAGGTCGGAGGCGAGGGCCGGCGTGATGTGGCGCCCCGCGGCGCGCAGCGCGGCCTCGGCGAAGGCGACCGCCTGCCGGTACTCGCGCATGAACAGGGACTGGTTGACCAGCAGGGCTATGACGTAGGCGCCAAGTCCCCTGTCCCCACTGGCCTTCGCCAGGCGCAGCGCCTGGTGGAAGTAGCGCTGGGCCAGTCCGTGCGCGTCGGAGTCGTAGGCGCAGATGCCCGCGATGGCCACCAACCCGCCCGTCGCACGGTGGAGTTGACGCCCGGTGGCGTCGGTGTAGCTGCCGCGCAGCAGGGGCGCGGTCTCGGAGTTGAGGAAGCCGACGATCCGGGTGCGGGTCGCTATGCCCCCGGCCTTGCGGTACATCTGCTCGTAGTGGGCCCGTGCCGCGCGCAGCATGTCGATGTCGGCCATGCTGACCTGATGGCGGCCGCCGCGGGAGACGTCCACGTCCTCGGGCGGGTTCTCCCACTCCCACACCGGCATGACGGCGGGGGTTCCGGTGACGGCCTGGGCGCCGAGGATGTGCGGGCGCTGCTGTTCGTCGGAGCGCCACAGGGCGGTGGCGCGTTCGACGAAGCCGGAGAGCGAGCCGGCGTGCGGGGTGGAGGGCTCGCCGGGGACCCCGAGGCCGATGTCGTCCAGGGTGACGGGCCGGTGCAGGCGCCCCGCGAGCACCTCGCAGATCAGGTCGGGCACCTGTCCGCGCGGTCGCTGGCCCTTCAACCAGCGGGCCACGGCGGTGTGTTCGTAGCGCAGGGCCAGACCGCGGGCGCGGCCCGCCTGGTTGACGTGGGCCGCGAGTCCCGCGTGCGAGATGCCCGCCTCGTCGAGGATCGCGTCGAGCAGAGTGTTGGGCTGCATGGGAGGCCCCCCGAGTGGCTCGTTGCCGACGGCGCCGGCCGGGCGACCGCTCCCGACCGCACCAGAGAGAGTAGTGCGTCCCCTTTCACACGGGGTGTGATGGGAATGCCCGTATCCGCGCTGTGCGCGCGCTGTCGCGGAGAGTTTCGCACCGGTTGACTGAAATGCCTCGCAAGAGGCCGGCCGGGCCGCCGGCTCCCCCTCGTACAGTACGGCGGCCCGCTCCGCGCCGTCCGCCCGGCCGCCTGCCCGACACTCCGTGGCCGGGCGGACGGCAGAGCCGGTCCGGCCGGGTCGGCCGCGGGACTCCGGTCGTCCGGGAGTGGGTCCCGTGGCCGGTCCGTTCCCGGGGACGGCCGGACGCGCCTCAGCGGGGCACGTGCTGGGCGACACGGCCGTGGTTCAGGGCGACGGGGCGGCGGTCGTTGTGCAGGACCAGGAGGGCGACGTCGTCGTCGGGCCTGCCGCCGGTGTGGCGCAGCAGGCCGGTGAACACCGCGCGCAGCACGGCCTGCGGTTCGAGGGGCCCGTCGCGGACGGCGGCGGAGAGGGCGGGGAGCAGCGGGAAGAAGCGGCCCCGGGCGTCCCGCGCGTCCTCGGCGCCGTCGGTGTGCAGGAAGAGCCCCTCGCCGGGGCGGAGCGGGCCGCAGGACCGGGCCGGCAGGCGTGCGGGCAGCGGGAACGGCCCGAGCGGGGGCAGCGGTTCGGCGCGCACGAACGGCCGGACGCGGCCCCGGGTCAGCAGATACGGCCAGGGGTGTCCGCAGTTGAGGGCGTGCACCTCGCCGTCCCGGCGGATCTCCAGGAGCAGGACGGTGACGAACTCCTCGGCGGTGTGGCGGTCCGACTCGGGCCCGGGGAGGGTGTGTTCGGCCCGGTCCCGCTCGCACAGGTGCCGGGCCAGCGCCCGTTCGAGTCTTCTGAGGACGCCGCCGAGTTCGGGTTCGTCGTGCGCGGCCTCGCGGAAGCTGCCGAGGACGGCGGCGACGGTTCCGATGGCCCCCAGTCCGTGCCCGCGGACGTCCCCCATCACGACCCGCACGCCGTGCTCGGTGGCGATCGCCTCGTACAGATCGCCGCCGATGCTCGCTCCGTGGTCCGCGGAGAGCTGGGCCGCGGCGATGTCCAGCCCGCCGACGCGCGGCGGCAGCGGGCGCAGCAGGACGTTCTGCGCGGCTCCCGCGATTCTGCGGATCTGCCGGAGCTCGCGCAGCAGCGCCCTTCTGACGTGGACCATCAGACCGGCTCCGACCGCGAAGAAGACCGCGCTGGTGACGACGCGGGAACCCAGTCCGTTCTCCTGGGCGAGCGGACAGGCCATCTTGTACGAGATCGCCAGCGCGCCCCAGACGGCGGGCAGCCCCAGGTTCACCGCCCGGCGCAGTGGCGGCCGGTCGGCGGTGCGCGGGACCCGGTGGCCGAGGAGGCCCCGTCGGTCGCCGCGGGTGGACCCGGGGCGGGGTCCGCGACCGCGTATCGCCCGGTCGAATCCGGCCCTCAGCCGGTCACGGCGACGACGCGGTCCGAGGACCGCTCTGGCCGGGTTCCGCGAATGCGTCCGGAGCGTCGCCCTGCGGGGAGCTCCAGCCTTGTTACGGATCATGCCGATTGGCCCCCCAATAGGCACGGACGGCGCAGACGGCCTCGGAGAGACCGCTCCGATTCTGTCGAGCGCCGACCCGGCCGGGCAGGATCGCCCGGACATGTCACCCAAATGAGTGAGGTGTCTTCGGACACCCGCATTTATGCAGGCAGGAGCCGGGGGAACCGCGCATGAGGCCCGGTGGAAGGCGTGCGCAGGGGCCTGGGGAACCCCGGAGACGGGAGCGGGGAACCGGGCGCCCCGGTCGCGGAACGGTCCGCGATCGTGGTGCCCGGTTCCCCGGCGTACCCGGTGGAGCCGTCAGGCTCCGCGCAGCACGGCTCCCGTGCGCTCTGCTGCGAGCGCGACCGCCGCGTCACGGGCCGCGGAGGCCTCGTCGACGGTCAGCGTGCGGTCGGCGGCACGGAAGCGCAGCGCGTAGGCGAGGGACTTCTTGTCCTCGCCGAGCTGGGCGCTCTCGTACTCGTCGAACAGCCGGATGGACTCCAGGAGTTCACCGGCGCCCTCGTGCAGGGCCGCCTCGACGTCCGCGTGCGGGACGCTCTTGTCGACGACCAGGGCGACGTCCTGCGTGGCGACCGGGAAGGTCGAGATCTTCGGGCCCTTGGGGTGGCCCGAGCTCGCCCGCTCCAGCGCGTCCAGGTCCAGCTCCATCGCGCAGGTGCGCGCGGGCAGGCCCAGCGTCTTCAGGACACCGGGGTGCAGCTCACCGGCGTACCCGATGACCTGCTCCGCGCCGTCCAGGACCACCGCGAGCTCGGCGCAGCGGCCCGGGTGCCACGGCCCGTACTGGCCCGAGCGGACGAGGAGTTCGGTCCCCGACTCGCGGGCCAGGACGCGCGCGGCCTCGATCGCGTCGGCCCAGTCGGCCGGGCGTCCCTTGCCCCACCAGCCGGCCTGCTCGCGGGCGCCCGCGAGGACGACGGCGGCGTGCCGGGGCTGGGCGGGAAGCGCGGCGGTCAGGGACGCGATCTCCTCGTCGCTGGGACGGCGGTCGACGGGCAGCCGCCCGGCGACACGCAGTTCCTCCCGGGGGTGGAAGACCAGACCGGTCTCGAAGAGCGCCAGGTCGTGGCTGCCGCGTCCGTCGTTGCGGCGCAGGGCCTGGAGCAGGCCCGGCAGCAGCGTCGTACGGAGCGCGGGCTCCTCGTCGGAGAGCGGGTTGACCAGCTTGACGACCTTGCGCTTCGGGTCGTCGTCGGCGAGGCCGAACTGGTCGAAGACGTGCTCGCCGATGAACGGGTAGTTCGGCGCCTCGACGTAGCCGGCGCCGGCCAGCGCGCGGCCGGCCCGGCGGTGCAGCCGCTGCCGGTCGGTGAGGCCGAGGCCCGCCGGGGGCTTGGGCAGCGTGGAGGGCAGGTTCTCGTAGCCCTCGAGCCGGATGACCTCTTCGGCGAGGTCGTTCGGGTCGGTCAGGTCGGGCCGCCAGGACGGCACGGTGACGATCAGCTCGTCCTGCCCGTAGACGTCGCAGCCGACCTCCTGGAGGCGGCGTACGACGGTCTCGCGGCCGTACGCGACACCGGCCACCTTGTCCGGGTGGTCCGCCGGGATGGTGATGGTGTGCGGCGCGGACGGCGCGATGACCTCGGTGACCCCGGCGTCGGCGGTGCCGCCGGCGAGGAGCACGAGGAGGTCGACGGTCCGCTGGGCCGCGGCCGAGGTGGCCTCGGGGTCGGAGCCGCGCTCGAAGCGCTTGGACGCCTCGGAGGCGAGCTTGTGCCGGCGGGCCGTGCGCGCGATGGAGATCGGGTCGAAGTGCGCGGCCTCGATGACGACCTCGGTGGTGGTGCCCTCGGTGTCGTCGATCTCGGTGTGGGCGCCGCCCATGACGCCCGCGAGGCCGATGGGGCCGCGGTCGTCGGTGATGACCAGGTCGCCGGCGTCCAGCGTGCGCTTGACGCCGTCGAGCGTGGTGAGCTTCTCGCCCTGCTCGGCGCGGCGCACGCCGATCGTGCCCTGGACCCGGCTGCGGTCGTAGGCGTGCAGCGGCTGGCCGAGCTCCAGCATGACGTAGTTGGTGACGTCGACGGCGAGCGAGACCGGGCGCATGCCGGCCTTCTGCAGCCGGCGGCGCAGCCAGATCGGGGACTGGGCGTCGGGGTCGAGGCCGGTCACCGTGCGCGCGGTGAAGCGGTCGCAGCCCATCGGGTCGCTGATCTGCACCGGGTGGCCGAACGCGTTCGGGGCCGGTACGTCGAGCAGCGCGGGGTCGCGCAGCGGCAGGCCGTAGGCGATGGCGGCCTCACGGGCCACCCCGCGCAGCGACAGGGCGTAGCCGCGGTCGGGCGTGACCGCGATGTCGAGGACCTCGTCGACGAGCTGGAGCAGCTCGATCGCGTCGGTGCCGGGCTCCATCTCCGGCGGCAGCACGATGATGCCGCCGCTGCCGTCGTCGCCCATGCCCAGCTCGTCGCCGGAGCAGATCATGCCGTGCGAGGTCTTGCCGTACGTCTTGCGCGCGGCGATCGCGAAGTCGCCGGGCAGGACGGCGCCGGGCAGGACCACGACGACCTTGTCGCCGACGGCGAAGTTGCGCGCGCCGCAGACGATCTCCTGGGGCTCACCGGTGCCGTTGGCGGTGCCGACGTCGACGGTGCAGAAGCGGATGGGCTTCTTGAACTCCGTCAGTTCCTCGATGGTGAGCACCTGGCCGACGACCAGGGGGCCCTTGAGGTCGGCGCCGAGCTGCTCGACGGTCTCGACCTCGAGGCCTGCCGAAATGAGCTTGGCCTGGACGTCGCGCCCGGTCTCCGTCGCCGGCAGGTCGACGTACTCCCGCAGCCAAGAAAGCGGGACCCGCATCAGATCTCCATCCCGAACGGCCGGGTGAACCGGACGTCACCCTCGACCATGTCTCGCATGTCTTCAACGTTGTGACGGAACATCAGCATCCGCTCGATACCGAATCCGAAGGCGAATCCGCTGTACTTCTCCGGGTCGACGCCACAGGCGACGAGCACCCGCGGGTTGACCATGCCGCAGCCGCCGAGCTCGATCCAGCCCTCGGAGGAGCAGGTCCGGCAGGGGCGGTCGGGGTTGCCGACGGACTCGCCCTTGCAGACGTAGCAGAGCATGTCCATCTCGGCGGACGGCTCGGTGAAGGGGAAGTAGTTCGGGCGCAGCCGGGTCTTCATGTCCGAGCCGAAGAGCGACTGGACCATGTGGTCCAGGGTGCCCTTGAGGTCGGCCATGGTCAGGCCCTCGTCGACGGCCAGCAGCTCGATCTGGTGGAAGACCGGGGTGTGCGTGGCGTCGAGCTCGTCCGTGCGGTAGACGCGGCCGGGGCACACGACGTAGACGGGCGGCTCCCGGTCGAGCAGGGCGCGGGCCTGCACCGGCGAGGTGTGGGTGCGCAGCACGACACCGGACTCGTCGCCGTGGGTGCCCTCGGGGCCCTGGACGAAGAAGGTGTCCTGCATCTGGCGGGCCGGGTGGTCGGGGCCGAAGTTCAGGGCGTCGAAGTTGAACCACTCCGCCTCGACCTCGGGGCCCTCGGCGACCTCGTATCCCATGGACACGAAGACGTCCGCGACCCGCTCCATCATGGTGGTCAGCGGGTGCCGGGCGCCGGACGGCACACGGTCGTACGGCAGGGTGACGTCGACCGCCTCCTCGACCAGTACGCGCGCGTCGCGCTCGGCCTCCAGTTCGGCCTGGCGGCCGGCCAGGGCCTTGTTCACGGCGCCGCGGGCCTGGCCGACGAGCTTGCCGGCCGCGGCCTTGGCCTGCGGGGGCAGTGCGCCGATCTCGCGGTTGGCGAGGGCCAGCGGGGAGGTGCCGCCGGTGTGGGCGACCTTGGCCTCCTGGAGCGCGTCGAGGTCACCGGCGGCGGCGAAGGCGGCGAGCGCCTCGTCCCGCATGCGCTCGATCTCTTCCGGTTTCAAGGCCTCGACCTCTACAGGGTCGTACGACTTATTAGGTGCCGACATCTCTTCCCGTGCTTCCGGTTGGCTGGCTGAGGGTCCCCGTCATCGACTCGGAGACGAAGTCGTCCGCAGATGAGTGGACGCAAAGGTGCCAAAAGCCGAGTCTAACGGGGGTGAGGGTCCGCCCAGGACGGGGCGTCCTCGCGGTGTTCCCGTGCGGAGGCGCCCGTGGGGGCCGCTGCGGCGCTAGAGCAGATACGCCGGGGTGCCCACGGGCAGCGTAAATCGGAACTCCGCTCCCCCGCCGGGGGCGCGGCCGACCGTGATGCCGCCGCCGTGGGCTTCGACGATGCCCTTGACGATGTAGAGCCCGAGGCCGGTGCCGCCGCGCTTGCTGCCCCGCCAGAAGCGGGTGAAGACGCGGTTCATGGACTCCTCCGGGATTCCGGTGCCCTCGTCGCTCACGGTGACCGACGTGACGGCGTTCGCCGTGCCCTCCTCGTCCGGCCGCTCGCGCGGGGACGTGGAGGGTGCCACGTCGATGGTGACGGTTCCCTCGCCGTGGCGCACCGCATTTTCGATCAGGTTGCTGAGCACCTGGTCGATCTTGTCGGGGTCGGCCCACAGGGCGGGCAGGGGCTGCTCGATGCGCAGCAGGAAGCGGTCGGCGGGCTGGCCCGAGGCCACGTACGCCTGGATGTGCCGGCCGACGGCGGCGCCGATGTCGACGGGCTGGCGGCGCACTTCGAGGCGGCCGGAGTCGATGCGGGAGATGTCGAGGAGCTCGGCGATGAGACGGGTGACGCGGTTCGCGTCGGCGTCGACGGTCTCCAGCATCAGTTTCTTCTGGTCGTCGGTGAAGCGTTCCCATTTCGCGAGCAGGGTCGCGGTGAAGCCCTTGACGGAGGTGAGCGGCGAACGCAGTTCGTGCGCGACCGTGGCGATCAGCTCGGCGTGACTGCGCTCGGTGCGGCGGCGGGCCTCGGTGTCGCGCAGGCAGACGACGACCCTGCGGACCGGTCCGGTGGGGTGGGTGCGCACGTAGCGGGCGGAGACGAGGATCTCGCGGCCGCCGGGGAGCAGGAGGTTCCGTTCGGGCTGGCCGTTGCGGATGGCGAGTCCGCCGTAGGGGTCCGTGAGCTGCCACCAGCGGCGGCCTTCGAGGTCCTCCAGCGGGAGGGCGGCTTCGAGCCGGCGGCCGAGCGCCTCGGCGGCGGGGACCGCGGTGATCCGGGCGGCGGCGGCGTTGAAGCAGACGACCCGGCCGTGTTCGTCGGCGACGACGATCCCGTCGGGCAGGTCGTCCGGGTCTATGCCGAGGCCGGGACCGGCTCCGGCGGTGTCATCGTGCCGGGGCGCGGAAGGGCCGCGCGCGTCCCGCGCTCGCAGCGCGCCCTGGGCACCGCCCGTGCCGACACTCATCCCCGTACCCCACCTCTCGTCTGGCGCAGAGGGCCCCCGGGCCCGTCACCCTACTAGCTGCCGGTGACGGAGCGGCACCCTGTGGAGGCGCGCTGTGCACGGGCTGACGCGTAGAGACATACGGCCGCGGCCGTGGCCAGGTTCAGGCTTTCGGCCTTTCCGTGGATCGGAACGCGCACGACGGCATCGGCCAGCGCGCGGGTCTCCTCCGGAAGCCCCCAGGCCTCGTTGCCGAAGACCCAGGCGGTGGGGCCGCCCATGGTCCCCTTGTCGAGTTCGTCGTCGAGGTCGTCCTCCCCGGCGCCGTCGGCGGCGAGGATGCGGACGCCGGCGTCCTTGAGCCCGGCCACGGCCTGCTCGACGGGCACACCGACCGCGACGGGCAGATGGAACAGGGACCCGACGGAGGCGCGTACGGCCTTGGGGTTGTAGAGGTCGACGGAGGCGTCGGTGAGGACGACGGCCTCGGCGCCCGCGGCGTCCGCGCAGCGCAGCACGGTTCCGGCGTTCCCGGGGTCGCGGACGTGGGCGAGCACGGCGACCAGTTTCGGGCGGGCGGCGAGGATCTCCTCGAAGGGGGTGTCGACGAACCGGCACACGCCGACGATTCCCTGCGGGGTCACGGTGGTGGAGATGTCCGCGATGACCTGCTCGTCGGCCAGGTGGACCCGGGCTCCGGCGGTGCGGGCCTCCGCGACGAGGTCGGCGTACCGCTCGGCGGCCTCCACGGTGGCGAACAGCTCGACGAGCGTGTCACCGCCGTGTGCCGCCGCCTCCCGCACGGCCTGCGGCCCCTCGGCGAGGAACAGCCGCTCCTTGCCCCGGAAGTTCCGCCGGGCCAGCCGCCGCGCGGCGGAGACACGGGGAGAGCGGGGCGAGATCAGCTCGGGGCTGGCGGAGGCCATGTTCTGGTTCACCTTCGATATCTGGGGACGACTGCAACCCCTGGGGGCGCGGGGCTCTGTCGATCTGCGGCTCCGCCGCGACGGGGGTCCCCCCTGTTCGAGCGGAGCCGAGAACTCGGGGAGCGATCAGCCCCCACCGGCCGGCACCGGCACCCGGGCAGACAGCCGCAGCGGGCGTCAGCAGCAAAGGACCCGCAGGCATGACCTGCGGGTCCTTCAGTCACGTCGGCTGATGCCAGCGCAGCGTCACGCGGCCTTCGGCGCGTTGACGTCCGACGGCAGGGCCTTCTGCGCGACCTCGACGAGCGCGGCGAACGCGTTGGCGTCGTTGACGGCCAGCTCCGCGAGGATCTTGCGGTCCACCTCGATGTTGGCGGCCTTCAGACCCTGGATGAGGCGGTTGTACGTCATGCCGTTCTGGCGGGCCGCAGCGTTGATGCGCTGGATCCACAGCTGACGGAAGTCGCCCTTGCGCTTCTTGCGGTCGTTGTAGTTGTAGACCAGCGAGTGGGTGACCTGCTCCTTGGCCTTGCGGTACAGGCGCGAACGCTGACCGCGGTAGCCGGAGGCCGCCTCGAGGATCGCCCGGCGCTTCTTGTGGGCGTTGACTGCCCGCTTGACGCGTGCCACTTTTTAACTCCTTGTAGCGGGGCCGTGGTTGGACTCACACGGCCCG
Organism: Streptomyces sp. NPDC056738; assembly: GCF_042790435.1. Taxonomy (NCBI): domain Bacteria; kingdom Bacillati; phylum Actinomycetota; class Actinomycetes; order Kitasatosporales; family Streptomycetaceae; genus Streptomyces; species Streptomyces sp. NPDC056738. Next base: position 131,887 of record NZ_JBHTZF010000009.1, read on the forward strand.
AAATCGATTGGGTCCCGGATCAGACGTACGGCGCTGGGCGCCGGTACGTCACTTGCCGAGAAGCTTCTTGATCTTCGCGGCGTCGCCCGGGGCCATCTCGGCGGTGCCGGTGAGACGGCGCGTCACGCGGGACGACTTGTGCTCGAGCAGGTGGCGCTTGCCGGCGCGCTCACGGAGCACCTTGCCGGAGCCGGTGATCTTGAAGCGCTTGCTGGCACCGCTGTGCGACTTGTTCTTCGGCATAGCGCCGTTCTCTCCTCGTCAGTGGCGTTCCGGTGCCCGGTCGCGGGACCGGGCACGGGTGGAACGTCATATGTATCGATTGACATCCCGGGGCGGGGGCCCTGGGATCAGGCCTCGGCTGATGCCTCGGCCGGGGTCTCGGCCGACTCGGCCTCGGCGGGCGCGCTCTCGGTGTCGCCACCGTCGGCGTCGACCTCTTCGGCGGCGTTCTGCGAGCGACCCGGGTTGGCCTTCGCTTCCGCCTTGCGGGCGGCCTGGGCCTCACGGGCCTCGGCCATCGCCTCGGTCTTCTTCTTGTGCGGACCGAGAACCATGATCATGTTTCGGCCGTCCTGCTTCGGGTTCGACTCGATGAACCCGAGGTCCTCGACGTCCGTGGCGAGACGCTGCAGCAGTCGGTAGCCGAGCTCCGGCCGGGACTGCTCGCGACCACGGAACATGATCGTGATCTTGACCTTGTCGCCCTGCTTGAGGAACCGGACGACGTGACCCTTCTTCGTGTCATAGTCGTGCGGGTCGATCTTCGGCCGGAGCTTCATCTCCTTGATGACCGTGTGCGCCTGGTTCTTGCGCGCCTCACGGGCCTTCATGGCCGATTCGTACTTGAACTTGCCGTAGTCCATGAGCTTGCAGACGGGCGGACGGGCGTTCGCCGCCACCTCGACGAGGTCGAGGTCGTACTCCTGAGCAAGCTCAAGGGCCTTGGCAAGCGGAACAATCCCGACCTGCTCGCCGCTGGGACCGACAAGTCGCACTTCGGGAACGCGAATCCGGTCGTTGATGCGGGGCTCGGCGCTGATGGATCCTCCTCGGTAGCACCACACGGCGGTCTGGCGGACAGCCGCGTATGTCTCTGATGACACTTTGACCAACCACCGCAGGGCATGAAAAATGCCCCGGACGGGACACAGGCGGGGCTCCATGAAACCGGAGCACCGCCGCGGTCAACCGCGGGGCGCGCATTCGGGCGACTCCATCGTCCGTACGGAACGATGGCGGCCGCCTGACCGGATGACCCGCCGTCCCGGAGGACGGTCAGGTGGGAGATCGGAGCCTCCACTTGTGGGCCGGGCACATCGTGTCCGGCCGGTCGTTACAAAAGGTTAGCAGTTCCGCCGGGTACGCGCTAACCGGAGGCCTCCTCGCCGCCGCTCGCGGGGCCGGGGCACCCCTCCCCACCGGCCGGAAGGCTCCCGTGGACGGGGGCACGCGCACCGGGGCCTATCGTGTGAGGCATGAGTGACACCCCTCCCCAGAACCCCGACTACGACACCATGACCCGCGACATCGCCGAGGTCCCCGCGGTCGAGGTCATCGTGACGGTCGCCGTGAACCTGATGAGCGCCGCCGCCGTGAAGCTCGGTCTCACCGAGGAGGGCGACGAGCACAAGGACCTGGACGAGGCGCGCAAGCTGGTCACCGCGCTCGCCGGCCTGCTCGACGCGAGCGCGACCGAGATCAGCTCCTTCCACGCCGCGCCGCTGCGCGACGGCCTGAAGTCCCTCCAGCTCGCCTTCCGCGAGGCCTCCCTCGTCCCGGACGAGCCGGGCCAGGGCCCCGGCGAGAAGTACACGGGCCCGGTCTACGGCTGACCCGTGCCCGTGTCCGTACGGACCTCCGTACGGACACGGACCCGCCCGCGTGCCTATCCGCGTACGTACAGGGGCTCGCCCGGAGGCGTCGCCTCGGCCGGCAGCAGTGCCAGGTCGAGACCGCGCACCAGGCGGGCCCTGAGTGTTTCGTCGGCCGCGAGGCGCTCGGCCACCGCGCGAGCGGTCTCGGCGGGGGCGGCCGACGGGTCGAGCACCAGCGCGAGGGTGCCGTCCGCCGGACCGGGGCCGAGATGGGCACGGGCCACCAGGGGCTCGGCGGCGACCGCGGCCCGTACCGCCTCGACCACGGCGGGATCGGCGAGCGGATCGGCCGTCGTACGCCCCTCGGCGAGCGCCAGCAGGGCGGAACCCGTCAGCTCGTAGGACACGGGCCCGGCCAGGTCCAGCACGATCGTGTCGGCCTTCTCGTGGACCGCGGCCTCCAGGACCTGGTTCAGGCGTACGGCGACGGGGCGGGCCTCGGGATCCCAGCGGGCCAGCGCCTCCGTCGAGGTGAAGGCCGGCAGGGCCGTGCGGTTCCCGGCCTTGAGCGTGGGCACCGCCATGTCACTGGTCTTCTCGCGGCGCAGCCCGTTCTCGTCCACCTCGACCTCGCCGAGCATCGCCACGACGGGCACGAGCAGCCGGGCGCCCGTGAGCGCCTCAAGGACCGGCGGTACGGCGGCGCGGTCGGCGGACCAGGCCGCGAGCGCGGCGCTCAGCCGGGGGTCGGCGGAGCCGTCGTCGTCGGGGAAGCCGGGGTCGGGAATGTTCTTGTTCGCCACGATCCCCGACCCTATCGGGGGGATGCTGCTGCGCTTGTGCGGGCCCTGTAACGCGCGGGCGACACGATTCATGAGTTTCTCAGTTTTCCCTGACACGTCTTTCACACGCGTCTAACGGATGCCACAGCCCGGCGGTCGAGCATCGCCGGATGGACCGTCAAAGAGCACGCGGGCGTCGCGCCCGGCCCTCCCGACGCACGCCACTTCTGTACACCGCGGTGGCTTCGGTCGTCCTCGTCGGCACCACGGCCGCCGGGACCGTCTACATGAAGGCGCAGGCGCACGACGGCCCCGCCGTCGTATCGTCGGCGGCGTCGGCCTCGCCCTCCGCGTCGCCGGCCGGGAGCGAGGAGGCGTCGGTGGAACCCGTGGCGGAGCCCTCCGTGGACCGGGACGCGCTGCTCGCGAAGGCGCTCGAGTCGGTGACGGTGGCGGCGGGAGCGAAGACGTCGGTCGCCGTCCTCGACGTCGGCTCGGGCGAGAGCGCCGCCTACGGCGACACGGCCTTCGACACCGCGAGCATCGTCAAGGTGAACATCCTGGCCGCGCTGCTGCTCCAGGCGCAGGAAGCGGACCGGCATCTCACCGCGCGGGAGAAGACGTACGCCACCGCGATGATCGAGAACAGCGACAACGCCTCGGCGACCGCGCTGTGGGCCGCCATCGGCCGGGCCGACGGCCTGGACGCCGCGAACAAGCGCTTCGGCCTGACGGACACCCAGGGCGGCGACGGCGAGCTGTGGGGTCTGACCCAGACCATCGCGAGCGACCAACTGACCCTGCTGCGGCAGGTGTTCGGGGACGATTCCGAACTGAGCGCGGCCTCGCGGTCCTATCTCCAGGGCTTGATGGGCGAGATCGAGACCGACCAGCGGTGGGGCGTGTCCGCCGCCGGCGACGGATCTCGATGGGCGCTGAAGAACGGGTGGCTGGCGCGCAGCACGACGGGCCTGTGGGACATCAACAGCATCGGGCGGATCTCGTCCGACGGCCACGACTACCTGGTGGCGACGCTGTCGAACGGCAACTCCACGCAGGCGAAGGGCATTTCGCTGGTGGAGGCGGTGTCGAAGGCGGCGGTGTCCGCGTTCCGGGACACGGCCGAGGACTGAGCCGCCGAGCGGCGTTCCCGGGTCGCCGGTCGCCGAACGGCCTTTCCCGCTGAGGCCGTTCGAACCGGTCGCCGGTCGCCGGTCGCCGAACAGCGTTTCCCGCTAAGGCCGTTCGAACGGGTTCGTGGGTCTGCGGCCGCGCCACAGGAACACCGCCGCCGCCAGCAGGCCCAGGCCCAGCGCGCCCGCGAGGGGGGCGGCCCAGTCGGCCGAACCGCCGCCGTCGGCGGGGGCGTCGGGCCCCGTGCCGAAGTACTTGTGGCCGTACGCCGCCGCCTTCGGGCCGCCTTCCGGGTCGATCCGGCCGGCCGCCTTGATGGCCGCGGCCGGGTCGACGAAGCCGTAGCCGCGTGAGTCGTCGCGGCCGCCCGAGGGCACGTTGCGGGCCGTGTCCTCCAGCAACTGCTTGATCTGCGCCGGGGACAGGCCCGGGTGGGCGGCCTTGACGAGTGCGACCGCGCCGGAGACGAACGCGGAGGCCGCACTGGTGCCCCAGCCCTCGTAGTACCGGTCGTCCGGGTCGGCGATGACCACGTCGACGCCCGGGGCGCTGACGGTGGCGTACCAGCGGCGGGTGGAGAAGGAGGCGTGCGTTCCGTAGCGGTCCACGGCGGTCGCCGCGATGACGCCGGGGTAGGCGGCGGGGTACGAGATGTGGTCGCCCTTCTCCCCGCCGTTGCCGGCGGAGGCGACGACGGCGACCCCCTTCTTCAGCGCGTACTGGACGGCCTCGTCCTCGGCGGGTTCGGGGTGGGCGGACCTGGAGTCGTCGCCCAGGGAGAGGTTGATGACGTCGGCGCCGTGGTCGGTGGCCCAGCGGATGCCCTCCGCGAGGGCGTTGCCACGGGTGTTGCGAGCCTTGGAGCGGGCCGGATCCTTGTCCTCCAGGATGACGCGGACGGGCAGGATCTTCGCCTCGGGGGCGATCCCCATCACGCCGTTGGCGCGGCCCGGCCCGTGACCGTGCCCGGCGATGATGCCCGCCATGGCGGTGCCGTGCCGCGCCCAGGTCGCGTCGCCGCGGCTCGCGCCGAAGCCGACCATGTCCTTGTCGCCGAGCACATTGCCCTTGAGGTCCGGGTGTTGGGCGTCGACGCCGGTGTCGAGGACGGCGACGGTGATGCCCTTGCCCTTGGTCGTGCGCCACGCCTGCTGCGTGTGCATCGCGTCGAGGCCCCACTGCTGGGCCCGTATGCCGTCGGCGTGCGCGGTGGCGGCGGGCACCAGCACGAGGGAGGCGGCCAGGAACGCGGTGAGGACTCCGGACCTGCGGGAGAGCCGGGGTCGGCGGGCCTTCGGGGCCGGGCGCGGACGCCGGGGGCGGTCACCGGGGACCGTCACCGCGCTCGCGTCGGCGGATGCGGTCATGCCCGAGGGACCGGTCGTGTCGGCGGATGCGGTCGCGCCCGCAGGTCCGGTCATGGCGGCGGGTGCGGTCGTACGGGACTGCCTGATGCGGCCGTCGGGGCCGTCGTCGCGGGTCATGACGGCTTCTCCGAGGACGAGTCGACGGTCTTGCGAAGGCCTCGCTCGACCCGGTCGGCGAGGCCCTGCGCCTCATGACCGAGGCCCGACTGGGCCGCGGCCGTGGTCGCCTCCGGCTTCATCGCCTCGGCGGCGGGCTGCGGGGCGGCGACCGTACGCCCGTCGGCGAATCCGGAGACCGCGTACACGACGACGGGGGCGTCCGTCAGGACGGACACGGTCCACGAGGCACGCTGCGCCTTGCCGAAGCCCTCGGCGGCGGTGCCCTTCGCCGCGTACGGGAGGGGCAGCAGGTCGGTGCGCCGGTCCAGGCCCTCCTTGCGGAAACGGGCCTTCAGGGAGGTCATGCCCGCCGCGTCCGCCTTGGTGAACAGCAGGCCGACGGTGGTGACATGACTGCGGGTCGCGTCCACGTAGGTGGCCCGCAGCAGCCGCAGACAGCCGACGGGGGCGAGCGCCTGGCGCAGCAGCGGGTCGAAGGCGTCCTTGCAGCCGGTGTCGGGGGCGACGGCGATCCGGGTCCAGGTACGGTCCGAGCCGCCGGGGCCCGCGCCGTCGCCGCGCACGGTCGGCGGGAAGAGCCGGTCCACGGGAACGCTGTGCCAGAGGTCCCCGGCCGCCGTGAACGCGCCGGGCGAACCGGGTGCGGCCGTGTCGTCGCCGGTGAGCCAACTGCCGGTCACCGCGCCGCCGATGAGGCCGAGTCCGAGCACGAGGCAGGTCGCGGCGGTCACGGCACCCGGCCGGATCCGACCCCGGAACGGACGCACCCGCGCGATGTCGCCGCGGTACGTCTCGGGCTGCGCGAACGATACGAAGGGGCGCCGCGCGCCCGGGTCGGCCTCGGCGGGCGGCGCCGGCGACGGGGGCGGAACGTACGGAGGCGCACTCGCGGAGCCCACGCCGGACCCGTCCCGCCCGGACCGCGTCTCCCGTGTGACCTCACCGAACCGCTCCCCGAAACCGAGGTTCCGCCCGGCCGCTCCGGCCCCTTCGGACGGGCCCGACGGCTCGAAGGCGGGTGAGGGATCGGTGGAGGGCGGGGGCCCGGAGGGACGCGAAGGGGCGGAGGGCCGCGCGGTCTCGGCGGGGCGCTGAAGCCCGGAGGGGTGCGCGGGCTCGGAGGCCCGCGGGGCGCCGAAGGCGCGCGTCGGGTCCGAGGAGGACACGGGTTCGGACGGCGGCGCGGACTCCGAGGGGCGCGGGGCTTCGAAGGCACGCGGGGGCTCGGCCGGGCGCTGCGGGGCGACCGGGTGCGACAGCCGGGCGGGGCGCTGCGCGGGACGCTGCGTTCCGCCGGGCCGCGAGGGGCCCGCGGTGTGAGGCGGCCCGTCGGAGCGCGCGGGGCCCGCGGGGCCCGCGGAGTACGGCGCCCCGTCGGAGCGTGCCGGTGCGGCGGACGCCGGCGGGGCGTCGGGGAAACGCGCGGAGGCCGCGGGGGGCGGCGGGGTCTGCGGGGCCGTCCTGCTCTCGGGCCGCAGGTGGGGGTAACGCCGGGCCTCGGGTCGCGAAGCGGATCCGGAAACCGGCGAAGCGGCGTCCGGCGCGGAGCGCTGCGAGGCCACCGACGGCGGCGCCGGGCGCTCCGGCGGGGCGCCATCCGACGCGGGACGCGGCGCTGTGGACGCCGCCGGGGTGCGCGACCCACCGGACGACGACGAACCGGCCGGAGCGGGCCGCGCCGCGTCGGACCGCGGCGTATCGGTCGAGGCCGACCGCCACGGGTCGGATCCCGGCGCATCGGACGAGACGGAGCGAGGCGCGGCGGAGCCTGAGGTGCCGGACGAGACGGAGCGAGGCGCAGCGGAGCCTGAGGGGCCGGTCGGAGACGACGGTTGCTCCTCGGATCCCGGCGTTCCGGACGACACAGGGCGAGACGCGCCGGAACCCGGACTGCCGGTCGAAGACGACCGTCGCTCCTCGGATCCCGGCGTTCCGGACGACACAGGGCGAGACGCGCCGGAACCCGAAGTACCGGTCGGAGACGACGGTCGCTCCTCGGATCCCGAGGTACCGGACGACACAGGGCGAGACCCGCCGGACCCCGAAGTACCGGTCGAAGACGACCGTCGCTCCTCGGATCCCGGTGTGCCCGGTGCGGTCGACCACGGGCTGCCGGGTGAGACGGACTCCGGAGCCCCGGGAGCGGTGGAACCCGGGGCGCCGGGTGCGGCGGAAGCGGCGGGCGTACGGGGCGCGGCCCGCCCCGGAGAGCCGGTCGCGCCGGTGGGCGCCTGGCCGCCGGAGGAGGCGGGGCCGGAGCCACTCGTCGAGGCGGCCCTCGGGCGGACCAGCGAGGTGGGCCTCGGCGCCGGTGATTCAGGTGCGGCGGACCGTTCCGGCGCGGCCGGGGGCCGTACGGGCTGGGGCGGCACCGACGGAGCCGCGTCGCGGGGCGGGCTCGCGGGGCGCGGCGGGACCGACGGAGCGGGGCCGGACGCGGCCTGCCCGGATCCGGTGGGGGAACCCTGGGTGCCGGGCGCGGCTTCCTCGGCGGACCAGTCCTCCCCGGCCGACAGGTCGGGACCGGGCGAGCGGACGGGCTTCGGCGGAACCGGGACCGAGGGGTGGGCCGGAGCCTGAGCGGCCGGCGGGTTCACCGGGGGCGGCGGAGTCCCGGGGGCAGCGGCCGGTGAGGTGGAGGGACGCGGGGGATTCGAGGCGCGCCGCGCTTCCGTACTCATGCACCCCCCGTTTCCTCGTACCGGGCTGTCGGACGCCCCGTAGCTCGGCGAGCCGTTTCGTGTCGCGCGAGAGGTCGCCACGGGCACGCATACCCGCGCCGGAAGACCGTCACCCCGGGCAGGGCCCACCGGGGCAGGGTCGTTCCTCCCTGCGTCCGCGTCACTCTACGGGTTGACGCGCCCCGGGCGGGAACCAGTCCGAGGCCCCGGGGCATCTGCCCGGAACGTCCCCCTACCCTGCGGTAATGGAGTCTGGCAGTCTTCGTCCATGACTGCCCGTGCCTCCGACAGGGCCCGCTACGACCGGGCCACCGCTCACCTCGACGCCCCCGTCGCCATCGTGGACCTGGAGGCCTTCGACGCGAACGCGGACGATCTGCTCCGCAGGGCCGGCGGGAAGCCGATCCGGGTCGCCAGCAAGTCGGTGCGCTGCCGCACCCTGTTGGAACGCGTCCTGGAACGCGACGGTTTCGCGGGGCTCATGTCGTTCACGCTCGGCGAATCGCTGTGGCTGGCCAGGTCCGGTTTCGACGACGTCCTGCTGGCCTATCCGTCGGCCGACCGCAAGGGCTACGCCGAGCTGACCTCCGACCCCAAGCTCGCCGCCGCGGTGACGGTCATGGTCGACGATCCGGCGCAGCTCCGTCTCATCGACGAGGCACGCGAAGGCGGCACCGAGGTCGTGCGGGTCTGTCTGGAGCTGGACACCTCGCTCAAGCTGTTCGGCGGCCGGGTCCGGGTCGGGGCGCTGCGTTCGCCGCTGTACTCCCCCGCCCAGGTGGCCGAGATGGCCCGTGCCGTCAAGCGTGCCCCGGGGTTCAAGCTGGTGGGGATCATGGCGTACGAGGGTCACATCGCCGGTGTCGGCGACGCGGTCTCGGGACGGCCGCTGCGCTCGCGTGCCGTGCGGCTGATGCAGGCCACCGCCCGCAAGGAGCTCGCCCAGCGGCGCGCGGAGGTCGTGCGGGCGGTCCGGGCCGTGGAGCCGGACCTCGAATTCGTCAACGGCGGCGGCACCGGCAGCGTCCAGCACACGGCCGCCGAGGACGCGGTCACCGAGATCGCGGCCGGTTCGGGTCTGTACGTGCCGAGGCTCTTCGACAACTACACGTCCTTCACCGGGCGCCCGGCGGCGCTGTTCGCCCAGCCCGTGGTGCGGCGGCCGGGCGTGGGCGTGGTGACCGTGCTGGGCGGCGGCTACCCCGCGTCCGGTGCCGCGGGCCCGGACCGGCTGCCCGTCCCGTATCTGCCCGAGGGACTGTCGTACGACCCCCAGGAGGGACCCGGCGAGGTGCAGACCCCGCTGCTCGGCGCCCCGGCGGACGATCTGCTCATCGGCGACAAGGTGTGGTTCCGGCACGCGAAGGCCGGTGAGCTGTGCGAGCGGTTCGACACGCTGCACCTGGTGGAGGGCGACACGGTCACGGCCTCTGTCCCGACCTACCGCGGCGAGGGCCACACCTTCCTCTGATCCCCACGCCGATCACGCGCGTCCGACCGGCGGCATCGCGCCGCCGGCACGGTGCGCCGGGTCGCCCCCGCCCGGACCGGAGACGCCCGTCACCCGGCCGGGCGGGCGCCGGTCACCGGGACGGTCCGATGCTGCTGCCCACACCGCCGCCCGCGTCCTTCTGGCCCACCGAGCGGATGCCTGCGGTGATCCGGTCGATGTCGGACACCGGCGGGGCGTCGGCGCCGACGTCGACGGCGAACCGGACGATGACCAGGGACTGCGTGCCCACGCTGGACGGAAACGCCAGCGACTCGACGTAACCCCCGGGCCCCACACCGGTCTTGACCTTCCAGCGCACGAGATACCCGGCGCGTCCGGCGACGGCGACCGAGCCGGACTTCACCAGCCGGTGGGAGGTGATGCCGCGGAAGGGCCTGCTGCCGACGAGGTCGTGGCCGTACGCGCTGTCGGCGGCGTCCTCGATGTCCCCCTCGGCGAGGGCCTTCGGCGAGGTCTCGTCGGTGGCCGTCGCGGTACGGACGTCGACCCGGCCGTGCCGGCACAGACCGGGGTCGCCCGGGCAGTCGTAGGTCCGCGGGGTCGTCAGCACCGTGTCGTGGTCGGCGACGTACTGCGGTTTGGCCCAGCCGTCGAGGACCGGGAAGGTGATGCCGTCGAGTTCGTCGACGACGACGGACGGGTCACCGGCCGACGGCGAGGGGCCCGACGGGGACGGCGAAGGGTCGTCGGAAGCCGTGGGCGACGTGGTCGCGGGCGTGTTCCGTGTCGCGGCCTCGTCACCGCCGCCGTCGTCGCGCAGCAGTACGCCGCCGGTGACGATCGCGGCCACGAGGACGACGGCGGCCGTCACGAGCGCGACGGCCTTGGCCCGGCCGGAGCCGGATCCGCCGGTCGACGGGGCCGGTATCAGGGGCTGTTGGGGAGCTTCGGGCTGACGCCGGTGGTCGGTCCACGCGGTTCCGTCCCACCAGCGCTCGACGAGCGGGTACGACGGGTCGCGGTACCAGCCGGGAGGGGGCGTCATGCTCATCCCGGCACTCTAGTGCCGCGGCGGGCGGCGTTCGCCACGGCGTCGAGACGTCCCTCCGGCGCCGGCGCACGGGGTCCGTGGGGTGGGCGGGACCGGGTCGCCGCCCACCCCGCGGACCGGCCGTCTCCGCTACAGCGGGGTGACGTAGGCGCCCGAAATGCCCCCGTCCACCAGGAAGTCGGTGGCGTTCACGAAGGACGAGTCGTCGCTGGCGAGGAAGGCGACGGCCGCCGCGATCTCGTCCGCCTCGGCGAACCGTCCGACCGGGATGTGCACGAGCCGGCGCGCGGCCCGCTCGGGGTCCTTGGCGAACAGCTCCTGGAGCAGCGGGGTGTTGACCGGTCCGGGGCACAGGGCGTTGACCCGGATGCCCTCCCGGGCGAACTGGACGCCCAGTTCACGGGACATGGCCAGCACCCCGCCCTTGGACGCCGTGTACGAGATCTGGGAGGTCGCCGCGCCCATGCGGGCCACGAAGGAGGCGGTGTTGATGATGGAGCCCCTGCCCTGGCGGCGCATGTAGGGGATGGCCGACTTGCAGCACAGGTAGACGGAGGTGAGGTTGACCTCCTGGACGCGCTTCCAGGCCTCCAGGCCGGTGTCCAGGATGGAGTCGTCGTCGGGCGGCGAGATGCCCGCGTTGTTGAAGGCGATGTCGACCGAGCCGTAGGTGTCGTACGCCGTCCTGAACAGGGTCTCGACCTGCTCCGGGTCGGTCACGTCGACCTTGACGAACGTGCCGCCGACCTCCTCGGCGACGGCCTTCCCGTGCTGCTCGTCGATGTCGCCGCAGACGACGTGGGCGCCCTCGGAGGCGAGCCGGCGCGCGGTGGCGAGGCCGATGCCGCTGGCGGCGCCGGTGATGACGGCGGTGCGGCCCACCAGGCGGCGGCAGACGGTCTGGGGGGTGTCTGAAGTCACTGTGCGGGACCCTCCGTGCTGATGAAGACGTTCTTGGTCTCGGTGAAGGCGGTGAGGGCGTCCGGGCCGAGTTCGCGGCCGATCCCCGACTGCTTGAAGCCGCCGAAGGGGGTCCAGTAGCGGACGCTGGAGTGGGAGTTGACGGACAGGTTGCCGGCGCGGACGGCCTGGGAGACGCGCAGGGCGCGGCCGACGTCACGGGTCCAGATGGAACCGGACAGGCCGTAGTCGGTGGCGTTGGCGAGCCGGACGGCGTCGGCCTCGTCCTCGAAGGGCAGCACGACGGCGACGGGGCCGAACACCTCCTCCACGGCCACGCGCGCGCCGGGTTCGACGCCGGTGAGCACGGTGGGCGCGAACCAGAAGCCCGGGCCCCCGGGAGCCTTGCCCCGGATGCCGGGGGCGTCGGCGTCGACGTAGGACCGTACGCGTTCCAGCTGGGCCGCGGAGATGAGCGGGCCCATCTGGGTCCGCTCGTCGGAGGGGTCGCCGACGACGACCGACTCGACGGCGGGGGCGAGGAGTTCGAGGAAGCGGTCGTGGACGGAGCGCTGGACGAGGATGCGGGTGCGGGCGCAGCAGTCCTGGCCGGAGTTGTCGAGGAAGGACATGGGGGCGGAGGCGGCGGCGGCCTCGATGTCGGCGTCGGCGAAGACGATGTTCGGACTCTTGCCGCCGAGTTCGAGGGTGACGCGCTTGAGGAGGGCGGAGCCCTTCGCCAGCACCTGCTTGCCGACGGTGGTCGACCCGGTGAAGACGATCTTGGCGACACCGGGGTGGGAGACGAGCGCGTCGCCCGCGACGGGACCGGCGCCGGGCAGTACCTGGAAGAGGTGCTCGGGCAGGCCTGCCTCCAGGGCGAGTTCGGCCAGCCGCAGTGCCGTGAGCGGGGTCGTCTCGGCGGGTTTGAGGATGACGGCGTTGCCCGCGGCGAGGGCGGGCGCGGTGCCCCAGGCGGCGATGGGCATCGGGAAGTTCCACGGCGCGATGACGCCGACGACCCCGAGCGGTTCGAGGAGGGTGATGTCGAGGCCGCCGGGGACCGGGATCTGACGCCCGGTCAGGCGTTCCACTCCCCCGGCGGCATAGTCGAGCAGATCGCGCACGTTGCCCGCCTCCCAGCGGGCGTTGCCGAGGGTGTGGCCGGCCTCGCGGACCTCCAGGCGGGCCAGTTCCTCTAGGTGGCCGTCGACTACGGAGGCGAAGCGGCGCAGCAGCCTGGCCCGGTCGGCGGGCGCGAGCGCAGCCCATCCGGCCTGCGCCCGGCCGGCCCGTACGACGGCGTCGTCCACGTCCTGTGCGGTCGCGGCCGGGACGGTGGCGACGATCTCCTCGGTGGCCGGGTCGAGCACCCGCAGTTCGTGCTCGTACGGGGGTGGGGTGGACGGCTGGGACGCGGGTGGCTGGGATGCGTGGGGGTGCGGCAAGGGGGTCCTCACATGCGTTCGAAGGAGCGGCGCAGCTCCCAGTCGGTCACCGCGGCGTCGAAGGCCTCCAGTTCGACGCGCGCCATGTTGCGGTAGTGCTCGACCACCTCGTCGCCGAAGGCGGCCCGGGCGATCGGGCTGTTCTCCCAGAGCTCGGCGGCCTCGCGCAGGGTGGTGGGGACGTGCTCGTACGCGGCGCTGTAGGCGTTGCCCGCGCAGGCTTCAGGCAGCTCCAGCTTCCGCTCGATGCCGTACAGCCCCGCCGCCACGAGTCCGGCGACGGCCAGGTGCGGGTTGACGTCGCCGCCGGGCAGCCGGTTCTCGAAGCGCAGGGAGCGGCCGTGGCCGACGACGCGGAGCGCGCAGGTGCGGTTGTCGTGGCCCCAGGCGACGGCGGTCGGGGCGAAGGAGCCGGGCTGGAAGCGCTTGTACGAGTTGATGTTGGGCGCGTACAGGAGGGAGAAGTCACGCAGCGCGGCGAGCTGTCCGGCCAGGAAGTGGCGCATGACCTCCGACATGCCGCCGGGGTCCTGGGCGGTGCCCGCCATCACGTTGGTGCCGTCCGCGTCGGCCAGGGAGAGGTGGATGTGGCAGGAGTTGCCCTCGCGCTCGTTGTACTTGGCCATGAAGGTGAGGGAGACGCCCTCCTGGGAGGCGATCTCCTTGGCGCCGGTCTTGTAGACGGCGTGCTGGTCGCAGGTGACGAGGGCTTCGTCGTACCTGAAGGCGATCTCGTGCTGGCCGGGGTTGCACTCGCCCTTGGCGGACTCGACGGTGAGCCCGGCGGCCTGCATCTCGTTGCGGATGCGGCGCAGCAGGGGCTCGATGCGTCCGGTCCCGAGGACCGAGTAGTCGATGTTGTACTGGTTGGCCGGGGTGAGCCCCCGGTAGCCGCTGTCCCAGGCCTGTTCGTAGGTGTCCTTGAAGACGATGAACTCCAGCTCGGTGCCGACCTGTGCGGTGTAGCCGAGCTCGGCGAGGCGGTCGAGCTGGCGGCACAGGATCTGGCGGGGGGCGGCGACGACCGGGGAGCCGTCGTTCCAGGCGAGGTCGGCGACCAGCAGGGCGGTGCCGGCGTTCCAGGGCACGCGGCGCAGGGTCGTGAGATCGGGGTGCATGGCGAAGTCGCCGTATCCCCGGTCCCAGGAGGACATGGCGTATCCGTCGACGGTGTTCATGTCCGTGTCGACGGCGAGGAGGTAGTTGCAGCCCTCCGTCCCGTGCTCCAGGACCTCGTCGAGGAAGAAGGCCGCGGCGAACCGCTTGCCCTGGAGCCGTCCCTGCATGTCGGGGAAGGCCAGGACGACCGTGTCGATGTCACCGGCCTCGACGAGGATGCGCAGTTCCTCGACGGAGAGCGGGGGTGTGCGGTCTGCCACCGGAAAAGCCTCCTTGGGTCAGCCGAGGGCCATAAGGTATTGCGGAGAACCATTGCTTGGGAAGGGGGCGCGACCTGATGACGCGGGCGCAACCCGACCGCGGCACCGACGACCGGCTGACGCCGGTCCTGCGGCCGGTGCGGGCGGGCAACGGCTTCGAGGAGGCGCTGGAGCAGATCCTCCAGATCGTCCGGCTCGGTCTGGTGCCGGGCGGTGAACGGCTGCCCTCGGAGCGGGAGTTGGCCGAGCGGCTGGGCATCAGCCGGGTGACGCTGCGCGAGGTCCTGAAGGTGCTCCAGGACCAGGGTCTGGTCGAGTCTCGGCGCGGCCGGTACGGCGGCACGTTCGTGCTGGCCCGCACGGACACCCCGGGCGAGCACGAGCTGCGCCGGCGGGTGGCCGCGGTCGACATCGAGGACGTACTGCGTTTCCGCGAGGTCCTGGAGGTGGGCGCGGCCGGGCTGTGCGCGACGCACGGGCTCGACGCGCAGCAGGCGCTGCGGCTGCGTGAGGCGCTGGAGCGGACGAACGACGCCCCGCTGGCGGAGTACCGGCGTCTGGACACCCTGCTCCACCTGACCCTCGCCGAACTCTCCGGCTCTCCTTCCCTCACCTCGCGCTACGCGGCCGTACGGGCCGGCGTCAATGACCTCCTCGACTGCATCCCGCTCCTCGTCCGCAACCTGGAGCACTCCCAGCGCCAGCACACCGCTCTCGTCGAGGCGGTTCTCGACGGGGACGCCGACGGGGCGCGCGAGATCATGCGAGAGCACTGCGCGGGCACGGCGGCACTGCTGCGGGGGTTCCTGACGTGAGCCGGGCGTGCCGCGTGAAGCTCTCGTGTTTCACTCCCCCACCCCAAAGGTATGAGACCTTTCCATTGAAGCCATGAAGCGATGCAGCGATGCAGCCATGGAGCGATGCAGCCATCGAGGCCGTGGAAGCCACTGGAACCACCGAGGGAGTAGCGCGTGGGCAGGCCGCTGGTCGGTGTGAGTACGTATCTGGAGGCCGGCGCGCGCTGGGGCGTGTGGGAGCTGGAGGCCGCGCTGCTGCCGGCCGGCTATCCGCGGCTCGTGCAGCGGGCGGGCGGGCTGGCCGTGATGCTGCCGCCGGACGATCCGGACCTGGCGCGTGAGGCGGTCGCCCGGCTCGACGCGGTGGTCGTGGCGGGCGGCCCCGACGTCGACCCCGCCCGGTACGACGCCGAGCGCTCCCCGCGTACGGGCCCGCCCGCCCCCGAGCGCGACGCCTGGGAACTCGCCCTGATCCGGGCCGCGCTGGATACCGGGACCCCGCTTCTCGGCATCTGCCGGGGCCACCAGCTCCTGAACGTGGCGCTGGGCGGCACGCTCGTCCAGCACCTCGACGGGCACGTGAAGGACGTCGGCGTGATCGGACACCACGAGGTGACACCCGTACCGGGGACGCGGTACGCCGGTCTCGTCCCGGAGCCGTGCGCGGTGCCGACGTACCACCATCAGGCGGTGGACCGCCTCGGCACCGGCCTCACGATCAGCGCCCACGCGGCCGACGGCACCGTGGAGGCCATCGAACTCCCGGGCCCCGCCTGGACCCTGGGAGTCCAGTGGCACCCGGAGATGGGGGACGACCTTCGGGTGATGCGGGGCCTGATCGCGGCGGCGGCGAGGATCGGTGCGGCGCCGGAAGCTTTCAGCCCGTCCGGCGATTGAGGACGAGGGCCGTTCAGGCCGAAGCCGGGGTCTGGGGGCGGCAGCCCCCAGGTACGGGACGGGTAGGGGCGGAGGGGGCGAAGGAAGCCTGTCCGCTACGCCCCCCGCGTCAGGGACAGCAGGTCGCGGGCCGGGCCGGTGGGTCGGTGCCCCGTCGGCCAGACGGCCCGCAGAGCGCGGGTCAGCCGCACGTCGGCGAGCGGGATGCCCACCAGCCGATGGGCGGACAGCTCCTCCCCCAGGGCGAGTTCACTCAGGACCGCGGGCCCCGCACCGCTGACGGCGGACGCCTTGACCGCCGTCGTGGAGGACAGCTCGATCAGCGGCCGGGCCAGCCCCCCGAGCGCGGAGTCGAGGACCTGCCGCGTACCGGACCCCTCCTCGCGCAGGATGAGCGGCGTGGCCGCCAGCTCCGCCGCGGCAAGGGGCGCCCGACGGCGCGCCCAGGGATGCCCGGGCGCCGTCACGACGATCAGCCGGTCGTGCGCGATGACGGTGGCGTCGAGACCGGACGGCACCGAGAGCCCCTCGACGAACCCGAGGTCCGCCTCACCGGCCAGCAGCCGCTCGGCGACGGCGGCGGAGTTCCCGGCGAGCAGCGACACGGCCGTGTCGGGACGCTGCGCGCGCAGGGCGATCAGCCAGCCGGGCAGCAGGTACTCGGCGATGGTCATGCTCGCGGCGACCCGCAGCCGCGAGTCGCGCCGGTCGCGCAGCGCCTGCGCCCCGGCGTCGAACGCCTCGGCCGCGTCCACCACCCGCCGGGCCCAGTCCGTGACGAGCGCCCCCTCGCGGGTGAGCCGGGACCCGCGGGGCGAACGGTCGACGAGCGCCACCCCGAGCAGCCGCTCCATGGAACGGATGCGGCTGCTGGCCGCCGGCTGGGTGATCCCCAGTTCGCGTGCGGCGCGCCCGAGACTGCCGAGGCGGGCCACCGCCAGCAGCAGTTCCAGGGCGCCCAGATCGGGGACCCGGTGCGCGATCCCGGCGCCGGTCCGGTCCTCAGCACCGCTACTCATGACGATCCTCAGCGCTGCTGCTCATAAAGCCAGCTTATGTCGTCATAGGCGCGCACTCCCTGGTGGGGAGCTCACGGCGGCGCGACCGTGGTGTCATGGTCACCGCAGCCCAGCCCCTGTCCGCCCATCAGGCGGGAACCGTCCCCGGCACGAAGACCCCCCGTGTCCCGGGAAACCGCGTCGTCGCCTCGGTCCGGCATCTCGGCCCGAACTGGTACGCCTCCGTGATGGGTACCGCGATCGTGGCCACGGCCGGGGCCGGGCTCCCCGTGCATGTACCGGGCCTGCGCACCGCCTGCGCCGCCGTGTGGGCGCTCTCGCTCGCCCTGCTGCTCTCGCTGCTCACCGCCCGCGCCCTGCACTGGACGTACCACCGCGACCAGGCCCGCGCCCACCTCCTCGACCCCGCCATGGCCCCCTTCTACGGCTGCCTGTCGATGGCCCTGCTCGCCGTGGGCGGCGGGACCCTCCTGGTGGGCCGGGACTGGATCGGGACACCGGCGGCCGTCGCGGTGGACTCCGTCCTGTTCACCGCCGGGACGCTGATCGGACTGACCGCCGCCGTGGCCGTCCCGTACCTCATGGTCGTACGGCATCGCATCGAGCCCGGCCAGGCCTCCCCCGTGTGGCTGCTGCCGATCGTCGCCCCGATGGTGTCGGCCGCGCTCGGCCCCCTGCTCGTCCCGCACCTGCCGGCCGGACAGCCCCGGGAGACGCTGCTCCTCGCCTGTGTCGCGATGTTCGGGATCAGCCTGGTGGCCACCTTCGTGATGCTGCCGATGGTCTTCGCGCGGCTCGTCACCTCGGGTCCGCTGCCGCTCGCGCTCACCCCGACGCTGTTCCTCGTGCTCGGCCCGCTGGGCCAGTCGACGACCGCGGTGGGCAAGTTCGCGGACGCCGCCCCCGGTGTCGTGCCGGCCCCCTACGACCAGGGCTTCGCCCTCCTCGCCGTGCTCTACGGCGTCCCCGTACTGGGCTTCGCCCTGCTGTGGCTCGCGCTGGCCGCCGCGATGGTCGTACGGGCCCGCCGTCAGGGCATGGGTTTCGCGATGACCTGGTGGGCCTTCACCTTCCCGGTGGGCACCTGCGTCACCGGCGCCGAGGGCCTGGCCCACCACACCGGCCTGACCGCCTTCACGATCCTGGCCGTCGCCCTGTACGCCCTGCTCCTGACCGCCTGGACGGTGGCAACGGCCCGAACAGCCCACGGCCTGCTCACAGGAAAGCTGCTGACGGCGCCTCGGTGAAGCAGGCGGGCGGCCCAGGGCCGGCAAAGCGTTTCAGCCGGACCCTCCGAAGCCCGGCGCCACGCGGGTCTGCCGGCGAAAATGCGGGAACCGCTCGGCCTTCGGGTCCAACATGTCGATCAGGTCGATGAGCTTCTGCTGGAGTTCGGCGAGCCGGGGCACAGCAAGCGCGGTGTCCCCGGCAAGCCGGTCGACGTCCTCAAGGAGCGGCGCGAACCACCGGCGGAACACGTCGTCTCCATCAAGCTTTTCGCAGAATTCCGCGTAACCCAGGCACCTGCGACGGCCGGGCTCCCCCTCCGGATGCACCATCAGTTCCCCGATGGCCCGTTGCTCGGCGCGCCAAAGACGCAACACGTCGTCAGCGGACGAAGTGCGGTTGAGCACTGTGCCGATGGACGAGATGACGGTCACGGCACTCTGGTTCGCCCGTGACCGACCGAGGTCGAGGAACTGGATGTCCCGCCGCAGGATCTCCACCCATCCCAAGTACTCGGCGAGCACGAACACCGTGCTGCGCCGCACGTACTCCCGCTGCTCCGGTGTGCCTTGCAGGTGGAAGGAGCTCAGAAAGCCGAGGTAAGGCCCTGGCGAGGAATCAGTCTGATGGCCGTGCAGGATGTTGTACAACCTGGACTGCAGGTCATACGCGGCCCAGGCCAGCGAAGCCCCGTAGGAGTCCATGAGGTTCCGCTGCTCCACCAGACGCAGGCGCCGCTGCGTCCAGTAGCCGAGCGCCGCCGTCGCGGCAGTGCCGACGAGCGCCACGAACGCGGACACCAACGTCAGCACATCCACTGCCGCCCCCAGAGTTCCTGCAGCCCATCAACTACTGGCGTTCGCAGGCATGTTGGAATGATGACCGCCGAACGTACCCTGCCCCCCTCCCCGCCCACCAGAAACCCGACGGAGAGTGCGCGGACTCGTGGGGACATCGCCACGAACCGGTCCGCGGGCCGAGTCGTCCGCGCGGAAGAGGCCCACTCTGTCCAGAAGGGCACCATCGCCGGCCAAGCCCCGGGCCGACGGCAGCGGAGGAACCGCGAACCCAGCACTATCGGGGTTCGTCGAGGTGGATCGTCATCCTCACCGGTACCTCGTCGCCCGCCGAGAGGCCGCTCGGTTTGCGTACCGCCAGTTTGAGCGGCAGCAGATAGCCGCCGTCCCGGGGGAAGAGCGACGTCCGGAAGACGATCTCGGCGATCCGGGCCTCGACCGGGATCACGCCCCAGCCGTAGGTGGCCATCGCGGCCACCTCGCGGATGTCGGCGCACTCCTCGTCCGGCACGCGGACGAAGTAGTACGGCGACGGTCCGCGCCATTCGATCACCGGGCCGGAAAAGTCGAACTCCATGCGGTCGGTCTCCTTCGATGGGGAGGGTCAAGGGGCGCGACGGGCCCGGCGGGGACGGCCGGTCGTCCTGTCCCTCGGCAAGATACGTAAACGGCGCCCGCCGAGACCGTCTCGGTGCGGCTAGCGGGGGACGCCCGCGTCGTCCAGGTATCCGTGCATGGCTTCCGGCGGAAGGCTCGGGTTGCCGAGGGCGCTGGAGGACGTCTCCGGATTCCCGCAGCTTTCCAGGATGAGGTCGACCAGCAGGGCGGGGTGCGCGGCCGCCATGGCACGTACGCGGCGGTCGGGGTCGGAGAGCAGCCTGACCACCGTGTCGGCGGGTGCTTCGCGGTCCAGGCCCACCAGCCGTCGCAGCTCCGGATCCGGATCGTCGGCGAAGCGTTCCGCGTTGCCGGAACGCGGGAAGTTCGGATGGCGCTGAAGAGCCCCCTTGGTGATGACCTTGCAGTCCAGATACGTCCGCAGGACGACCTCGCCGTCGACGGTCGGCTGGTTCTCGCACAGGAGAAGTCGTACGGCGTAGTCCTCGTCCTTCGCGAGCAGGTCGACGGCGTCGGCGGGCAGGTGCGGGCTGTAGGCCGCGCTGCGCCGCAGCAGGATGTTGGCGGACCTGGCGCACCGGCGCAGGACGTCGGGATCGGCGCAGAGGCAGACCCAGTCGACGGGTTCGAGCCGATCGGACGGTCTGATGGTGACATCGACGGCGGAGCGTTCGGCCTCCGTCAGCTCGGGGCGCACCGACACCGCCAGCCGGACTCCGTGCGAGGCGTCGTCCGCCAGCGGCCGGACGATGTCGATCGGAACACCGAGGTTGGTTGCCAGCTCCCGCCGGTCCTGCTCCTCGGCGCTCGCCGCGAGCCGTTCGGCGGTCGACGTGCTCATGGCTCCGCGCCGGATCACCTGCCACCGGTCGACGCCGCCGATGCCCGCGTCGAGCAGAAGGTCCGTGCAGGCCGCGTCATCGCGGCAGGCCTCCATCATGGCCGCTCGGCGGACCTCGTCGGCGGCGTCGTGCAGCAGACGGCCTCGGGTGTCCTCGGACAACAGGGTCCACTGGCGGCAGGCCGCCCGCCGGAACTCCGCGTCCTCGTGGTCGGCCAGCCCGGCGACCAGGCTCGGGGCGGTGTCACGGCAGAAGGCCGCGCTTCGGCGGACTCCTGGATCCGGATCGGCGAGGAGTCGCCGCTGGGCGGTCAGCGGCAGGGGTGGCGTGGGGACGCGGAACCACTGGGGTCCGAGGGCCAGGCCGAGACGGACGCGCGGATCGGGATCGTCCACCAGCCTGGCCCGTTGTTCCGCCGCCACCGAGACGTTCTCCGTCAGGGCGCTCCGCACCCTGCGGTCGGGATGCGCGACGACGGCGTCGACCACCTCGTCCGGCAGCGCGCGCCAGGCGACCGTGTTCCAGACCGCGGCGGCCTCCTCTCCCAGCAGCCTCGTCAGGACGTCGGCCGGCGCCGCGGGATTGCGGGCGATCGCGGCGAGGGTCTCACGGTGACCGCGCTCTCCGGACATGGCGGGGACCTCCTTGTACGCCGGCGACCGTCGCGGGCCCGCAGAGTCTGCACATGCCACGTATACGAGGTCAACGTCGTTGATCACACTCCGCCGCGCAGCGACAGAACAAACGAAGGGCCCTCGGCAGAACGGCGAGAAGCCTTCGCAGACCGACGAGAGGTCTTCGGCACAACGGCGAGAGGCCTTCGGCGCAACTGCCTCTCGTGGCCGCCCCGATCCTCGGGCGGGGCGCTCCGACTCCCGCGCCTGCTGCACGACGACCCGGCCCGTGTCGAGCCCAAGGAAGCATGCTGGAGCACACAGTTGGGCAGTGTGACGTGTCACAGACAGCGCGGTGCCCCTGTGGGAACTTCAAGTGCCCGTCGTGGCAACCGAGTTGCCGATGAGCCGAGAGTGGGGTCCGGTCGGGCGGCCCGCACGTGGAGAGGATCGAATGCGCTCTTTGGAAGCCCTGACGCTCGATCAGGTGGTCGACACGAACCGCTATCCCCTGTCGGAACTCGCGGGCGACCGGGGGCAGGCCGTGGTCTCCCGTGCCCGGCGTGAACTGTCGACGCTCGGCTGCACCGTACTGCCGGACTTCATCCGCCCCTCGCTGCGCGACGTGCTGCGCCAAGAATGCTCGGCCATCGCTCCCCGGGCGTACCACGACGTCGAGACGGTGAACGTCTACAACATCGCGGTGGACGCGGCGCTGCCGGAGGACCATCCGGGCCGGAGAACCTTCGAGCGGGGCAACGCGTTCGTCGCGCGGGACCGCATCCCCGCGGACTCGCTCATCAGCCGCCTCTACTCCGACACGGTGTTCCGGGACTTCGTCGCCCGCTGCTTCGAACTGCCCGAGCTGCACGAGCTGGCGGACCCGCTCTCCGGGCTGGTCCTCAACGTCGTCGCGCCGGGCATGGAACACCCCTGGCACTTCGACACCAACGAGTTCACCGTGAGCATGCTGACCCAACAGGCCGAGTCCGGCGGCGTCTTCGAGTACTGCCCGAACATCAGAACCGCACAGGACGAGAATTTCGCCGACGTCCGGGACGTCGTGGACGGCCGGGGCGAGCGGCTGACACGGCGCCTGCCCCTGCAACCGGGCGACCTGCAACTGTTCAAAGGGCGCTACTCGCTGCACCGCGTGAGCCCGGTGCGCGGCGAGACCGCCCGGCACTCCGCGATCTTCGCCTACAGCGAGCGCCCCGGCGTCATCGGGAGCGTGGAGCGGACCCGGCAGCTCTTCGGCCGGGTGCTGCCCGAGCACCTGGAGGCCGAGGGCCGGGCGGTCCGCGGCGACCGGCTCCTGGACTAGTGCCGCGACGGGCGGACGCCGCCCGCCGCCGGACCCGCGGACGGCCGGAACGCGTAGTCGCCATAGGCCGTTTCCCCTGCGCAGACCCACGGAGGAGTAAGCCCTGTGCGTTTCGACGTGACCGGAAAAGTCACACTCGACCACATCTACGACCAGCCCGATCCGCGAACCTACTTCAGGGTGCTGCGCCCGCTCGACTACGGCGTGCCGCAGCAGGCCAAGCCCTGGTTCACCAAAATCATCACGGAGTACCGGGAGTCCCGGCACGTCGCGGTGCCGCAGGTGCTGGACATCGGCTGCTCGTACGGGATCAACGCCGCCCTGCTCAAGTACGACGCGACCATGGACGAGCTGTACGCGCGCTACGGCGACGAACGGCGTGCGGAGGAGAGCCGCGAGGCGCTGCTGGCCCGCGACCGCGAGATGGCCCGCTCGCGCCAGCCCCCGCAGGCCATCCGCTTCGTCGGCCTCGACACCTCCGGCAGCGCGCTGTCGTACGCGCACGAGGCCGGGTTCCTCGACGACGTGGTGCACGCCGACCTGGAGGAGCGCGAGCCCACAGAGCGACAGCGAGCCCAGCTCTCGGGTACGGACCTGGTGATCTCGACGGGCTGCGTCGGCTACGTCACCGAGCGGACCCTCACACGAGTCGTCCGGGCCCAGGGCACCCGCCGGCCCTGGATGGCGCACTTCGTGCTGCGGATGTTCCCCTTCGACCCCGTCGAACGCGCGCTGGAGGACCTGGGCTACCGCACCGTCCGCGTCGACGAGGTGTTCAGACAGCGGCGGTTCGCCTCCCCTCAGGAGCAGACACGCGTGCTCGACGGCATGTCCGCCGCGGGGGTGGATCCACGGGGCCTGGAGGCGGAAGGCTGGCTCTACGCACAGCTCTATCTTTCCCGGCCGTACGGCGTCACAGGTACCGACGATTCGAATCGAGAACAGAGTTGAAGACCAGTCAGGACGGGTCGCGGAACGCGACCTTCGCCCAGGAGGACAGCCTCCCGCGCGTACCACTGCCCACGCTGGAGGCGAGCTGCGAGAGGTTCCTCGCCTGGTGCGCACCGCTGCTGACCGCCGACGAGCGCTCGGCGACCGAGGCGGAGGTCGCCGCCTTCCTCCGCCCCGGCGGCCCCGGCCGGGTGCTGCACGCCGCGCTGGAGGAGTACGACGCCACGGAGGGCGTGCAGAGCTGGCTCGACGTCTTCTGGCCCTACCGATACCTCGGCCGCAGGGACCGGATCGCGCTCAACGCCAACTTCTTCTTCCTGTTCCGGGACTCCGGCCAGGCCCAGGTGGAGCGGGCGGCCGGGCTCGTCGCCGGGGCGCTCGACTACAAGCGGCAGCTCGATCAGGGGCTGATCGCACCGGTCGTGCAGCGTGGCGCGCCTCAGTCGATGGTGCAGAACAGGTTCCTGTTCTCCACCACGCGCATCCCCGGCGCGCAGCAGGACACCGTCCGCGCCCCCTACACCGACGAGTGGCCCGGCCCGTCCGGGGCCCGGCACGTCGTGGTGTTCTTCCGCGGCGGCATGTTCCGGCTGGACGTGCTGGGTCCGGACGGTGTCCCGCACAGCCTGGAGGACCTCGAGGCGGGGCTGCGCGCCGTGATGAAGGCCGAACCGGCCGGCGCGGACACCTCGGTGGGCCACCTCACCACCATGGCCCGCGCGGAGTGGGCGGCCGCCCGGGAGTCCCTCCTCGCCTGCCACCCCCGCAACGCCGCCGCCCTCGAAGACGTCGAGACGGCCCTGTTCTGCCTCGCTCTGGAGGACTTCGCCCCCGCGGACACGCAGGACGCCTGCGACCAGTTGCTGTACGGCGACCGCGGCAACCGCTGGTTCGACAAGGCCGTGACCTTCGTCGTCTTCGCCGACGGCCGGGCGGGCATCAACGTCGAGCACTGCGAGCTGGACGGGACGACGATCCTCACGTTCACCGACGCCCTGCTCGACACCCCCGCCGAGGAGCAGTCCCGGCGGTCCGGCGCCCGCTCCCAGGGGCTTCCGGCGCTGGAACCGATCGTGTTCGAACTGGACGACGCGCTGCGGGACCGGGCGCGCTGGGCCGCCGAGGCGTTCGCGGCGTACGGGGAGAACACGGCGACGAGCACGTTGTCGTTCGAGGACTTCGGCAGCGGCGCGGCCAAGGCCCTGGGGGTCTCGCCGGACGCGTTCGTCCAGGCCGCCTACCAGCTCGCCCACCAGCGCGCCAAAGGGCACCTGGGCGCCACGTACGAGTCGATCGCCACTCGGCAGTACCGGCACGGGCGGACCGAGGCGATGCGCGTGGTCACCCCCGAGATGACGGCCTTCGTGGCGGCGATGGAGGATCCGGCGGCGGACGCGGACACCCGGCGCACCGCGTTCCGGGCGGCCACGCAGGCCCATGTGGCGCGCGCGAAGGCGTGCCAGGCCGGGGAGGCGCCGGAGCAGCACCTGTGGGAGCTGGAGCTGATCCAGCGCCGGCGGGGGGCCGAGCTCGGAGTGACCGAGCAGCCCGCGCTGTACCGGACGCCGGGCTGGTCGGTCATGCGGGACGACTACCTGAGCACCAGCTCGGCGCCGTCCGTCAACATCCAGTACTTCGGCTTCGGTTCGACCAGCAGCCAGTGCATCGGCGTCGCCTATGTCCTGCTCCCCGACCGCTTCAACCTCTACCTGAGCACGCCGCTGGCGGTCGCCGCGCAGATGCGCACGTTCGCCGACCGGCTGCGCGAGGCGATGGACGAGCTCCGGGAGCTGCTGGCCTCCGAGCGGCCCGGGGCCTGATCGGACCCCGCCGCCGGACCGGAACTCCCCGCAGGGAACGAGGGTCCGGCGGCCCGTTCGGCTCTGGTGGCCCGTTCGGCTCCGGTGGCGCCCCTTCGGCTCCGGTGGCCGGGCCTGGCCCGGGCCGCCCCGGAGCCGGGGGCCCGGATCAGCGGTCGGCGGGCCGCAGCGCCGCGCCGAGGAGGGCCGGTGCCTCGGCCAGCGACGGGCCGTACCAGGTCAGCAGGCGGCCGTCGACGAGGGCGCAGGGCAGGCCGGGGAAGGCTTCCGGGCCGTCGTCGGCGGTGAAGCGGTACGGCTCGTCGGGCAGGACCACGAGGTCGGCGCCCGACGCGGTCAGTTCGGTGAGGGGGACGCGGGGGTAGCGCTCGGCGTGATCGGCGTACGCGTTGTCGACGCCCAGCCTGGCCAGGACGTCTCCGGCGAAGGTGTCCCGGCCCAGCACCATCCAGGGCCGGCGCCAGATCGGCACGACGGCGGTCCTGCGGGGGGCCGCCGGAGCGGTCGGCCCGGCCCAGGCGGCCTCCGCGGCGTCCAGCCAGCGCGGGCGGCCGTTCGCGCCGCAGGCGGCGAGCACCCGGTCCAGTTCGCGAAGAGCGCCCGGCACGTCCCTCACCTCGGTGACCAGTACCTCGATCCCCGCCTCCCGCAGGGCGGCCAGATCGGGCTCCCGGTTCTCCTCCTCGTTGGCGACCACCAGATCGGGCGCGAGCCGTACGACGGCGTCGACGTCGGGGTTCTTGGTGCCCCCGATCCGGGTGACGTCCAGGTCCGCCGGATGACTGCACCAGTCGGTGGCGCCGACCAGGACGCCGGGCACGGACACGGCCACGGCCTCGGTCAGCGAGGGCACGAGGGACACCACCCGCATACCGGTCCGCCTCTCCCGCGCCGCCCTGTCTCCCGTCTCCCGTCATCCTCTCGCGCGCCGCTCTCACCCGCCCGGCGGGGTTCCCCGTCGCCCGAGCCGGGGCCCGAGCCGGGGCCGCTCAGCGCTTGCCGAAGGAGTGCGGGTCCTCCACCGCGTCGATGTGGTCGGCGACCTCGACGACGACGACCCGGGTGTCCGGCACGGTGGCGCGCCAGCGGTGCCGCACACCGCCCGTCAGATAGAGCGTGTCTCCCCGGCCCAGCCGGTGCGCCCGTCCCTCCGCCTCGACCTCGACACCGCCGTCGGCGACGTACATCAACTTGTCGTTGCGGTGCTGGAGTTCGCGGGCCTCCTCGTGGTCGCCGGTGAACTCGGTGGCGTGGAGCTGGTGGTGACCGCGCACCAGGGGGCGGGCGTGGGCCCCGGGTGTGAACTCGGCCCCGTCGTCGGCGCGTACGACGTCGACACTGCACGCCGGGTCGGCGGCGGCGAGCAGATCGGCGGCCGTGGTGCCGAGGGCGTCGGCGACCCGCTCCAGGGAGCTTCGGCTGGGCCGCGCCCGCTCGTTCTCCACCTGGCTGAGAAAGGGCACCGACAGGCCGCTGCGTTCGGACACGGCGGCGAGCGTGAGCCGCAGAGCCCGGCGTCGTCGCCGTACGGCCGCGCCCACCCGAAGGGGCTGTTCTTTGTGGTCGCCCATCGCTCCGGCTCCCTCCCTCGCGTCGTCGGTCCGCGAACCGTGCGGATTTCCGGCCCGCCGCTTCTGTTGAGTTGTTTGCACCCTACGCATGTTCGGCAAACCGTTTCATGGACCCGTCACATCGCTGTCACTTCGAGGGAGTGTGAGGGTTACAGTTCGCGCCACCGCGCGAGCCCTCGCGCGCCCGGCGCCGCCACCCCCTCGTACGCGGCATAAGGGCCGATCACGGGGGCGGGACACCCCGCCAGGGCCCTTCGACGGCCGGAGCGGATCCCGAAGTCCGTTGCGTCGAGGCGCAGTTGGTGGTGCGGCTCGGTCCGGGACGCGCGCCGCGTGACGGTTGGCCGGATCTCTGTCGTACGCCAGTACGCGACCCCCGGCGCCGTCGCCCGCGCGTGCGGACGGGCGTGCGGACCGGCGTGCGGACCGGCGGCCGGGTGGGCGGGGAGGAGCCCGCGAGCGCGGAACGCGACGAGGGGTGGTCCTCGTCGCACGGGTCAAGAGACCCTGACGACGAGGACCACCCCTCGGAGTGAACCGCTCGGCGTGCCCCGGCGTGACGGCTCGGCCACGCCCGCGGGCACCGCTCGTCCGCTACCGCGGAGTCATGCGTTCCACGATGCCCGGGTGCTCGTCGAGCCACGCGGTGACGGCTTCGTCCTCGTGCCCCTGGCCGCGCTGCTTGATCTCGCTCTCCAGGCTGCCGAGTTCGGCCTCGCTCATCTTGAAGTGCTTGATCCACCCGGCCAGCTTCGGGTACCGGCTCGGGAAGTCCTCCGAGGCGATGGTCCGGATCGTGTTGCCCTCGCCGAACAGCTTCTTGTCGTCCGTGAGCTTGGTGAGCTCGTACTGGCTGTACGCCCAGTGCGGCGACCACAGCACGACCGCGACCGGCTTCTTCTCGGCGTAGGCGCGCTTCAGCTCGGCCAGCATCGCGGGCGTGGAGCCGTCGACGACCTCGTACTCCTTGTCCAGGCCGTAACCCGGGAGCACCTTCTTCTTGAGGAGGTTCATCTCACCGGTGCCCGGCTCGATACCGATGATCTTTCCGCCGAAGGTCTTGGACTTGCCCTTGAGGTCGGCGAGGGAGCGGACGTCCTTCACGTACGAGGGGACCGCGATCTCCAGGGAGGTCGGTTCGTACCAGGTGCCCAGGTCCTTCAGGTGGTCCTTGTGCGCCTCCCAGTAGTTGGACTGGGCGTAGGGCAGCCAGGCGTCGAAGTTGAGGTCGAGGTCGCCGGAGGCCAGGCCGGTGTAGACGGGGCCGACGTCCATCTGCTTGAGGTCGATCGTGTAGCCGCGCCGGGCGAGCACGTTCTTCCACAGATAGGTGATGGCGACGTCCTCGTCCCAGGGGAACCAGGCGACGTCCAGCGGACGCTTCGCCTCGGCGGGGGCGGCGGCGGCCTTCTTGACGGGGGCCAGTTCGCCGACGACCGACGGGTTCTTCTTCAGCCAGGCGCGCACGGCGTCCTGCTGCTTGCCCTTGCCGACCTTGTTGATCTCGGCTTCGAGGCCGGTGAGCTGCTTCTCGGTCAGCTTGAAGTCCTTCAGCCACTTCCCGACGACCGGGTCGTCCTGCGCGAAGCCCTTGCGGGCCAGCGTGTGCACGCCGTCGCCCTTGCCCCAGGCGCCCTTGGGGTCCTTCAGCTTCTTCAGCTTGTAGTCGCTGTAGGCCCAGTGCGGCGACCAGAGCGTGGCGACGATCGGCTTCTTCGCGGCGTACGCGCGCTTCAGCTCGGCCAGCATCGCGGGCGTGGAGCTGTCGACGACCTTGTACTCCTTGTCGAGCCCGTACGCCTTGAGCACCTTGCTCTTGAGCAGGCCCATCATTCCGGCGCTGGACTCGATGCCGGTGATCTTCCCGTCGAAGGTGCCGGCCTTGCCCTTGAGGTCCTCCAGGGAGTCGATGCCCTTCATGTAGGCGGGCACCGACAGCTCCAGGGACGTCGGGCCGTACCAGGAGCCCAGGTCGTCGAGCTGCTTGCCGTACTTCTTCCAGTACTGCGCGTGCGTGGTCGGCAGCCAGGAGTCGGTCTCGAAGTCCACGTCGCCCTGCGCGAGCGAGGTGTACAGCGGGCCGGCGTCGAACTGCTTGACGTCGACCTGGTAGCCGCGCTCCTCCAGGATCTCCTTCCAGAGGAAGGTGGAGGCGACGCCCTCGTCCCAGGGGATGTAGCCGATGGTGACCTTCTTGCCCTGGCCGACGTTCTCGCCGTCGGCGGCGGTGGCCTCCGTGCCCCCACCGCCGAGGACGCCCATCCCGGCCGCGACGAGCGCGAGCACGACGACGCCCGCCATGGCCACGACGGGACGGGGGCGGTAGGACCAGATCCGCAGGCCCCGCGCGGCGCGCGCCTTGGCCGCGGCGCGCCGCCCGAGCGGGGAGACCTGGGTGCCGAGCGCGCCGGTCATGCGGTCGAGGTAGATGGCGAGGATGACGATCGCGACGCCCGCCTCGGAGCCGAGGCCGACGTTCAACTGGCCGATGGCCTCGTTGACGTCGCCGCCGAGGCCGCCGGTGCCGACCATGCCCGCGATGGCGGCCATGGACAGGCCCAGCATGATGACCTGGTTGACGCCCGCCATGACGGTGGGCAGGGCCAGCGGGAGCTGGATGCGCAGCAGGGTGGCGCGCGGGGTGGTGCCGAACGCGTCGGCGGCCTCGACCAGTTCCTTGTCGACCTGCCGGATGCCCAGTTCGGTCATACGGACGCCGGGGGCCAGCGCGAAGATCAGGGTGGCGACGATGCCGGCGGAGGCGCCGGTTCCGAAGAACAGGATGGCCGGGATGAGGTAGATCATCGCGGGCAGCGTCTGCATGAAGTCGAGGACCGGCCGGACGACGGCGCTGACCCGGTCGGACCTGGCCGCCCAGATGCCCACGGGCACGGAGACCACGAGCGCGATGAGGGTCGCGACGAGGACCAGGGACAGGGTCACCATCGCGTCCTCCCACAGTTCGAGGGAGTCGATGAAGGCGAATCCGGCGAAGGTGAGCAGACCGGCCGAAGTGCCGCGCAGCCAGAAGGCGATGACGGCGAAGATGCCGGCGAGGAGCAGCGGCTGGGGTGCCTGAAGGACGGCGTCGATGGCGTCGTAGGTGCCCGTGAAGACGGTCTTGAGGAAGTCGAAGAGCCACGCCATGTGGTTCAGCAGCCAGTCGACCGCGTCGTTGACCCAGTCGCCGAAGGGGATCCTAGGCATGGGCCTTCACCCCCTTGCCGTGTCCGCTGTCCTGTCCACCGGGACACGTCCCGGGGCCGCCCTGCTCGTCGCCGAGGAAGCCGACGAGCCGGCGCCGCGGGACGACGCCGACGAGGGTGTGCTTCTTGTCGACGACGGCGACCGGGTGCGGGAGACGGGCGCTCAGCGCGCAGAGGTCCACGAACGGGGTGTCGGGCGTGGCGGTCTCGCAGGCGCAGTCGGCCTCGTCGCCGCGCAGGTCCGTGTCCATGACGGCGGCCGCGGTCAGCACCCGGGAACGGTCGACGTCCTGGGTGAAGGAGGCGACGTAGTCGTCGGCGGGCCGGACGAGGATGTCCTCGGCGGTGCCCTCCTGGACGATGCGGCCGTCGCGCATGACGGCGATGCGGTCGCCGAGGCGCATCGCCTCGTTGAGGTCGTGCGTGATGAAGACGATGGTCTTCTCGAGCTTCTTCTGGAGTTCGAGGAGCTGGTCCTGCATGTCACGGCGGATCAGCGGGTCCAGCGCGCTGAACGACTCGTCCATGAGCAGGAGATCGGCGTCGGTGGCGAGCGCGCGGGCGAGACCCACGCGCTGCTGCATGCCGCCGGAGAGTTCGTCGGGCCAGGACTTCTCCCAGCCGGCGAGTCCGGCCAGTTCCAGTGCCGCGGCCGCCCGTTCACGGCGTTCGGCGGCGGGTACGCCCTGGACCTCCAGGCCGTAGCCGGCGTTCTCCAGCACGCTGCGGTGCGGGAACAGCGCGAAGTGCTGGAAGACCATGCTGATCTTCCGGGAGCGGACCTCGCGCAGCTCGCGCGCGCTGAGCCCGGTGAGGTCCTGGCCGTCGAAGCGCACGTGCCCCGCGGTGGGCTCCAGCAGTCCGTTGAGCATGCGCAGCAGCGTGGACTTGCCGGATCCGGACAGGCCCATGACGACGAAGATCTGGCCGGGTTCCACCGTGAAGGAGGCGTCGATCACGGCGGCGGTGGTGCCGTCGGCGCGCAGCTCCTCACGGTCGGCCCCCTGGCGGAGTCGTTCCACCGCCGCTTCCGGTCGTCTTCCGAACACCTTGTAGAGATGGTCGGCTTCAAGCCTGGATGACACAGGTGCCTCTCGTCGGGGCAGGGGCGCACGCGGAAGGACGACGCGCGTGTTCCCGGCTGCCGAGGACGGTTGAATTCACAACCGCGTTCTTCAGAGGCGGCGCCTGCCCCCGCTTACACGGAGCAAACACGGGAGTGGTCCAGGTCACTGTCAGTGGCGTACGGCATGATGCGGAGCGTGACTCTGCAGACGCGACGACTGATGCTCCTCGACACCGCCTCGCTGTACTTCCGCGCCTATTTCGGCGTCCCGGAATCCGTGAAGGCCCCGGACGGCACCCCCGTGAACGCGGTGCGCGGACTGCTGGAGTTCATCGACCGCCTGGTCAAGGACCACCGTCCGGACGATCTGGTGGCCTGCATGGACGCGGACTGGCGTCCGCAGTGGCGGGTCGACCTGATCCCGTCGTACAAGGCGCACCGGGTCGCCGTGGAGACGGAGACCGGCCCGGACGAGGAGGAGGTGCCGGACACACTCTCCCCGCAGGTGCCGGTCATCGAGGAGGTCCTGGACGCGCTGGGCATCGCGCGCGTGGGCGTCGCCGGGTACGAGGCGGACGACGTGATCGGCACGTTCACCGGCCGCGCCGGCGGCCCGGTGGACATCGTCACCGGCGACCGCGACCTGTACCAGCTCGTGGACGACGCGCGGGGGGTGCGGGTGCTGTATCCCCTGAAGGGTGTCGGCACGCTCCAGCTCACCGACGAGGCGTGGCTGCGCGAGAAGTACGGGGTCGACGGTCCCGGGTACGCGGATCTGGCGCTGCTGCGCGGCGACCCGAGCGACGGGCTGCCCGGGGTGCCCGGCATCGGGGAGAAGACGGCCGCCAAGCTGCTCGCCGAGTTCGGGGACCTGGCCGGCATCATGGCGGCGGTCGACGACCCCAAGGCGAAGCTGACGCCGTCGCAGCGCAAGCGGCTCGACGAGTCGCGGCCGTACGTCGCGGTGGCGCCGACGGTCGTCAAGGTGGCCGGGGACGTGCCGCTGCCGGAGGTGGACACCGCGCTGCCGCACGCGCCGCGCGATCCCGCCGCGCTGGAGGAACTGGCGGCGCGCTGGGGTCTGGGGGGCTCGTTGCACCGCCTGCTCGTGACCCTGCAGGCTTAGCGGAACACTTTTGACCCGACGGATACCCCTTCGTGCATAGGTGTCACAGAGGAAGGAATGCTAACTTAGGTAAGCCTAACCATTCGAGCAGGAGGCAGTCATGGCAGAGCGCCCGGAACGCAAGCCCCGGAAGCCCCACTCCGCGAAGGTGCTGCGGACCGAGCGGCTGACGCCCCACATGCAGCGGGTGGTCCTCGGAGGCGACGCCCTGACGGACTTCGCCACGGGCGGCAGGACCGACCACTATGTGAAGCTGCTCTTCGGTCCCCCGGGGGTCACCTACCCCGAGCCCTTCGACCTGGACCGCGTCCGCGAGGAGTTCCCGCGCGAGCAGTGGCCGGTGACGCGGACGTACACCGTGCGCGCCTGGGACGCCGAGACGCGTGAACTGACCCTGGACTTCGTGGTGCACGGGGACGAGGGGCTCGCCGGCCCCTGGGCCCTTCGGGCACGGCCGGGCGACCTCGTCCGTTTCATGGGCCCCGGTGGCGCCTACGCGCCCGACACGACCGCCGACTGGCACCTGCTCGCCGGTGACGAGAGCGCGCTGCCCGCGATCGCCGCCGCGCTGGAGTCGCTGCCCGACGCCGCCACCGTCCGCGCGTTCGTCGAGGTCTCCGGGCCCGAGGAGGAGCAGAAGATCGACTCCGACGCGGAGATCGTCTGGCTGCACCGCGGCGACCGGCCCGTCGGCGCGGCCCTGGTGGAGGCCGTACGCGCCTTGGAGTTCCCGGAGGGCCGGGTGCACGCCTTCGTGCACGGCGAGGCCGGCTTCGTGAAGGAGCTGCGCGCGCTGCTGCGCGTCGAGCGCGCGATCCCGCGCGAGGACCTGTCCATCTCCGGCTACTGGCGCCTGGGCCACAACGAGGACGGCTGGCAGGCCGCGAAGCGTGAGTGGAACGCCCAGGTGGAGGCGGAGCAGGAGGCACCGGCCGCCTGACACCGGCCCTCCCACCCCGTACGCCTCAGGAGGCGGACCCGCAGGACGCGGGTCCGCCTCCTGGCGTATGCGGGGGTACGGCCACCGGCACGAGCGGCGGGGCCCGGAGACCCGGCGGCGGAGGCGTGAGGGATTGGGTCCGTCGTCGATACGGGCGCGTCACGCGGGGGAAACAGGGGCTCCCTAATTTCTGTCACCCGACAGGAATCCTGTTCGCCCTTCCCGCTCACCCTTCGCGCCGAAGGCAGGTGCCGCCGTGACCACCACAGCCCCCTCCGACGTACGGCCCGATCCGCCCGCTTCGCCCGACGACCGCTCCCTGACCGAGTTCGGCTACCGCCAGGAACTGCACCGCAGCCTCGGCCGGTACGCCTCGTTCGCCGCCGGGTTCTCCTTCATCTCCGTCCTCACCACGGTCTTCCAGTTCTTCGCCTTCGGATACTCCTTCGGCGGCCCGGTCTTCTTCTGGACCTGGCCGGCCGTGTTCGCCGGACAGCTCGCCGTCGCCGCCTGCTTCGCGGAACTCGCCGCGCGCTATCCGATCTCCGGCGCGATCTACCAGTGGTCCTCGCGTCTGTCGAACCCCTCCTTCGGCTGGTTCGCCGGCTGGATCATGGTGATCGGACAGATCGTCGTGGTCGCCGCGGCGGCGCTCGCGCTGCAGATGGTCCTGCCCGCGATCTGGCCGGGATTCCAGCTCATCGGCGACGACCCGGCCCCGACCAGCCCCGACGGCGCCGCCAACGCGGCCGTCCTGGGCGCCGTCCTGCTCGTCCTGACCACGTTGGTCAACGTCCTCGACAACCGGGTGATGTCCGCGGTCAACCGGATCGGCGTCACCGCCGAGATCATCGGCGCGGTCCTGATCATCGTGCTGCTGTTCACCCACTCCGAGCGCTCCCCCGGCATCACCTTCCACACCGGCAGCGGCGGCACCGGCCTGTTCGGGGCGCTGATGGTGGGCTCGTTCATGGCCGCGTACGTCATGATCGGCTTCGACAGCGCCGGAGAGATGAGCGAGGAGACCCACCACCCGAGGCGTACCGCCCCCCGAACGATCCTCACCGCGCTCGGCGCGGCCGGACTGCTCGGCGGGCTGATCGTGCTCGGCGGGCTGCTCGCCGCCCCGAGCCTGACCGACGGCCGGCTCGGCGTCGACGGACTGAGCTACGTCCTGACCAGCAGTCTCGGCGACGGGGTCGGCCGGGCGCTGCTCGCCGACGTCGTGGTGGCCATCGCGGTGGCGACCCTCGCCATCCAGACCGCGGCGGGCCGCATGCTCTTCTCGATGGCCCGCGACGGCCGCCTCCCCTTCTCCGCCCGGCTCGCGAAGGTCGACGCGCGCACCGGCATGCCGGTCGCGCCCGCCCTGGTCGTCGGCGTCCTCGCGACGGCCCTGCTGCTCCTGAACTTCGCCTCCCCGGACGCGTTCCTGGCGATCGGGACCACCTGCATCGTGATGCTGTACCTCGCCTACGCGATGGTCACCGGCCCTCTGCTGGTGCGCCGGCTGCGCGGGCGCTTCACGACGGAGGGCACCGACGAGACGGGCGCCCCGCTCTTCTCGCTGGGCCGCTGGGGCGTCCCCGTCAACGCGCTCGCCCTCGCCTACGGGCTCTTCATGGCGGTCAACCTGGCGTGGCCGCGGGCCGCGGTGTACGACCCGGCGGGCGGGCACTGGTACTTCCGCTGGTTCACCCTGCTGTTCCTCGGCGTGACGCTGGTGGTGGGCACCGCCTACCGGGCGTTCGAGGCGCGGTCGGCGAAGGCAGCGACGCCCGAGGCCGCCGAGGCCTCGTACGCTTGACCGGGTGAGACGCAAGCCCCGGATCCCGCCCGCTCCCCTCCCGCAGCGCCACGGGGTCGACCCCGTGCGGATCAGACTGCCGCGCGAGGGGAGCTGGGCCACGGCGCGGGCGTATCTGGTGGAACGGCTCGCGGCGGGCGACGGGGTCATCGACGCGATGATCGGCGAGGGGCTGATCGTCCTCGCGGACGGACGGCCGCTGACGGCCGAGGAGTCCTACGCCCCGGGGCTGTTCCTGTGGTTCCACCGAGAACTGCCGCACGAGGAGCGGGTGCCGTTCCCGCTCGACGTCGTGTACCGCGACGAGCACATCGTGGTCGCCGACAAACCGCACTTCCTGGCCACCACACCACGTGGCAGCCATGTCGCCGAGACCGCACTCGCCCGGCTGCGCCGGGAGCTGGAACTGCCGGAACTGGGCGCGGCGCACCGGCTCGACCGGCTGACCGCGGGGCTCGTGCTGTTCACCGTACGGCCCCAGGAGCGCGGCGCGTACCAGTCGCTGTTCCGCGACCGGCTGGTCGGCAAGGAGTACGAGGCCGTGGCGCCGTACGACTCCGCTCTGGGCCTGCCGCGCACGGTCAGCAGCCGCATCCTCAAGGAGCGCGGGGTGATGGCC
Organism: Streptomyces sp. NPDC056738; assembly: GCF_042790435.1. Taxonomy (NCBI): domain Bacteria; kingdom Bacillati; phylum Actinomycetota; class Actinomycetes; order Kitasatosporales; family Streptomycetaceae; genus Streptomyces; species Streptomyces sp. NPDC056738. The sequence continues at coordinate 167,260 of NZ_JBHTZF010000009.1, forward strand.
GCCCAGGAGGTGGCGGGCGAGCCGAACGCGGTCACCGGGATCGACCTCGTCGAGCACCGCGACGGTCTCGGGCGGTACCGGCTGACCCCGCGCACCGGACAGACCCATCAGCTCCGGGTGCACATGAGCGCGTTGGGCGTACCGATCCTGGGCGACCCGCTGTACCCGGTGGTGACCGGGCCGGTGCCGGCCGGTGACTTCCGGCGTCCGCTGCAACTGCTGGCGCGGGCGCTGGAGTTCACCGATCCGGTCACCGGCCGGGCCCATCGGTTCGTCAGCGGGCGGACGCTGGAGGCGTGGACCGCGTACGACACCTGGTCGGGCCGGGACACCGGGGATCAGTAACCGCGCCACCAGCGCAGGAGCCGCTGCCAGGCGCCGGGCCGGGCGGCGGACGCGGGAGCGGACGGGGCCTGCTCGGGGGCCTTGGGCAGCGGTGCGGGCGCGACCGGCGCGGCGGCGTCCTCGGTGGTCACCTGCCAGGCGGCCCGCGGGGTGGGCAGGGCGCGCACGGACGGCCGCTGGGTGACCTCCTGTGTCGGCTTGGGCTCGAAGCGCACGGGCAGATCGACGAGGTGGCGCGAGGACATGGTGCTGCGCCAGCGCAGTTCACTCTCGTCGCAGTCGAGTTCGACGTCGGGCAGGCGCAACAGCAGGGCGTCGACGCCGACATCGGCGATGGCACGGCCGATGTCCTGTCCCGGGCACTCGTGCGGACCGCCGCCGAAGGCGAGGTGGGAGCGGTTGCCCTGCATGCTCGCGGCCAGGTCGGGACGGATGCGGGGGTCGACGTTGCCGGGCGCGATCCCGAAGAGCAGTCCGTCGCCCTTGCGGATGCGCTGGCCGCCCAGCTCGGTCTCCTGCTTGGCGAAGTAGCCGAGGACGGCGCTGAACGGCGGCTCGTTCCACAGGGACTGCTCGACCGCCTCGGGCACGGTCATCTGCCCGCCGTTGAGCTGGGCGCGGAAGCGCGGGTCGGTGAGCAGCATGCGCAGCACGTTGGCGATGAGGTTGGCGGTGGCCTCGTAGGCGGCGAGCAGGACGAGCCGCAGATGCTGGGCCACCTCGTCGTCGGTGAGCCGGGCCGGGTGGTTGATGAGATGGCTGGTGAAGTCGTCCTCGGGCTCGGCGCGGCGCCGCAGCGTGTGCTGGGTCAGCACGCCCATGACGTACTCGTTGCTGGCGATGGCGGTGTCGGTGCCCTTGAGCAGGTCACGGGTGGCGTGCACCATGCGGTCGTTGTAGTCCTCGGGCATGCCGATGATCTCGCAGAGCACGGACATCGGCAGATGCTCGGCGAACTGCCCGACCAGATCGGCCTTGCCGAGCGGGCAGAACGCGTTGACCAGGCGCTGGGTCGCGCGGTTGATGTAGCGGCGCAGGCTGCGGAAGTCGATGGTGGACATGGCGCCGGTGACGGCGCCGCGCAGTCGGAGGTGTTCGTCGCCCTCGGCGTGGGAGCAGATGGGCTGCCAGGCGATGTGGGGGGCGAGCGGGTGGTCCGCTCCCGCCGTGCCGTCCTGGACGGCGGTCCACAGCCGGCTGTCGCGGGCGTAGTGCGCGGGCGTGCTGACCATGTGCAGGTTCTCGGCATGGCCGAGGACCACCCAGATGGGTACGTCGTTGTGCAGCAACACGGGTGCGACGGCGCCGTGTTCGGCCCGCAGCTTCTCGTAGAGCGCGCCCAGGTCCTCCGCCTCGGGCCCGTACAGGCGGCGCAGTCCGCCCGGACCGACGCCGGGGCCCATCGCGTGGGCGGGGCAGCCGGGCGGGGGGCCGAACGCGGGTTCTTCCGTACCGGCCGGGGAATGGGATTCGGTCGTCACAATGATCGCTCCGAAGCTCAAGTACGTTCTGTGGATAGGCAGTTGACGTACGGATGCCGTTTCACCGTACGGCTTTCAGCGGCGCGCCGACGTCGTCGCGAGGGAATGCAGGAAGCGCATCAGGGTCATGAGGGTGTCCCGGCTGGACGCCCTGCGGCGGGCGTCGCAGCGCACGATCGGGATCTCCTCGGCGAGATCGAGCGCGGTCCGAAGGTCCTCGACCGGGTACCGGGGCGCGTCGGGGAAGTCGTTGACCGCGACGACGAACGGCACGCCGCGCTCCTCCAGGCGGCCGATGACGTCGAAGCTGACCTCCAGGCGGCGGGTGTCGATCAGGACGACCGCGCCGAGCGCCCCCTCGAACAGGCCGTTCCACAGGAACCAGAAGCGTTCCTGGCCCGGCGTGCCGAACAGGTAGAGCACGAGCTGGTCCGTGATCGAGATCCGGCCGAAGTCCATGGCCACGGTGGTGGCGGTCTTGGTCTCGGACCCGTAGTTGTCGTCGACGCCGATGCCGGCCTGCGTCATGGTCTCCTCGGTCGTCAGCGGCTTGATCTCGCTGACGGAGCCCACCATGGTCGTCTTGCCGACTCCGAAGCCGCCCACGATCACGATCTTCACCGCCGCCTGCGCCGTGTGCGGGAGGTGGTCCTCGGCGCGAGGGCCCGTGACGGTGTCAGAGCTTTTGAAGTCCATGCATCACCGCTTCGAGGAGGGAACGGTCGGGGAGCGCCTGACGGACGATCGGGGCGCGCGCCTGCACCAGTTCGGCCGCCAGCAGCTCGGTGAGCAGGACGGTCACCACGCTGAACGGCAGATTGAGATAGGCCGAGATCTCGGCCACGGACAGGGGGGTTCTGCACAGCCGCAGCAGCGCCGACTGCTCCGGCTGGGTCGCGGGCGGCGGGGTGACCGGACGGGCGACGACCAGCGTGACCAGGTCGACCTCGGCCCGGTCGCCGCCCTCACCGCCGCCGGTCAGGACGTACAGGCGTTCCGGAGCCTTCGGTTCGCCCTGGCCCTCCTCCCCCTCCCCCGCGGTGCCGTCCGGGCCCGTGAGGGGGGTGGGGGGCGCGGGGGGTTCGGGGGGCCGCTCCCTGGACTGGCGCCGTCGGCGTTGCGGAGGGCTCATACGGTCTGCCCGTTGCGGCGCGGCGGACTGGTGAGATGGGCGCCGATGCGGACGACGAGGTCGCGCATGCGGTTGCTCATCAGCCCGGGTTCCGCGGTCTGGTTGGCGAGGACGGCGAGGTAGGCGTTGGCTCCCGCCGACATCAGGTAGAAGTAGCCGCCGTTGATCTCGATGATGACCATCCGCATCCGGCCGTCGCTCTTGGGGATCTCGCTCGCGACGGCTCCCGCGAGGCTCTGCAGGCCCGCGCAGGCCGCGGCGACCCGGTCGGCCGCGTCCGGGTCGCCGCCGTAGCGGGCGATGCGCAGTCCGTCGGCGGAGAGCACCACGATCTGCTGGATGCCGGGCACCCCGTCGGCGAGTTCCTTGAGCATCCAGTCGAAGTTGGCTCGCTGCTGGATCACTTGAGGTCCCCCTCGTCGTCGGCCTGGGCCGGGCCCGGCCGGCTGTCCGTGCTGAATGCGGTCGGGTCCGGGTCACCCTTGAGCCCGTTCATGAACGCCTCGACCCACAGTCCCGGTTCGGGCTCCGTCTCCTGCGGCGCGGGGTCGGGCTGCCAGGAGGCGGCGGCCTCCGCGGCCTCCGCGGCCTCCTGTTCCGCGCGGGCCTCGGCGTACCGCTGGCTGAGCGGGACCTTCATGCGGCTGCGGCGCTGCGGCAGACCGTTCGGCGTCCACTCCGTGACGACCGGGACGTCGTCCTCGAGGGGGGCGCCGCTGGACGAGGGGATGCGGGGGCCGGTGGTCGGCTTGCGCTTCTTGGGTTTGCGCGCGGGGCCCTCGACGCCGCCGTTGTCGATGCCGGCCACGGAGCTGGCCCCGATGCCGTGCGCGAGTCCGGGGGCGAAGTCGGTGGTGAGCATGGCACGCGGTGCGACGAGGACGGCGCGGACACCGCCGTACGCGGACTGCCGCAGCGAGATCTGCATGTTGTACATCTGCGCGAGTCGTCCGACGACGGCCATCCCGAGCCGGGGCGCCTGCCCCATGGTGTTCGGGTCGACGCCCGCCGCGGCCAGCCGGAGCATCTCCTCGATCTTGCCGCGGGCCTCGTCGCTGAGGCTGACGCCGCCGTCCTCGATCTCGATGGCGATGCCGGTCTGCACCTCGATCGCGGTGACGTGCACCTTGGTGTGGGGCGGTGAGTACCGGGTGGCGTTGTCCAGGAGCTCGGCCAGGGCGTGGATGAGCGGTTCGACGGAGACGCCGTTGACGGCGATGTCGACGATGTTGTGCAGCTCGATGCGCCGGTACTCCAGGATGCGTGACATCGCGCCGCGCAGGACGCTGAACAGCGGTACGGGTTCGGGCCACTGGCGTCCGGGGCGGCCGCCGCCGAGCACGGCGATGGAGTCGGCGAGCCGGCCGATCAGCGCGGTGCCGTGGTCGATGCGCAGCAGGTCGTCGAAGACCTCTGGGTTGCGCCCGTGGTCCTCCTCCATCTCGCGGAGTTCGTTGTTCTGCTGGTGGACGATGGCCTGGACGCGCCGGGCGATGTTGACGAAGGAGCGCTGGGCCGCGTCGCGCATCGACTCCTCGGCGTCGATGACCTTGAGCAGCTTCTTCAGCAGGTCCTTCCGGGACGCGGGGATCTCGCCGAACTCCGGGTGGTCGCGGCCCAGGGTGCGCATGACCTCCGACGGGGAGATCCCTTCGTGCAGCCGGTCGATCGCGTACGGCAGGACTTCCCTGGTGAAGTGCACGATCTCCTGATCGTGCGCGGCGAGGCGCTGTTCCAGGGAGGCGGTGCGGCGCGCGAAGTCGGCCCGCAGTTCGCGGGTGACGCGGCCGCGGCGGACGGCTTCGCCGCCGATCGCGATGACCAGCAGCGTGGCGAAGCCGCCGCACAGGGCCACCGCGCCCCGGGCCGGCTCGGTCACGACGGCGACGGCGGCGCCGGTCGCCACCGCCATCAGCACGGCCGGCAGCAACAGCACGCGCGCGTAGGGAAGTTCACTGTCACCGGGAGGCGATTGAACACTCACCATGTATGCCCTCTGAGACAAGTCGGCTGGGGGTGGGGGAGGTTTGTGGGGGAATCGGCATAGATCGGCATGGGTCAAACCAGATCTTCGGAACTTTTGGGAACAAGCGCACGAATAAGCCTCAACTCGGTGCGCCGCGGGCGAGCTTAGTCCGACCGGATCAACGCTGTGTCATATTCAGCAAGCACCTGAAACCGCCCATAAGACTGGAGTACCCTCAGCCCCATTTACACGCTGTGCCCCCGTTCGCACACGCTGCGTGAGGACGCACGGGCATGCGAACGGTGTGGCCACGAGTGGGTGCGTGGGTGAGGCGGTGAGGCGGTGAGGCGGTGAGGGATCAGACCCCGGCGATGCGCAGCGCCGCGTCCGCCGTGGCCTCGGCGAAGGCGGACACCGGGCGCTGCGGATCGGAGCGGTGCACGAGGATGACGCCCTCGATCAGCCCGAACAGCAGATCCGTCCGCAGATCGAGCTCACTCTTGGCCAGCGCGCCTCCGGCCGCGGTGGCGGCGAGCAACTGGCGGTAGGTGTCCTTGAGTTCGGCCCGAACGGCGTGGAAGCCGGCGAAGCGTTCGGTGCGCACCTCGGGCAGCAGATAGAGGCCGCCGAGATTGTGCGGCCCCCCGCAGAGCACCTCCACGTCGGTACGGCACAGCTCCCACAGCCGGCCCTCCGCGGACGCCGTGTCGTCGGCGAGGAGTTCACGGGCGTACGCCAGGGAGGGGGTGACCGTGGACTCCAGGAGCTCGGCGAGCAACTCCTCCTTGCCGGTGACGTAGTGGTACATGGACGCCTGGCGCATGCCCGCCCGCTCGGCGACGGCCCGGGTGGTGGTGGCCGCGTATCCGCGCGTCGTGAACAACTCGGCGGCCGCGTCCAGCAGTTCGGCGCGCGGCGACAGCCCGCTGTCCGGCCGCTGCGCGGCCCGGGGCCTGCCGACCCTGCGTCCGCCACCCGTTCCCATGCGTTCGATCCTCGCACACCCGACGCGCCCCGGGCGGGGCGCCGCGAGGCGCACGGCGGACACCGGGCCGCGGCGCGCGCGGCCCCTCGGCGGCGGCGCGGCCCACGTGAGGGACAGGTAACCGCCCGGCAACACACGGGACACGGCCGCGACCCACCCCGCGCCTAATTTCTGTCGCGCGACAGAAATGACCGAAGAGCCGGAGGACCCGCGATGGCGACAGCGACCACGCACGGAGCACGCGATCACGCCCGCGCCCAGCAGGGAACCCGCGCCGAGGCGATGCCCGTGGTCCCCGCGCACGACTGGCCGGCCCCGCCGCCCGAGGCGGGCCCGCTCGTGTGGGCCGAGACCGTGGCGGGCGGCAACTACACGCACAAGGTGCTGGCTCGGGGCACCGAACTGCGCCTGACCGACCTGGCCGGCGACGCCTGCGCCCACCTTCTGCTGTACGTCGCGGACCGGCCGTGGGAGCGCCTGAACGTCGCCGACACCGTCAAGGTCCAGTGGAACGCCTACCTGGGCGCGGGGCGGCTGCTCCTCTCCGACCAGGGCCGGGTGCTCGCGTCTCTGGTCGCCGACACCTCCGGCCGGCACGACGCCCTGTGCGGCACCTCCACGCTCGTACGCAACACCGAGCGCTACGGGGACGGGACCCCGCAGTCCGCGTCCCCGGCCGGCCGCGAGCTGTTCAAGCTGGCCGCCGCCAAGAACGGGCTCACGCCCCGCGATCTGCCGCCCTCGCTCTCCCTCTTCCAGGGGGTGGAGGTACGCGACGACGGCTCGGTCGATTTCACCGGCTCGGCCGGACCCGGCGCCGCCGTCACCCTGCGCGCCGAGCAGGACGTCACCGTGCTGATCGCGAACGTGCCGCACCCGGCCGACCCGCGCCCCGCCTACACGAGCACCCCCCTGGAGGTGCTGGCCTGGCGCGCCCGGCCGACCACGGCGGGCGACCCGCTGTGGGAGGCCACCCCCGAGGGCCGCCGCGCCTTTCTCAACACCGCCGAATTCCTTGCCACGAGGGGGCTCGCATGACACACGCCACCGTCCCGGCCCGCGCCGCCTGGTCCGCGCTCCTGCGCGCCGGCCAGACGCTCACCGTCACCGACCTGCACGGCAACCAGGCCGTCGACTTCCTCGTGTACGACGCCGCGGACACCGCCGTCCGCTACAGCGCGCCCGACACCATCCAGGCCCAGGGGAACATCTTCCTGACCACGGGCAGTGTGCTGATGTCGAACGAGCACACCGCGCTGATGACCGTCACCGAGGACGAGGTCGGCCGGCACGACACGGTCGGCGGCGCCTGCTCCAAGGAGTCGAACACCCTGCGCTACGGGCACCACACCTGGGCCCAGCACGCCTGCGTGGACAACTTCCTCGCGGAGGGCTCCCGTTACGGCCTCGGCAAGCGCGACCTCGTGTCGAACATCAACTGGTACATGAACGTGCCCGTCGAGAAGGACGGCACCCTCGGCATCGTCGACGGCCTCTCCGCCCCGGGGCGCAGGCTGACCCTGCGCGCCGACCGCGACGTGATCGTGCTCGTCTCCAACTGCCCCCAGATCAACAACCCGTGCAACGGCTTCGAGCCGACCGCGGTCGCGATGACGATCGGGGCCTCCGCATGAGCTTCGACACCCTCCTGGTCGCCAACCGCGGCGAGATAGCCGTCCGCATCATCCGCACGGCCCGCGAACTGGGCCTGCGCACCGTCGCCGTGTACTCCGACGCCGACCGCGCCGCACCCCATGTCCGCCTCGCCGACCAGGCCGTACGCCTCGGCCCCGCCCCCGCCAAGGAGTCCTACCTCGACGCGGACCTGGTCCTGAAGGCCGCCAAGGACACCGGGGCAGGGGCCGTCCACCCCGGATACGGCTTCCTGTCCGAGGACGCGGCGTTCGCCCGCCGCTGCGAGGACGCCGGGATCGTGTTCGTCGGGCCCACGCCGGAGCAGCTCGAACTGTTCGGCGCCAAGCACACGGCGCGGGCCGCGGCCGAGGCCGCCGGGGTGCCACTGGCACCGGGCACGGGACTGCTCCCCGGCCTGCCCGAGGCCCTGGAGGCGGCCGCCCGCATCGGCTACCCCGTCATGCTCAAGGCCACCGGCGGTGGCGGCGGAATCGGTATGTCGGCATGTCGGTCCGCCGGGGAACTGTCGGAGGCCTGGGACCGGGTGCAGCGCGTCGCGGCGGCCTCCTTCTCCTCGGCCGGGGTGTTCCTGGAGCGCCTGGTGGAGCACGCCCGCCATGTCGAGGTGCAGGTCTTCGGCGACGGCCGGGGCCGTGTCGTGACCTTCGGCGACCGCGACTGCTCGCTCCAGCGCCGCAACCAGAAGGTCCTGGAGGAGGCACCCGCTCCCGGCCTGCCCGCCCCCGTCCGCGACCGGCTCGCCTCCGCCGCCCGCGAGTTGTGCGCCTCGGTCGGCTACCGCTCGGCCGGAACCGTCGAGTTCGTCTACGACGCCGCCCGCGAGGAGGCGTACTTCCTGGAGGTCAACACCCGCCTCCAGGTCGAACACCCGGTCACCGAGGAGATCTACGGCGTCGACCTGGTCGCCTGGATGCTGCGGCTGGCCCGGGGCGAGTCCGATGTCGTACGGGAACCGGGCGCACCGCGCGGACACGCCGTCGAGGCCCGGCTGTACGCCGAGGACCCCTCGCGCGAACACCGCCCCAGCGCGGGCCTGTTGACCCGGGTGGCGTTCCCCGGCGGGGTCCGCGTCGACGGCTGGGTCGAGACCGGCACCGAGGTGACCACCTCCTACGACCCGATGCTCGCGAAGGTCATCGCGTACGGGGCGGACCGGGCCGAGGCCCTGGAACGCCTCGACGAGGCACTGGCCGCGACCCGCGTGGACGGCATCGAGACCAACCTCGGCCTGGTGCGGGCCGCGCTCGCCGAACCGGCCTTCCGGGAGGCGGAGCACTCCACCGCCACGCTCGCCGGAGTGAGCGATCCCACCCCACGTGTCGAGGTCGTGTCCGGCGGCACGCTCACCACCGTGCAGGACTGGCCCGGCCGCACCGGCTACTGGCAGGTCGGGGTGCCGCCGTGCGGACCGATGGACGACCTCTCCTTCCGGCTCGGCAACCGCGCGCTCGGCAACCCCGAGGGCGCGCCCGGACTCGAATGCACCTTGCAGGGACCGGCGTTGAGGTTCACCCACGCCACGACGGTCTGCGTCACGGGCGCACCCGCGCCGGTGACCGTGGACGGGTCGCCCGCCCCCCAGTGGGAGCCGGTGACCGTCCCGGCCGGAGCGGTGCTGGAGGTGGGGGCGCCCACCGGCCACGGTCTGCGCACCTACGTCCTGTTCGCGGGCGGCGGCCTGGACGTGCCCGCCTTCCTCGGCAGCGCCGCCACGTTCACCCTCGGCCGGTTCGGCGGCCACGGCGGCCGGACCCTGCGGACCGGTGACGTCCTGCACGGCGGCACGGTCACCGGACGCGGGACACCCGTGCCGCCCGCCGAACGCCCCGGCTTCACCGCCGCGTGGCGGATCGGGGCCCTCGAAGGACCGCACGCCGCGCCGGAGTTCTTCACCGAGGACGACATCCACGACTTCTACGCCGCCGACTGGAAGGTCCACTTCAACTCGGCCCGCACCGGCGTGCGGCTCGTCGGCCCCAAGCCCCGCTGGGCCCGCACCGACGGCGGCGAGGCCGGCCTGCACCCCTCCAACATCCACGACACCCCCTACTCGGTCGGGGCCGTCGACTACACCGGCGACATGCCGGTGCTGCTCGGCCCGGACGGCCCCTCCCTGGGCGGCTTCGTGTGCCCGGCGACCGTCGTCAGCACGGAACGCTGGAAGCTCGGCCAGCTCCGCCCCGGCGACACCGTGCGCTTCGCGCCGCTGGCCGACGACGGCTCCGCGCGGCCCGCGATCGTCGACGGCGGGGTGCTCGCCCGGGACGGCGACGTGACGTACCGCCGCAGCGGCGACGACAACCTGCTCGTCGAATTCGGCCCCATGCAACTGGACCTCGCGTTGCGCATGCGGGTCCACGCGCTGATGGAGGCGGTCACGGCGGCCGGTCTCGACGGTGTCACCGATCTGACCCCGGGCATCCGCTCGCTCCAGATCCAGACCGACCCGCGCCGGCTCCCCCAGCGCGAACTCCTGGACACCGTACGGCGCACCGTTCGCGCCCTCCCCCCGAGCGACCGGCTCGTCGTCCCCTCCCGCACCGTCCATCTCCCGCTGTCCTGGGACGACCCGGCCACGCGCGAGGCCATCGCCCGCTACATGGCCGGCGTCCGCGACGACGCCCCCTGGTGCCCGTGGAACATCGAGTTCATCCGCCGCGTCAACGGCCTGGACTCCGTGGACGACGTGTACCGCACCGTCTTCGACGCCGAGTACCTCGTCCTCGGCCTCGGCGACGTCTACCTCGGTGCCCCGGTCGCCACCCCGCTCGACCCGCGGCACCGCCTGGTCACCACGAAGTACAACCCGGCCCGCACCTGGACCGCCGAGAACTCGGTCGGGATCGGCGGCGCCTACCTGTGCGTCTACGGCATGGAGGGCCCTGGCGGCTACCAGTTCGTCGGCCGTACGACCCAGGTGTGGTCGCCCTGGCAGCAGCGCGGCGCGTTCGAGCAGGGCTCGCCCTGGCTGCTGCGCTTCTTCGACCGGATCAAGTGGTACCCGGTGGAGGCCGACGAACTCCTCGAACTGCGGGCCGACATCATCTCCGGCCGCTTCGTGCCGCGCGTCGAGGAGGGCACCTTCTCGCTCGCCGCGTACGAGGCCTTCCTCGCCGAGAACGCCGGGTCCATCGCGGAGTTCCGGTCCCGGCAGGGCGACGCGTTCTCCGCCGAGCGGGACGCCTGGGAGGCGGCGGGCGAGTTCACGCGTGCCGAGGCGGCGCAGAGCGCCCCCGCGCCGGCCGTCGAGGTGAGCGTCCCGGCGGGCGGCCGGCTGATCGAGGCCGAGTTCGCCGCGTCGGTGTGGCAGCTCAACGTGGCCCCGGGCGACCAGGTCACGGCGGGGCAGCCGCTGCTCGCGCTGGAGGCGATGAAGATGGAGTCACGGGTCCCCGCGCCGATCGACGGCGTGGTCCAGCGGATCCTCACCCGGCCGGGCGCCCAGGTGGAGGCGGGCACGGCCCTGCTCGTGCTCGCGCCCCCGGAACCGTCGGCCCCCTGACCGCCGGCCCCGCCCGATCGCCCCCTCTCCGCCCGCTCACGACCTCCGTCACCAGGAGCTGCGATGTCCGTCCTCACCCGAGTCCGCCTGGCGTACGCCCGTATCGAGGCCGTGGACCGCCCCGAGATCTGGATCGACCTGCGCCCCCGGGCGGAGGCCGAGCGCGAGGCCCGTGCCGTGGACGAGCGGGTCGCCGCCGGAGAGCGCCTCCCGCTCGCCGGCCGGCTCCTCGCCGTGAAGGGCAACATCGACGTGGCCGGCCTGCCCACCACCGCCGGCTGCCCGGCCTACGCCTACACCCCCGAGGCCGACGCCCCCGCGGTCGCCCGCCTCCGGGCGGCCGGAGCCCTCGTGCTCGGCACCACCAACATGGACCAGTTCGCCACCGGCCTGGTCGGCACCCGCTCCCCGTACGGCGCCGTCCGGGGAGCCCTGGACCCGGAAAGGATCAGCGGCGGCTCCAGCTCGGGATCGGCCGTGGCGGTGGCCCTCGGCATCGCCGACCTGGCGCTCGGCACGGACACCGCCGGCTCGGGCCGCGTGCCCGCCGCCTTCAACGGCGTCGTCGGCCTCAAGCCGACCCGCGGCCTGGTGCCGGCCACCGGCGTCGTCCCGGCCTGCGCCTCCCTGGACTGCGTGACCGTGTTCGCCCGCACCCTCCCGGAGGCCGAGCAGGCCCTCGCCCACCTCACGTCCCCCTCCGGACGCGAACTGCCGCCCCTGGCACAGCGCGCGCCCGGCCCGTGGCGCGTCGCCGTCCCGCCGACGGCACAGCTCGGCGAACTGGACGAGGGCTGGGCGGAGGCCTACGAGGCGGCGGTGCGCTCGCTCGTCGCGGCGGGTGCGGACGTGCGCACCCTCGACCTCGCCCCGTTCACCGAGGCCGCCGCGATGCTCTACGAGGGCGCGTTCGTCGCCGAGCGCTACACCGCGGTGGGGAGCTTTGTCGACAAGCAGATCTCCGAGGGGGGTGCCGGGCTCGACCCGACCGTCGCCGGGATCATCACCCGCGCGCGGGACGTCCCGGCCCACCAGCTCTACGCGGACCAGGAGCGGCTGGCCTCCCTGCGCGCCCGTGCCCTGGCGGAACTGGCCGACGCCGACGCGCTGCTCCTGCCGACCACCCCCGGCCATCCCACCCTCGCCGAGGTCGCCACCGACCCCCTGGGCGCCAACGCCCGTCTGGGCCGCTTCACCAACTCGACGAACCTGTTCGACCTGGCGGCGGTCGCCGTCCCGGCCGGTCGGACACCCGCGGGACATCCCTTCGGGGTGATGCTGATCGGCCCGGCGTTCACCGACGAACGCCTCGCCCGGATCGCCCGCCTCCTGGAACCGCCGACCCGCCTCGCCGTGGTGGGAGCGCATCTGTCCGGCCTGCCGCTGAACCCGCAGTTGCTCTCCCTGGGCGCCCGCCTGGAACGTACGACGACCACCGCCGCCGTCTACCGTCTGCACGCCCTGGCGACCACTCCGCCCAAGCCGGGACTCGTCCATGTCGGCGCGGGCGGCGCCGCCGTCGAGGCCGAGGTGTGGAGCCTGCCCGCCGACGGCCTGGGACGGCTGCTGGCCACGCTCCCCCGCCCGATGGCCCTGGGCAGCGTCGAACTCGCCGACGGCACCCACGTACCCGGCTTCCTCTGCGAACCGGGCGCGCTGGACGGCGCGCCGGACATCACCCGCCACGGCGGCTGGCGCGCCTACCTGGACGGCCGGCAGGCCCGCTGACCGCACCCCGCCGCGACGGGCGCGGGGTGCGGACCGCCGTCGGTCAGCCGACCGACGAGTAGGCCACGACCCCGCGCAGCAGGGCCTCGACCGCCTTACGGGCGTTCTTCGCGACCGTCGACCTCTCGCCGCCCGAGACGGGCGCCGCGGCCGCGATCTGGCCGAGGACGTCGATGACCTGCTTGCACCAGCGCACGAAGTCACCGGCGGGCATCTCGGCCTCGCGCAGCACCTCGTCCAGGCCCTTGCCCGACGCCCACTCGTGGGCGGCCCAGGCGAAGCCGAGGTCCGGCTCGCGCTGGCCCACACCCTCCGTCTGGTTGATCCGGAAGTCCTCCTCCAGCGCGTCCAGCCGGCCCCAGATGCGCACCATCTCGCCGAGGGCGGCCTTGGCCTTGCCGGACGGCACCTTCGGCGCCATCGCGTCGTCGGCGACCCGGGACTCGTACACCAACGCCGAGACGCAGGCGGCCAGTTCGGCCGGGGAGAGCCCGTCCCAGACGCCGGCGCGCAGGCATTCGCTGGCCAGCAGGTCGAGTTCGCCGTACAGCCGGGCGAGCCGCTTGCCGTGCTCGGTGACCTCGTCGCCGCGCAGATAGTCCAGCTCGGTGAGCAGGGCCACGATCCGGTCGAAGGTACGGGCGATGGTGTTCGTCCGGCCCTCGATGCGGCGCTCGAGCTGCGAGGTGTCGCGCTTGAGCCGGTGATACCGCTCGGCCCAACGGGCGTGGTCCTCGCGGTCGTTGCAGCCGTGGCAGGGGTGCGCGCGGATCGCCGTGCGCAGCCGGGCGATCTCACGGTCGTCGGCGGCCTCGGAGCGCCGCTTGCGGTGCCGGTCCGGGACGATGTGCCCGGCCTTCGTGCGCAGCGCCGAGGCGAGGTCTCTGCGGGACTGCGGCGAACGGGGGTTGAAGGACTTGGGGATCCGCATCCGGTCGAGCGCCTCGACCGGCACCGGGAAGTCCATCGACGCCAGCCGCTTCACCTGGCGCTCGGCGGTGAGCACCAACGGACGCGGCCCGTCGTGCTGCTCGAACCCGCGGTGGCCGTTCGACCGGCCCGCGGGCAGCCCGGGATCGAGCACCAGCGCCAGTCCCGCGTACTTGCCGGTCGGCACATGGATGACGTCACCCGGCTTGAGCTTCTCCAGGGCGACGGCCGCCTCGGCACGGCGCTCGGACATCCCCTGCCGCGCCAGCTCGGTCTCACGGTCCTTCAGCTCGCGGCGCAGCCCCATGTACGCGTCGAAGTCCCCGAGATGGCAGGTCATCGACTCCTTGTAGCCTTCGAGGCCCTCCTCGTTGCGCTGCACCTGCCGAGAGATCCCGACGACCGACTTGTCGGCCTGGAACTGCGCGAACGACGTCTCCAGCAGCTCGCGCGAGCGGTGCCGGCCGAACTGCTCGACCAGGTTCACCGCCATGTTGTACGAGGGCTTGAAGCTGGAGCGCAGCGGATAGGTGCGGGTGCCCGCGAGTCCCGCGAGGTGCTCGGGGCTGAAGCCGCGCTGCCACAGCACGACCGCGTGACCCTCGACATCGATACCGCGGCGGCCGGCCCGGCCCGTGAGCTGGGTGTACTCACCGGGGGTGATGTCGGCGTGCTGCTCGCCGTTCCACTTGACGAGCTTTTCCAGCACCACCGAGCGGGCCGGCATGTTGATGCCCAGCGCGAGCGTCTCCGTCGCGAAGACGGCCTTGACGAGGCCGCGCACGAAGAGTTCCTCGACGACCTCCTTGAACGTGGGCAGCATGCCCGCGTGGTGGGCGGCGATGCCGCGCTCCAGACCCTCCAGCCACTCGAAGTAGCCGAGGACGTGCAGGTCCTCGTCCGGGATGGAGGCGGTGCGCTCCTCGACGAGTTCACGCACCCGGGCGCGCGCCGCGTCGTCGTTCAGCCGCAGACCCGCGTACAGGCACTGCTGCACGGCGGCCTCGCAGGCCGCGCGGCTGAAGATGAACGTGATGGCGGGCAGCAGCCCTTCGGCGTCGAGCCGCTCGATGACCTCGGGCCGGCCCGGCGTCCAGATCCGCGAACGCTGTCTGCGCTCACGCTCCCGGTCGGCCTCGCGCATCGCGCGGCCGCGTCTGCGGTCCTGGTACGAGGGACGGCTCGCCTCCATGCGCGCCATGCGCGTGAGGTCGGGGTTGACGGCCTTGCGCTGGCCCTCGCCCTCCTCGAAGAGGTCGTACATCCGCCGCCCGGCCAGCACGTGCTGGAACAGCGGGACGGGCCGGTGCTCGGAGACGATCACCTGGGTGTCGCCGCGCACGGTGTCCAGCCAGTCGCCGAACTCCTCGGCGTTCGACACCGTCGCCGAGAGCGACACCAGGGTCACCGACTCGGGGAGGTGGATGATCACTTCCTCCCAGACGGCGCCACGGAAGCGGTCGGAGAGGTAATGCACCTCGTCCATCACCACGTAGCCGAGGCCGAGAAGGGTCTGCGAGCCCGCGTACAGCATGTTCCGCAGGACCTCGGTGGTCATGACGACCACCGGTGCCTCGGAGTTGACGCTGTTGTCGCCGGTGAGCAGGCCGACCTTGTCCGCGCCGTAGCGGCGGCACAGGTCGGCGTACTTCTGGTTGGAGAGCGCCTTGATCGGCGTGGTGTAGAAGCACTTCTTGCCCTGCTGGAGGGCGAGGTGGACGGCGAACTCGCCGACGATCGTCTTGCCCGAGCCGGTGGGCGCGGCCACCAGCACACCCTTGCCCGCTTCGAGCGCCTGGCAGGCCTCGATCTGGAAGGGGTCGAGGCCGAAGTCGTACATCTCGCGGAAGGAGGCGAGCGCGGTGGCCTGCTCGGCAGCGCGCCTGCGTGCTGCCGCATACCGCTCGGCCGGTGAGAGGTCCTCTGTCATCGTGCTTTCGAGACTACCGGGAGGCACTGACACAAGGACGATCATTATCCGGATAAGCGGCTGTGAAACCCCGGATCCCCGCAGCTCAGGGAAGTGCGACGCGCACCGCGCCCCGTACGCACTCCGCCGTGAGCGGCAGCGGGCCCAGCGGCTCCCCGTCCGCGTAGCCGGTGACGTCCTCGGCGAGGAGTTCGACCTTGGCCGCCCGCAGCACGCTCACCACGGGATGGCCGACGTGGGTGCCCTTGTAGACGCGGGGGAAGATCTTGAGCAGGGTGGAGCGGGAGCAGTCCCCGACCACCGTGATGTCGAACAGTCCGTCGCCGAGGCTGGCGCCGGGACAGATCCTCATGCCGCCGCCGTACGACGATCCGTTGCCGACGGCCACCAGCGTCGCCTCGGTCTCCAGCGTCTCGCCGCCGTCGAGCGTGATGCGGTACGGGACGGGCCGGAAGGCGGCCAGTTCGGCGACCATGGCGACGTCGTACTTGAAACGGCCCACGGGCAGGCGCATCCGGTTCCCGCGGTCGTTGACCCGGGAGTCGAACCCGGAGGCCAGGACGGTGCCGAACCAGGTGCCGTTCACCCGGCCCAGGTCGACCTCGCGCAGCCGCTCGCCCTTCAGCGCCTCGGCGATCATGCGGCCCGCGGCCGCCGGGTCGCCCACGGGCAGGCCGAGGGCCCGCGCGAAGTCGTTGCCGGTGCCGGCGGCGACCAGTCCGAAGGGGGTACGGGTTCCGGCGACGGCCTGGAGGGCCAGGTTCGCCATGCCGTCCCCGCCGACCGCGACGAGCGCGCCGGTGCCGCCGGCGACCGCCTCGCGCGCCCGCGCCAAGGCGTCCGCCGGGTCCTCGCCCTGGACCGTATCGACGGAGAATCCCGCGGCACGCAAAGCCGAAGCGGCCGGAAGCGCCGCGCGGGCGCCCCGGCCGCGGCCCGCGGTGGGGTTGACTATGAGGGTGATCTCGCTGGTCACAGGGTGACCCTACGAGGTCACGGGCTCCGTCAGGTCACGTCGTCATAACCGTTGACCCGGTCCGTCGTGGCCTGCTCCGGAAGGGTCCGGCGGGGCGGCGACACGCTCTCGACGCCGCCGATGTCCTCAGGGGTGAGGTCGAGCTCGGAGGCCTCGTCGTCGGCGGGACCGGACTCGTCGCGCCGGCGCTTGCGCCGGTCGTTGAGCAGGGAGAAGAGGACCGCGCCGAAGTACAGGATCCAGATCGGCCCGGCGAGCGCGAGCATCGTCAGCGGGTCGGTGCTGGGCGTGGCGACGGCGGCGAAGACCGTGATGCCGATGATCATGCCGCGCCACCAGCCGAGCATGCGCTTGCCGGTGAGGATGCCCGTGAGGTTCAGCATCACCAGCAGCAGGGGCAGCTCGAAGGAGAGACCGAACACGACGACCATGCGCGTGACCAGGTCGAGCAGGTCGTCCAGCGGCAGGAGGTTGTTCACGCCGTCCGGCGTGAACTCCATCAGGACCTTCGCCGTGGTGGGAAGCACCTTGTAGGCGAAGAACGCGCCGCCGAGGAACAGCGGGACGCCGGTGCCGACGAACGCGTACGCGTACTTCTTCTCACTCCTGTGCAGACCCGGGGCGACGAACGCCCAGAGCTGGTAGAGCCAGACCGGCGAGGCGAGCACGACGCCCGCCATCAGGGAGACCTTCAGCGCCAGGGTGAACGGGGCGAGCAGACCGTTGATGGTGATCTGCGCGCACTGGTGGTTCTTGGGCTGCTTCGCCAGTTCGGCGAACGTCTCCGGGCACCCGACGGAGTCGAGGACCGGCTTGGTGAAGAAGTTGATGATGTCGTTGTAGTAGAAGGCCGCGACGACCGTCACGAGGACGATGGCCAGCACCGCCTTCGCGAGCCGGTTGCGGAGCTCGCGAAGATGGTCCGCGAGGGGCATGCGCCCCTCGGGGTCCTTCTCCGTGTTGCGGGCAGACGTGAGCAACCCACATCCTCATCTCATGCGGCGGGCCGGAGGTCACCGGCCCTGCGTCAGCGCTGGGTGGTGTCCGTCGGCTCGTTGACCGGGCGCGAGCTGGTCACGTCGCCGGGGGCCGCCTGGATGGTGCGCTGCGCGGGGGGCTGCTGCTCGTCGGCGGGCGGACCGGCCGGGGCCGGGCTGCTGCCCTCTTCCTTCATCGCCTTGGCCTCGCTCTTGAGGATCCGGGCGGACTTGCCGAGGGAGCGCGCCATGTCCGGAAGCTTCTTCGCGCCGAACAGCAGGATGATGACGACGAGGATGAGAATGATCTCGGGAGCTCCGAGCCTTCCGAACATAAGTCTTTACCTTCTCACCGAGGCTGCATGGTCGGGGTGCTGGCTGATCGATCGGACATGTGTCCGATCATCGTGATGTCAGCGATCGTAACGCTCAGGGGTGAACGCGGGGCAATCCCTGTGCGTACTCCCAGTTCGCGGCCCGCGCCTCATTCTCCGGGCCGCGTCCATGAGCGTACCTGGCCCCCGCACCAAGTCGACAGGCTGGCGTGACGCATTACGCATCCATGGAACGACTCATACCGTATCCATGGAGCGTGCCGCCGCGACCGTGGCCCTTTCCAGGTCCTCGGAGGCGGTGCTGATACGGCGCGCGGAATCGGCCACCTGGCGGCCCAGACGCTCCGCTTCCAGGAAGACACGGACGGCGAGGATCCCGAGCACGGTGATTCCCAGGAAACCCGCGGCGATCGCAAACATCGGCCAGAACATGACCTCGACCCTAGAGGGTGGAGTGCAGCCGCAGTGTGCGGACCCCGCCCCCGGTGAGCAGTTCGACGATGCGTTCCCCCGCCGGCTTGCGGACCGCCGACCCGCACGCGGGGCAGGTGAACGAGTAGAACGTCGTACGGCTGCTGGCGCCGATGGCCAGGCGCAGGGCACCGGGCGTGAGCTCGAAACCGGCCCGGCAGTCGGGGCAGGCGGCCTTGAACATGACCTCGACGACCCGGCGCATCCCGGCGAAGGCCGTCCCCACCGACATCTCCGGCCCGCCCGGGACCGACCCGGCGCGCGCCGCGGAGCCCGCGGCCGACCCGGCACGTCCGGTCCCACCCGCCCGCCGTACGGAACCCGGCTTCTCCGGGCCACCCGGCCTTCCCTGCGCACCAGACGTCGGCGTCCTCAAAGCCCCTGCTCCCGCCCCTCGTACGGACTGTCCTGGACCCCGGGCCCGCCGGGACCGTCGTAGGCGGCGAGCGCCTCGCGGGCCGCGCTGCGGGCGCTGTCCGCGAGAGCCTGCGGCGAGACGATCC
Organism: Streptomyces sp. NPDC056738; assembly: GCF_042790435.1. Taxonomy (NCBI): domain Bacteria; kingdom Bacillati; phylum Actinomycetota; class Actinomycetes; order Kitasatosporales; family Streptomycetaceae; genus Streptomyces; species Streptomyces sp. NPDC056738. Next base: position 186,177 of record NZ_JBHTZF010000009.1, read on the forward strand.
GGCCGTCACCGCCGAGACGCAGGGCCAGCCGCCGCAGCGAGGCGGGGTCGGGGGTCCGCAAGGTGATACGCAGCCCGCCGTCCGGCAGCTCATCCGCGCTGTCGTGCGGGTAGTACTCGGCGACCCAGCGTCCGCCGGGACCCACCTCGACCACGACCTCCGGATCCTCGGCCGCGGGCTGGACGAGCCCCTCGGACAGGTCCCGCAGCTCGATCTCGGGCGGCGCGGACGGCTCGTCCAGGATGCGGATCTCGGCGACCCGGTCGAGCCGGAAGGTGCGGCGCGCCTCGGAGCGCCGGCACCAGGCCTCCACATAGGTGTGACCGACGCTGACCAGGCGGATCGGGTCGATCTCGCGTTCGCTGAGCTCGTCCCGCGAGGGCGAGTAGTAGCGGATCCACAGCCGGCGCCGCTCCGAGATCGCCCGGTCCACGTCGGCGAAGACGCCGCCCTCGGACTCGAAGGTAACCGACAGCCGGGAGCTGGCACCGGCCGCCTCGCCCGACGCGGCCTCCACCTTCGCGGTGGCCCGCAGCAGCGCCTGCCGGTCGCCCTCGCGCAGGCCGGGCAGGGTGGACACCGCGCGGGCGGCCACCAGCAGCGCGGTCGCCTCGTCGGCGGCGATCCGCAGCGGCTCGGCGACGTCGTCCGGGTTGTGCCACCAGATCCGGTCGCCGTCGGTGTCGATGTCGAGCAGATCCCCGCCGCGGAAACTCGTCCCGCACAGCGGCAGCACGTCGAGGTCGGAGATCAGCTCGTCCTCGGTGATCCCGAAGGCACGGGCCACGTCACTGACGTGGGCGCCGGGGCGCTCGCGCAGATACGTCACCAGGGACAGCATCCGCCGGGTCTGGTCGATCGCGTTCGTGGGCCTGGCCGGTTTTCCTGCCACTTTCTTACTTTTCCCCTCAGCCCTTGGCCACGGCGCGCAGCCGGTCGACCACATCGGCCCGCAGTTCGGCGGGCTCCACGACCACCACGTCCGGCCCGAACTCCACCAGCAAGGCGTCCAGACCGTGCCCGTACGGAATCTCCAACTCGTCCCAGCCCCCGCCCAGTTCCCGCACCGAGACGGCCTTGGCGCGCAGCGGGTAGCCGGCGCCGGACCGCAGCCGGATCAGCGCGGAGCGGTCGGTGATCTCCCCCGCCCAGCCGGCCACCGTCTCGCGCACGGTCACCACGTCCGGAACCTCGGCGGTGTACTTGCCCGCACGGGCGCGGACCTTGCCGGTGATCCGGGAGAGCCTGAAGACGCGTTCGGCGCCGCGGTCGCGGTCCCAGCCCGCGAGATACCAGTGGCCGCGCCAGCACTCCAGGGCCCACGGCTCCACGTGCCGGGTCCCGGGCTGCGCGGCGTTGGCCTTGCGGTAGTCGAAGACGACCGGGCGGCGGTCGCGGCAGGCGAGCATGAGCGGCTCGAAGGCCGCCTCGTGCACGGGGATGTGCGGTTCGAGGGCGCCATGGGATCCGTACGGGTCCACGTCCTCGGGCAGACCCGCGGCGCGCAGCTTCTGGAGCGCGCCGCTCGCGGCCCCGGCGAGGCGGGCCTGCTGCCAGACCTTGGCGGCCAGACCGAGGGCGGCGGCCTCCTCGGCATCGAGGGTGATCGGCGGCAGGCGGTTGCTGTCGCGGCGGGCGAGATAGCCGACCTCGCCGTCGAGGTTCTCCACCGTCTCGATGACCAGGCCGAGTTCGCGCAGATCGTCCTTGTCCCGCTCGAACATCCGGTTGAAGCTGTCGTCCGATCCGGCTTCCAGATAGGCCTCGATGGACTCGCGGAGTTCCCGCTTGCTGAGCGGCCGCCGCGTCCCGAGCAGACACAGTGCGAGGTTCATCAGCCGCTCGGCCTTGGCAATGGCCATCGACGCCCTTCCTATGGTGCTTCCGACCGATGACCGTACCGCTCCGGAGTGGCGCGGCAAAAGCCGAGGGCCCATGCCCGGACGGGCATGGGCCCCGGATGATCCCATCCGGACCGGATCCGGTCCGCCGTGATCAGACCGCGATCAGGTCGACCACGAAGATCAGCGTCTCACCCGGCTTGATCGCCGGGGTCGGGCTCTGGTTGCCGTAGGCGAGGTGCGCGGGGATGGTCAGCCGGCGACGGCCGCCGACCTTCATGCCCTGCACGCCCTTGTCCCAGCCCTTGATGACACGGCCGCCGCCGAGCGGGAAACGGAACGGCTCGCCCCGGTTCCAGCTCGCGTCGAACTCCTCACCGGTGCTGAACGACACACCCACGTAGTGCACCGTGACGTTCTGACCCGACTTGGCCTCGGGGCCGTCGCCCTCCCAGATGTCCTTGATCTCAAGGTCCGCCGGCGGCGCGCCCTCGGGGAAATCGATCTCGGGCTTCTCGATGCTCACGTCTTTGCTCCTGCTTTGTGTACGTAAGGACAACACGGACAGTCTTACATCCCCGGAGGGTTTACATCTTCGCCAGGATGTCGACCGAGAACACCAGCGTGGAGTCCTTCTTGATACCGCTGCCGGCCGGCGGGTTGTCGCCGTAGCCCAGAGCCGGCGGAATCACGATGAGGACGCGGCTGCCCACCTTCTTGCCCGTCAGCCCCTGCGCCCAGCCCTTGACGACCTGCTGCAGCGAGAACGACGTGAGCTGACCACGCTTGTACGTCGAGTCGAACTCCTTGCCGCTGTCCCACAGCACACCCTCGTACTGCACCAGGACACTGCTGTCGGCCTTGACCTCGTCGCCGTCGCCCTCGATCACGTAGTTCGCCACGAGCTTCGTCGGAGCGTCCTTCTTCGGCACCGTGATCTTGGGAGCCGAACCGTCCGTGTTCGTGCCGACCGTCGGCAGCGAGGCGTCCTTCTGCGGCACGTCCTTGCCCTTGGCGGAACTCTTCGAGTTGAACGTGTCCTCGATGTCCACCACGAACACCAGCGTGTCCGTGCCCTTGATACCCGCCTGCGCGTTGCCCTCCGAGCCGTAACCCCAGGTCGGCGGCACCGCCATCTCGACCCGGCTGCCGGTCTTCTTGCCGACCAGGCCGTAACGCCAGCCGTCGATGATCCCGCCCTGCGCCAACTGGATCACCAGCGGCGTCCCCCGGTCGTAGGAGTTGTCGAAGACCTTCGCCGTGGCCCAGATCTGACCCAGGTAGTTGGCCTGGATGTAGTCGTTCTCCGCGACCGTCTTGCCGTTCCCCGCGATCACCGTCCGGACCGCGAGATCCTTCGACGGCTCCCCCGTGCCCTTGGCCACCGTCGGCTTCTCACCGAACTTCGTACCGGCCGTGATCGCCGGCAGCGGACCGTCGACGATCTTCGGCGGAGGCGGCGCGGACGCCGCGGCCGAAGCCGAGGGCGACGGGGTCTTGCTGGACTTCGCCGTGTCTGACTTGCCGTCGTCACCGCATCCGGCGAGCGTGACCAGTCCAGCGGGTACGGAGAGAAGGAGTGAGCGTCGGCGCACGGTAGGAGCCTCGTATCGGTCGATCTTGGTGGATGGCGTGCGCGCAACTCTACGACGTGAGAAGGGCGCCGTACGGAAAACGTACGGCGCCCCGCGTTGCGTTCCGCATCCCCCACGGAACTCCCGGCTCACATTCCGGCGATGAGCTTCTCCACCCGATCGTCCACCGAACGGAACGGGTCCTTGCACAACACCGTGCGCTGCGCCTGATCGTTGAGCTTCAGGTGCACCCAGTCGACGGTGAAGTCCCGCCGCTGCTCCTGCGCCCGCCGGATGAAGTCACCACGCAGCCGCGCCCTAGTGGTCTGCGGAGGCACCGACTTGCCCTCGAAGATCTTCAAGTCGTTGCAGATCCGCGCGGCTTGCCCCTTCCTCTCCAGCAGGTAGTAGAGGCCGCGACGACGGTGGATGTCGTGGTAGGCGAGGTCTATCTGCGCGACCCGCGGATGCGACATCGTCATGTTGTGCTTCGCCCTGTACCGCTCGATGAGCTGGTACTTCATGACCCAGTCGATCTCCGTGCCGATCCGGTCGAGGTCCTCCGCCTCGATCGAGTCGAGCACGCGGCCCCACAGTTCGAGGACCTGCTCGACGGTCCCGGTGCGGATACCGCGGCGCTCACAGAAGTCCACGGCCTTCTCGTAGTACTCGCGCTGCACCTCCAGCGCTGAGGCCTCACGGCCACTGGCCAGACGCACCTTCCGGCGCCCCGTGATGTCGTGACTGACCTCCCGGATCGCCCGAATGGGGTTCTCCAGCGTCAGGTCACGCATGACGGTGCCCGCCTCGATCATGCGCAGCACGAGATCCGTGGCACCGACCTTGAGGAGCATCGTCGTCTCGGACATGTTCGAGTCGCCGACGATCACATGCAGCCGGCGGTAACGCTCGGCGTCCGCGTGCGGCTCGTCACGCGTGTTGATGATGGGCCGGGACCGCGTCGTCGCGGAACTGACGCCCTCCCAGATGTGCTCTGCCCGCTGGCTGACGCAGTACACCGCACCACGCGGAGTCTGCAGCACCTTGCCCGCGCCGCACAGCAACTGCCGCGTGACGAGGAACGGGATGAGAATGTCCGCGAGCCGGGAGAACTCCCCGTGCCGGGCCACCAGATAGTTCTCGTGGCATCCGTAGGAGTTGCCCGCCGAGTCGGTGTTGTTCTTGAAAAGATAGACGTCGCCCGCGATCCCTTCCTCGTGCAGGCGCCGTTCGGCATCCACCAGGAGACCTTCGAGAATGCGCTCGCCGGCCTTGTCGTGGGTGACGAGCTCCGTCACGTTGTCACACTCGGGTGTCGCGTATTCCGGATGTGATCCCACGTCGAGATAAAGGCGGGCACCGTTCCGCAGAAAGACATTGCTGCTGCGGCCCCATGACACGACACGGCGGAAGAGGTACCGCGCCACCTCGTCGGGAGACAGCCGGCGCTGTCCCCTGAACGTACACGTGACGCCGTACTCGTTCTCCAGCCCGAAAATGCGGCGGTCCATGACTGAACATTACGCCCGATCCCCTGAGCTGAAACGGGGTTCGACAGCTCGGTTTGGATCATTTTCCGATGAAGCCGCAACAACACCGCCCCTCCCGGTAGCTGCGAGGACCCTGCCCGTGGCCAGCAGAACCACCAGCGCGGCGGCACCCGCGACCCCCGGAACCGCGAACCCCCGGGCCGCCCCGCCCCACTCCACGACCGGCCCCGCCAGGCCCGTACCCACCGAAGCACCCACGGTGAACGTCGTCACAAGCCACGAGAAAGCCTCGGTGACCGTACCCGTCGGCGCGTGCCGGTCCACCAGCACGAAGGCACACGCGATGCTCGGCGCCAGGAACACACCCGCGAGCGTCGTCAGCACCGTCATCGCGACCGGACCCGGCACCAGCACCAGCGGGACGTAACACACCGCCAGAAGAGCAACCAGCACCCGCAGTCGCCGCTCCGGCGCCCCGCTCCACCGCCGCGAGCCGTACACCACACCGCCCAGCAGCGCGCCGAGCCCGATGCCCGCCATCAGCCACCCGTACACCGCGTCCCCGCCGTGCGCGTCCGCGTACGACACCGCCGCCACCGTGATCGAACCCAGCGCCATCCCGACGAACAGGAACGCCCCCAGCAGCGCCAGCAGCCCCGGCGAACGCAGAGCACCGAGCCAGTGCGCCTCACGCGGAGCCGAACGCCACGCGCGCGAAGGCGGCGAGACGACCACGGAAAGAGCCCCCAGGACACCGACGACCGCCAGGATCAACAGGGCGGCCTCCGCGGACCAGAGCGCCACGCACAGCGTCACCAGCAACGGTCCGACGGTGAACATCACCTCCTGCGCCACCGCGTCCATCGCGTACGCGGTGTGCACCTGCTCCTCCTCGCGCAGCACCGAGGGCCACAGCGCCCGCAGACCGCCCTCCAGCGGCGGCGTGAAGAGCCCGGCCACGGCCATCGCGGCGTACGCGAGCGCCACCGGCTCCGTCCCGGCCACGGCGAAGACACCCATCCCGAGCGCCGAGACCACCGCCGCCGGCAACTGCACCCGCGGCTGGCCGTGCACGTCCACCAGCCGGCCCAGCAGCGGCTGCCCCACCGCGTTGGCCACCCCGTACACCGCCGCGAGCGCGCCCGCCAGGCTGTACGTACCGCCCTCGGCGCGCACGAACAGGACGACGGCGATGGCCGCGGTCGCGTTCGGCAGCCGCCCCACCAGCGTCCCGGCGAGGAGCCGGGCGGCGTGCCTCGCCCTCAGGATCTCCAGGTATCCCGTAGCCATGGCATGCCCTTCTCGATAGCGCGCGACGTTCAAGTGTTACGTATAACGTCTGCCTCCATACGTACCATGTGCGCTGACCGCGAGTCCAGACGAAGGAGCAGGCCCACGGTGGCAAGAGGTAGCACGCGCCCCACCAGCCGGGACGTCGCCGAGGCCGCCGGCGTCTCCCAGGCAGCCGTCTCCCTCGTCCTCGGCGACAAATGGCGCGGCCGCGTCTCCCCCGCCACCGCCGAACGCGTCCGCGGCGCCGCCCAGGAACTCGGCTACCGCCCCAACCTCGCCGCCCGCAACCTCCGCCTCGGCCGCACCCGCACCGTCCTCCTCGTCGTCCCCGCCCTCACCACCGAATTCTTCGCCGGCGTCTACACCGGAGCCGCCCGCGTCGCCGCCGAACACGGCTTCGGAGTCGTCCTCTACCCCTCCCCCGAAGGCATCGGCCCCGCCCGCGACCCCTTCGGCTCCGCACAAGCCGCCCTCGACGGCGTCATCGCCTCCTCCATGGCCGCCGACGCCCTCACCGCCATCCGCGGCGACCAGCTCCCCCTCGTCATGCTCGACAGCGACCCCGCCGGCAGCCAGGGCGCCGCCACCGTCAACCTCGACATCGCCGACGGCGTACGCCAGGTCACCGACCACCTCCTGACCCTCGGCCACCGACGCTTCCTCCACCTCGCCGCCGACATCCCCTCCTGGACCTTCGAGGTCCGCGCCCGCGAACTCGCCTCCTGCCTCGTCGAAGTCCCCGGAACCAGCCTCCGCGTCGCCCCCGCGCCCATCTCCTTCGAAGACGCCCTCGCCGCCACCCACAGCGCCCTCACCGCACCGGGCCCCCGCCCCACCGCCGTCATCTGCGACGACGACAAACTCGCCGCCGGCGCCTACAAGGCCGCCCGCCGCCTCGGCCTGCGCATCCCCGACGACATCTCCATCACCGGACTCGACGACCTCGCCCTCGCCCGCGCCCTCGACCCCGAACTCACCACGGTCCGCCTCGACGCCGAACGATTCGGCGAACAAGGCATGAAAGCCCTCCTCGCCGTCCTGGACGGCCGCACACCCCCACAGGAGGACATCCCCGTCGAACTGGTCGTACGCGGCTCCACAGCCCCTCCAGGCGCCTGACACCCGCACCCCACGCCAGGCCCGCACCCTCCGGACCCGGACACACGGAAGGGGCCGCGCCGGTCTGCACCGGGGCGGCCCCTTCCGTACGGGCACCCCACAGGGGCACCCGGTCACCTCACTCGTCGTCGTCCGCGTCCTCGGCCTCCGTCGCCGTCTCGGCGCCCCCGACCTCCAGCAACCGCGACAACTGACGACCCACGATCCGCTTGAACTTCCGCTTCTGCGGACGCGTCCGGTCCAGCACCGCGACCTCCAGCCGCTCCGCCGGAATCTCCCGCTCACCGCCGTTCGGCTCCCGGGACAACGACTGGACGGCCAGCTTCAGCGCCTCGGCCAGCGACATGCCGTCCCGGTGCTGAGTATCCAGATACGTACTGATCTGCTCGGCATTGCCACCCACGGCCACCGAACCGTGCTCGTCCACGATCGAACCGTCGTGCGGCAGCCGGTAGATCTGGTCACCGTCCGGAGTCTCCCCGACCTCCGCGACCACCAACTCCACCTCGTACGGCTTCTCCGCCGCCGACGAGAAGATCGTGCCCAGCGTCTGGGCGTACACGTTCGCCAGACCACGAGCCGTCACATCGTCACGGTCGTACGTGTAGCCCCGCAGATCGGCGTACCGCACACCGCCGATCCGCAGATTCTCGTACTCGTTGTACTTACCGGCGGCCGCGAAGCCGATCCGGTCATAGATCTCGCTGAACTTGTGCAGCGCACGGGACGGGTTCTCGCCGACGAACACGATGCCGTCGGCATACTGCAGCACGACCAGGCTGCGGCCACGGGCGATGCCCTTGCGGGCGTACTCCGCCCGGTCGGCCATCGCCTGCTGGGGTGAGACATAGAACGGCGTCGACACCGGCTATCCGTCCCTTTCTGTCGAAGTCACTGGATCACCTGGAAGAGAGACGGACGTTCAGTACAGCGCGGCACGGGGGCCGTCGGGCTGCTGGAGCCGCGCCTCCAGGATCACGCGCGCGATATCGGACGACTCCTCGTCCGTGAGCCGGCGGAAACCGCTCTCGGTGATCACCGTGACGATCGGGTAGATCCGGCGCGCGACATCGGGACCACCGGTCGCCGAGTCGTCGTCGGCCGCGTCGTAGAGGGCCTGGATCACCAGCGTGGTGGCCTGGTCCTCCGTCAGATCCTTGGAGTAGAGCTTCTTCATCGCGCCCCGCGCGAAGAGCGAGCCCGAACCCGTGGCCGCGTAACCGTGCTCCTCGGAACGACCGCCCGTGACGTCGTACGAGAAGATGCGGCCCCGGCCGCGGTCCACGTCGTACCCCGCGAAGAGCGGCACCACGGCCAGACCCTGCATGGCCATGCCGAGGTTGGAACGGATCATCGTGGACAGGCGGTTCGCCTTGCCCTCCAGGGAGAGCTGCGCGCCCTCCACCTTCTCGAAGTGCTCCAGTTCGAGCTGGAACAGCTTCACCATCTCCACGGCCAGGCCCGCCGTGCCGGCGATGCCCACCGCCGAGTACTCGTCGGCCGGGAACACCTTCTCGATGTCGCGCTGGGCGATGACGTTGCCCATCGTGGCCCGCCGGTCACCGGCGAGGACGACTCCGCCCGGGAACGTCACGGCGACGATCGTCGTGCCGTGCGGGGCCTCGATCACGCCCTGGACGGGCGGCAGTTGCCGCTTGCCCGGGAGCATCTCCGGCTGGTGCTCGGACAGGAAGTCCATGAAGGACGACGACCCGGGCGTCAGGAAGGCAGCCGGTAGACGCCCGGTGCTACGAGTGTTGGCTTCCACGCGTTTCCTTCCAGGTATGTCGCAGCCCGTCTCATGACGTCGGGCCGATCCTTGAACTGCCCCAGCGCGGCATTGCAGCTGAAGCACAGTACGCCTCGGACCCTACCCGTCTGATGGCAGTGATCCACATGTTCGGCAGGGGCGGTTAGGCAGATACAGCAGATTCCCCGCTGCTCCGCGACCATCGCGTCCAACTCGGCCGGAGTGAGGCCGTACTTGCGCTGGAAATAGCTGACCCGGTTTCGCTCCGCACGACACTCACGGCAATAGCTCGCCCAGCCGTCCGAGGAGGATTTGTTGCGCTCCCATGCGGAGTGCGGTTTCACGGCCTCGCACTGCGGGCAGCGCTTGTGACCGCGCGGCACGGGCACCTTGACCCGTACCGTCCTGCCCTTGGCTTCCTGACGCTGCCGGTAGTACTCCGCCGAGCACTCCCGGCAGTACGCCTGAAGGCCGTCAGACACGGACCTGTTCTTCGCGAAGGCCGCCCGCGGCTTGTCCTGCTTACACCGCGAGCAGCTTCGCTCACCTGTTTCGTCGGCCACGCTCGACTCGAGCCTACGATTCGATGGAAAAGGTGGCTTACTGCCCACCCTTCTGAACGAAGGACCTCACGAAATCCTCGGCGTTCTCTTCGAGTACATCGTCAATTTCATCAAGAACCGAGTCGACGTCGTCGCTCAGCTTTTCCTGGCGTTCCTTGAGGTCGTCGGTTGCCTGCGCGTCCTGCGACTGTTCCTCGACCTCCTCGGTGGAACGCGTCGCCTTCTGCTGTCCGCCGCCGGTGTCCTTGGTCGCCATAACCCTCACCCCGCTCGGTTCGACGTTCTTGATCAGACCCTACAAGCAGGGTCCGACATCGGCCCCGCAGTTGCCACAACGTACGGGGACCACCTCGATGATTCCCGTAACGCCGGGTATTCCACCCTGTCCGGCGTGTGCCGTCCGGGCGGAAGCTCAGTTGCCCGAAAGGACCCTGACCAGGTCCTCCGCCGTACGGCAGCGGTCCAGGAGCTCCTTGACGTGATTACGCGTTCCGCGAAGCGGCTCCAGGGTTGGGACGCGCTGGAGCGAGTCCCGGCCGGGCAGGTCGAAGATCACCGAGTCCCAGGAGGCCGCGGCCACGTCGTCCGCGTACTGCTCCAGGCAGCGCCCGCGGAAGTAGGCGCGGGTGTCCTCCGGCGGGGTCGTACGGGCCCGCTCGACCTCGTTCTCGTCCAGCAGGCGCTTCATCTTGCCCCGGGCCGCCAGACGGTTGTAGAGGCCCTTGTCGGCCCGTACGTCGGCGTACTGGAGGTCGACCAGGTGCAGCCGGGCGGCGTCCCAGTCGAGGCCGTCGCGGCGCCGGTAGCCCTCCATGAGTTCCCGCTTGGCGACCCAGTCGAGCTCCCCGGAGAGGCTCATCGGGTCGTTCTCCAGGCGGTTCAGGGTGTCCTCCCAGCGCAGGAGGACGTCCTTGGTCTGTTCGTCGGCGTCGGCCCCGAAGCGCTCCTCCACGTACTTGCGGGAGAGCTCGAAGTACTCCATCTGCAGTTGCACCGCGGTGAGTGTGCGGCCGCTGCGGAGCGTGACCAGGCGCTTGAGGGTGGGGTCGTGGGAGACCTGGTGGAGGGTGCGTACGGGCTGGTCGACGGCCAGGTCGACGGCGATGAAGCCGTCCTCGATCATGGAGAGGACGAGGGCTGTCGTGCCGAGCTTGAGGTAGGTCGAGATCTCGGAGAGGTTGGCGTCCCCGATGATCACGTGCAGCCGGCGGTACTTCTCGGCGTCGGCGTGCGGTTCGTCGCGGGTGTTGATGATGGGGCGCTTGAGGGTGGTCTCGAGGCCGACCTCGACCTCGAAGTAGTCGGCGCGCTGGCTGAGCTGGAAGCCGTGCTCGTGCCCGTCCTGGCCGATGCCGACGCGGCCCGCTCCGGTGACGACCTGGCGTGAGACGAAGAACGGCGTGAGGTGCCGCACGATGTCCGAGAAGGGGGTCTCCCGCTTCATCAGGTAGTTCTCGTGCGTGCCGTAGGAGGCGCCCTTGTTGTCGGTGTTGTTCTTGTAGAGGTGGATCGGCTGGGCGCCGGGGAGCTGGGCGGCGCGTTCCGCGGCCTCGGCCATGATGCGCTCGCCGGCCTTGTCCCACAGGACGGCGTCCCGCGGGTTGGTGACTTCGGGGGAGCTGTATTCCGGGTGTGCGTGGTCGACGTACAGCCGTGCACCGTTGGTGAGGATGACATTGGCCAGGCCGATGTCCTCGTCGGTGAGCTGGCTGGAGTCGGCGGCCTCCCGGGCGAGGTCGAAGCCTCGCGCGTCCCGCAGCGGGTTCTCCTCCTCGAAGTCCCAGCGGGCGCGGCGCGCCCGGTGCATCGCCGCCGCGTAGGCGTTGACGATCTGGGACGAGGTGAGCATGGCATTGGCGTTGGGGTGACCGGGGACGGAGATCCCGTACTCCGTCTCGATGCCCATTACTCGCCGTACGGTCATGCGGCCCTCCTTGCCCGGCGGCGCCCTCGGTCGGGGGCGCTGCTCAAGTACCGCTGGCGCTCCGGTGCGTGTGCGGTGCCCGTCCCCGCACTGCGCGACTCGGCGGTACGAAAGAGCCTAGAACGCCTCTGCGCTGGTGGGGAGATCATTTGCGTCATTGCTGTGTTCCGGCCGTGACCGGAAAAGCAGGCGGCTGCGGATGCCCCGTGAAGGGCACCCGCAGCCGCCCTGTCTTTTACAGGTACTGACCGGTGTTGGCCACCGTGTCGATGGAGCGTCCGGTGTCCGCGCCCTGCTTTCCGGTGATGAGCGTACGGATATAGACGATCCGTTCGCCCTTCTTTCCGGAGATGCGGGCCCAGTCGTCGGGGTTGGTGGTGTTCGGGAGGTCCTCGTTCTCCTTGAACTCGTCCACGCAGGCCTGGAGGAGGTGGGAGACGCGGAGGCCCTTCTGGCTGTGTTCCAGGAAGTCCTTGATGGCCATCTTCTTGGCGCGGCCCACGATGTTCTCGATCATGGCGCCGGAATTGAAGTCCTTGAAGTAAAGGACTTCCTTGTCGCCGTTGGCGTAGGTGACCTCCAGGAAGCGGTTCTCCTCGGACTCGGCGTACATCTGCTCCACGGCTGTCTGGATCATGCCGTGGACGGTTGCCGCCCTGTCGCCTCCGTGCTCTCCGACGTCTTCGGAGTGCAGGGGGAGTCGTTCGGTGAGGTACTTCTGGAAGATGTCCTTGGCCGCTTCGGCGTCCGGGCGTTCGATCTTGATCTTCACGTCGAGCCGGCCGGGCCGCAGGATGGCGGGGTCGATCATGTCCTCGCGGTTGGAGGCGCCGATGACGACCACGTTCTGCAGGCCTTCGACACCGTCGATCTCGGCGAGGAGCTGCGGGACGATGGTGTTCTCCACGTCCGAGCTGACGCCGGATCCGCGGGTGCGGAAGAGGGATTCCATCTCGTCGAAGAAGACGATGACGGGGGTGCCCTCGCTGGCCTTCTCCCTGGCACGCTGGAAGACGAGGCGGATCTGCCGCTCGGTCTCGCCGACGTACTTGTTCAGGAGCTCGGGGCCCTTGATGTTGAGGAAGAAGCTCTTGCCGGTGGCCTGGCCGGTCACTTCGGCGACCTTCTTGGCCAGTGAGTTGGCCACGGCCTTGGCGATGAGCGTCTTTCCGCATCCGGGGGGTCCGTAGAGCAGGACTCCCTTGGGGGGCCGCAGTTCGTGTTCCTTGAAGAGGTCGGGGTAGAGGTAGGGGAGCTCGACCGCATCGCGGATCATCTCGATCTGGCCGCCCAGACCGCCGATCTGCTCGTAGCCGATGTCCGGGACCTCTTCGAGGACGAGTTCCTCGACCTCGCTCTTGGGAACGATTTCGTAGACGTAGCCGGAACGGGGTTCGAGGAGCAGGGCGTCTCCGGGACGGATGTTGACGTCCAGGAGTGGTTCGGCGAGCCGTACCACCCGTTCCTCGTCCGTGTGTCCCTGGACGAGGGCGCGCTCGCCGTCCTCCAGGATCTCCTTGAGGGTGACGATGTCGCCGACGCTCTCGTATTCCATGGCCTCGACCACGTTGAGGGCTTCGTTGAGCATCACTTCCTGGCCGCGCCTGAGCTCGTCGAGCTCGACGCTGGGGCTGACGTTCACCCGGAGCTTGCGGCCCCCGGTGAAGATGTCGGCGGTGCCGTCCTCGTTCGCCGTGAGGAAGACGCCGAAGCCGGCCGGCGGCTGTGCGAGCCGGTCGACCTCCTCCTTGAGGGCCACGATCTGGTCGCGGGCCTCACGGAGTGTGTTCGCCAGTCGTTCGTTCTGTGCGGACACGCCTGCCAGGTTGGTCTGCAACTCGACGATCCGCTCTTCGAGAATCCTCGTGTGTCGCGGAGAGTCGGCGAGCTTGCGTCGCAGGACGGCGATCTCCTGCTCAAGGTAGGCAATCTGCCCGGCGGGGTCATCGGACCCTCGTCCCGGGCGGATGCCGCGGTTCATGTCGTCGTCGTGGGCTGCCACGGTCCTCACCTCCTCCAAGGGGAGCTGGACGCTTCCAGACCCTACCTGGGTGGGTGTCGATTGAAACCCCTAGATCACAAAGACTGTCGGGGTGTGTCCGATCTTCACCCTTGCGCTCTCCCTCACGCCAGGGGAATACCCACCGAACATGATTGGGAAGCGGGCGGAGGTAGGGTCGAAGTGTTCAACACCCGTCAGAGCTGGCCCGATTCCCCAGTCTTCGGTTCGCTCGACGCAGAAAACGGCAGGAGAAATGACCGTGCAGCAGGAGGCCGGAGTCGACGGCGAGGCGCTTGAGGTCTGGATCGACCAGGATCTCTGTACCGGCGACGGGATCTGTGTCCAGTACGCGCCCGAGGTCTTTGAGCTGGACATTGACGGTCTGGCCTATGTGAAGGGCGACGAGGACGAGCTCCTGCAGGCCGTGGGGGCCACAACGCCCGTGCCCCTGCCGCTTCTGCGCGATGTGGTGGACTCGGCGAAGGAGTGTCCGGGCGACTGCATCCATGTCCGTCGCGTTTCGGACAAGGTCGAAGTCTTCGGACCTGACGCGGAGTGACCTCGCGGGCACCCCGTGTCGTCATCTGACCGGTTCCTCACACCCTCCGCGCCGCGGAGGGTGTCCTCTTTTGTTCGGGTCTCGCGCCGGGGGCGCGCTCAGGCGCCGCGTGCTTCGGACGGTGTGGAACGGATGAACGCGCCGTTCTTCCACTGCCACTTGGCGTTCTCTCTCAGGTCCGGGCAGCAACTCGGTACGTCGGCCGAGGAATAGCCGAGGAGCGTGGCGGTGACGGCTCCGTCGCGCACCGCGAAGTCCGTGACGCTGAGGCGGTCCTTGGGATCGATCAGGGTCGCGACGACCCTGGGTTCCTTGGCTCCCTCGGCCTGGGTGAGGACGTACACGCCGCTGGGCGGGGTGCCGGAGCCGGCGTCGCAGCGGACGACCGCGACGGTCTCCGGGCGGCCGTCGCCGTCCAGGTCTCCCGAGGCCTTCTTCTCGACGAGGGCCTTGACGGGGCCGCAGACGATCGGGAAGTCCACTCCGGTGGGGTCGGGGGCGGTCGCGGGGGCCGCCGCCGGTTTGGGGTCGGCGCCGGGCTGGGCCGCCCTCGCCGGATCCGGCTGGACGAGGGAGGACAGGGCCACGACTCCGGCGATGGCGGTGGCCGTGGCGACCCACTGGATGGGGCTGGCCTGCGTATGTGCCAGTTCCGGGACAACGGATTGCTGCACTAGGGGTGTCTCCCGCGAGGGCTGTGCCGGTGGGGTGGGTGTCCGCATGGTGCCACACGTCACAGCCCTGTGGAACGGCGGGGTCCGGAGTTGTGAAGAGTTCCGGCACGGTTTCCGCCGGGGCGGCCGTACGGTCCCGGCACGGCCCCACCCGGGGCCGCGGGAGGCCCTACGACACGTCGCCGGCAGGCCCTCCGGACAGCCCCACGACGGATCTCCGACAGGCCTGCCCGAAGCCCCCATGACACAGCCCCGGCCAGACCGCCGGACGTCCCACGACTGAGCCCGGGCCGGGCCCCGCCGTAGGCCTCGCGGCGCAGCACCGGGCGGAGCAGGCTCAGGGGTGTCTGTGCAACCCGGGCCCCGCTAGCTCCGGGGGCCGCCCGGAAGACGCGGGCCCGGTCGCCGCCGGGCCGCCCCGTGACTCCGAGCGAGCCTCGGCTCACGCGCGTGGACCGAGTCGGCCGCGGGGGCCCTCCTCGATCCCGGAGCGGATCACCTGGAATGGGCGGCGCCGCGGCGAGCCGCCGCGGGCCGTGGGACAGGCCGGGTCGCGTCCCGAGGCCTCCGGCGGGCGGGTGGAAGCGGTCGCTTCGGCAGCGGGGGGCCGGGACGTCCTGGGGTGTGCCCTCGGGCTTCTGTGGTTCGGGGCGGGGTTTCTGGTGGTGCGTCAACGGAACAGCGCTGTGGCCGAGTTCCCGGAGGGTTCCGGGAACTCGGCCACAGGCGGGATGCGTTGGGTGGGTCAGCGGCCGGAGCCGCCGTCGGCGTTGGGGCCGGCGTAGTCCTCGCCGTACGCGCCCTTGGCGGGGCGGCGGCGGCGCATGGGCGGCTCGACGCCGTCCGCGAGGCGGCGGGCGGTGAGCAGGAAGCCGGTGTGGCCGATCATGCGGTGGTCCGGGCGGACGGCCAGGCCCTCGATGTGCCAGTTGCGGATCATCGATTCCCAGGCGGTCGGCTCGTTGAAGCAGCCGATCTCGCGGATCGACTCGACGGTCCGCGCGAGCTGGGTGGTGGTCGCCACGTAGCAGCAGAGGATGCCGCCGGGGACGAGTGCCTTGGAGACGGCCTCCAGGCATTCCCAGGGGGCGAGCATGTCGAGGATGACGCGGTCGACGTCGGTGTCGCTCAGGTTGTCCTGGAGGTCACCGACGGTGAGCTGCCAGGCGGGGTGGGGGCCGCCGAAGTAGCGCTCCACGTTCTGCTGGGCGATCTCGGCGAAGTCCTCGCGGCGCTCGTAGGAGTGCAGCATGCCCTGGTCGCCGATGGCGCGCAGCAGGAAGCTGCTCAGCGAGCCGGAGCCGACCCCCGCTTCCACGACGCGGGCGCCGGGGAAGATGTCGGCGAAGGCCAGGATCTGCCCCGCGTCCTTGGGGTAGACCACGGCGGCGCCGCGGGGCATGGACAGGACGTAGTCGGGGAGCAGGGGGCGCAGCGCGAGGTAGGCGACGTTCCCCGTGGTGCGGACAACGCTGCCCTCGGGAGCGCCGATCAGCTCGTCGTGGGGGAAGGAACCCTTGTGGGTGTGGAAGTTCTTCCCGGCCTCGAGCGTGAACGTGTAGTGGCGGCCCTTGGGGTCGGTCAGCTGAACCTGGTCCCCGACCTTGAAGGGCCCGCGCCTGCGGGCGGCACCGGTCGGTTCGGACATGTGAACAGCCTACCGGTCCCGGGCGGGGCCGCCGACCACGGTCAGGAGGGGCGGGCCATGGCCTTGACGAAGGCGCGTTCCACGTCGGCGGCGGACAGGACGCCGTAGATCTCGCCGGAGTCCTCGACGACGAGGTATTCGGTGGCGGGGCTGGCGCGCAGGGCGTCGAGGAGGTCCTCTCCGGCGAGTTCGGCGGAGACGCGCATGCCGTCGGTGAGGTCCTGGGCGAGGCCGCTGACGGCGACCCAGGGGCGGCGGTGTTCGGGTACGCCGACGATGGCGGCCTCGCGGACGAGAGAGAGGGGTTCGCCGTCGGCGTCGACGACGACGAGGGCGCGGGCGCCGACGTCGTTGGCGCGGCGGAGTGCCTCGGAAAGGGGGGTGGTGGTCTCGACGGGGACGGCGCGGCGGGTGAGGGAGCGGGCGCGCAGTTCGGGGAGGTGTTCGCGCAGGCGGGCCATGCGGAGGCTGTTGCCGGCGCCGGTCCAGATGATCGCCGCGAGGATGGCGGCGAGGAGGGCGTCGGTGATGGTGTCCATGCTGCCGGCGTTCTCGGGGGCGGCGCCCAGTGCCGAGGACTGGGTGAGCAGGGGCAGGCCGATGAGGACGGAGACGGCGAGGGCGCGGCCGACCCAGGCCGCGGCGACGGTGCCGCTCATGGCTCGGCCGGTGATCTTCCAGACGACGGCCCGGAGCATGCGGCCGCCGTCGAGGGGGAGGCCGGGGAGCAGGTTGAAGGCGGCCACGATGAGGTTGGAGACCATCAGGCCGGCGAGGAGCACGCCGGGGACGGTGCCGGGCTCGACGGGGAGCATGGCGAGGTAGAAGAGGCCGGACAGGACGAGCGAGAGCAGCGGGCCGACGAAGGCGAGGACGAACTCGCGGCCGGGGGTCTCGGCTTCCTTCTCGATCTCCGAGACGCCGCCGAAGAACTGGAGCTGGATGCGGCGGACGGGGAGTTTGAAGCGGAGGGCGGCGACGGTGTGGGCGAGTTCGTGGACGAGGACGGAGGCGTAGAAGGCGACGGCGAAGAAGAGGGAGACGAGGTAGCGGGCGGCGCCGAGGTCGGGCAGGACGCGGTCGAGCTGGCCGCCGAAGACCCAGGTGATCAGGGCGGCGACGAGGAACCAGCTCGGTGCGACGTACACGGGGACGCCGAAGGGGCGGCCCATGAGGAGTCCGCCGCCGGGGTCCTTGGGGCGGCGCGGGGGGCGTCCCTTGGTGGTGCCGGTGCGGGCGGGGGTGCGGTGGGCGGCGGCGGGGTCGTCGTGGTCCTGTCCCCGGTCGTCGGGCTGCCGGGCGGCCTCGAAGGGGCCGGACGGGCCGCCGGAGACGCCGGAGGCCTCGGAAGCACCGGGAGCCTCGGGGACCCTGGGAGCACCGGGCGACCCTGCGGTCTCAAGGGGCGCGGAGCGCTCCGAGGGCTCAGCAGACCCGGAGGACTCGGAGGACCCGGAGGACTCGGAGGACCCGGTGGGCTCGGAGGCCGGGGGCTCGAAGGCTCCGGTGGCCTCGGAAACTCGAGGATTTCCAGAATGCCCAGGATCCCCGGAAGCCCCAGAGGCCCCGAAGGGATCTGTGGCCCCCGAGTTCTCGGTGGGCTCGGAGGGCTCGGGAGCCCTGGAGGTGTCGACGGTGTCGACGGGCTCGGTGTGCTCGCCGTGGGGCGTGGTTTCGTCCGTGTGCTCGGTGGAGTCGTGTCCGGGGGCCGTGGGCCGGGACCCGGTGGTCCCGGGCCCTGCCGGTCCGGGGCGCGCGCCCGAGGCCGGACCGGTGGTGGCCGACGGCCTCTCGTGGTGCTCGGTGGCCTCGGTGCCGGACCGCGGCTGCCCGCTCCCGCCGCTCTCGTCCACGATGTCCCCTCGTTCGAAGCGTCCCCCGCCCCCGGGCCATGCGGAACGGGAGGGTCTGGGGTCGATGGTATGCGGCTGCCGCGGTGCGTTCCGCCCCGGCACCCCTTCTGTTTTCCGTGCCGCGGTGCCCGCCGGGACCGCTTCGGCGTCGGTCGTGGGTTCACTGTCGGTGGCGGGCCTTATGGTCTGTTGTCATGGAAACCAGCACCGAGGGCGCCGTGCCCGAAGAATCGGCCGTGGCCGGCGGAGCCGTCGACGGGGGTCCGGCTCCGGTGGTCGCGCGCGCTCCCGCCTCGCTGTCGCCCTCGCGTGCCAGTGACTTCATGCAGTGTCCGTTGCTGTACCGGTTCCGGGTGATCGACAAGCTGCCGGAGAAGCCGAGTGAGGCGGCGACGAGGGGGACGCTGGTGCACGCGGTCCTGGAGCGGCTTTTCGACGCTCCGGCCGCGGACCGGACCGCGCCTCGCGCCAAGTCGCTGATCCCGGCGCAGTGGGACCGGCTGCGGGAGACGAAGCCGGAGGTCGTGGAGCTGTTCGCCGACGATCCGGAGGGCGAGCGGCTCGCGCGCTGGCTCGGGGAGGCCGAGCGGCTGGTGGAGCGCTGGTTCACGCTGGAGGATCCGACGCGGCTGGAGCCGGCGGAGCGGGAGCTGTTCGTGGAGGCGCGGCTGGATTCGGGGCTGACGCTGCGCGGGATCATCGACCGGGTCGACGTGGCTCCGTCGGGCGAGGTCCGGATCGTGGACTACAAGACGGGGAAGGCGCCGCGGCCGGAGTACGCCGAGGGTGCGCTGTTCCAGATGAAGTTCTACGCGCTGGTGGTGTGGCGGTTGAAGCGGGTGGTTCCGCGCCGTCTTCAGCTCGTCTATCTGGGCAGCGGTGACGTGCTGACGTACGACCCGGAGATCGGTGATCTGGAGCGTGTCGAGCGCAAGCTGCTGGCGCTGTGGGACGCGATCCGGGAGGCGACGGAGACGGGTGAGTGGCGGCCGCGGCCCACGAAGCTGTGCGGCTGGTGTGATCACCAGGCCGTGTGTCCGGAATTCGGTGGTACTCCCCCGGCATATCCGCTCCCGGTCAGGGCGCCCGGGTCGGGTGTCGTGGAGCAGGGCAGAATGGGGCCGGACTAGCGAAGGAGACTCACGTGGCCATCCGCGTCCTACTGGTCGACGACCAGCCGCTGCTGCGCACCGGCTTCCGGATGATTCTGGAAGCGGAGCCGGACCTGGCGGTCGTCGGCGAGGCCGGTGACGGTCTCCAGGCACTCGATCAGGTGCGTGCCCTGCAGCCCGATGTGGTTCTGATGGACATCCGTATGCCGCGGATGGACGGTGTCGAGGCGACGCGGCAGATCACGGGTCCGGGCCGGGACGGTCCGGCGAAGGTTCTGGTGCTGACGACGTTCGACCTCGACGAGTACGTGGTGGAGGCGCTTCGGGCGGGTGCCAGTGGGTTCCTGCTCAAGGACGCGCCGGCCAATGAGCTGGTGCAGGCGATCCGGGTGGTCGCGGCGGGTGAGGCGATGCTCGCGCCGAGCATCACGCGGCGGCTGCTGGACAAGTACGCGGGTCATCTTCCGTCGGGGGACGAGCCGGTTCCGGACACGTTGCACACGTTGACCGATCGTGAGGTCGAGGTGCTGAAGCTGGTGGCGCGTGGTCTGTCGAACGCGGAGATCGCGGCCGATCTGTTCGTCAGCGAGACCACGGTCAAGACGCATGTGGGGCATGTTCTGACGAAGCTGGGGCTGCGCGACCGGGTGCAGGCCGCGGTGTACGCGTACGAGAGTGGGCTGGTGCGTCCCGGGGCGCAGTAGGGCCCGGGCCGACGGGTCGTACACCCCTCCGTCGGGTGTGAATGCGGATACGAATGTGAAAGGGCGCCCGTTCCTTTGTGGAACGGGCGCCCTTTGACGTCGCGCGGTTGGGCGTCGCACGGGGTTGTACGGACCCGGCGGACCCGGGTCTGTGAACCCGAAGGACCCGGGACCGTCGTCGGGTCCCGGGTCGGGCCCGGGACCTGTCGGCCCCGGGTCGGTGGGGCAGGTTACTCGCTGACGCCTCGGCCCAGCTCCCAGAGCTGGAGCGTGGAGGACGAGTTGAGCGCCCACTCCGAGCCCGTGATGTCGTCACGCGCGGCGATGTACTGCTTGCCCTGCCAGAGCGGGATCAGCGGGACGTCGTTGGCGACGATGTCCTGCATGGTCGTGAGGGCCTTGGAGGAGGTGCGGTCCTCTTCGCGCCGGGAGGCGGGGATGAGGTTCTTGATGATGTCGGAGTTCGAGTAGGGCGACTTGAGGAAGTTGTCCTTGTCGAGGAACGGCGCCAGGTAGTTGTCGGCGTCGGGGAAGTCGGGGAACCAGCCCATGCCCCAGACGTCGTACTTGCCGGCGCGCTCGGCGGGGACGAACTTGTCCCAGGTCGTGCCCTGGATGCTGACGTCGAAGAGGCCGCTCTTGTTGAGCTGCGACTTCAGGACCTCGAACTCCTTCTCGGTGGCCGAACCGTAGTGGTCGGTCGTGTAGTGAAGGGTGACCTTGACCGGGGTGCTGATGCCGGCCTTGGTGAGCAGCGCCTGGGCCCTGCTGACGCTCGGGTCGCCGTACTTGTTGATGAAGGCGTTGGCGTGGCCCGCGATGGTCGCCGGGACCATCGAGTAGAGCGGCTCGGCCTGCGATCCGTAGACCTTGGAGACGAGTTCGCCGCGGTTGATGATCTGCGCCATCGCCTGACGGACGGCCGTCGACTTCACCGAGGCGGAGTTCGTGTTGAAGGCGAGGTAGCGGATTTCGAGGCCCGGCATCTCGTTCAGGTTGATGTTGCCGCCCGACGCGTTGTCCAGCTTGTTGATCTGGTCCGGCGTCATGGAGCGGGTCATCAGGTCGATGTCGCCCTTTTCGAGGGCGGTGCCCATGTCGTCCGCGCTCGTGTAGGAGCGCAGCTCGACCTTGGAGTTCTTGACCTTCAACTGCCCCTTGTAGTGGGAGTTCTTCGTGAAGACGGCCTTGACGACGGTGTCGTCCTTGACCTCGGTCTCCACGGTGTAGGGGCCGGAACCGTCGACCGAGAAGCCGTCGCGCAGCTTGTTCTTCTCGTAGTCGTTCGGGTTCACGATGCCGGCGACCGGGGTCGACAGCTTGAACGGGAAGGTCGCGTCGGCGCTGTTGAGGTGGAAGATCACCTCGCGGTCGCCGCGGGTCTCGACGGTGTCGATGGTCGAGAGCAGGGCGAAGACGCCCGAGTCGGCCTTGATGGCCCTGGCGCGGTCGATCGAGAACTTGACGTCCTTGGCGGTGATCGCGTCACCGTTGGAGAACTCAAGGCCCTCGCGCAGCGTGCACACGTAGCGCTCGTTGCCGCTGTCGGTGAAGCCGCACTTCTCGGCGGCCTCGGGCTGCGGGTCACCGTCACCACGCGGCTGCACCATCAGCGTCTGCACGGTCTGACGGAGCACGTTCCAGGTGCCGACGTCGTAGGCGTACGCCGGGTCGAAGGGCGCCGGGGCGTCCTTCGAGGCGGTGAACTGGTCCGTGGTACCGACAACGATGGCATCCCCGCTGTCGCCCCCGCTGGCGGACCCGCCGCACGCGGCGAGCACTGGGGCGAGCAGGCCGACCACGGCCGGCAGCACCAAAGTCTTGCGGTTCATGCTCGTGTTTCTCCAGAGCTGTAGGTTCCGCGAACCGGCATGCAGGGGTGGCGCGGCTCGGTCACGGGGATACGGCGATGTTCTCGCGATGACATTAGTCCGCACCACAAGGTCGGCCGGCCTGTGCGGGAGCGCTCTTCCGCTCACGCTGCGAAACCGGGCGTGGACGCACCGATAACCCGACACGGGAAGGATTAGTGCAGCGTTCCATCAATCGGGACACAAGGGCACACCGGACCTTCACGAATGGGCGGGGCGGGCACAAGTCGGCCTTGCTGTCGACCCTCCGTCACGTGGTGAACGTCACACCATAAAATTGATTGAGACGCACCCGGAATTCGTTGATCCGCCCCGTTATGCATTCCGGCAGTCCCTCGCCCGCGCTTACCACACGGAAGGGCCGTGACTTTCCCGCGCACGGCGATCCGCACGCTGAGTGATGGGCTGTTCGGCGTTCAGTGATCAGTCAGATGGCTTTTGTCATCAGACGGTGCAGAAAGGGCAGGTCGACCTCTTCGAGGGAATGCACGACCGTGCGGCGGGCGGCCGGGGCGATGGGCGCGACGGAGGGCACGGCGACGACCTGGCAGCCCGCCGCCTCGGCGGAGGCGACACCGGTCGAGGTGTCCTCGATGACGGCGCAGCGGGCCGGTTCGGCGCCGAGCCGGGCGGCCGCGAGGAGGTAGGGGTCGGGGAACGGCTTGGTCCGTTCGACCTCGTCGCCGGCGACGGTCAGGGCGAAGAAGTGGGAGCCGATCGCGCCCAGGACGCGGTCGATGATCCGCCGGTGCGAGGCGGAGACGAGGGCGGTGGGGATCTCGTGCGCGGCGAGTTCGGCGAGGAGTCTGGCGGCGCCCGGCATCAGCGGCAGCGAGTGGCCGATGCGCTCCTCGAAACCGTCGTTGAGCAGCACGGACAGTTCGGGGAGGGTGATGTCGGCGCCGGTGGCCTCGATGAGGAATCCGGCGCTGCGGGTCATGGGGCCGCCGACGACCACATGGCGCCAGGACTCGTCCAGCGCGTGCCCGAGGGCCGCGAAGACCGCGACCTCCACGTCCCACCAGAAGCCCTCGGTGTCCACCAGGGTTCCGTCCATGTCGAGGAGCACGGCCTGCAGGGCTGAGCCTTCGGCCGTACGGGTTCCGAGCGCGGGGACCGTACTGGTCATCCTGGCGCACCTCCTTGAGGGACGATCAGGCCGGCTGTGCCCTGATGAGCCAGGGGACAACCGGCCTGCGGTGGACCGACCAGTGTACGACTTATCCGATCAGTGTGCGTCGTGGCGCGGGCCGCGGCGCGTCGGGACCGTCACCGTGCGTTGAAGTACTTGGCCTCCGGGTGGTGGATGACGATGGCGTCGGTCGACTGCTCGGGGTGGAGCTGGAACTCCTCGGAGAGGTGGACGCCGATGCGCTCGGGTTCCAGGAGCTGCGCGATCTTGGCGCGGTCCTCCAGGTTGGGGCAGGCGCCGTAGCCGAGGGAGAAGCGGGCGCCGCGGTACTTGAGGGCGAACATGTCGGTGATCTCGTCGGGGTCCTCGCCGGCGAAGCCCAGTTCGGAGCGGACGCGGGCGTGCCAGTACTCGGCGAGGGCCTCGGCGAGCTGGACGGACAGGCCGTGCAGTTCGAGGTAGTCGCGGTAGGCGTTGGCCTCGAAGAGCTTGGCGGTCTCCTCGCCGATGCGGGAGCCGACGGTGACGACCTGGAGTCCGACGACGTCGGTCTCGCCGGATTCCTCGGGGCGGAAGAAGTCGGCGAGGCACAACCGGCGGCCGCGGCTCTGGCGGGGGAAGGTGAAGCGGGTCCGCTCGTTGCCCTGGTCGTCGAGGATGATCAGGTCGTCGTCCTTGGAGACGCAGGGGAAGTAGCCGTAGACCACGGCGGCTTCCAGCAGGTTGTCGCGCTGGAGCCGGTCGAGCAGTCCGCGCAGCCGGGGCCGGCCCTCGGTCTCGACGAGCTGGTCGTAGGTGGGGCCGTCGCCGACGCGGGCCTGCTTGAGGCCCCACTGGCCCTTGAACAGGGCGTCCTCGTCCAGCCAGGAGGCGTACTCCTTGAGCTGGATGCCCTTGATCACGCGGGTGCCGGTGAAGGGGGTCTTGGGGACGGGGTTGTCGGTGGAGACGTCGGAGCGGACGTGGCCCTCCTGCGGGCGCTCCTCGATCGGGGCGGACGCGGTGGCGCGGACCCGGCGCTGCTTGAGTTCGGGCAGTACGGCGCCGGGGACTCCGCGCTTGACGCCGATGAGGGCGTCCATGAGGCGCAGGCCCTCGAAGGCGTCGCGGGCGTAGCGGACCTCGCCCTGGTAGATCTCGTGGAGGTCCTGTTCGACGTAGGCCCTGGTCAGGGCCGCACCGCCGAGGATGACGGGGTAGTCGGCGGACATGCCTCGCTGGTTGAGCTCCTCCAGGTTCTCCTTCATGATCACCGTGGACTTGACCAGGAGTCCCGACATGCCGATGACGTCGGCCTTGTGTTCCTCGGCGGCGTCCAGGATCGCGGAGACCGGCTGCTTGATGCCGAGGTTGACGACGTTGTAGCCGTTGTTGGACAGGATGATGTCGACGAGGTTCTTGCCGATGTCGTGGACGTCGCCGCGCACGGTGGCCAGGACGATGGTGCCCTTGCCCTCCGCGTCCGACTTCTCCATGTGGGGTTCGAGGTAGGCGACGGCCGACTTCATGACCTCGGCGGACTGGAGGACGAAGGGGAGCTGCATCTGGCCGGAGCCGAACAGTTCGCCGACGACCTTCATGCCGTCGAGGAGGGTCTCGTTGACGATGTCGAGGGCGGGGCGGTCCTCGAGGGCGGCGGCGAGGTCGGCCTCCAGGCCGTTCTTCTCGCCGTCGATGATCCGGCGCTTCAGGCGCTCGTCCAGCGGGAGGGCGGCCAGTTCCTCGGCCTTGCCCGCCTTGAGGGACTTGGTGGTGGCGCCCTCGAACAGGGCCATGAGCTTCTGCAGCGGGTCGTAGCCCTCGGCGCGCCGGTCGTGGATGAGGTCGAGGGCGGTGGTGACCTCCTCCTCGCTGAAGCGGGCGATCGGCAGGATCTTGGAGGCGTGCACGATCGCCGAGTCCAGGCCGGCCTTGACGCATTCGTCGAGGAAGACGGAGTTGAGGAGGATGCGGGCGGCCGGGTTGAGGCCGAAGGAGATGTTGGACAGGCCGAGCGTGGTCTGGACGTCGGGGCGGCGGCGCTTGAGCTCGCGGATGGCCTCGATGGTCGCGATGCCGTCCTTGCGGGACTCCTCCTGGCCCGTACAGATCGTGAAGGTCAGGCAGTCGATGAGGATGTCGGACTCGTGGATGCCCCAGTTGGTGGTGAGGTCCTCGATGAGCCGTTCGGCGATGGCGACCTTGGTCTCCACCGTGCGGGCCTGGCCCTCCTCGTCGATGGTCAGGGCGATGAGCGCGGCGCCGTGCTCGCGGGCGAGCCGGGTCACCTTGGCGAAGCGGGACTCGGGTCCGTCGCCGTCCTCGTAGTTGACCGAGTTGAGGACCGCCCGGCCGCCCAGGCGCTCCAGGCCGGCGCGCAGGACGTCGACCTCGGTGGAGTCCAGCACGATGGGCAGGGTGGAGGCGGTGGCGAAGCGGCCGGCGAGTTCGTCCATGTCGGCGACACCGTCGCGGCCGACGTAGTCGACGCACAGGTCGAGCATGTGCGCGCCCTCGCGGATCTGGTCGCGGGCCATCTCGACGCAGTCGTCCCAGCGGGCTTCCAGCATGGCCTCGCGGAACTTCTTCGACCCGTTGGCGTTGGTGCGCTCGCCGATCGCCATGTAGGCGGTGTCCTGGCGGAAGGAGACCGTCTGGTAGAGGGAGGCGGCGCCGGGCTCGGGCCGCGGGTTGCGCTCGACGGGCGTGAGGCCGTTGACCCGCTCGACCACCTGGCGCAGGTGCTCGGGGGTGGTGCCGCAGCAGCCGCCGATCAGGGAGAGGCCGTAGTCCCGTACGAAGTTCTCCTGGGCGTCGGCGAGTCCCTCGGCGTCCAGCGGGAAGTGGGCGCCGTCCTTCGTCAGGACCGGCAGGCCGGCGTTCGGCATGCACAGCAGGGGGATGCGGGAGTGCCGGGTGAGGTAGCGCAGGTGCTCGCTCATCTCGGCGGGGCCGGTCGAGCAGTTCAGGCCGATCATGTCGATGCCGAGCGGTTCCAGCGCGGTCAGCGCGGCGCCGATCTCGGAGCCGAGGAGCATGGTGCCGGTGGTCTCGAAGGCCATCGAGACCAGCAGGGGCACGCGGACGCCGGTGGCCTCCATGGCGCGGTGCGCGCCGAGGACGGAGGACTTCGTCTGGAGCAGGTCCTGGGTGGTCTCGACGATCAGGGCGTCGGCGCCGCCGGCGAGCAGGCCCTCGGCGTTGGCCTGGAAGCCGTCGCGCAGGGTGCCGTAGGAGACGTGGCCGAGGGTCGGCAGCTTGGTGCCGGGGCCGATGGAGCCCAGGACCCAGCGCTGGCGGCCGTCGCGGGCGCCGAACGCGTCGGCGACCTCGCGGGCGATCCTGGCGCCGGCCTCGGAGAGTTCGTGCACGCGGTCCGCGATGTCGTACTCGGCCATGGCGGAGTGGTTCGCACCGAAGGTGTTCGTCTCGACGCAGTCGACGCCGACCTCGAAGTAGGCCTCGTGGACGGAGCGCACGATGTCGGGGCGGGTGATGTTGAGGATCTCGTTGCAGCCTTCGAGGTTCTCGAAGTCCTCGAGGGTCGGGTCCTGCGCCTGAAGCATCGTGCCCATCGCGCCGTCGGCCACCACGACACGGGTGGCGAGCGCTTCTCGGAGTGCGTCGGTTCGCTCACGGCCTTCGGAAAGACCGGACGAAAGGGACGGGTTCGGCAACGAGGCCATGAAGGTGCTCCCTGGAGTGCGACGGCTGTCGGCTTTGCGCTTCCCATGGAAGGCGCACGCCGTCAGGGTAGCCCGGAGCACCGCGGATGAGGCATGGGCGTCCACGAGGCGGACGGGCGTGGCGTGGGTGACGGCGGTGTGGAGACGGTCGGAACGCGGGGCGACGACCCATTGGCGGGAGCTCGGTGACGACCGGTAGTGTTCGACATTGCCGAACGGCTGCGGGCAGTCGCGCCGACGGTCGAAGGGGACGGAGGCAGCACGGCGATGGCACGGAACATCCAGTCGCTCGAACGGGCAGCGGCGATGCTGCGGCTGCTCGCGGGCGGCGAGCGACAGCTCGGCCTGTCGGACATCGCCTCCTCGCTCGGCCTGGCCAAGGGTACGGCCCATGGCATCCTGCGCACCCTCCAGCAGGAGGGGTTCGTCGAGCAGGACTCGGCCTCGGGGCGCTATCAGCTCGGCGCCGAGCTGCTGCGGCTGGGCACCACGTATCTCGACGTGCACGAACTGCGGGCGCGCGCCCTGGTGTGGACGGACGACCTGGCGCGCTCCAGCGGCGAGAGCGTCTATCTGGGCGTGCTGCACCAGCAGGGCGTGCTGATCGTGCACCACGTCTTCCGGCCCGACGACAGCCGCCAGGTGCTGGAGGTGGGGGCGATGCAGCCGCTGCACTCCACGGCCCTGGGCAAGGTGCTGTCCGCCTACGACCCGGTGGCGCACAGCGAGGTTCTGGAGGTCGAGCGCAAGCCGTTCACCCCGCGGACGATCAGCGAATTGGACGACTTCGAGGTCGTTCTCGACGTGACCCGCGCGCGGGGGTACGCGGAGGACGTCGAGGAGACGTGGACGGGTGTCGCCTCGGTCGCCGCCCCGATCCACAACCGGCGGCGCATGCCGGTCGGCGCGGTGGGCATCACCGGGGCCGTGGAGCGGGTGTGCAAGGACGGTGAGCTGCGTCCGGAGCTGATCGCCGCGGTACGCGACTGCGCCCGCGCGGTGTCGCGCGACCTGGGCGCGGGGCGGTTCTGACGCGAACGGCGTTCGCGGGGCCGTACCGGCGCGTACAGCGCCCTCGGGGCGGCCCCTGTGTGGGCACGCCCGGCCGGCGGTGCTGACGCGTCCGTCGCGCGGCGGTCTTTTTCACACACCTCGGTCCCGTTTTCGTACCGGGTGAGGGCCGGGGTCAGCTGGGTTCGAGGCCGGGAAGCGGAATGCTTCCCGGCCTCTTTCGCATGCCCTGCGACGTGCGGCGACGCATCGATAGCACACAGCAATCAATAACGATCGCGCTTTCGATAACCGAACCCTTGACGAGTCGACGAAGCGAGAGCAAGACTCCCGTCCATCGGTCGGCATTGTCGAACACCTACCGGCAATAAGCGTTAGGGTGTGCCAATGCCAGGGCCGACATCGCTCTCACTCCCCGAGAGCACGAACCACCGGTGGGACCCGGGGTTCGGCTTCCCCTGGACGAAGGACAAAGGAGTCGCGGGTGTCCAGCTCCGACATCTTCATCGGCGAGACCATCGGTACCGCCGTTCTCATCCTGCTCGGCGGTGGCGTGTGCGCCGCCGTCACGCTGAAGGCCTCCAAGGCGCGAGCCGCCGGATGGCTGGCCATCGCCTTCGGGTGGGGCTTCGCGGTCATGACCGCGGTCTACATCTCGGCGCCGCTCTCGGGCGCGCACCTCAACCCGGCCGTGAGCCTCGCCCTCGCGATCAAGGACGACGACTACAGCAACCTCGCCACCTACTGGGGCGGGCAGCTTCTCGGCGCCATGATCGGCGCGGTACTGGTCTGGGTGGCCTACTACGGCCAGTTCCTCGCGCACCTCACCGACAGCGAGATCGTCGGGGTTCCCGAGGAGAAGGTCGCGAAGGCCGTCGAGGCCGAGGAGGCGGCCGCCGGCCCGGTGCTCGGCGTCTTCTCCACCGGCCCCGAGATCCGCAACGCCGTGCAGAACCTCGCCACCGAGATCATCGGGACCGTCGTGCTGATCCTCGCGATCCTCACGCAGGGACTGAACAACAACGGCGACGGCCTCGGCGTCCTCGGCGCCCTGATCACCTCCTTCGTGGTGGTGAGCATCGGTCTCTCCCTCGGTGGCCCCACCGGCTACGCGATCAACCCGGCCCGTGACCTCGGTCCGCGCATCGTGCACGCCCTGCTCCCCCTGCCCAACAAGGGTGGTTCCGACTGGAGCTACGCCTGGATCCCGGTCGTCGGCCCGCTCATCGGCGGCGCGATCGCGGCAGGCATATACAACGTCGCCTTCGCCTAGGAGCCCCCGCTCCAGCACGCTTGGAAGCCGCGCCCCATGCACCATGAGCCGCACAGCACCGCTTTGAAGCACCGCGCCGTATACAGCCCCTCTCCCACGGAAACCAGGAGCACACCGTGACCGACGCACACACCGCCGGCCCCTTCATCGCCGCCATCGACCAGGGCACCACCTCGTCGCGCTGCATCGTCTTCGACCGCGACGGACGCATCGTCTCCGTCGACCAGAAGGAGCACGAGCAGATCTTCCCGAAGCCGGGCTGGGTCGAGCACGACGCCGCCGAGATCTGGACCAACGTCCAGGAGGTCGTCGCCGGGGCCATCTCGAAGGCCGGCATCACCCGTGACGACATCAAGGCCATCGGCATCACCAACCAGCGCGAGACCACGCTGCTGTGGGACAAGAACACCGGTGAGCCCGTCCACAACGCGCTCGTCTGGCAGGACACCCGCACCGACGCGCTGTGCAAGGAACTCGGCCGCAACGTCGGCCAGGACCGCTTCCGCCGCGAGACCGGCCTGCCCCTCGCGTCGTACTTCGCCGGCCCGAAGGCGCGCTGGCTGCTCGACAACGTCGAGGGCCTGCGCGAGCGCGCCGAGGCCGGGGACATCCTCTTCGGCACGATGGACACCTGGGTCATCTGGAACCTGACCGGTGGTCCCGACGGCGGCAAGCACGTCACCGACGTCACCAACGCCTCGCGCACCATGCTGATGAACCTGCACACCCTGGCCTGGGACGAGAAGATCGCCGAGTCGATCGGCGTCCCGCTGGCGATGCTGCCGGAGATCCGCTCCTCCGCCGAGGTGTACGGGGAGGTCACCGGCGGCCCGCTCGGCGAGCTGCTCGGCGGCATCCCGGTCGCCTCCGCGCTCGGCGACCAGCAGGCGGCCCTGTTCGGCCAGACCTGTTTCGCCGAGGGCGAGGCCAAGTCCACGTACGGCACCGGCACGTTCATGCTGATGAACACCGGTGACAAGATCATCAACTCGTACTCGGGCCTGCTGACCACGGTCGGCTACCGGATCGGCGACCAGGATCCGGTCTACGCCCTGGAAGGCTCCATCGCCGTCACCGGCTCGCTGGTGCAGTGGATGCGCGACCAGATGGGCCTGATCCAGTCCGCCGCCGAGATCGAGACCCTCGCGTCCTCGGTCGAGGACAACGGCGGCGCCTACTTCGTGCCGGCCTTCTCCGGTCTGTTCGCCCCGTACTGGCGTCCCGACGCCCGCGGTGTGATCGCCGGCCTGACCCGGTACGTCACCAAGGCGCACATCGCGCGCGCCGTCCTGGAGGCCACCGCCTGGCAGACCCGTGAGATCAGTGACGCCATGACCAAGGACTCCGGCGTCGAGCTCACGGCGCTCAAGGTCGACGGCGGCATGACCTCCAACAACCTGCTGATGCAGACCCTGGCCGACGTCCTGGACGCCCCCGTGGTGCGCCCGATGGTCGCCGAGACCACCTGCCTCGGCGCCGCCTACGCCGCCGGTCTGGCCGTCGGCTTCTGGACCAACACCGAGGACCTGCGCGCCAACTGGCGCCGGGCCGCGGAATGGACCCCCAACATGGCCGCGGACGTCCGCGACCGTGAGTACAAGAGCTGGCTCAAGGCCGTCGAGCGGACCATGGGCTGGATCGAAGACGAGAACTGACGAGGAGTAAGAACCCGCAATGACCAGCCAGTCCACCCTGCAGTCCGTGCCTGCCCTCGGTACGCACCCGGCCTCCGGCTCCAACCCGAGCCGCGCCGAGACCCGGGAGCAGCTCTCCAAGGCGACGTACGACCTTCTCGTCATCGGCGGCGGCATCCTGGGCATCTCCACCGCCTGGCACGCCGCGCAGTCCGGGCTGCGGGTGGCTCTGGTCGACGCCGGCGACTTCGCCGGCGCCACCTCCTCCGCGTCCTCCAAGCTCCTCCACGGCGGGCTGCGCTACCTGCAGACCGGCGCGGTGAAGCTGGTGGCGGAGAACCACTTCGAGCGCCGTGCGGTCTCCCGCCAGGTGGCACCCCACCTGGCGAATCCGCTCACGTTCTACCTCCCCGTGTACAAGGGCGGGCCGCACGGCGCGGCGAAGCTCGGGGCGGGCGTCTTCGCCTACTCCGCGCTGTCGGCGTTCGGTGACGGCGTCGGACACCTGCTCAGCCCCTCCAAGGCCGCGCAGGACGTGCCCGAGCTGCGCACCGACAACCTCAAGGCCGTGGCCGTGTACGGCGACGACCAGATGAACGACTCCCGCATGGCCCTCATGACGGTCCGCGCCGCCGTCGAGTCGGGGGCCGCGGTCCTGAACCACGCCGAGGTCACGGGCCTGCGCTTCACCCGGGGCCGGGTGACGGGCGCGGAGCTGCGGGACCGGCTGTCCGGCGACGAGTTCGGCGTGAACGCCCGTCTCGTGCTGAACGCGACCGGCCCGTGGGTCGACCACCTGCGCAAGCTGGAGGACCCGAACGCGGCGCCGTCGATCCGGCTGTCCAAGGGCGCGCACCTGGTCCTCAAGCGCACCTCTCCGTGGAAGGCCGCGCTGGCCACCCCGATCGACAAGTACCGCATCACCTTCGCCCTCCCCTGGGAGGACATGCTGCTGCTCGGCACCACCGACGAGGAGTACGAGGGCGACCCGGCGGACGTCGCGGTCACCGAGAAGGACACGGCGCAGATACTCGACGAGGCCGCGTTCTCCATCCGCGACCAGCAGCTCTCGCGCGACCTGATCACCTACTCCTTCGCGGGCCTGCGGGTGCTGCCGGGCGGTCCCGGCGACACGTCGAAGGCCAAGCGCGAGACGGTCGTCACGGAGGGCCGCGGCGGCATGCTGTCCGTCGCGGGCGGCAAGTGGACCACCTTCCGGCACATCGGCCGGACCGTCATGAAGAAGCTGGAGGCGCTGCCGGGCCGGCCGCTCGGCGAGGACTTCGAGCCGATCTCGGAGCTGCCGCGCAAGCTGCCGCTCCCGGGTGTCGCCAACCCGCGCGCGGTCGCCCACCGCCTGCTGGTGGACGGTCCCGCGCCCGGTCCGCGCATGGCCGCCGACACGGCCCGGCACCTCGCCACCCACTACGGCTCGCTGGCCTTCGACATCGCCCGGCTGGCGAACGAGAACCCGGCGCTCGGCGAGCGCGTCCACCCCGACGCACCGGAGATCTGGGCACAGGTCGTCTACGCCCGGGACAACGAGTGGGCCGAGACGGCGGACGACGTGCTGCGCCGCCGTACGACGCTGACGATCCGGGGTCTGGCCACGGACGAGGTCCGCGGCAGGGTGCAGGACCTGCTCGACGGCAAGTAGGCCTCCACGGACGGGTGAGGGGCGGCTCCCACGGGGGGTGCCGCCCCTCACCCCTGTGGTGGGCGCCCGCGTGCTCCGAGGCCGTCTCCCGCACGGCAACGCCGATGGCGGGCGGACGAGTTGGCGGGCGGCGGCCCGGACGGGCGGGTGCGGCGCGGTGGCGGGCTCGCGTGTTTCCGGGCCTTCGACGGGGCAGTGATCCGTTCACTCCCCCGTGCAAGGGGGCTGCGGAGGTCCCCTCGGCACGCCGTAAGGTTGAGGCGTACGCGAGGGCAGATCGGAAGGAGGCGCTGGGTGATCGAGCTGGAGGGGGTTCCCGAGCTGATCGACCCAGTCATGGTGGCCGCGTTCGAGGGCTGGAACGACGCCGGCGACGCCGCCTCCGCCGCGGTCGCGCACCTGGACCGGGAATGGAAGGGCGAGGTGTTCGCGGCGCTGGACGCCGAGGACTACTACGACTTCCAGGTGAACCGCCCCACCGTGTTCCTGGACGGTGGCGTACGCAAGATCACCTGGCCGACCACGCGTCTGTCGGTGGTCCGGATCGGCGGCGAGAAGCCGCGCGACCTGGTGCTGGTCCGGGGCATCGAGCCGTCGATGCGCTGGCGCTCGTTCTGCAACGAACTGCTCGGCTTCGCGCACGAACTGGGCGTGGAGCTGGTGGTGATCCTGGGCGCGCTGCTCGGCGACACCCCGCACACCCGTCCGGTGCCGGTCAGCGGTGTCACCTCGGACTCCGACCTGGCCCGCACGATGGATCTGGAGGAGACCAAGTACGAGGGCCCCACGGGCATCGTCGGCATCCTCCAGGAGGCGTGCACGCACGCGGGCGTACCCGCCGTGTCCCTGTGGGCGGCCGTACCGCACTACGTGTCTCAGCCGCCCAACCCGAAGGCGACGCTGGCGCTGCTGAACCGTCTGGAAGACCTCATCGACCTGCGCATCCCGCTGGGCGAGCTGCCCGAGGACGCGCGGGCCTGGCAGCTCGGCGTCGACCAGCTCGCCGCCGAGGACAGTGAGGTCGCCGAGTACGTGCAGACGCTGGAGGAGGCCCGGGACACCGCCGAGCTGCCGGAGGCGTCCGGCGAGGCCATCGCCCGCGAGTTCGAGCGTTATCTGCGCCGCAGGGACGGCGGCGGACCGACGGCCGGTTCTCCGGGCCACGCGACGGAGAGCGGCGAGCCGGCCTCGTACCTCCGTGACACCCCCGGCGGCCGCTCCCGGCCACCGCTGCCCCAGCGCCCGGAGTCGGAGGCCGGACAGGACACCGGGGCCGGGGAACCGCTGAAGGCGACGGACGACGGCGCCGGCGCGGACGCGCAGGACCGCGCACCGGGCTCCGAGGACTCCCCGGGCCCTTCGGACACGCCCGGCACGCCGGGATCCGGGCCCGGGTCCGGTGACACGCCGGACACCTCGGACGGGACGGACTCCTCCGAGAGCTGAACTCCCGGCCGAGCCGCGGGGATCGAGGACACGGCCCGACGGGCCGGGAAGGGGCGGTACGCGTCACGCGCGTACCGCCCCTTCCGCGTGTCCGGACGCCGCTGCCGTCCCACCACACCCCATCCGCCTCCTTGGCCTTTGGCGTGAATGCGGCGTGACATCTGTTTCAGGACGGATTGCACACGTTGCCCAATTCAACTTGTTCCCAAACCAAGTTGGCGAATTCGGGGTGGACGGGATGCCGGGGGCGTGCCAGGTTGTGCGGCGTACGGCACACGCAGGGACCGGCACCCCAGGGATCGAAGGGAGCGGTACGCGATGACCGACCAGGTACAGCCGGCGCGAGGCCCGGGAACGACCGGGCCGGGGCCCGACGGAGCCGGATTCACCTACCGAGGAGCCGAGCAGGAGCTGATCGTCGTCGCCCGTCCGGAGGCCAGGCTGCGCGCCGGGGCCGAGGGCGTGCGGTCGGCGGCGGGCGCCGACGTCTCCGCCCTCGACATGTTCCTCAGCGACGAACAGCTCGTCCTGGAGCCGCTGTTCGGCAGCGAGGACCGGCTCCGGCAGTCCACGGAGGCGGGCACCGGCAGCGGGCCCGACCTCGCGCTGTTCTACCGGCTGCGCGGCGCGCGCAGCCGCGCCCAGGAGCTGCGGGCCCGGATCGCCGCGCTGCCGGGCATCGACGCGGCGTACGTGAAGCCCGGTGCCGTTCCCGCGGCACCGGAACCGGCGGCGTGGACCGGCCGGAGCGCCGACGAGGGCCGGCGGCTGAAGGAGGGGGCGCCGGTCACCCCCGACTTCACCAGCAGGCAGGGCTACCTGCGCCCGGCACCCGAGGGCGTCGACGCGTACTGGGCGTGGCAGCGGCCGGGCGGTGCGGGCCGGGGCGTCACGGTGATCGACGTCGAGGGTGCCTGGCAGCTCGGGCACGAGGACCTGGCGTCGAAGCTCGCCGGGGTGGTCGTGGGCACGCCGCACACGGACCTCGCCTGGCGCAACCACGGCACCGCGGTCATCGGCGTGATCGGCGGGGACCGCAACGAGCACGGGATCACCGGCATCGCGCCGGAGGCCGTGACGGCGGCCGCGTCGTTCCGGGGCATCGGGACGGCCGCGGCGATCCACGCGGCGGCGGAGCG
Source organism: Streptomyces sp. NPDC056738 (assembly GCF_042790435.1). NCBI lineage: Bacteria > Bacillati > Actinomycetota > Actinomycetes > Kitasatosporales > Streptomycetaceae > Streptomyces > Streptomyces sp. NPDC056738. The sequence goes on from NZ_JBHTZF010000009.1 coordinate 221,111, forward strand.
GCTGGGCCCCGGCGACATCGTCCTCGTCGAACTGCACGCTCCGGGGCCCCGGTTCGACTTCGAGGAGCGCGACAGCCAGGAGGGCTACATCACGCTGGAGTGGTGGCCCGACGACTTCGCGGCCATCCAGGACGCGACCTCCCGGGGCATCCTCGTGGTGGCGGCCGCCGGCAACGGCGGCGAGTCGCTGGACGACGCGCTCTACGAACGCCGGCCGGCGGAGTTCCCCGAGTGGTGGCGCAATCCCTTCAACCCCTCCAACCCGTCCTCCGGGGCGATCCTGGTCGGCGCGGGCGCGCCGCCGCCCGGCACCCACGGCCGCGACCACGGGCCGGACCGTTCACGGCTCGCGTTCTCCAACTACGGCGCCCGCGTGGACGCCCAGGGCTGGGGACGCGAGGTCACGACCACCGGTGGCTTCTGGGACCGGCCCGGCGATCTGCAGGGCGGGGCCGAGGAGATCACCTGGTACACGGACACGTTCTCGGGGACGTCTTCCGCCTCCCCGGTGGTGGTCGGCGCCCTGGCCGCGCTGCAGGGCATGCTCAAGGCCGCGGGCCGGCCACCGATGTCCTCGGAACGTGCGCGCGTCCTGCTGCGGGGCACGGGTTCCCCGCAGCAGGACGCGCCGGGCCGGCCCGCGTCCCAGCGGATCGGCAGCCGGCCCGACATCAAGGCGGCGGTGACCCGGCTGCTGCCGGAGGCGGTCGGCTCGGGCCGCGCCGAGCGGTACTGGGACGAGCTGCTGCCGTATCCGCACGAACTCCCGCCGAGGCTCCGGCTGTACGTGTCCGGCGCCTGGCGCAACCTCGACCGGCCGTCCGCCGAGATCCGGCAGGCGGTGCACGCCGCCTTCGCGGCGGGACGGCCCGATGTACGGGTCTGGTTCTCGGACGACGAGATCGTCGGCCTGGTCGTCACGGGCTGAGGACGTGGTCCCACCGGACCGGGACGGAACGCAACCAACCACGGATGGAAGGTGGCACCCCCGCATGAGCGTGATCCCGCAGATGAGCCAGCAAGGGCAGCAGGGACAGCAGCAGTACCCGAGCACGTCGCCCTACCAGCAGCAGTACCCGAGCACGTCGCCGTACCAGCAGCAGGGCATCGCCCAACAGCAGCCGTTCGGGCAGCAGACGCCGTTCGGGCAGCAGATGGGCATCGGCCAGCAGATGCCCATCGGTCAGCAGATGCCGGCCGATCAGACGCAGACGGGGCAGCAGTTCCAGCAGCCCTTCGACCGGCACGAGATCGGGCAGCAGGTTCCGCAGCACCTGCAGCAGCAGCTCCAGCAGCTCGGCCGGCAGCAGCCGTTCCAGCAACTGCTCCAGCAGCTCGGCGGGCAGCAGCACCAGAGCCAGCAGATCCAGCAGATCCAGCAGATCCAGCAGGGTGAGCCGATGATCCTGCCGAGCGCCGTCGAGGCCCGGGCGCTGGCCATCGGCACGGCCCAGCACTTCCAGGACGTCGTGACCCCGCTCCCGGGCCAGCCGCGGGCGCTGTACCTGTTCATCGACAACGGCTGGCGCCGCCTCGTGCACCCCGACCCCGTCACCCATGACGTGGTCCAGAGGGCCTTCGCCTTCGGGCAGCAGGTCCACGGGATCTACGACACCGGTACCGGCGCCCTCCAGTCCGTCATCGTGACCAGGTAGGCGCGGGGCTCCAGGAACACGAAGAGTGCCGGGCGGAGGATCTCCGCCCGGCACTCGGGTGTCCCGCCGCGCTCGTGGGAGCGCGGCAGGACAGGGGTTCTACAGCGCGACGCCGAGAAGGGCGTCGACGGCCCGCGAGACGACGCCGGGGGCGCCCTCGTCCGTGCCGCCCGTCTCGTGCTGGAGCGCGGCCCAGCGGTCGACCGCGGCGAGCGCGGCCGGTGCGTCGAGGTCCTCGGAGAGCGCGGCGCGGATCTCCTCGACGAGCGCGTCGGCGGACGGCCCGTCGGGACGCGACACCGCGGCCCGCCAGTCCTCCAGGCGCGCGACGGCCTCCTCCAGGACGGCGTCCGTCCACTCCCAGTCGGACCGGTAGTGGTGCGCGAGCAGCGCCAGCCGGATGGCGGCGGGGTCGACCCCGTCACGCCGCAGCCGGGACACGAAGACGAGGTTTCCCTTGGACTTCGACATCTTCTCGCCGTCCAGGGCAACCATGCCGGCGTGGACGTACGCCTTGGCCATGGGGAACTCGCCGGTCAGCACCTGGGCGTGCGAGGCGCCCATCTCGTGGTGCGGGAAGGCGAGGTCGGAGCCGCCGCCCTGGACGTCGAAGCCCATGCCGAGGTGGTCGAGGGCGATGGCGACGCACTCGATGTGCCAGCCGGGACGGCCGCGGCCCAGTGAGCCGCCGTCCCAGCTCGGCTCGCCCTCGCGGGCGGCCATCCACAGCATCGGGTCGAGGGGGTTCTTCTTGCCGGGCCGGTCCGGGTCGCCGCCGCGTTCGGCGGAGAGCAGGCGCATCGTGGCGGCGTCCAGGTTGGACACCTTGCCGAAGTCGGGGTCGGCCTCGACGGAGAAGTACACGTCGCCTTCGAGTTCGTAGGCGGCTCCGGCGTCCCGCAGCCGCTCGACGAGCGGCACGATGCCGGGTATCGCCTCGACGGCGCCTATGTAGTGGCGCGGCGGCAGCATCCGCAGGGCGGTCATGTCCTCGCGGAAGAGGGCGGTCTCCTTCTCGGCGAGTCCCACCCAGTCGACGCCGTCGCGCTCGGCCCGCTCCAGCAGCGGGTCGTCGACGTCCGTCACGTTCTGGACGTAGTGAACCTGCCGCTTGGTGTCGAGCCACACGCGCTGCACGAGGTCGAACGCGTTGTAGGTCGCCGCGTGTCCCATGTGGGTGGCGTCGTACGGCGTGATGCCGCACACGTAGATACGGGCGACGGGACCGGGGGCAAGGGTGACGAGCCCACCGGTCGCGGTGTCGTGGATCCGGAGGTCGCGGCCCTCACCAGGCAGGGCGGGGACCTCAGAAGCGGGCCAGGCATACATGTCATGAGCGTAACCGGACGGGACTTCCGGATACGAACTGGGCATGGATCGAGGGCGGTGGGACCGTGTCGTACGGTGCGGACGCGGCGGCGCGCTACACCGGAGGCCAGGGGATCGCGGGCCAGTCACCGCTCGGCTCCGGGTGTCTTCCGGAGGCCAGCATGCCCTCGACGCGCGCCCGGGTGGCCTCGATCTCGGCCGGGGTGACGAGTTCGGCCAGGCGGGTGGCCAGGGGTGTGCCCGGGGCCAGGGCCTCGCGCAGGGTGGCCAGGACCTGGAGGGCCTCGTCCGTGAGCGGCTCGCCCGCCCATCCCCACAGCAGGGTGCGCAGCTTGTTCTCGGCGTTGAAGGTGACCCCGTGGTCGATGCCGTAGAGGCGGCCCTCCTCCGCGGGCAGCAGATGGCCGCCCTTGCGGTCGGCGTTGTTGATCACGGCGTCGAGGACGGCGAGCCGTCGCAGCCGGACGTCGTCGGCGTGCACGAGCAGCGCCGTCTCGCCCTCGCCGACCTCGGCGAATCCGATGGCCTTCCAGCCCTCGGCGGGCTCCTCGCCCGGCACGAGCGCGAGCAGCCCGTCCCCGTCCTCGGTGGCGGAGGGCTCGATCCACATCTGGCACATGCCCTCGCCGTACGGTCCGTCGCGCAGCACGGTGGGGGGCACGAGCCCCCAGCCGGTCGCCTCGGAGACCTCGTAGGCGGCGACCTCGCGCTGGGCGAGCGTGCCGTCGGGGAAGTCCCACAGCGGCCGTTCCCCGGCGACGGGCTTGTAGACGCAGAAGGCCTCATGGCCCTCGTAGGACACGGAGCAGTAGAGCACCGCGTTGGAGGCCTCGCGGATCCGTCCGCGTACCTTCAGCTCGCCCCGGGCGAGCAGCTCGGCGGTCGTCACGCTCCGCGGCGGTATCCGTTCTGGCGCGGACATACGTGTCCTTCCGGGTCGAGCGGGAGGCTGCACAGCGGGCAGGGGGGCCGGCCGGCGTTGACGACGTCGAGGGCCCGTTTGGCGAAGGCGCGGGCCTGGGCTCCGGTGAGCCGGACGCGGAGCATGGGCGGCCCGTTCTCCTCGTCCTGGAGCAGCCGCTCCTCGGCCTCGGCGAGGTCCTCGTCGGACTCCGCCTCGACCTCCACGAGGGCCTGCGCCTCGACGATCATGCGCTGTTCCTCGCCGTCCCAGGCCAGTGCCATGGTGCCGACGCGGAACTCCTCCTCCACGGGGGTGTCGAGGGGGGCGGTGTCGGAGACCTCGGTGGGGGCCATGGCCGGGACCGGGGCGCTGCCTCCGGTGCGCCGGACGACCTCGTCCAGGAGTTCGTCCATGCGCTCGGCGAGCGCGGCGACCTGGGTCTTCTCCAGGGCCACACTCGTCACCCGGGGGCCGGAGGATGCCTGCAGGAAGAAGGTACGGCGTCCGGGCAACCCGACCGTACCGGCCACGAAGCGGTCCGGGGGGTCGTAGAGGAACACCTGACGGGACACGTCCTGTCTCCATTGAATCGGCAGGGGAGCCGGCCGGCCATCGGCCCGCGTCGGCTGAGAACGGGTTGACAACTGCTGTGCTGGTTCGACCGCTTCACCCTACTGCGGCCGACGATCACGGTGCGCCCGCACCGCCCCCGACCGGTGCGTCGCCGTCCGGGGTTTCCTCGCGCGGGGCCAGGGAGGCGAGATCGCCGGTGTCCCCGAGACGCACGAGAAAGGGCCTTAGCCGGGTGTAACGGATCGCTGTGATGGAACACGGTTCCACAGAGATCCGCTGAAAGAGGTCGAGATGAAGTCCGAGTGCGTCGGCGACGAGCGACTTGATGATGTCGCCGTGCGAACACATGAGATAGACCGCGTCACCGCCGTGGTCGCGCTCCACGCGCGCGTTCCACTCGCGGACCGCTTCGGCGGCGCGGTGCTGCATGGCCCGCATCGATTCGCCACCGGGGAAGGCGGCCGCGGACGGATGCGCCTGGACGACGTCCATCAGCGGCTCGTCCTTGAGCTCGGCGAGCTTGCGGCCCGACCAGTCGCCGTAGTGGGCCTCCCCGATGCGCTCCTCGGTGTGCACGGGGACCTGGGGGCGGGCCTCGAGGAGCGGCTGGACGGTCTCCCGGCAGCGCTGGAGGGGGCTGGTGACGACCTCGGCGATCGGCAGCCCGGCCAGCCGGCCGGGCAGGGCCTGGGCCTGCTGCGTACCGCGCTCGTCGAGCGCGACGCCGGGCGTCCAGCCGGCGAGCAGTCCCGCGGTGTTGGCGGTGGAGCGTCCGTGCCGGACGAGGATCAGGGTGGGCATGCGGCCCAGCGTAAACGGACGGCCCGGGAAGGCGGCGGGCCCTGTGGAAAGCGGCCTCCGGTGCCCGGCGGGACCGGCGGAAAGCGGCCGCCGGTGTGCGGCGAGCCCAGTGGAAAGCGGCCCCCGGTGTGCGGCGGGGCCATGACGGCGGGAGAATGCGCACCGTGATCGTCGACTGCGCCATCTATCGTGACGGCCGCCGGACCGAGGGCGCCGACGACCTCTCCGAGGCGCTGGCCCAGTGCCGTGCCGGGGGCCACGCGTTCGTGTGGATCGGCCTGCACGAGCCGACGGAGAAGGAGTTCGACCTGGTCACGCAGGAGTTCGGGCTCCATCCGCTGGCGGTCGAGGACGCCCTCAAGGCCCATCAGCGCCCCAAGCTGGAGGTGTACGAGGACTCGCTGTTCATGGTCCTCAAGCCGGTGTCGTACGAGCCGCAGAGCGACACGGTCACCTCGGGCGAGGTCATGGTCTTCGTGGGCGACTCGTTCGTGGTGACCGTGCGGCACGGTGAGGAGTCGCCGCTGCAGGCGGTCCGGCGGCGGCTGGAGTCGGATCCGGAGACGCTGCGGCACGGGCCGACGGCGGTGCTCCACTCGATCGCGGACGCCACCGTGGACCACTATCTGGACGTGGCGACCGAGCTCGGCACCGACCTGGAGGAGCTGGAGGCGGAGGTCTTCTCGCCCCATCTCGGCGGCTCGCGGCACACCGCCTCGCGGATCTACGCGTTCAAGCGGCAGGTCCAGGAGTTCCGCCGGGCGACCGTGCCGCTGGCGATGCCGCTGGCCCGGCTCGCGGGCTCGGGCCTGAAGACGGCGGACGTGCCCTTCGTCGACGGCGAGGCGCAGCCCTTCTTCCGCGACGTCAACGACCACCTGCTGCGGGTCAACGAGTCCGTGGAGAGCCTGGACCGGCTGGTGTCCGACATCCTGTCGGCGCATCTGGCGCAGATGAGCGTGCGGCAGAACGACGACATGCGGAAGATCTCGGCGTGGGCGGCCATGGCCGCGGTCCCCACGATGATCGCGGGGATCTACGGCATGAACTTCGATCACATGCCCGAGCTGCACTGGCTGTGGTCGTATCCGGCGGTGATCGGGGGCATGGTCGTCCTGGAGTTCGCGCTGTACCGGTTGTTCAAGCGGCGGGGCTGGCTGTAGCTCCGCGCGCGGTTCAGGCGAATTCCGGTGCCGGGGTGGCGGGGCCGTTCAGGGCGCCGCGCCGCTCGGGCATCTCCAGGGTGACCATCCGGCGCCAGCCCGCGGCGCGCTCGTAGGCGTACACGGCGTGGATGCCCGCGGCGAGGACGGCCGCCTTGGCCCGGGACCAGCCGAGGAGGCGGCCCATGTGGGCCATCACGGCGAGGCTGACGTCCCGGTAGATGCGGATCTCGGCGAGCGCGCACTCGCGCAGGGCCCGCTGGATGGCGCGGCCGTGTCCCGCGTAGGCGAAGCGCAGCAGTTCCTCGTGGCAGTAGGCGAGGTGGTTGTCCTCGTCGGCCGAGATCATCCGTACCGCACGGCCGATGTCGGGGTGGTCGGCGAAGTGCTTGCGCAGCAGGTCCATCTGCTCGGAGGCGCGCTGCTCGGTGACCCGGCTGTGGGCCAGGTAGGTGACGATGTCCTGCACGGTGAGGGGCTGGTCCCCCTTGAGCTTGTCGTGCGCGAGGCCGATGCCGTGGCGTTCCAGGAGCATCGTGTAGTCGGTGTCGGACGGCACCTCGACGGGTTCGAGGCCGCGCTTCTTCAGGAGGGCGTTGAAGATCCGTCCGTGCTTGTCCTCGTCGGCGCCGTGCCGGGCGATCTTGGGGGCGAGGGCGCGTTCGCCCGGCGGGACCAGCGCGGCGATCCGGGCGTTCTCCCAGCCGCCCTGCGACTCGCCGCTCGCGGCGATGGAGCAGAAGAGGCGGTACGACTCGTCGTTGTCGAGGATTTCCTGGAACAGGCTCTTGGCGGACAGCATGGTTGACACCCTCTCTGCAGAGTTGTGCAGAAAACGAGTCAAATGGGTCGTCCGGGGCCCGGCAACCGATGTGTCCGACAAATCGGCCGAACGATGGACGGCGCGGCGGCCCCGGACGCGTAACCAAGGGACCGTCGGCGCGTTGTTCTCCGTGACGGCCGTGGCGGGGAAGACCCCCGAGCCCCCACCACGGCCGCAGAAACCTCCCGGCGGCGATTCCGCCGGGGTTACGCGAGTCCGGCCCGCTCCAGGGCCTCGGTGCCGGCCCGCAGCGAGGCGAGCCGGTCCTCCAGCGTGAAGCCCGCGGGGGCCAGCGTGAGCGTGGTGACACCGACGGCGGCGTACGCCTTCATGCGGTCGGCGATGCGGTCGACCGAGCCGAGCAGGGTCGTCTGGTCGATCAGGGCGTGCGGGACGGCGGCCGCGGCGGCCTCCTTGTCGCCGGACAGGTACTTGTCCTGGATCTCGGCGGCTTCCTTCTCGTAGCCCATGCGCTGCGCGAGCTGGTTGTAGAAGTTCTGCTTGCGGCTTCCCATGCCGCCGACGTACAGGGCGGTGTACGGGCGGAACATGTCGGCGAGCGCGGGGACGTCCTTGTCGGCGCCGACGGCGAGCGGCAGGGTCGGGCAGACGTCGAACCCTTCCAGCGTCTTCCCGGCCTTCTCGCGGCCCGCGCGCAGGTAGGTGAGCGCGGTGTCCTCGATGTGTTCGGCCGAGGGGAAGATGAGCAGCGCGCCGTCCGCGATCTCGCCGGTCTGCTCCAGGTTCTTCGGGCCGATCGCGGCGATGTACAGCGGGATGTGCTCGCGCTCCGGGTGCACGGTCAGCTTGAGCGGCTTGCCCGGGCCGCCGGGCAGCGGCAGGGTCCAGTGCTCGCCCTCGTACGACAGCCGCTCGCGCGTCATGGCCTTGCGCACGATCTCCACGTACTCGCGGGTGCGGGCCAGCGGCTTGTCGAACTTGACGCCGTACCAGCCCTCGGAGACCTGCGGGCCCGAGACGCCGAGGCCGAGGCGGAAGCGGCCGCCCGACAGCGAGTCCAGCGTCGCGGCGGTCATCGCGGTCATCGCGGGCTGGCGCGCCGGGATCTGGAAGATGGCCGAACCGACGTCGATCCGCTCGGTCTGGGCGGCGACCCAGCTCAGCACGGTGGCCGCGTCGGAGCCGTAGGCCTCGGCGGCCCAGCAGACGGCGTATCCGAGCCGGTCGGCCTCCCGGGCGACGGCGAGGTTGTCCGCGTCCATTCCGGCGCCCCAGTAGCCGAGATTGATGCCGAGCTGCATGGCCGATCCCCTTACTGATCAGTAACGTCCCTTGTGTCCGAGACCCTAGCGTGCGGGCGCCCCCGGCGGGGAGCGGCCTTCCGCCGGATTTCCGTTGTCCACAGGCCCCCACACCGCCGGTGCCGGACAGTAATCTCGGCGTCCATGGAGCAGAGGCATCTCGGCCGTACCGGCCTGCGTGTTTCCCGGATCGGGCTCGGCACCCTCACGTGGGGGCGGGACACCGACGAGCATGACGCCGCGGACCTCTTGAAGACGTTCTGGGAAGCGGGCGGGAACCTCGTCGACACGGCGGACGTGTACGGCGACGGGGAGGCGGAGTATCTCCTCGGGCAGCTCATGGAAGGGCTCGTCCCGCGCCGTGACCTGGTCATCTCGACGAAGGCGGGGAGCGTGCGCGAGCCGGACCGCCGCTTCGACGGCTCGCGCAGTCATCTCCTGTCGGCCCTGGACGCCTCGCTCGCCCGCCTGGGCACCGACTACGTGGACGTGTGGCACGTGCACGCCTACGACTCCCACACGCCGCTCGACGAGACCCTCCAGGCCCTCGACCTGGCCGTCGCCAGCGGCCGCGCGCGCTACGCCGGCGTGTCCAACTTCTGCGGCTGGCAGCTCGCCAAGGCCGCGACCTGGCAGATCTCGGCACCCGGTATACGCACGCGGCTGGCCAGTACGCAGATGGAGTACTCCCTGCTGCAGCGCGGCATCGAGCGTGAGGTGCTGCCCGCCGCCCTCGACCTGGGCATCGGCCTGCTGCCCTCCTCGCCGCTCGGGCGCGGTGTGCTCACCGGCAAGTACCGGGCCGGGACACCGGCCGACTCCCGGGGCGCGTCCGAACACCTCGCGCCCTTCGTGGCGCCCTATCTCGACGAGACGGCGAGCAGCGTCGTGGAGGCGGTGTCGACCGCGGCGGACGGTCTCGCCGTGACCCCGCTGCAGGTGGCGCTCGCCTGGGTCCGCGACCGGCCCGGGGTCGTCGCGCCCGTCGTCGGCGCGCGCAACGCACAGCAGCTCACGGCCGCGTTGTCAGTGGAGGCGCTTAGTCTTCCTGACGAGATCTGCCGGGCGCTCGACGACGTGTCGGCCCCGGTGCACCACTATCCCGATCACGACTGGAGCACGCTGTGAGCACGGAGCCCGAGACCACTCAGGACGCGGAGCCGGGGACGCCGGGCGCGGAGTCGGCCGCCGGCGCCTCCGAGCCGACGGGCGAGGGCGTGGACCGGGCGGCCGAGCCCTCCGGGGACGGGGACGTCTCCGCCGACGAGAGCACGGGCGAGGGCGAGGACACAGGCGAGGACACAGGCGAGGGCACGGGCGCCGAGGGGGCCGGGACGGCCGAAGGTGCCGCTCAGGTGTCCGAGGCGGCCGCCGAGCTCGCGGCCCAGCGGGTGGAGCGGGAGCGGATCGAGCGGCGCAAGGCGGAGAAGCGGGCGCCCATCGAGGCCGGCACCAAGCTCAGCGGCACGGCCGCGGACCTGCTCGCCGCGGTACGGGCCGTGGAGAGCGGCGAGAAGCCCGTGGCCACGGCCTTCCGCGAGCCGGATCCGGCTCCGCGCCGGGCCGCCCCGGAGCCCGTACGGCGACCTCAGCCGGTCGCGGCGCCGACCGCGCCGGCCCCGGGCGCGCCCCCGGAGGCCGTCGCCGCCGTCCGTGCCGTGCTGGCCGGGGCCGGCGCCCCCGAGGGGCTCGCGGCCCAGGTCGTCACGGTTCTGGGCGAGGGCGCGGACGACCGGCTCCGCGAGGACCCCTGGCAGTTGCTGCGGGTGCCCGGGGTGCGGCCCGAGCAGGCCGACGGGTTCGCGCGGGCGCTGCTCGGCGCCGAGTGCGGTCCGGACGACGAACGCCGTGGCACGGCGCTGACCGTGTGGCTGCTGGAGCAGGCCGCCGTCGCCGGGCACACCGCTCTGGACGCCCCGGCGCTGATCGCGGCGCTCTCCCAGCGCTCGGTGCCCGACCCGGACACGGCCGTGCAGAGCGCCGTCGCGGAGGGCGAGGCCCTGGTCTTCCAGGACGCGCTGGACTCGGCTCCCCCGGCCGCGGCGGCCGCGGACGACGACGCGGAGGAGCCGCAGGAGCGCCCGGTGCGGATCCTGATCGGCCTGGAGCGGTACGCACTCGCGGAGGAGAGCCTGGCCGACGGACTCGCCCGGCTGGTGAACTCGGTGCCGAAGGAGGACGGTTCGGCCGCCGGCTGGGAGCGGGAGGCCGCCTCGGCACCCCGCTCGGCGGGGGAGCTGATCCGCGTGGGCGGCGCCCACGGCCTGGTGCTGCACACCGGCGGCGAGGCCTCGCGGGCCGAGGTCGCGGCGCTGCTGCACGCGGCCCGCGCGCTCGGACTGCGCGGCTGGGCCGCCGCACACACCTCCGGCGGACGGGACGACTTCGCCGCCCGACTGGCCCGGCACGAGCCGGCGGACGGCGCCGCGGACCGCCCCACGGGCGGCGAGGCGACCGGCGCCGCCACGGTCGCCGGGCTGCTCTCCGGCGCCGAGGGCCCGGGCCGGGACGCGGACGGTGCCCTGGACCTGGACGTCCTGGTCGTCCTGGACGCGCCGCAGCTCGACGTCGAGACGGCGGCCATGCTCGCGGAGTCGCTGCCGGACGGGGCGCGGCTCGTGCTGAGCGGTGATCCGGGTGTGCTGTGGTCGGCGGGCCCCGGCCGGGTCTTCGCGGACCTGATCGCCGCGCGGGCCTGCCCGCAGGTGGCCTCGCGGACCCCCGATCCCGGGCCCATCGGCGAGCTGGTATCCGGGATCGGCATCGGCGAGCTCAACCAGGTCGAGGCGCCCGGCAAGGAGGTGGTGATCGTCCCGGTGCGTGACGCGGGCGAGGCGGTCCACCGGACGGTTCAGCTCGTCGCGGACTCGGTGCCGCGTGCGATCGGCGTGCCGGCCGAGCAGACGCAGGTCATCACCCCGGGGCACGGCGGCCCGGTCGGCACCCGCGCGCTGAACACCGCCCTCAAGGAGCGGCTGAACCCCGGTCCCGGCCGCTTCGGCGGGTTCGACCCGGGCGACCGGATCGTCCACTCCCCCGCACCGGGCCGTTCACTGCCGGGCCGGGTGGTGCGGGCCGACGCCGAGGGACTGCACCTGGACTGCTCGGGCACCCCTGTGGTCGTGCCGAAGGACCGGGTGGAGCAGACCGTGCGGCACGGCTGGGCGCTCACCGCGCACCAGGCGGTGGGGCTGCGCTGGCCGGCCGCGGTCGTGGTGCTGCCCGGTGACGCCGCCGGGTCCCTGACCCGGCCGTGGGTCTACACGGCCTTCGGGCGGGCCGAGCGGCACCTCTCCGTCGTGCACGGAGTGGAGCAGGCCCTGCCGCACGCGGTGGCCGAGGTCCCTCAGAAGCCGCGCACGACCCGCCTCCAGGCCCTGCTGAAGGCGCAGACACCTACGTCGGCCTGATCGCGGGGCTGATCCGGCCGGGCCGGGGGGCCGGGGCCGCCTTGGGCAGGTCCAGGGGACCACGGCCGGCAGCCGTGGGGCCGGGCAGCCTTGGTCGGGCCGCCGGGCGGCCGCGGGCCCCAAGCGACCTTGAAGCCGAGCGACCGGGCCCAGGCGACCTTGAGGCCGGGCGGCTGCGGAGCCGGGCTGCCCTGGGACCCGGGCAGTCCTGAGGCCGGCGCCCCTGGGCCCGGGCGGCCGTCAGGCGCGGCGACCGCGGGACCGGGCGGCCGGCAGCCGGGCAGTCATGCGGCCGGGTGCCTGTCAGGCCATGAACGTGCGAGTGGCGGCCACCGAGGTTCGGTGGCCGCCACTTGCGAGGCACGTGCGTGCCGGGGTGGGTCAGCGATCCGCGTCCAGGCGGTCCTCGGAGTCGAGGTCCGCGCCGGAGCCGAGGTCGTCGTCCAGATCGTCGTCGTCCGACTCCTCGTCGAAGACCGAGCTGACGTCGAAGCGGCAGACCACCCGCTGCGGGTCGATCGACTCGAAGGGCGTCTCCAGCCATTCACCCGGCTCGGCCGGTTCGTCGGCGGCGGTCACCCACAGCGTGGAGTCGCCCTCCTCCAGCCCGAACTCCTTGTGCCGGCTGGCGATCTCGTCGGGCTCGAACTCTCCGAAGAGGACCCCCAGCGCACCGTGAACGGTGCCGGCCGCCGCGTCGAAGCCCTCGTCGGCGGTGGCGCCGTCCTCCTCCACCGCCTCCACCCGCTGGGCCTGCGCGAGCAGCCGCTGGGGCTCCACCACCGCGTAGTCCCGGCGGATCACCACGCTCAGCGCGTTCGGCTCCTCGGGCCCCGTGTAGGGAGGCAGCGTGTCGTCACCGCCGGGGATCTCGAAGGGCGTGACCTCGTCGTAACGGTCGTAGAGGAGCTCGTCGTACTCCTCGGCCGCCGCGGCGAGCTCGTTGAAAGCCTCGTAGACGTCCGGGTCGTCATCGCCCGTCCTGCGCTCGACCGCCGCGAGGTGGCGGTCGAGTGCGGTCTTGACAGCCTCTGCGGCGGCGCGTACCTCGGCAGCGGTGGGCTGCACAGCATCAGACATAGTGCAGACGCTATCCGTACTGGGCCTCTGCCCGCACAATAGATGCGATGCCGGAATACGAATTTGTCGACGTGTACGTACCTCGCGGGGTCTCCCGCAAGGAGACGACACGTCTGCTGACGGACCATGCCGAGTACGGACACTGGGAGTTGGACCGCCTGAGCCTGCTCCGTGACGGCAGCCGCAGAGTGCGGTTGCGCCGCCGGATCATCCGCCAGGTACGCGCCACGTGGTGACACAAGGCCGCTGAACCGGTGCGGGCCCCGCCATCGCGAGGCCCGCACGGTCACTCACGTCACCGGGAAGGCCGGGGCGCCTCGGTCGCAGCCGTGCCGCGCAGCGATCAGTCCTGCGCGCGTGAGGTCACGCCTGCTCCCCGCCCCCGCTCCCCGCTGTGATCATCGCAACTTCTCCGGCCGCGCTACCGCTCGATCTCTCCGGCCGCGCGACGTCGCCGCGTCACGCAGCGGCACGCGCCCGGCGGTAGAGCACGGCGCCGGCCAGCAGCGCGGCGGCTGCTGCGGGTACGGCAGCTCCGACCGGCAGCTCACTGCCGGTGTGGGCCAGCTCGGCCCCTCCGTCCACGGCCGGCGTCCGCACGACGGCCCCCGAGCCGGTCTGACCGACCTGCACGGCACCGGCCCGGTGCTTGCCACCGCCCGGGGTGGAGGTGCCGGGGTGACCGGAGCCACCGGGGTTGCCCGGGTGACCAGGGGTACCGGGGTTGGCAGGGTGATCCGGGGTGCCAGGGTGACCCGGGGTTCCGGGGTGACCCGGGGTTCCGGGGTGACCCGGCTGACCAGGATGGCCCGGCTCGCCAGGGTGACCGGGGTGACCGGGCTCGCCCGGGTGTCCGGGGTGCCCCGGGTGACCTGGGTGGTCACAGTCACCGCCGTGCCCAGGGTGCCCCGGCTGACCCGGGTGACCCGGATGTCCGGGGTGGCCAGGATGACCGGGCTGACCCGGGTGACCGGGGTGGCCGGGCTGACCCGGATGACCGGGATGGCCAGGGTGGCCGGGCTGGTGGCCGCCCGTGCCCGCGCCGTTCGCGCAACTGTCGCCCGCCGCCGCGTTGCCGATCCCGATGACGTTCACGCTGTTGCCGCAGAGGTTCAGGGGGACGTCGACCGGCGCCTGGACGTGGTTGCCGGAGCCCACGCCCGGCGAGTGGGCGGCGCTGCCGCGGGCCTGCGCGCCGCCGGCGTGACCGCCCTGTCCGCCGTGACCACCATGACCGCCCTGATGTCCCCGGCCCGCGGACGAACCGCCTCCGCCGCCGTGGTTGACACAGGTGTTGCCCATCGCCGGGTTGAGCAGCCCGACCACGTTCACCGTGTTGCCGCAGACGTTGACCGGCACGTTCACGGGCGCCTGCACGGTGTTGCCCGACAGCACGCCGGGAGAGTTCGACGCGGCGCCGAACGCGCCCGAGTCGGCGTGCGCGGAGACGCTGGTGACCGCGAGGACACCACCGGCCGCCGCCACGGTCATCAGGCCTTTGCGGGTGACCTGTCGCATAGCTGAAATCCCTGCCTTCAGTCCTGGGACGTGGACCAACAGTCCTTGGGACGTGGACCATCGAGAGCACGCGCACGTCAGTGACGTACGCGGGGAAGCCGGTCGGCCCCGGAGCGCATGGCGCGCACTCCGGGGCCGACGGGCTCAGACCTTCACGAAGTGACCCTCATGAGGTGACCCATGGGATCCCCCTCATGGGATGAGGCGCGATGTCAGTGGTTGAAGCAGGTGTTGCCGAAGGCCGGGTTCAGCAGCCCGATCACGGAGACCGTGTTGCCGCAGACGTTCACCGGAACGTGGACGGGCACCTGGATGACGTTGCCGGAGGCGACGCCCGGGGACTGCACAGCGGCTCCCTGGGCACCCGAGTCGGCGACGGCCAGACCCGCACCCGCGAGAACCAGACCACCCGTGGCAGCAGCGGCGGCGACGATCTTCTTGATCATTATTCCTCCTGGTAGGCAAATGCGGTCCAAAGCAGCGGATCGCAACACCTGTAACGAGGAGGGAGTAGTAGAGCTATGGGCTTATGGTCGCATTCACTCGTCCCGGGCGATCTCCGCACGCGCGGTCGAATGCCGGCGTCAACACCCCGCACCTCCCGGGCGGTTCGGCAGGTCAGCCCGCCGACGCCCGGGCGGGACGTGCCGCCGGCGGCACGTCAGGAGGCGTCGATGAATCGGTCCAGCACTCGCACGCCGAACTGGAGAGCGTCCACCGGGACCCGCTCGTCGACCCCGTGGAACATGCCCGCGAAGTCCAGCTCAGGGGGCAGCTTCAGCGGGGCGAAGCCGAAGCAGCGGATGCCGAGATCGGCGAAGGACTTGGCGTCGGTGCCGGCCGAGAGCATGTAGGGCACGGCGCGCGCGATGGGGTCCTCGGCCGAGAGCGCGGTCTGCATGGCGTCGACGAGGGCGCCGTCGAAGCCGGTCTCCAGCGCCTTGTCCGCGTGGACGTCCTCGCGCTTGACCCGGGGACCGAGGACCCGGTCGAGGTCGGCGAGGAACTCCTCCTCGTAGCCCGGCAGATAGCGGCCGTCGACATGCGCGGTGGCCTGCCCCGGAATCACGTTGACCTTGTAACCGGCGCCCAACTGGGTCGGGTTGGCGGTGTTCTGCAGCGAGGCGCCGATGAGCTTGGCGATACCGCCGAGCTTGGCGAGCGTCTCGTCCATGTTCTCGGGGTCGAGCTCGGTGCCCAGGGCGTCGCCGAGTTCGTCGAGGAAGTGCCGCAGGGTCTTCGTCACCCGCACCGGGAACTTGTGCCGGCCGAGCCGCCCGACGGCCTCGGACAGCTCCGTGATCGCGTTGTCCTTGTGGATCATCGAACCGTGCCCGGCGGTGCCGTCCACGGTCAGCTTCATCCAGTGCATGCCCTTCTGCGCGGTCTCGACGAGGTACAGCCGCAGCTTCTCGTTGACCGTGAAGGAGAATCCGCCCACCTCGCCGATCGCCTCGGTGACGCCCTCGAAGAGGTCCGGGTGCTTGTCCACCAGGTGCCGGGCGCCGAACGTACCGCCGGCCTCCTCGTCGGCGAGGAAGGCGAGGACGATGTCGCGCGGAGGCTTGCGGCCCGTGCGCATCCGCTCCCGTACGACGGCGAGCGTCATGGCGTCCATGTCCTTCATGTCGACCGCGCCGCGGCCCCAGACCATCCCGTCGGCGACCTCGCCCGAGAAGGGGTGGTGGGTCCAGTCCGCCGCGTTGGCGGGGACGACGTCGGTGTGGCCGTGGATGAGGAGCGCGGGCCGTGAGGGGTCCTCGCCCTCGATACGGGCCACGGTGGAGGCACGGCCCTTGTGCGACTCGAAGATCCGCGGTTCGAGGCCGACCTCGGCGAGCTTCTCGGCGACGTACTCCGCGGCCTCGCGCTCGCCCGGGCCCGAGTGGTCCCCGTAGTTGCTGGTGTCGATCCGGATCAGCTCACGACAGAGGTCCACGACCTCGTCCTCGCCCGTGACGTTCCTGGTCGTGCCGCTCTCGCTCACGCTGGTTCCTCCCACTGTCGCCGCTGGTGGTCCCCCTCATCCTCTCTCCCACCCGCCCTCCTGCCCAAGGGCGGCCCCGGCCCGTCACACGGCGTTCATGCCGGGACGGGGCGCTCACACGGGGACGGGGGGTCACGCCGGGACGGGGGGTGATCTGGGAACCCTCGGAAGCCTGGTAATGTTTCACCTGTCGCCGCGAGGGAAACCCCGCGCGACAGACACCTTGTCCGGGTGGCGGAATGGCAGACGCGCTAGCTTGAGGTGCTAGTGCCCTTTATCGGGCGTGGGGGTTCAAGTCCCCCCTCGGACACCAGCGGGACCCCACTTCGGTGGGGTCTTTTGCATGTCCGGAGTCTTTACCGCGGCACGGCGCGTCTCCAGCCCTTTCCGAATGGTCCGCCGACCGATAGCGCGATCGGGAAATATTTCGAAACCTTTCGAGAAGTCGAAAGCATTCGCCGATCTCTCCAGCGCCACCCTCCGAGATCCGCCATCCGGACACCGCCCAGGCGACCCACTTGAGCTGCCCGAACTCTGCCGTTCACCATTGCCAGCACTCGCGAATGTTTCGGATCGGACGTCGAAAGTATTGACACTTGACAGGGCCAGTTCAACACTGTGGGCCATTCGCAGCGCGTCACCTCACGGGAACGAGGAGGAAACACGCACATGACCGACGCATCCGCACATCCGCCGGGCCGCCGCAGCGGTCGGCCGGGAACGTTCCGCAACGTCAGGCTGCTCATCAGCGGTGTCTGCACCATGCTGCTGGTCGCCGTGGCCGCGATGACCCTGCCCGGGACCGCCCGGGCCGACACGGTCGTCACGTCGAACCAGACCGGCACCAACAACGGGTACTACTACTCGTTCTGGACCGACAGCAGCGGCACGGTGTCCATGAACCTGGGCTCCGGCGGCAACTACAGCACCTCGTGGAGCAACACCGGGAACTTCGTCGCCGGCAAGGGCTGGAGCAACGGCGGACGCAGGACCGTGACCTACTCGGGCACCTTCAACCCGTCCGGCAACGCCTACCTGTCGCTCTACGGATGGACGTCCAACCCGCTCGTCGAGTACTACATCGTCGACAACTGGGGCACCTACCGGCCCACGAAAACGTTCAAGGGCACCGTCACCACCGACGGCGGCACGTACGACATCTACAAGACGACGCGGACCAACGCGCCCTCCGTCGAAGGCACCCGCACCTTCGACCAGTACTGGAGCGTCCGGCAGTCGAAGCGCACGGGCGGGACCATCACCACCGGCAACCACTTCGACGCCTGGGCCCGCGCCGGGATGAACCTGGGCAGCTTCAACTACTACATGATCCTCGCCACCGAGGGCTATCAGAGCAGCGGCAACTCCAACATCACGGTGGGCGACACCGGATCGGGCGGCGGGTCCGGAGGCGGCTCGGGCGGCGGGTCCGGAGGCGGGGGCGGCGGCTCCGGCGGGTGCGCGGCGGCCCTGTCCGCCGGCCAGCAGTGGAACGACCGCTACAACCTCAACGTCGCCGTCACCGGCTCCAGCAACTGGACCGTGACGATGAACGTGCCGTCCCCGGCGAAGATCCTCTCGACCTGGAACATCAGCGCCAGTTACCCCAGCGCCCAGGTCCTGACGGCCAAACCCAACGGCAGCGGCAACACCTTCGGCGTCACCATCCAGCCCAACGGCAACTGGACCTGGCCCACGGTCTCCTGCAGCACGAGCTGACCCCCCGCCCCCACCAGGCCGAAGGAGCACTTCGCATGAGATCGCGCACCAGATCGGCACGGCTCGGCCCGTTGCGGTCGCTGATCACGGGACTGGCCGTCGTGGCGACGGCCGCCGCGGGCACCCTCGCCCTCGGCACCGGACCGGCGCGGGCCGCCACCTGCAACGGATACGTCGGACTCACCTTCGACGACGGCCCCTCGAGCACCACCTCGACCCTGCTCAACACCCTCAAGCAGAACGGCCTGCGGGCCACGATGTTCAACGAGGGCCAGTACGCGGCGTCCAGCCCGGCCCAGGTACGGGCCCAGGTCGACGCCGGCATGTGGGTGGGCAACCACAGCTACACCCACCCGCATCTCGTCCAGCAGAGCCAGGCTCAGATCGACTCCGAGATCTCCCGGACCCAGCAGGCCATCGCCGCCGCCGGCGGCGGGACGCCGAAACTGTTCCGGCCGCCGTACGGGGAGACCAACGCGACGGTGAAGTCGGTCGAGGCCAAGTACGGCCTGACCGAGATCATCTGGGACGTGGACTCGCAGGACTGGAACGGCGCGAGCACCGACGCGATCGTGCAGGCGGCGGGCCGGCTCACCAACGGCCAGATCATCCTCATGCACGACTGGCCGGCCAACACGATCGCCGCGATCCCGCGCATCGCCCAGGGACTGGCCTCGCGCGGCCTGTGCGCCGGGATGATCTCCCCGGCGACCGGCCGCGCCGTGGCACCGGACGGCGGCGGCACAGGCGGCGGTGGCGGCGGGTGCACCGCGACGCTGTCCGCCGGACAGCAGTGGAGCGACCGGTACAACCTCAACGTCGCCGTCACCGGATCGAGCAACTGGACCGTGACGATGAACGTGCCCGCACCCGAGAAGATCATCGCCACCTGGAACACCACGGCCACCTACCCCAGCGCCCAGGTGCTGACGGCCAAGCCCAACGGCAGCGGCAACACCTTCGGCGTCACCGTTCAGACCAACGGCACGTGGACGTGGCCGACGGTCTCCTGCGCCGCGGGCTGACCCGCCGCGACCGCACCGAGGAACAGCGCCGCCCCGCGTCACCGGGCACGGCGGGCGAGGGCCCCGATCACCACTTCCGGGGCCCTCGCTCACTGTGTTCACGGCGTCACGGAAAGATGTGGGGCAGATCTCGTCACGCTGACATATTCCCACGTCACAGCGCTGGAGGAGGGGGTCGGAAGGGCCGCTCGGGAGGGTCTCGCATCGCTGATCCGCAGGTCCGAAGCTAGCGTCGTACTAAAATTGCAGGCTTGTTCGGAGCTGGACCGGAATATCCCCAGGCGTACCTGCGGGCCCACCGGCTCCCCGGAGTATCCGGGAACAACACGTGAGGACCCGATGGCAGCCCTCCAGCAAGGCCCCGCACTCGCGTTGTCCGACGACGAGGTGCGTGCGGAGTTCGGTGACCAGGCCCGCTTCTCCGCCGCCTCTGCCGCCTCGCCCCGCACGCTCGTCGACATCCTCGACGCCGCCGTACGGGCGTACCCGGACGAGCCCGCTCTCGACGACGGCCGGCGCGCCCTCACCTACCGCGCCCTGGCCGCCGAGGTGGACGTGCTGCGGTCGCGGCTCGCGGAGGCCGGGGTCGGCCTCGGCGACCGGGTCGGCGTACGGGTCCCGTCCGGCACGAACGAGCTGTACGTGGCGATCCTCGCCGTCCTCACCGCCGGGGCCGCCTACGTCCCCGTCGACGCCGAGGACCCCGACGAGCGGGCCGAGCTGGTCTTCGGCGAGGCCGGTGTGCGCGCCGTCGTCGGCGCCGGGCACGAGCTGACCGTCAACGGGCGCTCCGAGGTCCCCGCGGGGCGGCCCGGCGTCGAGCACGACGCGTGGATCATCTTCACCTCGGGTTCCACCGGCAAGCCCAAGGGCGTCGCCGTGAGCCACCGCAGCGCCGCCGCCTTCGTCGACGCGGAGGCCGATCTGTTCCTGGCCGAGGAGCCCATCGGCCCCGGCGACCGGGTCATGGCGGGCCTGTCCGTGGCCTTCGACGCCTCCTGCGAGGAGATGTGGCTGGCCTGGCGTTACGGGGCCTGCCTGGTGCCCGTGCCGCGCTCCCAGGTGCGCAGCGGCGCCGATCTCGGCCCCTGGCTGGTCGAGCAGGAGATCACCGTCGTCTCCACCGTGCCGACCCTCGCCGCGCTGTGGGAGCCCGAGACCCTCAACGAGGTCCGGCTGCTGATCTTCGGCGGCGAGGCCTGCCCGCCCGAGCTGACCCAGCGCCTGGTGACCGAGGGCCGGGAGGTGTGGAACACCTACGGGCCGACCGAGGCGACCGTCGTGGCCTGTGCCGCGCTGCTGACCGGCGACGAGCCCATCCGTATCGGGCTGCCGCTGAACGGCTGGGAGCTCGCGGTCGTCGACGAGGCCGGGGAGCCGGTGCCGATGGGCGCCAGTGGCCAGCTCGTGATCGGCGGGGTCGGACTCGCCCGCTATCTGGACCCGGAGAAGGACGCCGAGAAGTACGCGCCGCTCGCCTCACTGGGCTGGGAGCGGGCGTACCGCAGCGGTGACCTGGTCAAGGCGGAGCCCGAGGGGCTGATCTTCCTCGGCCGGGCCGACGAGCAGATCAAGCTCGGCGGGCGCCGGATCGAGCTCGGCGAGGTGGACGCGGCGCTCCAGGCGCTGCCCGGTGTCGCGGGTGCCGCGGCGGCCGTGCGCACGGCGCGCGGCGGCAATCAGCTCCTCGTCGGCTATGTCGTCACCCAGGAGGGCTGGGACCACGCGGCCGCCGTCGAGAAGCTGCGGGCCGAGCTGCCCGCCGCGCTGGTTCCGCTGATCGCGCCGGTGGAGGACCTGCCGACCCGGACGTCGGGCAAGGTCGACCGGAACGCGCTGCCCTGGCCGCTGGAGGGTCTGGAGGCCGGCGGCGCGAAGGAGGAGCTGTACGGCACCGAGGCGTGGCTCGCCGAGCAGTGGAGCGAGGTCCTCGGCATCCCGGTCGGCGGGGCCGGTGACGACTTCTTCGCGATCGGCGGCAGCAGTCTCGCGGCCGCCCTGCTCACGACGCGGCTGCGCGCCCGCTATCCGAACGTGGCCGTGCTCGACATCTATCAGCAGCCGGTGCTGCGCAAGCTGGCCCGGCATCTGGAGAGATCGGGGCAGGACGACGGCGCGGAGCGGGTGGTCGCGCCGGTCCCGGTGCGCGCCAAGCTGGTCCAGTTGCTCGTGCTGGTGCCGCTGTTCTGCCTGCTCGGGCTGCGCTGGACGGTGGCGCTGGCCGCGCTCGGCAACGTGCTGCACTGGTTCGGCCCCTATCCGTGGGCGCCCGGCGCCTCGTGGTGGCTGGTGGGTGCCGGCGCACTCGTCCTCTACAGCCCGCCGGGACGGCTCGCCGTCGGCGCGGGCGGTGCGCGGCTGCTGCTGCGCGGAGTGAAGGCCGGCCGGTATCCGCGCGGCGGGAGTGTCCATCTGCGGTTGTGGACGGCCGAGCGGCTGGCCGCGTTCAGCGGTGCGACCTCGCTGACGGGGTCCTGGCTGGAGCGGTACGCCCGTGCGCTGGGTGCCAGGATCGGGCAGGACGTGGATCTGCACTCGCTGCCGCCGGTCACCGGCCTGCTGAAGATGGGCCGGGGTGCCGCCGTCGAGTCGGAGGTGGACCTGTCCGGGTACTGGCTGGACGGTGACCGGCTGGAGATCGGTGCGGTGAAGGTGGGCGCCGGTGCCGTGGTCGGGACGCGCAGCATCCTGTTCCCGGGGTCCCGGGTGGGCAAGCGGGCCGAGGTGGCTCCGGGTTCCGCCGTGACGGGCCAGATCCCGACCGGGCAGCGCTGGGCGGGGGCTCCCGCGGTCAAGCTCGGCAAGGCGAAGCGGGCGTGGCCCAAGGACCGGCCGCAGCGGGGCACCTCGTGGCGGATGATGTACGGCGCGACCGGGTTCGCGCTGAGCGCGCTGCCGGTGCTGGCGGCCGTGGCGGCGCTGCTCGTGGCCCGGGTGTTCGTGAGCCCGGACGCGGGGCTCGGCGCGGCGCTGCGCGGTGCGGGGCTCGCGCTGGTTCCGGCGACGCTGGCGTTCGGTCTCGCGTACGCGCTGCTGCTGCTGGTCGCGGTACGGCTGCTGAGTCTGGGGCTGCACGAGGGCACGCATCCGACGCACAGCCGGATCGGCTGGCAGGCGTGGACGGTCACGCAGCTCATGGACCGCTCCCGGGAGACGCTGTTCCCGTTGTACGCCGGGCTGATCACGCCGGTGTGGCTGCGGCTGCTCGGCATGCGGATCGGCCGGGGCGCCGAGGTGTCGACGGTGCTCGCGCTGCCGAGTCTGACGACGGTCGGGGACGGCGCGTTCCTGGCGGACGACACGCTGACGGCTCCGTACGAGCTCGGCGGCGGCTACATGCGCATCGGGCGGGCCGAGATCGGGAGGCGGGCGTTCCTCGGCAATTCCGGGATGACCGCTCCGGGCCGCAGCGTTCCGGACGGCGGTCTGGTCGGTGTGCTGTCGGCGACGCCGAAGAAGGCGAAGAAGGGCAGCTCGTATCTGGGGCTGCCGCCGATGAAGCTGCCGCGTGCGGCGCAGGGCGGCGATCAGAGCCGTACGTACGAGCCGCCGGCGCGGCTGCTGTGGGCGCGCGGTCTGGTGGAGCTGTGCCGGCTGGTGCCGGTGTTCTGTTCGGCGGCGCTGGCCGTGCTGACGGTCGCCGCGCTGTGCGCGCTGGGGCCGTGGGCGTGGGCGTTCGCGGGTGTGGTGCTGCTCGCCGTGGGTGTCCTCGCGTGTCTGGTCTCCGTCGTGGCGAAGTGGCTGCTGGTGGGGCGGCATCGTGCGGGTGAGCACCCGCTGTGGAGCGGTTTCGTGTGGCGCAACGAGCTGGCGGACACCTTCGTGGAGGTCGTCGCCGTGCCGTGGCTGGCCGGATCGGTGCCCGGTACGCCGCTGATGACCGCGTGGCTGCGGGGGCTCGGGGCCCGGATCGGGCGGGGTGCGTGGATCGAGAGCTA
Organism: Streptomyces sp. NPDC056738; assembly: GCF_042790435.1. NCBI lineage: Bacteria > Bacillati > Actinomycetota > Actinomycetes > Kitasatosporales > Streptomycetaceae > Streptomyces > Streptomyces sp. NPDC056738. Next base: position 244,298 of record NZ_JBHTZF010000009.1, read on the forward strand.
CTGGCTGCCGGAGTCGGATCTCGTGACGCTCGGGGACGCGACGACGGTCAACCGGGGTTGTGTGCTGCAGACCCACCTCTTCCACGACCGGATCTTGCGGACGGATACTGTGGTCCTCCGTGAGGGCGCCACTCTGGGTCCGGGCGGAATCGTCCTGCCCGGCAGCACCGTCGGGGCCCGCTCCACTCTGGGTCCCGCGTCGCTGGTGATGGCGGCGGAGTCCGTTCCCGACGACACCCGCTGGCTGGGCAACCCGATCGAGGCCTGGCGCTCGTAGCGGACTCGACCCGATCGGATCTGAAGGGCGGTACAGCGGAGAGTCGAGCACAGGGCAGGGAGCAGTCGCAGCAGTGAGCGTTCAGCAGACAGCGGGACCGGACCCCTATTTCCCGGCCAACGGAGACCCCCGTTACCGGGTGCACCGGTACGAGCTGGCGCTGGACTACCGCCCCGGCCCGAACAGGCTCTCCGGCACCGCGCGGATCAACGCCATAGCGGGCCGTTCCCCGCTGACCGAGTTCCAGCTCAACCTGGCCGACTTCCGGATCGGCCGGGTCCGTGTCGACGGCAAGGCCCCGCACTACACGCACCGGGGCGGCAGGCTGCGGATCCGTCCGCCGAAGCCGCTGCGGGCCGGCGCCGCGTTCACCGTCGAGGTGCACTGGTCGGGCAACCCCAAGCCGGTGAACAGTCCCTGGGGCGGGATCGGCTGGGAGGAGCTGGAGGACGGGGCGCTGGTGGCGAGCCAGCCGGTCGGTTCGCCGTCCTGGTATCCGTGCAACGACCGGCCGGCCGACAAGGCCGCGTACCAGATCTCGGTCACCACGCCGTCCGCGTACGCGGTGGTGGCGGGCGGGCGTCTGCTGACGCGGACGACGAAGGCGTCGACGACGACCTGGGTGTACGAGCAGCCGGCGCCGACCTCCAGCTATCTGGTGGGCCTGTCGATCGGGAAGTACCAGACGGTGCTGCTCGGCGATCCGGGTCTGTCCGGCGTGCCGCAGTCCGGGCATCTGCCCGCGCAGCTTCTGCCCGAGTTCTCCCGGGACTTCGCCCGGCAGCCCGCGATGATGGAGCTGTTCCAGAGCCTGTTCGGGCCGTATCCGTTCGGCGAGTACGCGGTGGTGGTGACCGAGGAGGAGCTCGACGTCCCGGTCGAGGCCCAGGGTCTTTCGCTGTTCGGCGCCAACCATGTGGACGGGGCGCGGGGTTCGGAGCGGCTGATCGCGCACGAGCTGGCGCACCAGTGGTTCGGCAACAGTGTGACCATCGCGGACTGGCGGCACATCTGGCTCAACGAGGGGCTCGCGAAGTACGCCGAGTGGCTGTGGTCGGAGCGCTCCGGCGGGCGGCCGGCCCACCAGCTCGCCGCCGCCGCGCACCGGAAGCTGGCCGCGCTGCCGCAGGATCTGCTGCTGGCGGACCCGGGCCGCAAGCTGATGTTCGACGACCGGCTCTACCAGCGCGGCGGGCTCACGGTGCACGCGATCCGGTGCGCGATGGGCGACGAGGCGTTCTTCCGCATGCTGCGCGGCTGGGCGACGCTTCACCGGGGCGGCACGGTCACCACGTCCGTCTTCACCGCGCACGTCTCGCGCTTCGCGGCCGAGCCGCTGGACGATCTCTTCACGGCGTGGCTGTACGAGACGGCGCTGCCGCCCCTGCCGTCGCTGCCGGAGGCGGCGCCGCGGATGCCGGCCCGGCCCGCCTATCCGCCCACCTATCCCCCGCCGAGCGCGGATTCGGCCCGGGTCCGGGGAGAATGACGCGATGACCAGCCGTTCCTGCCCTTGTGGGCTCCCTGAGCCGTACGCGCGCTGTTGCGGGCGCTTCCATCGCGGTGAGGCCGCGGCGCCGAGTGCCGAGGCGCTCATGCGGTCGCGTTACTGCGCCTTCGTGAAGGAGGACGAGGCGTACCTGCTGCGGACCTGGCATCCCCGGACGCGGCCGGCCCGGTTGGAGTTCGACCCGGGGATGCGGTGGAGCGGCCTGGAGATCCTGGACACGGGGCAGGGCTCGGCGTTCCACACCACGGGCACCGTGACCTTCCGGGCTTCCTACCGGGGCGGTTCGCTGCACGAGCGAAGCCGCTTCGAGCGGGTGGACGGGGCCTGGGTGTACGTGGACGGGGAGTTCCTCGACTGACCTCGGGCGGGCCGTCAGGGGGCCAGGACGTCCAGTTCCTGGAGCGCTCCGACGGTGATCTCGCGGGTGAGTTCCTCGGCGCGCGCGGCGTCGCCCCCGCGGACGGCCTCGGCGAGCTGGACGTGCAGGGTGACGGCGGCGGGGTCGGGGTCCTCGAACATGACGTCGTGATGGGTGCGGCCGGACAGGACCTCCGCGACGACGTCCCCGAGGCGGGCGAACATCTCGTTGCCGGACGCCTTGAGGATCACCCGGTGGAAGGCGACGTCGTGGACGAGATAGCCCTCGAGCTGGTGCCCGCGTGAGGTGGCGACCATGCCGAGCGCGCACTCGGTGAGTTCCGCGCACTGCTCGGGTGTGGCGTGCCGCGCGGCCAGTCCCGCGGCGACGGGTTCGATCGCCGAGCGCAGGACGGTGAGGGAACGGAGCTGGTGGGGGCGGTCGGCGCCGGCCAGCCGCCAGCGGATGACCTGGGGGTCGTAGACGTTCCACTCGGACTTGGGGCGGACCGTCACGCCCACGCGGCGGCGGGACTCGACCAGGTACATCGACTCCAGGACGCGGACCGCCTCGCGCATGACGGAGCGGGACACCTCGAAGCGCTGGGCGAGTTCGTCGGTGCGTAGCACGCTGCCCGGTGGGTAGTCGCCCGCCGTGATCGCCGGCCCGAGGCTTTCGAGTACGTGTCCGTGCAGCCCCCGGCCCCGTGTGGTCATGGGGTCAGGGTACGAGGCATACGTCACGAACAAAAAGTCAGACTTATATGTCACACACTCTTGAATTCATCGTACCTAATGCGTTTCAGTGGCGTCGACATCAGATGTCGACGAAGACAGCGAGAGCGTGATGCAGCACAGTCCCACCCCCCATGTCGTCGTGGTCATGGGCGTGGCAGGCACCGGGAAGACCACCATCGGCCCGTTGCTCGCGGCCCGGCTCGGCGTGCCCTACGCCGAGGGCGACGACTTCCACCCGCAGGCGAACATCGCCAAGATGACGGCCGGGACTCCGCTGACCGACGACGACCGGTGGCCGTGGCTGGACGCCATCGGGCGCTGGGCGCACGAGCGGGCGGGGCTCGGCGGTGTGGTCAGCAGCTCGGCGCTCAAGCGCGTCTACCGGGACCGGCTCCGTACCGCCGCGCCCGGGGTCGTCTTCGTGCATCTGACCGGCGACCGCGAGCTCATCGAGGACCGGATGTCGCACCGCACGGGGCACTTCATGCCCACCGCGCTCCTGGACTCGCAGTTCGCCACGCTCCAGCCGCTGGCTGCGGACGAGGCGGGCGTCGAGGTCGACGTCGCCGGCGAGCCCGCCGAGATCACCGAGCGCGCCGTGGCGGCGCTCGGCGCCCTCGAACCGCCCAGGCCGTAGCACCCCGGTCCCGGCACCCGGCCCCGGCACGCCCGGGGCTCCGACGCCGTACCCCGTACCTCCCACCCGTACTCGTACGCGTACCCGTGACAACGCTGTCGCCCGGGCGGCAGCGCGCACGACCCTCCCCCGCGTCCTTTTCTCAAGCAAGGGATCAACCGTGACCAGACTCAGTGTCGAGATGCTGGCAGCGGACGCCGTCGAACCGATCACCTCGGCGGGCCACGCTCAACTGGGCATAGCCGTGCTGGCGGGCATCGCCGTCATCGTCCTGCTCATCACGAAGTTCAAGCTGCACGCCTTTCTCGCCCTGACCATCGGCTCGCTGGCGCTCGGCGCGTTCGCCGGCGCCCCGCTCGACAAGGCCATCGTCAGCTTCACCACCGGACTCGGCTCGACCGTGGCCGGTGTGGGTGTCCTGATCGCCCTCGGCGCGATCCTCGGCAAACTGCTCGCCGACTCGGGCGGCGCCGACCAGATCGTCGACACGATCCTCGCCAAGGCCGGCGGGCGCGCCATGCCGTGGGCGATGGTGCTGATCGCCTCGGTGGTCGGTCTTCCGCTGTTCTTCGAGGTCGGCATCGTGCTGCTGATCCCGGTGGTCCTGATGGTCGCCAAGCGCGGCAACTACTCGCTGATGCGCATCGGTATCCCGGCGCTCGCGGGCCTGTCGGTGATGCACGGTCTGATCCCCCCGCACCCCGGTCCGCTGGTCGCGATCGACGCGGTCAAGGCGAACCTGGGCGTCACCCTCGTCCTCGGCGTCCTGGTCGCCGTCCCCACGGTGATCATCGCCGGTCCGGTGTTCTCCCGGTACGCGGCCCGCTGGGTCGACGTCCAGGCCCCGGACCGCATGGTCCCGGCGCGCGCCTCGGAGGACCTGGAGAAGCGTCCGAGCTTCGGCGCGACCCTCGCCACCATGCTGCTCCCGGTGGTCCTGATGCTGGCCAAGGCGCTGGTGGACATCGTCGTCGACGACCCGACGGACATGACGCAGCGTGTCTTCGACGTGGTCGGCGCGCCGCTGATCGCGCTGCTGGCGGCCGTGATCGTGGGCATGTTCACGCTGGGCCGGGCGGCGGGCTTCACCAAGGAGCGCATCGCGGCGACCACCGAGAAGTCCCTCGCGCCCATCGCCGGCATCCTGCTCATCGTCGGCGCGGGCGGCGGATTCAAGCAGACGCTGATCGACTCCGGTGTGGGCCAGATGATCCTGGAGATCTCCAAGGACTGGTCGATCCCCGCGCTGCTGCTGGCCTGGCTGATCGCGGTGGCGATCCGGCTCGCGACCGGTTCGGCGACCGTCGCCACCATCTCGGCGGCCGGTCTGGTCGCGCCGCTCGCGGCCGACATGTCGACCGCCCACACGTCGCTGCTCGTCCTCGCGATCGGCGCGGGCTCGCTGTTCTTCAGCCACGTCAACGACGCCGGCTTCTGGCTGGTGAAGGAGTACTTCGGCCTGAACGTCGGCCAGACCGTCAAGACCTGGTCGGTCATGGAGACGATCATCTCGGTGGTGGCCGGAGCGCTGGTGCTGCTGCTGTCGCTCGTGATCTAGACGGCTGTCTCCGCCGGGCCGTTCCTGTCACGGCCGGGCGGAAGGGCCGAACGGGCCGCGGGGAGAACCGGACTCGGTTCTCCCCGCGGCCCGTTCGGCTTCGGCGGACGATCAGGGCCGCCACAGCGGATGTTCGCGGTCCGCCCACTGGCGGCTCACCGACCCCGTGCGCAGACCCCGCCGGGCCTCCGGGTCGCCGAGCGCCATACCGATGTGGCCCGCGAGGACGATGCCGACGGTGAGGGCCAGCCAGTCGTGGACGAAGGTCGCCGACGTACGCCACATCAGCGGGGTGAGGTGGGTGAACCACATCAGCAGACCGGTGCCCAGCATCACGAGCGTGGCCCCCGCGATCCAGGCCGCGTAGATCTTCTGGCCGGCGTTGAACTTGCCCGCCGGGCGGGACTCGGGGTCCTTGTCGCGGCGCAGGGCCGCCCGCAGCCACACCCGGTCGTGCGGGCCGAAGCGGTTGAGGAAGCCCAGGTCCCGGCGGAAGGCGCGCGAGGCGAGGCCGGCGAGGACCGGCAGCGGGAGCATCACGCCGGCGATCTCGTGGACCCGGACGACGAGTTCGCGGCGGCCGACGAGTTCGGCGAACTGGGGGATGTACAGGCAGGCTGCGGTGGCCACGCACAGGCCCATCAGCAGGCCGGTGACGCGGTGGACCCAGTGCTCGGCCCGGGTGAAGCGGCGTACGTGGGAGGAGTGCGCGGCCACGGCCGGGGACTCGTCAGCTCGTGGGGTCATCGTCACGTCCGTTCGAACGGCCGACCCAGGCGTCGACGTCGTATCCCCGGTCCTCCCAGTACCCGGGGCGGACGTCCTTCGTGACGGTGATGCCGGAGAGCCACTTGGCGGACTTGTAGAAGTACATCGGCGCCACGTAGAGGCGGACGGGACCGCCGTGGTTGTGGCCGACGGGCTTGTCCTGCATGCGCAGGGCCACCAGGACGTCCGGGCGCCGGGCCTGGCGCAGGGTGAGGCTCTCCGTGTACGTCCCGTCGAAGCAGGTGAACCGGATGGCGCCGGCCGTGTGGTGCACTCCCGCGGCGTCGAGGAGGTCCGACAGGCGTACGCCCTCGAAGGGGGTGCTCGGGACCCGCCAGCCGGTGACGCACTGGACGTCGTGGACGAGCCGGGTCTGGGGCAGGGCGCGCAGGTCGGCGAGGGTGTAGCTGGTGGGGTGGTCGACCAGGCCGTCGACGGTGAGGCGGTAGTTCGTCTCGTTCTTGTGGGGGACGGAGGCGGCCACGGAGTAGTAGCGGAAGCCGCCGCCGTTGGGCAGCAGTCCGGTCAGGCCGGTGGGGTCCTTCTGGGAGGCGCCGGCGAGGAAGGCGTCCGTGGCGCGCTGGAGCGCGGGGGCGGTCAGGACGCCGAGGGCGCCGAGTCCGAGCGTGCCGAGCAGCACCCGGCGGCCGATGGGCCTGCCGCGCCCGCCGGACGCCTCGTGCTCGTCACGTTCCATCTGCTCGTCGGGTTCCCGGTCCTCGCCACGTTCCCCGTGTTCGTCGGGCTCCCCGGGCCGTTCAGTGTTCACTCCTTGATTCGAGCACCCGCGACCCCCAAAAAGCCAGCGGTCGCGGGTGCTCGTCAGCGTTCCGTCATCTCTTCTCACCTGCGGGCCCGGAAGTTCGGCCGTGGAGAGGACGGCAGGGCCTCATCAGGAGGAGGACTCGGCCGCCTTGTCCAACTGGAACGCCTCGTTGCCGAGACCGATCCGGGCGTGCGCCTCGGGCTTGCGGGAGCGCAGGAGCAGCCCCTGGACGAGTCCGGCGATCAGCGCGACCCCGATGACGGCGGGCAGCAGCACGTTCAGGACGGAGTCCGGACCCGAGCCGACGAGGACGTCGAAGTCCTTGACGGTGTAGACCGCGATGACCAGCAGGGCGAGACCCGCGATCGCGGAGGTGACCAGACGCCAGGACTGGGCGCGGGCCGCGCCGCGGCGGACGAAGAACACGATGACCGAGAGGGAGGCGGCCGCCATGAGGAGGGTGACGCCGAGCGCTCCGACGTTGCCGCCCCAGGTGAAGAGCCTGAGGACCGGCGCGGTCGGGTCTCCGGTCGGCTTGTCGTCGGACAGGGCGAAGCCGCCGACCACGATCAGGGAGACGACGGTGTGCAGGAGCGAGCCGGTGCCGGGGGCTCCGCTGGCCTCGGAGGTCCGGCCGAAGGCGGCGGGCAGCAGACCCTCGCGGCCCATCGCGAAGGCGTACCGCGCGACGACGTTGTGGAAGCTGAGCAGCGCCGCGAACATACCGGTCACGAAGAGGACGTGCAGGACGTCGGTGAACGTGGAGCCGAGGCGTGACTCGGTGAGGAAGAACAGCAGTCCGGCGCTCTGCTTCTGGGAGGTGCCCACGATCGCGGAGGGTCCGGTGGCGACGGTGAGCGCCCAGGAGCTGATCGCGAAGAAGACGGCGACGAAACCGATCGCGAGGAACATGACGCGCGGCACGAGGATGTGCGGGCGGCTGGTCTCCTCGGCGTAGACCGGGGCCTGTTCGAAGCCGGTGAAGGCGGCGATGCAGAAGCACAGCGCGGTGCCGACGCCCGCCCCGGTGAGGGTGTCGGGGTTGAAGGCGTGCAGCGACAGGCCCGCCTTGGCGGGGTCGCCGACGGCGGCGACGTCGAAGACGACGACGAGGGTCACCTCGATGACGAGCAGGACGCCGAGGACCCAGGCGTTGACGTCGATCTTCAGCCAGGCGAGCGCGCCCACGACGAGCACGGCGGCCAACGCCGGTATCCACCAGACGAGTTCGGTGTCGAGGTAGGTGGCGAACAGCCCGGAGACCTCGTAGCCGAAGAGGCCGTAGATGCCGACCTGCAGCGCGCTGTAGGCGACGAGGGCGACCGCGGCGGCGCCCGCGCCCGGGGTGCCGCCCAGTCCGCGCGAGATGTACGCGTAGAAGGCGCCGGCGTTGTGGACGTGCCGGCTCATCTCGGCGTAGCCGACGCTGAAGAGCACCAGGACGATGCCGAGGATGACGAAGAGCAGCGGCTGCCCGACGATGCCCATCACCGCGAATGTGGTGGGCATGACACCCGCTACCACCATGAGCGGGGCGGTCGCCGCGAGCACGGACAGCAGCAGGCCCGCCGTGCCCAGCCGGCCGGCCCGCAGTGCCCGGTCCTGCCCCTTGAACGTGCTGATGCCGGCGCTCTCGGCGTCGGGTCTTCCCGTGCTCGACGTACTCGGTGTGCTCGAACTGCCCGTCGTCATCGCGGGGTCGTCCTTTCGGATGTCGGGTCTTCGGGGGCGTTCACACCGTGCCGAGCACGCGGTCGCGTGCGGCACGGAAGGCTTGGTGTCCGTCGCGGTCCGGGTACGACCACGGAGCCGCGGTCGGGTGGTCCGCGATCCGGAGGAAGAGGGCGGCCGCCTCGCCGTCCCGGCCCTCGCAGATCTTGGCGTGGGCGAGGTAGTTGAGGTCGACCAGACGGCGCGGGTGGTCGCCGTGCTCCCACTCCAGCCACCAGTCGAAGGCGGCCTTCATCACCTGGCGGGCCCGGCGCCCGGCCCAGTGCCCCGAGGCGACCGGGTCGGCGGGCTCGCTCCCGGCGCCGGCGAGCACACGGAAGCGCTCGGCGTGCGCGACGACCGGCAGGATCGCCAGCGGCGAGTCGGCGGGCGCCTGCTCGGCCGACCAGTTGGCGAAGTCGTACACCTCGTGCAGGGGGTCCTGGCCCGCGGCGGCGCGGCGCTCGGCGAGCCTCGCGACCATCAGGTGGTGCGCGTGGTGATGGACGGCGTGCCGGTGGCGCACTTCGTCGAAGAGGCGGACCACGTCGTCCTCGGCCCCGAGCGAGCGCTCCAGGAGGAGGAGTCCGAGCCAGGGGGTGGGGTCGTCGGGGGCGAGGTCCGCCGCACGGTGGCAGGCCTCGCGGGCCGCGTCCGGGCGTTCCTTGCCGCGCAGGGCGCGTTCCACGGCGGCGCAGCCGAGGAGGACGGCGGCGTCGGCGGATTCCGGTTCGGCGAGCTGCCAGTCGCGGGCCCAGGCGAGCGTCGCGGACTCCTGGGCGAGGACGGTGACGCGGTGCCCGCGGCGGTCCCAGTCGTCGCCGGTCGCGGCGAGCAGCGCCCGGACCTCGGTCCACCGCCCCTGGTTCAACGCGGCGCGTACGGTGACGAGTTCGGCGTCGTCGAGAGCGGCGTCGAAGGCCTGGGACGCCCGCTTGCGGCCGCGGCCCAGCGGTGGTGGGGGTGGTGACACCGCTGCTCAACCTCACAGGCGCGGTTCGTCAAAGGGTGATCACGCACAGCAAACCCGGAGCCACGGGTTCAAGTCAAGCTCGAGCCGGGGCACTACACGTGTCAACTTGCCACTTGTACACACCAGTTACCTGCACACTGTTCCGCAAAGTCCTGAACAGGCGCCTTGTCCGCCAGACTTGGCAGCTTCCCCTGTCGCCGAACCGCGGGCGGCCGTCACTGTCCTGATGACAACGGCCGCCCGGGGCGGACGACTTGTGCATCGGGCGCGATCGGAGCCGGGGGGATCGCCGGACGGGTCGAAGCGGGGCGGATCGCCGGGCGCGATCAGCGCCCGGCGGGACCGTCCGACACGATCAGCTCACGGCCTTGGCCGCCGCCCGGCCCGCCGTGCGGCCGGAGAAGAGGCAGCCGCCGAGGAAGGTGCCCTCCAGCGAGCGGTATCCGTGGACTCCGCCGCCGCCGAAACCGGCGGCCTCGCCGGCCGCGTACACACCCTCCAGCGGGTCGCCGCCGTCGGTCAGCACCCGCGAGGAGAGGTCCGTCTCCAGACCGCCGAGGGTCTTGCGGGTCAGGATGTTCAGGCGCACCGCGATCAGCGGGCCTGCCGCGGGGTCGAGGATGCGGTGCAGGGGCGCGGTGCGGATCAGCTTGTCGCCGAGGTAGTTCCGGGCCCCGCGGATCGACATGACCTGGAGGTCCTTGGTGAACGGGTTGGCGATCTCCCGGTCCCGCGCGACGATCTCGCGGCGCAGCGCCGCCTCGTCGATGAGCGGCTTCTCGGTGAGCGCGTTCATCCCGCGCACCAGCGCGCCGAGGTCCTTCTCGACGACGAAGTCGACGCCGTTGTCCATGAACGCCTTGACCGGTCCGGGCACGTCCGCGCGGGCCCGTCCGATGACGCCCCTGACGGACTTGCCGGTCAGATCGGGGTTCTGCTCCGAGCCGGAGAGCGCGAACTCCTTGCCGATGATCTTCTGGTCCAGCACGAACCAGGTGTAGTCGTACCCGGTCTTCATGATGTGTTCGAGGGTGCCGAGCGTGTCGAAGCCCGGGAAGAGCGGTACCGGCAGCCGGTTGCCGCGCGCGTCCAGCCACAGGGAGGAGGGGCCCGGCAGGATGCGGATGCCGTGCTTGTCCCAGATGGGGTTCCAGTTCTGGATGCCCTCGGTGTAATGCCACATGCGGTCGCGGTTGATGAGGCGGGCCCCGGTCTCCTCCGCGATCCCGAGCATGGCCCCGTCGACGTGCGCGGGGACGCCGGAGATCATCCGCTCGGGCGGGGTGCCGAGGCGCTCGGGCCAGTTGGCGCGCACGAGGTCGTGGTTGCCGCCGATGCCGCCGGAGGTGACGATCACGGCCTGGGCCTTGAGCTCGAAGGCGCCGGTGACCGTACGGCTGCTGGCCTGGCCGCGCTCGATGCCGGACGGCTCCAGCACCTCCCCGGTGACGGTGTCGACGGAGCCCGCGCTGCGGGACAGGCCGGTGACCCGGTGCCGGAAGCGCAGCTCGACCAGTCCGCGGGCCACCCCTTCCCGCACCCGGCGCTCGAAGGGCGCCACGAGGCCCGGACCGGTCCCCCAGGTGATGTGGAAGCGCGGCACCGAGTTGCCGTGCCCGTTGGCGTCGTAGCCCCCGCGCTCGGCCCAGCCCACCACCGGGAAGAAGCGCACGCCCTGCGCGTGCAGCCAGGGCCGCTTCTCGCCGGCCGCGAAGTCGACGTACGCCTCGGCCCAGCGGCGCGGCCAGTGGTCCTCGGGGCGGTCGAAGCCGGCCGTGCCCATCCAGTCCTGGAGGGCCAGCTCGTGCGTGTCCTTGATCCTCATGCGGCGCTGCTCGGGCGAGTCGACGAAGAAGAGACCGCCGAAGGACCAGTGCGCCTGGCCACCGATCGACTGCTCGGGCTCCTGGTCGAGAAGGATCACCTTGCGGCCGGCGTCGACGAGTTCCGCGGTCGCCGCGAGCCCCGCCAGGCCCGCTCCGATGACGATCACATCTGCGTCGTAGGCCATGGGCCCGTCCTCTCGGCATTCCGACGGGTCTGATCGGGTCGGGCGTCGCGAGGACGTCTTGATGACGTTTGTCACGAACCGATCGGCGGCGTCGCTGGTTGGTGAGACATTGACGCCGGTCGACCATGCGGCCGACCAGCACTTGTTACTGATGGGTCCGCATCCTCGGCAAGAAAGGTGACCGAGTCAACTGCCCGGTTCCGGTTGTTCCCGGGGGCGGGCGCGCGGACCATGGCACTACAGTCGGCGGGATACGCAACACTGGCCCGCCCCGACTTCTGACGCATCGAGGTACCCAGCGTGTCGGTACTGGTTCTGGTCCTCGCCGTGAGCGCGGCCTGCTGCCTGGGCTTCGGCTTCGTGCTCCAGCAGAACGCCGCCTCGCACGCCCCGCTGAGCGACTTCCTCTCCCCCCGCATCCTGCTCGACCTCATCCGGGTCCCCCGCTGGCTGGGCGGCATCGGGCTCATGGTGTGCGGCATGGTGCTCGGGGCGATCGCGCTCGGCAACGGCGAGGTCTCCCTGGTGGAACCGCTCCTCGCCACCAATCTGCTCTTCGCGCTGGCGCTCTCCCGCCACCAGACGAAACAGCCGCTGGGCCGGCAGGGCTGGGCCGGGCTGCTGCTGCTCGCGGGCGGTGTCTCGGCCTTCATCATCGCCGGGCAGCCCCAGGGCGGCGAGGCCATCGACGACCCCCTCCGGCACTGGCTGATCATCGGGATCGTGGTCGGGCTCGCCCTGCTGCTCACCACCTGCGCGAAACGGTCCCGGCTGAGCGCCGGACCCGTGCTGCTCGCCACCGCCGCCGGTCTGCTGTACGGACTGCAGGACGCGCTGACCCGGGTCAGCGGCCAGCGGTTCAGCGCGGGCGGCATGTCGGAACTGCTCACGGGCTGGCAGCCGTACGCGGTGCTCGTCCTCGGTGTGACCGGGCTGATCCTCGTCCAGAGCGCCTTCGAGACGGCACCGCTGCGCATGTCGCTGCCCGCGCTGACCGCCGCCCAGCCGCTGGCGGGGATCGCCTGCGGGGTGGGCTTCCTCGGGGACCAGCTCCGCACCGATCCCGGCGCTCTCGCCTGGCAGGCCGCGGGCCTCGCCGGCATCGTGACCGGGATCGTCCTGCTGGGCATGCACCCGGCGATGCCCTCGGGCACCGCGGAACCGGAACGCTCGCGGGACCTCCAGCCCCACTGAGCGTCCGCCCCGCGGCACCGCGCACCACTCCGACGGCCGTGCGCGCCCCTCGTGGGGACCCTCCGCGGAGGCGGGAACTGCTTGGATGGAACCCATGAGTGCCGCTGACGAGATCCTCGACATCGTGGACGAGAACGACGAGATCATCGGGCAGTCCCCGCGCGGGGAGGCGTACGCGCGCGGGCTGCGCCACCGGTGCGTGTTCATCGAGGCGCGGGACGCCCGGGGGCGGCTCTTCGTCCACCGGCGCACCCCCACCAAGCTGGTGTTCCCCTCGTTCTACGACATGTTCGTGGGCGGGGTCGTGGGCGCGGGCGAGTCCTACGACGACGCGGCGCTCCGCGAGGCCGAGGAGGAACTCGGCGTCTCCGGGCTGCCCCGGCCGACCCCCCTGTTCAAGTTCCTGTACGACGACGGGGCGGGCGCGACCTGGTGGTCGGCCGTGTACGAGGTCCGCTGCGAGCTGCCGGTGAATCCGCAGGTGGAGGAGGTGGCCTGGCACGACTTCCTCACGGACGGCGAGGTGGAGCGCCGCCTCGACGAGTGGACCTGGGTGCCGGACGGGCTGGCCGCCTACGAGCGGCTCACGGACTACCGGGCGATGGACTGATCGGTCCGGCCGGACGGATCGCTGACGCACGGACGGCCGACCGACCCGCTCGACCCGTCCGGGCCGGACGCGTCGGACGGATCGGACGGATCGGCCGTCCGGCCCGGACCCCGCGAGGGCGGCTCCGGAGGAGCCCCGCGCGAGGCTGCCCGGTAGGGTCCTGGTCGTGATCGAACTCGTGCGCAATGTCCGGTTGTGGTTCGCGCCGCAGGAGATCCGGTCCGAGGGCGCGACCCCGGACTACCGGTTCTCGCTGGCCAACGAGCGGACCTTCCTGGCCTGGCTGCGCACCTCGCTCGCGCTCATCGGCGGCGGCTTCGCGGTGGACCAGTTCCTGCCGGACCTGCGCTGGGCCTGGCGGGCGGGTCTCGCCCTGGCTCTGCTCGCGGCGGGCGTGCTGTGCGCGCTGCGGGCCGTCAATCACTGGGTGCGCTGCGAGCGGGCGATGCGGCGCGGCGAGGACCTGCCGGTGTCGCGCTTCCCCGCGGTGCTGAGCATCGTCGTCGCGATCGTCGCGATCGCCATGGTCGTCGTCGTCCTCGGCGGCTGGGCGGGATGAGCACCCCACCGGGGCCCGAGCGCGATCCCGGCCTCCAGCCGGAGCGCACGCGGCTGGCGTGGCGCCGTACGACCCTCTCCAGCACCGTCGTCGCCGTGCTCGCCGCGAAGGCGGCCCTGCACGGGCGGGACTCGGCCGCCGCGATCGTGGCGTTCGCGTTCTGCTGCGTCGTCTGGCTGGCGTTCCTGGCCCTCGCCCACCGCCGTATCCGGACCCTGGCGGTGGCCGCGGGCCCCGCGGGTCCGGCCGCGCTCGCGCCCCGGCACGCGACGGCGGCGGCCCTGTGCACGGTGGCGCTGGCCGTGTTCGCGGTGGCCCTGGTGTTCTGAGACACCGGCGCCCCGTGGGCGTGCGTGCCTTGGCGCACCGGCGGACTCCCGCACGGCCGCGGGCCGCCCCGGCACCGCGGCCCGCTCCCCCGCGCGGGTGTTCCGGGGGCGAGACGCCGATCACGTTTGGTGCTGCCGCTGGACGACATACCGACTGGTCGGCATCATGGTCATGTCCTGTCACCCGCGTGCTGAGGAGCAACAGATGAGCCCGGACCACCCGCCAGGTCTCGATCTCGACCGGCTGCGAGCCCTGCTCGACCGTGAGCGGCCCGGACTGGTGAACGGCCCGCTGACCGGCCGGCTGATCGAGGGCGGACGGTCGAACCTCACCTACGCGGTCTCCGACGGCACCTCCCGCTGGGTCGTACGGCGGCCCCCGCTCGGCCACGTGCTGGCCACGGCGCACGACATGAAGCGCGAGCACCGGGTGATCAGCGCGCTGCACCCGACGGCCGTGCCGGTCCCGGACCCCGTGCTGCTGTGCGAGGACGACTCGGTGCTCGGCGCCCCGTTCTACGTCATGGAGTTCGTCGAGGGCACCCCCTTCCGCACCGCCGACCAGCTCGCCCCGCTCGGCCCGCAGCGCACGCGCGACGCCGTCCTCGCCCTCGTGGACACCCTGGTCGAGCTGCACGCGGTGGACCCCGCCGCGGTCGGCCTCGCCGACTTCGGCCGTCCCGAGGGCTTCCTCGACCGGCAACTGCGGCGCTGGGGCAAGCAGTTGGACGCCTCCCGCAACCGCGAACTCGCCGGAATCGACGAGTTGCACGCCGCGCTGGGCCGCGAACTGCCCACCTCCCCCGCGCCCACCGTCGTGCACGGCGACTACCGCCTGGACAACGTGCTGATCGGGCCCGACGACCGGATCAGGGCGATCCTGGACTGGGAGATGTCCACCCTCGGCGATCCGCTCACCGACCTCGGGCTGCTCGTCATGTACAGCACCCGCCTGGAGCTGCCCGACTCCCCCATCAGCACGACCGCTTCGGCCGCCGGACATCCCGAGGCGGCCGAGATCGTCGAGCGGTACGCCGCGCGCTCGGGGCGCGACGTCTCCGCGGTCTCCTGGTACACGGCCTTCGCCTGGTTCAAGCTCGCCGTGATCCTGGAGGGCATCCACTACCGCTACACCAAGGGCCAGACGGTCGGCGCGGGCTTCGACCGCATCGGCGAGCTGGTCCCCGTCTTCATCGAGCACGGCCTGACCACCCTTCAGGAAGGCTGATCCGCCATGGACTTCGCATTCGACGCGCGCACCGAAGAGCTGCGCGGGAAGCTGCTCGCCTTCATGGACGAGTACGTCTATCCGGCGGAGGCGGTCGCGGAGGAGCAGCGCGCGCTGCTGGCCTCGCCGTGGGACACGCCCGCCGTGGTCGGCGAGTTGAAGGCCGAGGCCCGCAGGCAGGGTCTGTGGAACCTCTTCCTGCCGGACTCCGAGTACGGTGCCGGGCTGACCAACCTCCAGTACGCGCCGCTGGCCGAGATCACCGGCCGCAGCCCGCACCTGGCGCCCACGGCGCTGAACTGCGCGGCCCCGGACACCGGGAACATGGAGGTGCTCGCCCAGTTCGGTGACGAGGCGCAGCGCAAGCAGTGGCTGGAGCCGCTGCTCGCCGGGGAGATCCGCTCCGCGTTCGCGATGACCGAGCCGGAGGTCGCCTCCTCCGACGCGACGAACATCACCACGCTGATCGAGCGGGACGGCGACGAGTACGTCATCACCGGGCGCAAGTGGTACATCTCCGGGGCGATGAACCCCGACTGCAAGATCTTCATCGTGATGGGCAAGACGGATCCGGACGGCGCCGACATCCGCCGCCAGCAGTCGATGATCCTGGTCCCGCGCGACACCCCGGGGCTCGTCGTCCGGCGGGCCATGCAGGTGTACGGCTACGAGGACCACTCGCACGGCGGGCACGCGGAGGTCGTCTTCGACCACGTCCGGGTTCCGGCGAGCAATCTGATCGGCGAGGAGGGCGGCGGGTTCGCCATCGCGCAGGCGCGGCTGGGCCCGGGCCGGATCCACCACTGCATGCGGCTGATCGGCATGGCCGAGCGGGCCATCGAGCTGATGTGCCGCCGGGCGGTGTCGCGTACGGCGTTCGGCAAGCCGCTGGCGCAGCAGGGGGTCGTGCAGAACTGGATCGCCGACGCGCGGGTGGCCGTCGAGCAGCTTCGTCTGCTGGTCCTGAAGACCGCGTGGATGATGGACACGGTCGGCAACAAGGGTGCGCACACCGAGATCCAGGCCATCAAGATCGCCACTCCGCGGGCGGTCGTGGACATCCTCGACAAGGCGGTCCAGCTTCACGGGGCGGGTGGGGTCAGCCAGGACTTCCCGCTGGCCGAGCTGTGGGCCGCGGCCCGGACGCTGAAGCTGGCGGACGGTCCCGACGAGGTCCACCAGCGCTCGCTGGCCCACCGGGAGATCAAGAAGCACGTCTGACGCCGCGGGGGCGGGGGTGGACGTTCTTCGCCCCCTCCGCCCCTGCCCGTCCCTTACCTGGGGGCTGCCGCCCCCAGACCCCCGCTTCGGCCTGAACGGCCTCGTCCTCAAGCGCCGGACGGGCTGGAACTCCCCGGCGGGGAAAAGTTCAGCCCCTCCGGCGCTCGAGGAGCGGGGGTCCGGGGGCAGCGCCCCCGGGGACGATGGGGGTCCCCCTTGGTCGAGCGAAGCCGAGACCTTGGGGGAGGGTAGGGGCGGAGGGGGCGAGAGACGTTCTTACGGGCGCAGAGCTCGTAGCAGCAGGTCGGCCAGGTGGTCGGCTACCTCCTGGGGGGCCAGGGGGCCGTCGGGGCGGTACCACGTGGACAGGTGGTGGACCGAGCCGAAGTGGTAGTCGACGACCAGGTCGGCCGGCGTGGCCGTGGAGAAGACGCCCTTCTTCTGGCCCTCCTCGACCAGCGCGCGGAACCGCTCGTGATAGCGCCGCCGCTCGGACCGCACCTGCTTGAGCTTCTCGGGCCCGAGATGGTGCATGGACCGGAAGAAGATCGACGCGTCGTCGAGGTTGTCGATGGTGGTCACGACGACGTCGGCCGCAGCCCGGCGCAGCCGTTCCTCGACCGGCGCGTCGGCGTCCGCGAAGGCGTCCAACCGCTCCTGCTGGAGCCGCAGCACGCGCGCGTAGACCTCGTGCAGGAGGTCGTCCTTGGAGCCGAAGTAGTGGTACAGCGCCCCCTTGGTGACGCCGGCCGCCTCGACGATCTCCTGCACCGAGGTGCGGTCGTAGCCCTGCTCGGCGAAGAGCCGGGTGGCGGCGGCGAGCAGCCGCTGCGGGACGGGCGTGCCGTCACCGTCCGTCGTCCTGGGCACTGCCGCCACCTGCCTTCCGTGCGTTCACATCGATGTCCGTCGTCTGCGGGGAGTCCTGGAGACTACTGGGAGTCCTGGGACCGGGAACGCAGTTCCCGACGAAGGATCTTCCCACTCGCCGTCTTCGGCAGTTCGGGCAGGATCTCCACCCGCCGGGGATATTTGTAGGCGGCCAGTCTCTCCTTGCAGTACGCGGCCAGCGCTTCGGGGTCCTCGGCGGTCCCCGGGCGCAGGCTGATGTACGCCATGACGGTCTCCCCGCGGTAGCCGTCGGGGATCCCGACGACGGCCGCCTCGCGGACCGCCGGGTGGGTGTGCAGGACGTCCTCGACCTCGCGCGGCCAGACCTTGAAGCCGGACGCGTTGATCATGTCCTTCTTCCGGTCGACGACATAGAGCCAGCCGTTCTCGTCCATGAAGCCGATGTCGCCGGTGTGCAGTTCGCCGTCCGGGAAGGTCTCGGCGGTGGCTTCGGGGCGGCGCCAGTAGCCGGGCACCACCTGCGGGCCGCGGACGAGGATCTCGCCCTGCTCTCCGAAGGGGACCTCCTGGCCGAGGTCGTCGACGATGCGTACGACCGACTCGGGGCCGGGGACGCCCACGGCCAGGGTGCCGGAGGCCGGGTCCACCGGTGCCTCCAGTCCGGGCGGCACGGAGGCGCAGGGCGCGGTGCACTCGGTGAGCCCGTAGCCGTTGCGGATGTACGGGCCGAAGCCGGCCCGGAAGCGTTCGACGAGGGCGGGCGGCAGCGGGGCCCCGCCGGAGGAGATGTTCACGAAGGAGGAGAAGTGGTCCGGCGTGACGTCCGGGTGCGCGGCCAGCGCCATGAACGCGGTCGAGGGGCCGACGGTGTAGAGCGGCCGGTGTTCGGCGAAGGCGTCGAGGACGACTCCGGACTCGAAGCGGTAGGCGAGGACCAGGGTGCCCGCGCTGTCGAGGCAGGCGGCGAGCTGGCAGACCATCCCGGTGATGTGGAAGAGCGGCGCCATCGCGAAGTACACGGGCGCCTCGGGCAGCGCGAGGCCGGTCCGCTGGCGCTCGGCGTTGTACATGATGTTGCCGTGGGTGTTGGTGGCCCCCTTGGGGGTGCCGCTGGTGCCCGAGGTGTAGCTGATGAGCGCGATGTCGGACGGGCCGAGGGAGCGGTCGCCGGGAGCCTTGTGGCCCTGGCGGGCGACGGCGAGGAGGTCGTCGGCCGTGTCGTCGAGCGGCAGGCGTTCGAAGGCCAGCACGCGCGGGTCGTTCCGGGTCTGGAGATCGAGTTCGCAGGCCGTCAGGACGACGCGCACGGGCGAGTCGGCGGCGGTCTCGCGCAGGTACGCGTCGAAGGCGCGGTCGGAGCAGACGAGGGCGGCCACCTCGGCGTCGTGCAGGACGTGCCGGACCTCGCCCGACTTGTACATGGGATTGACGGGCACGACCGTCGCGCCGGCCTTCCAGGCGCCGAGCAGGGCGAGGACGAAGTGCGGCGAGTTCTGGAGCATGATCGCCACGCGGTCGCCCCGTCCGACGCCCCGGGCGGCGAGGTGTCCGGCCACGGAGTCGCTCAGCTCGTCGAGCTCGCGGTAGCTCAGCCGACCGTCGAAGTAGGCGAGCGCGGTGCGGTCCGGGGTCTGCCCGACCACGTCCGCGAGGGCGTGCACGAGGGTGTCGGCGGGGTTCACCGGGCCGCGCTGGGCCTCGCTGAGCAGGGCCACCCAGGGTTTGTCGGCGTAGCGGGTCACTCGGCGGTCTCCCACTTCTGCTGGAGGTGGTTCATGTTCGTCATCCAGCGGTCGGGGTCGGCGGCGCGCGCCTGGTAGTAGCCGGCGACCTCGGGGTGCGGCAGGACCAGGAAGCGGTCCTCCTCGATGCCCTTCATGAGCGCGTCGGCGACGGCCCCGGGCTCGATGGCGGTGGGCTGGAGCACCAGGTCGCCTGCGCTGCCGGTGGCCTCCAGCATGTCGGTGCGCACGCCCTGGGGGCAGATCGCGTGCACCTTCACGCCGCGGTGGCGGTACGTCAGGGACAGCCACTCGGCGAACGCGTAGGCGCCGTGCTTGGTGACGCTGTACGGGGCGGCGCCGATCATCGTGAGCAGTCCGGCGGCCGAGACGGTGGAGACGAACCGGCCGCCGCCGCGCTCCAGCCAGTCCGGGAGCAGCGCCTGGGCGGCGCGTACGTGGGCCATGACGTTGACGTCCCAGGCCAGGGCCCACACGCTCTCGTCGGCCGCCTCGGAGCCGCCCGAGCCGACTCCGGCGTTCGCGCAGTAGACGTCGACGGTGCCGTCGAGGGCGTCGCGGGCCTCGGCCACGATGCGGGAGGCGTCGCCCACGACCGCTATGCCGCCGATCTCGTCGGCCACGGCCTTCACCTTGGCGGCGTCGAGGTCGTTGACCACGACCCGCGCTCCCTCGGCGGCGAAGCGGCGGGCCAGCGCGGCCCCGATCCCGCCCCCCGCTCCGGTGACGACGACTCCCGCACCCTGCATGGCTTCCACCACGGGTCTCCTTCGACGCGACGTGACACGGCTCTGCTGCGACGCCAGACTAACCAGTCGGTATGTAACAAGGGAAGGGCTCCAGGCGGCCGCGCGGACGGTCCGGACACAACCCCCGCCACGAGTCCACACAGGTCGGCCGTATCCCGGACCCTGCGAACCTCCCCCCGGAGCCCTTAGCGTGCCTGTGCCAGCCTTCCGCGATCACGGAGGTCCCATCATGCGCATGTCCCGACGGTCCCTGCTCGCGGCCGGCACCGCCGCGGCCGCCCTGACCCCCCTGCCCGCCGGAGCGGCGGAGCGGGGAGCGAGTCCCGGCGCCCGGCTGCGCACCGGATTCGAGCGTCTGGCCGGTGACGGGTACGCCCTGCTCGACGGCCGCCGTGTGGGGATCGTCACCAACCCCACGGGCGTCACCCGCGACGTCCGGCACATCGTCGACGTGATGCACGCCGACGCGCGTGTGGACCTGACGGCGGTCTTCGGCCCCGAGCACGGTTTCCGGGGCACCGCGCAGGCGGGCGGGTCCGAGGGGCGTTACGACGATCCGGCGACCGGACTGCCCGTCTACGACACGTACCTGAAGAGCGGCCAGGCGCTCGCGGACGTCTTCACCGCGTCGGGCGTGGACACCGTCGTCTTCGACATCCAGGACGCGGGGGCGCGCTTCTACACGTACATCTGGACGCTGTACGACTGCATGGAGGCGGCGCAGCTCGCCGGGAAACGGTTCGTGGTCCTCGACCGGCCGAACCCGGTCACCGGGCGCTCGGCCCAAGGGCCGGTCCTGCACAAGGAGTTCGCGACGTTCGTCGGGCGGCAGCCGATCGCGCAGGCGCACGGGATGACGGTGGCGGAGCTGGCCCGGCTCTTCAACGGGGAGTTCCTGGCGGCGCCGGTGGAACTGGACACCGTGCTCATGTCCGGCTGGCGCCGCGACCGGTTCTACGACGCCTCGGGGCTGCCCTGGGTGCCGCCGAGCCCGAACATGCCGACGGCGGACACCGCGCTGGTGTACTCCGGGACCTGCCTCTTCGAGGGGACGAACCTGTCGGAGGGCCGGGGCACGACGCGTCCGTTCGAACTGCTCGGCGCGGAGGGCATCGACGGGCGCTGGGCGGCGGCGGCCGGTGAACTGGCCCTGCCCGGCGTGCACTTCAGAGAGGCCTACTTCGCTCCCACGTTCTCCAAGTTCCAGGGAAAGACCATCGGGGGCGTGCAGATCCATGTGCACGACCGGGCGGCGTACGAGCCGGTCCGCACCGGGATCGCCCTTCTGGTGACCGCGAAGAAGGTCTGGAGCGGCTTCGCCTGGCGCTCCGACAACTGGATCGACAAGCTGACGGGCTCGACGCAGGTGCGCACGATGATCGACGCGGGCGCCGGAACCGACGAGGTCGTGGCCGCCTGGCAGGACGAGCTGGAGGCCTTCCGCACGGTCCGGAAGCACTACCTCAGATACAAGTAGGCCGGGTCCGCTTCCACGAACGAGTGAATGCGTGACGGATAGGTCGTCATGTATGGCCAACTTTCCCCGCCGGGTGGACGATGCGCCCATATCGCACCGCCCGCGGGGTCAGGGGGCCTGACATGACGGAACCGGCAGTGAGTGTTTCTCCCTACTGGGAGCTGACGTTCGACGCGGACGGTGACGTGGACGGCCGAGAACGGGACCGGTGGCTCGAGGAGGTGCCACGGCGAAAGGTCCGCGACCTGATCGTCTTCACGCACGGCTGGAACAGCGACCGTTCGGCCGCCACCCGCCTCTTCGGCCAGTTCTTCGCCCCGGTCCCCGAGCTCGCGCCGGCCGCGCGCCTGGGCTACGTGGGGGTGGTCTGGCCCTCGATGCGGTTCTCGGACGAACCGATCCCCGACTTCCCGCGGTCGGTGGCCGCCGCCCTCGTCCCGGACAGCGCCTCACCGCTCGACAAGGACACCCGGCACGCCCTCCTGGAGGTGTTCCCCGGCCGGGCCACCGTGGTCGAGCAGATAGCCAGGCTGCTCGACCAGCAGCCGGACGACGAGGCCTCGTTGGAGGAGTTCGGCCGTCTCGTACGGCTGCTCGTCGAGGTCCGGCCGCAGGGACCGCAGACCTCCTTCGCCGCGGACACCCTGGCCGAGGGCGTCCCGGAGAGCGACCCCGAGATGCTCTTCGGGGACACCGCGGCGGTGTGCGGCGAGTTCGCGCGGGCGCTCGCCGGGACCGACGCCCCCGGCGCCGGGGCGTTCGCGCTGCCCCGGCTCTGGGACGGGGCACTCGAACTGCTGCGCCAGGCGACGTACTACGCGATGAAGAGACGCGCGGGCACGGTCGGCGAACGCGGGCTCGGGCCGGCGGTCGGCCGGCTCGCGGCGGTGGCGCCCGACGTGCGCGTGCACCTGGTCGGGCACAGCTTCGGCGGCCGGCTGGTCTCCTTCGCGCTGCGCGGGCTGCCTCCCGGAGTGCGCGCGGTGAAGTCGGTGACACTGCTCCAAGGCGCCTTCTCGCACTACGCGTTCGCCGCGCGGCTGCCCCACGATCCGCGCGCGAGCGGTGTGCTGGACGGCCAGTACCACCGGATCGACGGCCCGCTGGTGTGCTGCTACTCCCACTTCGACTCGGCGCTCGGCACGGTCTACCCGCTGGCCTCGCGGATGGCGGGGGACGACCGGTCCGTGGTGGCGGACTTCGGGATCGGCCGCGCGCTCGGCGCGCAGTGGGGTGCGATGGGCCACGACGGGGTGCAGGCGGTGCCGGGGACGAAGTCGTTCACGCTCGCCGAGGCGTTGCGCACCCGGCTTCCGGTCTCGGGGTGCGTGAACGTCGACGCCGCCTCGGTGGTGTGCCGCGGCGGCGCCCCGGCCGGCGCGCACAGCGACATCTGCCACCGTGAGCTGGCCCAGGTGGTGCTGGCGGCGGGCCGCGTCCGCTGACCCGCCGCCGCTTCGGCGCCGAACCGCCCTAGAGCGTGCCCCGAAGGGTGCTGCGCCGGTGCCGCTGTGCGCTCGTGCTCATCGGTGCGAGGTGTACTCGACGACCTGCTGGAAGGTCGGCCGGTTCTGCCAGGTGATCTTGCCGTGCTTGATGCCGCCGAGCGTCCGCTGGACGATCGAGTCGGCACACCACTGGTCACCCGCCGAGCACTGGTCGTCCCCGGGGTAGACGGTCGCCGCGGTCTTGCCGGCCGCCTCCTTCAGCGAGCTGATCAACAGGTCCCGGCAGGCGGTGAGGCTGCCTCCGCCGCAGTACGTCTGCGACAGACCGCCCTGCACGGGCTCCCCGAGCACCGCCCGGATGTCCTTGTCGACATAGCTCCACCAGCCGTACTGGAAGGAGCTTCCGGCGTGCGAGCCGGTCGGTCCGTGTCCGGCGGACGGCGCCTCGTCGACGGGGAGGTTGTTGCCGAACGCGGTGTACAGGTCGCTGCCGAGCCCCGGCTGGAACTCCGCCTTCACCAGCAGCGGCCACCAGGCGTCCAGGATGCGGATCGCGTCGGCGTCGGCGTAGGTGTGCGAACCCGACGAGGTCTCCTTGCGCTTGGCGCCCGCCGTCACCCACGCGGACAGCTTGCTGACGGCCGCGGCGGCCGTGGAGTCCGTGACCGGCGAGCTGTTGACGACCTTGAGCAGTCCGGGCAGCACGTCCTCGGCGCGCAGATCGGCGAGTGCCGCGTCGGCCATCGCCTTCACCAGCGCGGACCTGGTCACCCCGCCCGCCGCGACGAGCTTGGACACCCGGTCCTCCAGCAGGTCCCCGCGGTGCACGGAGCCGTCGCCCCAGGAGGCCGTGGTGTAGTCCTTGGCCTGCTTGTTGTTCCAGGAGATGTAGTAGTCCTGGTCCACCGAGTTGGGGTGCGCGGACGCGGGCGTGTAGGAGGCGGTGTTGGTGGCCGGGTCCCAGTTCCGCCACTCGTACGCGGACTGCGCCCACACCGGGAACTCCGCGTCGACGCCGCTCGCCCGCACCGGGTTGTCCCCGCTGTTGTAGTAGGCGGTGTGCGCCGAGTCCGCGTAGAACCAGTTGAAGGTGTAGTTGATGTTCTGCACGGCGCTCTGGAAGGTCGCCGGACTCTTCACGTAGTCGGGGTCGTTGAGCATCTGGAAGCCGATGATCGAGTCGGCCTCGTGCAGGAAGGAGGTGCGCAGGGTGGTGTACGCGACCTTCTTGCCGCCCACCGTCGCGCGGTACTCCACGGGCCCGTACTTGGTGCGGTAGACCTGCATCCGGTACGAACCGGCGGCGGTGCCGTCGGCGGTGGTCGGCTTCCAGGAGTTGGTCCGCTCGACCTTGTCCATCGCCGTGCAGGTGCCGTGGTAGAGGTAGTGGTAGTCGTCCTGGCACAGTTCGACGGCGTACGTGTCGATGATGTCCTGGCCGGAGGTCGTCGCGCTCCAGGAGTAGTCCTGGCCGCGGCCGAGTTCGACGTACATGCTCAGACCCGCGAAGGAGGCGCCGCGGGCGCTGATCCCGGGTCCCTGGATCTCCTGGAGCATGAGGAGCTGTGGCGCGAAGTAGCCGGTCTGCGGCCCGAAGACGGCGATCGGGTGGCCGCTGGCGGTGTGTCTGCCGCTGACCACGAGGGCGTTGGACATGCCCCGCTTGGCCGAGGTGAGCGAGGTCGTGGCCGCGGTCGCCGAGGCGCCGGTGGCGCTCGCGGTGGCCGCGCTGCCGGTGCGGTCGTAGACGAGCGGTTCCTGGGTCACCGAGCCGGCGTCGGGCAGGGCCTGGCCCTGCGCGCTGTCGGGCTTGGAGGCGTACGGGAAGCTCTCGCCGCCGTGCACGGTGAGCGCGGCTTCCGGGTCGTTGCGCTCGCGGAAGGACTCCCAGACCTTGGTGCCCTCGGTGACGCCGTACTTGGACTGGGCGGCGAGCAGGGAGATGGCGTTGTTGACCTCGCCGCCGCCCCCCGAGCCGAAGAGCGAGCCGATGACGGACGCCAGCGCGACCAGGTCGGTCAGCTTGAAGTGGTCGATCGTGCCCGCGTTGGTGATGGAGTCCTTGTGGCCGGTCAGGACGTACTCGCCGGGGAAGTAGCGGCCGCTGTCGGAGGCGTCGATGTAGGCGTTGATGCCGTCGATGTAGGCGTTGGCGTCCGCGAGGGCCTGGGCGCCGCGGGCTCCGGCCTTGGCGGTGGCGCTGTCGATCTGGGCCTGCAGATCGGCCTCGGTGTAGGGCGCGCTGCGCCAGAACTCCTGCTCCAGGCCCTGGTTGGAGGGCGCGCCGCCGGCGAAGCTGGTGAGCTGGCCGCGTCCGACGTGCCGGAAGACGTCCATGAGCCACAGCCGGTCCTGGCCGGCGGCCCACCCGGCGCCGTACTCGGTGCCGTAGCGGGTGGTGCCGGTGATGTGCGGGACGCCCGTCTTCTTGTCGCGGACGATCGTCACGTCCGTGCGGCCGCCGGGCTTGGTGGTCGACTCGACCTGGCCGGAGGCGACGCCGAAGGAGGCGTCGTTGAAGAAGTCGTTGATCTTGGTGTCGGTGAGCGTGGAGTACCCGGAGGGCAGGTTGCCGTAGAGGCCGAGCTGGTCCTCGGCGTGGCCGGGCTGGGTGCCGAAGACCTGGTTGAGCAGGATCTGGGCGAGGGTGGCGTTGCCGTTCTCACCGGGCGGCAGGATGTCCGAACACTGGCCGCCGCAGTAGTCGTTCGCGGCGGCCGCGGCCGAGGTGTCCGCGGCGGCCGCGGGGGAAAGCGGCGACAAAAGACCGGCAATGAGCACGCATAGGGATGCCGCCTTGAGGAACTTGGGGAATCGGCGGGGAGTTCTCAGTCTGTCCAAGGTGGTGCGTGGGGTGCTCGGTGGCATGTCAGCTCCTACCGACGGGGGGTGGGCCGGACGTTACCGCCGGTATCCCCGAGTTTGAAGATGAACATGCGTCAGTTTTTTGGATTCACAGTGAACGAGGTCCCGCCGGAGATCCGGTGGGCGGCCGGCCGACGGTGACGGGAGGCGGGCTCAGGACACTCGGCGGGTGGCTCTCGGGGGTCGTCGAAAAATTGGATGGAGCCGAATCGCTTGTCGATACGTCTACTCGACGACGTCCGTACGGGACGGCGCCGAAGTGACCGGAGTACAGGTGCAGGTGTGACGGAGGTGCAGGACGATGGCCGGTTTCCGGAGTCTGGCGAGACAGGCGCGAGATCCGAGGTGTGATCTGGCACTGCGGCGGTACTCACTGCGCAAGTGCCTGGAGAGGTTCGCCCCTTACGGGCATCGGGCGACCTGGGACCATCTGTGCTCCCGGGCGGGGTTCGGCCCCGAGGACCGCTCCCCCGATCCGGCGCGGCTCGTGGCCGCACTGGACGAACTGGAGGAGGCCCGCTCCGTCTGGCTCGCCTACGAGGTCGAGTTCGCCAAGCGCCGCAAGAAGGAGAAGCACGACGGGCTGCGCAGGCCGGGCAGTGTCGACGACTGGCACCGGCTGACCTGGGGCGGCTTCGGCGTCGCCTGGTGCGACAACCCCCGTGTCCACCCCCATGAACCGCTGGCCGAGGTGCTGCGACGGCTGATCGCGGCCCTGGAGCGCGAACCGGGCACCGTCTGCCCCGTGTGCGCCGGCGAGCGCCTGGTCTGGATGTACGAACTGGCCCACGAACCGTCGTCGGGCCCCGTCTGCACGAGCTGCGGAATCGTGGTGCCGCGGCCCGTCCTGACCCCGGAGGCGCTGGCCGGCGCCAGGCGCGGCCGGCTGCTCGTGTCCGCGTGAGCACCCCGCCCGGCCGAGCGGTCCGCCCGCGCGGCCGGGTGTACGTCGCGAGGGCGGCGTGGCGACGGTAGCAGCAGGAAATCCGCTGGTTCCAGCCGTTTCCCCTCCGGACAGTTGGGTGCGATGAAACACGGCTGAGCAACCCGAGGAGTCCTCCATGTCGACGCTGCGCGTCACCGCCGAAGTGCTGACCGTCCACGACCATCCGAACGCCGACGCGCTCGAACTGGCCCAGGTGGGCCTGTACCGCGCCGTGGTCGCCAAGGGCGCGTACCGCACCGGCGAGTGGGCGCTCTACATCCCGGAGCAGTCCGTGCTGCCGGCCCCGCTCATCGAGGAGCTGGGGCTGACGGGGCGCCTGGCGGGCAGTTCGGCGGACCGGGTCAAGGCGGTGCGGCTGCGCGGCGAGCTGTCGCAGGGGATCGTGTGCCGTCCGAAGGCGCTCGCGGACGTGGACCTGGCGCGGGCCGCCGAGGAGGGCACGGACTTCGCGGAGTCCCTCGGCATCGTGAAGTGGGTCCCGCCGGTCCCGCCCACGATGAACGGAGACGTGGAGGCGGCGCCCGATCTGCTGCCCTGGGTCGACATCGAGAACATCCAGCGCTATCCGGACATCTTCACCCCGGGCGAGCCCGTCGTCGTGACGGAGAAGCTGCACGGTTCGGCCTGTCTGCTGACCTACCTCGCCGACGAGGACCGCGTCCAGGTGTCCTCGAAGGGCTTCGGCGCCAAGTCCCTAGCCCTGAAGGAGGATCCGCGCAATCTGTACTGGCGCGCGGTGCGCGGACACCGGGTCGCGGAGGCCGCCGCCCGGATCGCCGGACGCCTCGGCGCGCGCCGCGTCGGTGTCTTCGGCGAGGTGTACGGGGCCGGTGTGCAGGACCTGTCGTACGGCGCCGACGGCCGCCGCGAGACGATCGGCTACGCCGTCTTCGACGTGTCCGCGGAGATCGACGGCGAGGTCCGCTGGCTGGACGCGCAGGAGCTGCTGGAGGGCGAACTCCCGCTGGTGCCACGGCTGTACGAGGGTCCGTACGACGTCGAGCGCGTCCTGGGGGTCGCGTCCGGCCGGGAGACGGTGTCCGGCCGCGCCCTGCATCTGCGCGAGGGCGTCGTGATCCGCCCCGGCGCTCCCGCGCCCGACGGACCGGAGGGGACCTTCGTCACCGCCGAGCGCTACAGCCCGGTGACGGGCGGACGGGCCATAGCGAAGGCGGTCAGCCCGGCCTACCTGACCCGCAAGGGCGGCACGGAGTACGAGTAGGCGCGGGCGGGGGGCGTCAGCGGCGGTCGCCCGCCGCCGGTTCCCCGCGCGGCGGTCCGGGTTCACAGGCCGCCGGCCTCCGTTCCCGCGGGGCCGGCGGCTGTGCGCCGGCGGGCTCCGTCATGAGCCGGGAGCCGGCCCGGCGCTCGCCCAGGACGTCGTCGGGGTTGGAGAGCACACAGGTCTCCAGGGAGAGGCAGCCGCAGCCGATGCAGTCCGTGAGGTGGTCGCGCAGCCGGCCGAGCTGTTTGATGCGCTCGTCGAGTTCGGAGCGCCAGGCCCGGGACAGCCGGGCCCAGTCCTCCCTGGTCGGCGTGCGCTCCTCCGGGAGTTCGGCCAGCGCCTCCCGGATCGTGGCGAGCGGGATGCCGACGCGCTGGGCGGCCCGGACGAAGGCGACGCGGCGCAGTGCGTCCCGGTGGTAGCGGCGCTGGTTGCCCGAGGTGCGGCGGCTGGAGATCAGGCCCTTGGACTCGTAGAAGTGCAGGGCGGAGACGGCCGCGCCGCTGCGGGCCGACAACTGTCCGACGGTCAGCTCGTGGACCGTCTCGGGGATCTGGGGCACTCCTCCAACCTACCTACCGCGCCACCCGTCCGGTCCGTTGACATGCGCCGCCCGGCCGACCATGCTAAGCAGTCGCTTAGACTATGAGATGCGGGAGGCCAGGGACATGGCAGAGCCGAGGACGTTCGCGACGGTCGAGGAACTGCGGGACGCCGTGGGCGAGCAGCTTGGGTACACGGACTGGGTCGAGATCGAGCAGAAGCGCATCGACCTCTTCGCGGAGGCCACCGGCGACCACCAGTGGATCCACGTCGACCCCCAGAAGGCCGCGGCGGGTCCGTTCGGCACGACGATCGCGCACGGCTATCTCACCCTGTCGCTGCTGCCGCTCTTCGGCCCGCAGCTCATCGGCGTCGAGGGCGTGAGGATGGGCGTCAACTACGGGACGAACAAGGTCCGCTTCCCCGCGCCCGTCCCGGTCGGCTCGCGGCTGCGCGCCACCGGCACGATCACCGCGGTGGACGACGTGCCCGGCGGCGTACAGGTCTCCCTCGCCTTCACCGTGGAGCGCGAGGGCGGCGACAAGCCGGTCTGCGTGGCGGAGTCGGTCTCGCGCTACTACCTCTGACACCACGCCCCGGGCCGCGACGGGCCGGGGCTACCCCTTGAAGCCCACCATCCGCCGGACCAGGTCGGCGTACAGCGCACCGACCTCGTCCGGCGTGCGGGGGCCCTCGACGTTGAACCAGCGGGCCACGTCGATGCACAGGGACAGCACGGCGACGGTGGTGCCGGGGACGTCCGGGACGTCGAACTCGCCGGTCGCGACACCGTCCTGGATGATGCGCCGGACCTCCGCGTCGACCTGCCGGCGCAGCGCGATGATCTCCGCGCGCGCGTCGGGCCCGAGGGCCTCCAGCTCGTACTGGACCACGCGGGCGGTGGTGTGCTGGCCCGCGTGCCACCGTACGAAGGACCGCACGGCGTCGGAGAGCCGCTCGGACGGCGTGCCCTCGGCCTCCGCGGCGGTGCGCACGATGTCGAGCGCCTTGTCGTGGCCGATGCGGCTGATCCGGTGAAGCAGCTCTTCCTTGGTCTTGTAGTGGATGTACAGCGCGGCCGGGCTCATGCCCGCGCGGCCCGCGATGTCCCGGGTGGTCGTCGCGTGGTACCCGCGCTCGGCGAAGGCCTCCACCGCGGCCACGAGCAGCCGCCGCGCCGCGTCAGGGGTCACCTCGGCCCACGGCTGCATCTCGCCGCCGGACGTCTCCTGCGCCGCACTCATCGCTGTTCGCCCCTTCTCCACTGACAGGGTGAACACCATACCCCCGAACCTGAGCGGGCGCTTAGCGCCGACCGGCTCCGGGCCGCACCGTGATCAGAGCTTCTCGAAGGGGTCGTAGACCCGGCCGCCGGGACGGCCGCCGTCCTGGCGGTCGCGGATCACCTTGGCCAGGGTGAAGGAGGACGTCACGAGGTAGAGGACGGCGATGGCCAGGAAGCCCCGCACCCACGCGTCGGCCTGGAGCTTGAAGATGCCGAGCGCGGTGGCGGCCATGGCGACGGAGAAGGAGGCCACGGCCTGTCCGTAGAAGGCAGCCGTGTTCTGCTGTTTGACGGGTGTCTCGGTCATGGGACAAGGATCGGCGGATGTGGCCGCCGCCACATCCGCCGTCGTACTCAGACACGTACTCAGGGTCAGAACGCCGAGACACCCGTCAGGGCGCGTCCGATGACCAGTTTCTGTATCTGGCTGGTGCCCTCGTAGAGGGTCATCACGCGGGCGTCGCGCAGCAGCTTGCCGACCGGGTACTCGTCGATGTAGCCGTAACCCCCGTACACCTGGAGGGCATTGTTCGCCGCGCGCACGGCCGCCTCGGAGGCGAAGAGCTTGGCCTTGGAGGACTCGGTCGCGAACGGCAGTCCGCGGTCCACGAGGTCGGCGACCCGCCAGGTCAGCAGCCGTGCCGCGTCCACGTCGACGGCGATGTCGCTGATCAGCTCCTGGACGAGCTGGTGGTGGGCGATCGTCTTCCCGAACTGCTCCCGTTCGGTCGCGTAGGCCACCGCCGCGTCGAGGGCGGCCTGGGCGATGCCGACGCAGCCCGCGGCCACCGACATCCGGCCCTTCGCGAGCGCCGACATGGCCACGGTGAAGCCCTTGCCCTCGGGCGCCAGCATCGCGCTCGCCGGCACGCGCACGTCCTCCAGGGCGAGTTCGGCGGTGGCCTGGCCGCGCAGCCCGAGCTTGCCGTGGATGGTGCGGCGGGTCAGACCGGGGGTGTCGGTGGGCACGAGGAAGGCGGAGACGCCCTTGTGGCCCGGGGCGTCGGTGGAGCGGGCGAAGAGCAGCACGACATCGGCCCAGGTGCCGTTCGTGATGAACATCTTGCTGCCGTTGATCACGTAGTCGTCGCCGTCGCGCACGGCCCGGGTCGAGAGCTGTCCCGCGTCGGAGCCGGTGCCGGGTTCGGTGAGCCCGAAGCAGCCGACGTACTCGCCGGAGGTCAGCCCCGGCAGCCAGCGCCGCTTCTGCTCCTCGTCCCCCCAGGCGGCGATCGACTTGGCGACGAGCCCGAGCGAGACGGAGACGATCCCGCGCACCGAGGAGTCCCCGCGCCCGAGTTCCTCAGTGACCAGGCAGTACGCGAGGTGGTCGCCGCCGCTGCCGCCGTACTCCTCGTCGATGGTCAGGCCGAGGAAGCCGACCTCGCCGAGCTTCTTCACGATGGACCGGTCGACGTCCTCCGCGCGGTCCCACGCGACGACGTGCGGGGCGATCTCGCGGTGCACGAAGTCCTTGGCGAGCTGCCAGACGGCGGTCTGCTCATCGCTGAGCCCGAGGTTCATGCCGGGTCACCCCACTGGTAGCGGACTTTGAATGCCGAACATTTAAATTAGCACTGCTAGTTTCATGGTGCAGCCCTACTATGTGCGCCATGGCCCGACCGCGCAAGCCCCTCCTCAGCACCGACCGCATCGTCGAGACGGCACGGGCGCTGGTGGACGCCGAGGGCCTCGCGGCCGTCTCGACGCGCCGGCTCGCGGCGGAACTGGGAGTGAGCGGGCCCTCCCTCTACAACCACTTCAGCACCAAGGACCAGATCCTGGAGGCGGTCGCGGACTCGGTGAGCGCGCAGGTCGAGCTGTCGATGTTCGAGGACGGCCGTGACTGGCGGACCGCGCTGCACGACTGGGCCGTCTCCTACCGCGCGGCCCTGCGCGACCACCCGAACATCGTCCCGGTCCTCGCGCGCGGGCCGGGCCGCAGGCCGGCCGGACTGCGGCTCGCGGACGCCGTGTTCGGTGCCATGGTCCGGGCGGGCTGGCCGCCGGCCCAGGCCACCTCGATCGGGGCGCTGATGCGGTACTTCATCATGGGGTCCGCGCTGGGCTCGTTCGCCGGCGGCTTCGTGGACGACGAGAGCGCGTACGACCCGGAGGACTACCCCCACCTGGGGCAGGCGCACCTGCTCGCCGAACAGCAGGAGAAGATCGACGAGCGGGCCTTCGAGACAGGACTCGGCGCCCTGCTGGACGGCCTCGCGGTGCAGTACGCGGGGCTGGCCGGGGAGGGCTGAGCAGGCCGGGGTCCGGGGGTGCTCGGGTGCCGGCTTGAGGCCCCGGTGGGCTCGGCTGCCCGCTTGAGGCAGGCCGCGGGGTCGGGTGCCGGCTTGAGGCCCCGGCGGGCTCGGCCGCCCGCTTGCGGCAGGCCGTGGGGTCGGGTGCCGGCTTGAGGCAGGGGCGGGGTCGGGGCGGGCTCGACGTCGGAAATCCGCGAGACCGGCCGCGGTGTCCCGCCTAGCCTCTGGAGCATGATGAACACCTCCCCCGTCGCGGCGCCCGGCCGGCGCGCCCCGTTGCTCGCCGCCGGTGCGGCGACCGTCACCGTCGGGCTGTGGGCCTCCGCGTTCGTCGCGATCCGCAGCGCGGGCGCCGCGTACTCACCCGGCGCGCTGGCGCTCGGACGACTGCTGGCCGGAGCCCTGGTGCTCGGCGCCGTGTGCGTCGTCCGGGGTGAGGGACTGCCGCCGCGCGGCGCGTGGCGCGGCATCGCGATATCCGGGGTGCTGTGGTTCGGGTTCTACATGGTCGCCCTGAACTGGGGCGAGCAGCAGGTGGACGCCGGTACGGCGGCACTGGTCGTGAACATCGGCCCGATCCTGATCGCCCTGCTCGGCGCCCGGCTGCTGGGGGACGCGATGCCGCCACGGCTGCTGGCCGGCATGGCCGTGTCGTTCGCGGGCGCGGTCGCGGTGGGGCTGTCGATGTCCGGCGGCGGCGGTTCCTCGGTGCTCGGGGTCGTCCTGTGTCTGCTCGCCGCCGTCGCATACGCCGCGGGCGTCGTCGCGCAGAAGCCGGCGCTCGGGCGGGCGAGCGTGCTCCAGGTGACGACGTTCGGCTGTCTGGTCGGGGCCGTGGTGTGTCTCCCGTTCGCGGGACAGCTCGTCCACGACGCGGCCGCCGCTCCCCTGTCGGCCACGCTCGACATGGTCTACCTGGGCGTCTTCCCGACCGCGCTGGCCTTCACGACCTGGGCGTACGCCCTGTCCCGGACGAGCGCGAGCCGCATGGGCGCGACGACGTACGCGGTGCCCGCCCTGGTGGTGCTGATGTCCTGGCTCTTCCTCGACGAGGTCCCGGGGCTGCTGACGCTGGCCGGCGGGGTGCTGTGCCTGGCGGGTGTGGCGGTGTCGCGCTCCCGGCCCCGCCGGGAGGCGGCCCCGGAGCGGCCGCCCGTGCCGGCCGCCGCCGGAACCGTCGACCCGTCCGGTGCGGCCGACGCGTCCGGTGCGGCCGCCCCGGAGAGCCGCGGCTAGAAGACCACCAGTGCCCGGCCCCCCTTGCCCGCGATCATGTTGTCGAAGGCCGCCGGGATGCCGTCCAGGGCGATGCGGTCGGTGACCAGGCCGCCGAGGTCCAGCCGGCCCGCGCGTACGTGCTCGGCGAGCACCGGGAGATCGCGCGCCGGGTCGGAGTTGCCGTAGACACAGCCGGCGAGGGTCCGGCCCCAGTGGAAGATCTCCAGGGCGTTGAAGGTGACCTGCTGGTCCTTGCCGCCGATACCGACGACGGTGGTGCGGCCGCCGCGCCGGGTCGACTCCCAGGCGGTACGGATGGTGACGGCACGGCCGACGCACTCGACGGCGACGTCGACGCCGTGACCGCCGGTCAGGGCACGGATCTCGCGGGCGGTGGTGTCGGAGGCCACGACGTAGTCGGTGGCCCCGGCCTCACGGGCGAGGGACTCCTTCTCGGGCGAGACGTCCACCGCGACGATCTTCGGGGCGCCCGCGATCCGGGCGGCCTGCAGGGCGGCGAGCCCGACCCCGCCGGCCCCGAACACGGCGACGCTCTCGCCCGGCTGGACCTGGGCGGAGTGGTGGACGGCGCCGTAGCCGGTGAGGACGGCGCAGCCGAGCAGGGCGGCCTCGGTGAGCGGGATGCCGTCCGGGGCGGGGAGCACGCAGGAGACCGGCACCACCGTCTCCTCCGCGAACGCGGCGACGTTCAGGCCGGGGTGCAGATCGCTCCCGTCGGAGGCGCGGCGGGCGTACACCGATCCCGCGCCGGTGAGCGCGTCGGCGCACAGCCACACCTCACCCAGCGAGCAGGCGTGACAACGGCCGCAGGAAGGAGCCCAGTTGAGGACGACGGGCGAGCCGGGGGCGACCTGGTCGACGCCCTCGCCGACGGCGACGACGGTACCGGCGCCCTCGTGGCCGAGCACGGCGGGCACCGGGACCCGCATGGTGCCGTTGGACAGGGACAGGTCGGAGTGGCAGACCCCGGCGGCGGCGAGGCGCACCCGGACCTGGCCCGGTCCGGGATCGGGGAGTTCGATCTCGGCGATCTCCAGCGGGGCACCCACGGCGGGCAGGACGGCGGCGCGAACCACGTGAACGCTCCTAGAACTGGAGGGACTTGGTCTGGAGGTACTCGGACAGGCCGTGGGCGCCGAGTTCGCGCCCCACGCCCGACTGCTTGTAACCCCCGAAGGGGGCCAGGGGGTTGAAGCGCCCCCCGTTGATGTCGACCTGGCCGGTGTCGAGCCGCCGGGCGAAGGCGACCGCCTCGGACTCCTCGCCCGCCCACACCGCGCCCGCGAGCCCGTACACGGTGCCGTTGGCGATCCGCAGGGCGTCCTCCTCGTCCTCGTAGCGCAGGATCGACAGGACCGGTCCGAAGATCTCCTCCTGCGCGATCGTCATCTGCTCGGTGACGTCGGCGAAGACGGTGGGGCTGACGAAGTAGCCCTGCTCGCGCGGGGATTCGGTGCCGCCCGCGACGAGCCGCGCGCCCTCGGCGACGCCCTTCTCGATGTAACCGCGCACCCGGTCCCGCTGCTTGGCGTTGACGACGGGTCCGATGCGGTCGCCGTACTTCGCGGCGGCGGCCGCGGCGAGCTCGACCGCCTCGTCGTAGCGCTCGGCGGGGACCAGCATGCGGGTCCAGGCGCTGCACGTCTGACCGGAGTTGGACATCACGTTGGCGACGCCGACGTTCACGGCCTTGGCGAGGTCGGCGCTCGGCAGGATGACGTTGGCGGACTTGCCGCCCAGTTCGAGGGCGACGCGCTTGACCGCGGCGCCCGCGGTCGCGCCGATCCGCCGGCCGACCGCGGTGGAGCCGGTGAAGGAGACCAGGTCGACGCCCGGGTGCTCGGCGAGTGCCTGGCCGGCGACCGGGCCGAGGCCGGTGACGAGGTTGAAGACACCGGCCGGGACGCCCGCCTCTGCCACGGCCTCGGCGAAGAGCTGGGCGGTGAGCGGGGTGTCCTCGGCGGGCTTCAGCACGACGGTGCAGCCTGCGGCGAGGGCGGGGGCGACCTTGGCGACGATCTGGTGCAGCGGGTAGTTCCAGGGCGTGATCGCGCCGACGACACCGACGGGCTCCTGGTAGACGGTCGAGTTGCCGACCTTCTCCTCGAAGGCGTACGTCGCCGCCAGTTCGGCGTAGGAGCCGGCGACCAGCACGGGGACGCCGGCGTGCACCGCCTGGGAGAACGCGAGCGGCGCTCCCAGTTCGGCGGTGACGGTCTCGGCGATCTCGTCCTTGCGGGCGGCCAGGACGTCCCTGAGCGCGGTGAGGCGGGCGGCCCGTTCGGCGGGCGGGGTGGCGGCCCAGCCGGGGAACGCGGCACGCGCGGCGCGTACGGCGGCGTCGACGTCCAGGGCGGTGCCGGCCGGGACCTGGCCGATCACCTGCTCGTCGACCGGGTTCACGACCTCGATCGTGTCCCGTCCGGCGGCGGGGCGCCATGCCCCGTCGATGTACATGCCGTCATGTGCCTTCATCGTGTTCCTCCCGGGCGGGGGCAGCGTCGTCCGGACCCTAAACTAGCGATGATAGTTTTGCGGCGCCAGGGTGACCTGCCGCACCGCAGGTCAGCGGCACCGGCCACCCTCGCCCGGGCAGTCCGCCACCCTCGCCCCAGGGAGTCCGCCCCACGCCCGGCACGTCACTCCTCCAGATCGGGCAGCCGCTCCGGCGCCGGGCAGATCCGCTCGCCGCTCCGGTCGAAGACGAACAGATGGGCCAGGTCCACGAGCAGCGGGACCTGCATGCCGTGGCGGAGGTCGATGTCGGGCGTGGTGCGCACGACGAGATCGCCGGGCAGGCGCCCCTCGGGCGGTGTGTGTCCGGCGTGGTCGGCCTCGTCGTCCGCGGGATGGTCGAGGACGACGACGGGTCCGGCCCGCAGCGCCCCGGCGCGCCCCCGCAGCCGGTCCAGGACGGTGCCGTCACGGCGCCGCCGGCGTGTCGGGCGGGACGGGCGCGGCGACTCCAGTTCGGGCACGAAGGCGGGCCGCGAGCCCGTGTTGAAGTGGACGAGGACCTCGTGCCCCTGGAACTCCACGTGCTCCACCAGACCGGTGATCGGCACCTCGCCCGGCCGGGCCTGCGACGCCCTGGCGAGCCGGATGGCCTCGGAGCGCAGCCCCACGATCACCTCGCGGCCCTGCTGCACCCGGAGCAACTGGTGGTCCAGGCACAGGGGTTCGGGCAGGCGCAGATACTGCTTGCCGAGGCTGATCGTCATGGCGCCGTCGAGCGGGGCCCGGACGAGTCCGCGCAGCAGGTTGATCCGCGGGGTGCCGATGAACGCGGCGACGAAGACGTTCGCGGGCAGCCCGTAGACCGCGCGGGGCGTGCCCAGTTGCTGGAGGACGCCGCCGCGCATCACGGCGACCCGGTCGCCGAGCGACATGGCCTCGGCCTGGTCGTGGGTGACGTAGACCGTGGTGGCGCCCAGGTCCCTGGTGAGCTTGGAGATCTCGGCCCGCAGGTGGTTGCGGAGTTTGGCGTCGAGGTTGGACAGCGGCTCGTCCATCAGGAACGCGGAGGGGTGGCGCGCTATCGCCCGCCCCATCGCGACGCGCTGCCGCTCGCCGCCGGAGAGCTGGTTGGGGAAGCGGTCGAGGAGGTCCTGGATGCCGAGCATCCGGGCGGTGGCGTCCACCCGGGCCCGGGGGTCCTCGCCGGGCGTCTCGATCCGCAGCGGGAAGCCGATGTTGTCGCGGCTGGTCATGCTCGGATAGAGGGCGAAGTTCTGGAAGACCATGGCCATGTCGCGCTCGGAGGGCGGCAGGTCGTTGGAGTACTCACCGTCCAGGCGCACCTCGCCCTCGGTGACCTCCTCGAGCCCCGCGATCATCCTCAGCACGGTCGACTTGCCGCAGCCCGAGGGGCCGAGCAGCACGAGGAATTCGCCGGGCCTGATGTCCAGCGAGAACCGTTCCACCGCGCGGGGCCCGCGGGCGTACGACTTGCTGACGTGGTGCAGGGAGATGGCGCGTGTCATGACAGGTGCCCCCGGGGGCGTGCAAGGCGCTGGTGCTCCGCGGCCGGTCGTCCCGCACGGGTCGTACGGGACCTTGAGTCACGGAAGCTAACGGACCGCACACGTCCGGGGGAAGACACGGGGCGGATTCGGACGGGCGGGTTCGGTACGGGCGGAAACGGACGATCGGCTACCGGTCGGGGCGGGGACGGTCACGGGAGCCGCGGCCGCAACTGCGGTGATCCGTACCGGGGTTCGTCTCAACGGGGGCCGGCCCGCCCCAGGATCTGGGTGAGGTGGGCGAAGGCGATGACGTTGGCGGCGTACCCCGTCTTCCGGTCGTAGGCGCCGCCGCAGGTGATCAGACGCAGTTCGGGGCGCCCGCGGGCGCCGTACACCTCCTGGTCGGGGAAGTGCGCCTTCGCGTACGTGCGTACGACGTCCACCGTATAGACGGCGGTACGCCCGTCCACGCGCCGTGCCTCGACGCGCGCGCCGGGACGGATGCGTTCGAGCGGGGCGAAGACGGCTGGTCCCGTCCGGGTGTCGCGGTGGCCGACGACGAGCGCCGTGCCGCGTTCGCCCGGCGAGGGGCCGTCCGTGTACCAGCCGACGGGCTTCGGGTCGTCCACGGGCGGGGCGGTGAGCCGTCGTTCGCGGTCGAGCCGGAGACCGATGACCGGCGCGTCGACGCCGAGGGAGGGAATGCGCAGGGAGGCGGCCCGGGAGCGGGGCAGCGGTGCGGGCGGGGGCGCGGGCCGGGCCGCCCGGCGGGCGGCCGGGGACGGATGCCGCCGCGGGGCGTGCGCGCCGCCGGGGCGGGCGTCGGGCGTGGACCCGGCGCCCGGCTTCCCGGACGGCGCCCGGGAGGCGGCGCCGTCGTCGCGTACGGCTCCGGACGCCACCGTCCCGGCGGGCTCGTCGTCGCCCGCCCACCAGACGCCGCCCACCACCAGCGCGACGGCGACCACCAGGGTCCTCGTCAGGCGGTAGGCGCGCGTCCGGTACCAGGGCCTCCGTCGTCTACGCGGCGCCATTGCCGCGTCGGCGCAGCCGCAGGAACACGACTCCCCCGGCCACGACGAGACCGGCGGCCGCCGCACCGGCCACCGGCGAGAAGTCCCGCGCGTGGGCGAGTCCGCCGCCGCCCGCAGGCGGTCCGCCGTTGGGGCCCTGGCCGCCCTGCTGCCCGCCCGGACCGCCCTGCTGACCGCCCGGACCGCCCTGCTGACCGCCCGGACCGCCCTGCTGTCCGCCCGGGCCACCCTGCTGTCCGCCGGGGCCGCCCTGCGGGCCGGGTGTCCCGCTCGGTCCGCCGCTGCCGGTCGGTGTCGGGCTCGGAGCGCTCACGGGGCAGTCGACCTTGAAGACCTTGCTCTTGCCCGCGCCGTTCTCGCCCTGGAAGTTCCAGGTCAGCTTGTACTGGCCGTCGGGCAGGGTGAGGATGCGGGTCCCGGCGCGCCCGGTCGGGGACGCGGCGAGCGTGCCCGCCAGGACGGGATCGCCCGCCGCGCCGGGCTGGTGCGCGATCGACCAGGAGATCTGCTGCCCCGCGTCGAAGTTGAAGCCGTCGAGGTAGAACCGGCAGACCTTCGGATCGTCCCGCTGGTTGTCGAACGGCGTGTTCGCGTCATGGACCTTGACGTCGCCGTTGTCACCGGGGGCGGCGACGGCGGCCGGGGCACCGAGGAGAGCGGTGCCCGCGACCGCGAGGGCGGCGAGGGCGCCTGCGCCGCGCCGGGGCGCGGAGAGAACACCGGTGCCGCGCTGTGGCGCGGAGAGGGACGGGGTCGGCATGCGGACTCCTCCGAGTCAGATGATTTTCATACATATTTCTGGTCATCTGACTACTTCTCACAGAAGATCCACGGAGGGCCGCAACTGCGCCCGGACCCCGGTCAGGTATCGCTCGACCGGCGCAAAGGCGTCCCGCCTCCCTGGTGCCGGATCAGGGGCAGGCCGTCAGCTCCACGGGCACGCCGTTGAGGACCGCCGTTCCGGACAGCGGGTCGAGCAGCGAGCCGTCGAGAAGCTGGTTGACGTTCACGCCGGGGTCCAGGGCGGCGTGACTCATGCGGGTGCCGGGGCGGTCGTGCCCCCAGCCGTGCGGAAGGCTCACCACCCCGCGCCGCACGGTGTCGGTGACCTCCACCGGCGCGGTCACCTCTCCCCCGGCACCCTTGACGCGCACGGCCGACCCGTCGGCGAGCCCCAGCCGGGCGGCGTCGTCGGGGTGGACGTGCAGGGTGCAGCGGTTGGAACCGCCCGTGAGCGCGGGGACGTTGTGCATCCAACTGTTGTTGGAGCGCAGATGACGGCGGCCGACGAGGACGATCGCCGCCGGGCGTTCGCGCAGCGCGTCCCGCAGCCGCGGCAGATCGTCCGCGATCGGTCCGGGAAGCAGTTCGATCCTCCCGCTGCGGGTCTTGAGCCGGCGCGGCAGGCTGGAGGCGAGCGGTCCGAGGTCGATGCCGTGCGGGTGCTCCAGCAGCCGGTCCAGGGTCAGGCCGTCGGGGCGCGCGCCGAAGCCGTCGCCGTACGGGCCGAGGCGCAGCATCATGTCGAGCCGGCGTTCGGGGCCGTTCTCGCCGGTGAGGGCGGCGGCGAGTTCCCGCGGGTCGCGTCCGTGCACCGGCGAGGCGGTGTCCCCGACCGCCTTGGCGAGGGTGCCCTCGACGACCATGGCGTCCACGGCGGACGGGTCGGCGCCGTGCATGCCGGTCGTGGCGAGGACGAGCCGGGCGAGGATCTCGGTCTCCGCCATCCGGCCCTCCTCCAGGGGAACGGCGGGGCGGTTGTAGCGGACCTGGTTGCGGACGGCG
Source organism: Streptomyces sp. NPDC056738 (assembly GCF_042790435.1). Taxonomy (NCBI): domain Bacteria; kingdom Bacillati; phylum Actinomycetota; class Actinomycetes; order Kitasatosporales; family Streptomycetaceae; genus Streptomyces; species Streptomyces sp. NPDC056738. Next base: position 284,157 of record NZ_JBHTZF010000009.1, read on the forward strand.
AGGGTGTTGAAGGCGAAGTCGTGGTGCGCGCTCCGGGAGGGCGGGGGCGGCGGCAGGACGACGTGGGCGTGCCGCGAGGTCTCGTTCAGGTAGGGGTCGACGCTGACCATGAAGTCCAGCGATTCGAGGGCCTTGTCGAGGCGGAGGCCGTCGGGCGCGGAGAGGACGGGGTTGGCGGCGACCACGACGACCGCGCGGACCGGGGTGCCCTCCTCGGTCGGGGTGTCGATCTCCTCCGCCAGCGCGGCCAGCGGCAGTTCGCCCTTCGCCTCCGGGTGCCGGCTCACGCGGCTGTGCCAGCGGCCGAGGGCGAAGCCGTGGCCGGGGCCCGCCGGGCGCGGTGTCCGGTCGGTGGCGGCCGTCGGGAACAGGGCGCCGCCGGGCCGGTCGAGGTTGCCGGTGAGGATGTTGAGGACGTCCACCAGCCAGCTCGCCAGGGTGCCGTGCGGGACCGTGCAGCTGCCGATGCGGCCGTAGACGGCGGCGGTGGGCGCGGCGGCCAGCTCGCGCGCCAGCTCCCGGATCGTCCCGGCGTCCACGTCACAGGCCGCGCTCGCCGCCTCGGGGGTGAAGTCCGCGAGCACGTCCGGGAGTTCGTCGACCCCCTGGACGTGCGGCGCGAGCGCGCCGAGGTCGACCAGCTTCTCCTCGAACAGGACGTACGCCATCGCCGCGAGCAGCATCGCGTCGGTGCCGGGGCGGATGGCCACGTGACGGTCGGCGAGCTTGGCCGTGCGGGTGCGCCGCGGGTCGATGACGGTCAGCGTGCCGCCGCGGGCCCGCAGCGCGCGGAGCCGGCCGGGGAAGTCGGGGGCGGTGCACAGACTCCCGTTGGACTCCAGCGGGTTGGCGCCGATGAGCAGCAGGTGGTCGGTGTGGTCCAGGTCGGGCACGGGGATCGCGTTGGCGTCCCCGTACAGCAGGCCGCTCGACACGTGCTTGGGCATCTGGTCGAGCGTGGAGGCCGAGAAGACGCTGTGCGTGCGCAGGGCGCCGAGCAGGACGGACGGGTAGAGGGCGCCGGCCATGGTGTGCACGTTCGGGTTGCCGAGGACGACGCCGAGGGCGTGCGGCCCGTACCGCTCGACGACCGGACGCAGTCCGGCGGCCACGGCGTCGAAGGCCTCCTCCCAGGTGGCCTCGCGCAGTTCGCCGTCCTCGCGGACGAGGGGGGTGCGCAGCCGGTCGGGGTCGCCGTCGGCCGCGCCGAAGGAGGCGCCCTTCGGGCAGATGAAGCCCTTGCTGAACACGTCGTCACGGTCACCCCGGGCACCGGTCACCCGGGTGCCCTCGATGGTCAGGGTGAGCCCGCAGGTGGCTTCGCACAGGGGGCAGACGCGCAGCGCGGTTCGGGAGTCGGGGGTGGTACCGGAGGTACGGGACACGGGTCCTCCCGGAGGCGGTGACAGGGACGGCACGGACGCGAGCGAGCATACCGACCGGTACGCATGGCGGGGAGGGCGTGAGGGGGGTCATGTCGGATTCCGGCGCGGGGACGCCGACGGGCCCCGGGAAGCGGGCGAACGGCCGGGGCACCCGGGGGCGGCGGACGGCCGGGAAGCGGGAGCCTGTGGCCGGACGGGGCCGAGCGGGCCGGGGTCCGGCTAGTCGAGGACCCTGGCCAGATAGGCCCGCAGCAGTTCGCGCGTCTCCTCGATGATCCGTTCGTCCCCCTGCGGATCGACCCGGAAGGCGAGGTGGACCAGGGTGTCGGCGCTCTCCACGGCCACGAGGAAGCAACGGCGCAGATCGTCGTCCGGGGTGCGGTCGAGATAGCCGGAGAGCAGGTCGGTGAGACGGTCGGCGACCCGGGTGTTGGGCTCGGCGTACCGGGCTCCGACGGGGATCTGGTTGCCGAAGTCGACGAGGGAGAAGCCCGGCGCGGTGCGCTTCATGGCCAGGTACTCGTCGAGCACCGCGTCCATCGCGGCCCGCCAGTCTCCCCCGCCCGTCTCGCTCAGGCTCTGGGTGACGCGCTCGGTGTAGAGCTCCAGGTTGCGCTGGGCGAGCGCGTCGGCCATCGCCCGCTTGTTGCCGAAGAAGCGGTAGACGGAGCCGATGGGCACACCGGCCCGCTGGGCCACGGCCCGGGTGCTCAGCCCGTCGTAGCCCACCTCGTCGAGGAGGTCGGCGCAGGCGTCGAGGATTCTGGTCAGTCGTTCTGCGCTACGCCGCTGTACGGGCGCTCTGCGGAGCGATGTCGCATGGGGCACGCTCTTCATGATGCCTTTCCGCCGGGGTCGGGTGAACCTCGCCCTTCAGTACGCGTCTGCGTGCCGTGACCACTCATTTCCGGCGGGCGCTCGCGTGCCGTGACCACCCGTCGCACCCCGGACCGGGCGCCGTCGACGGCTCCCGGAGGCACGACGCAGGCGTCCCCGAGGGCGCACGGGCGCCCGACGCCGGCCTTCCCCGAGAACGCCCGGTCACTGCGCACCGGACGGCGCGGCCGCCGGCGTCAGCCGTTCGCGGCGGAACCCGAGGCCGTGATGTCGGCGGTGCTCTCCACGGGCTTGCCGCGGACGGCCCACACGGTGCCGTCGTCCGCGTACAGCCGTGCGGTGACATGGTGGGTGCCGCGCGGCACCAGGTCCTCGGCCAGGTGGTACTCGGCGGTGCGCAGCCGCGCGACGGTACGGCCGTCGACGTACAGGTGGGCGATGCCGCGCCCGGCGACCGGCACGGCGCGCGTGCCCGCGGGCGAGAAGCCGAAGTGGCGGACGGTCAGCCGCACGTCCCAGCCGGAGGCGGAATCCGGCTGGATCTCGATCGCGACCTCGGGTGCCCCCTTCCTGGCCACCTCACGGTAGAGCCGCCCCTCCTCGTCCATCTCGTCGAGCAACGTGCCCACGGGCGAGGCCGAGATCCTGGTCCCCCGCTCGTGCGCTTCACCGGCGCCGCAGCCCGCGGCTCCGCCGGACAGGGCGCAGATCGCGAGCGCGGCGAGCAGTCCTCGTGTCCACCGCATGGGCGGGAGCGTAGAACAAGGCCCATCCCGGCCGGATCCCCCTGAAGTCGGGTTCTTCGACCGCGCGGACGCCCTTGAGGACTAGTCCCCTGGCAAATCCGGCCAACCCGCGAACCGCTCCGGTCCACCTCTTGCGCGGGACCGAACCGAATCCTACGGTGATACATAGGAATCAGGCGCGAGGGAGCGATCATGAGCGGGGACGCGAGGAAGACGGCCGAGGGGCTGGCCTACCTCACCGGATTCGGCAACGAACACAGCTCGGAGGCGGTCCCGGGGGCCCTGCCGCACGGCCGCAACGCGCCGCAGCGCGCACCGCTCGGCCTGTACGCGGAGCAGCTCAGCGGCTCGGCCTTCACCGAACCGAGGGCGTCCAACCGGCGCTCGTGGCTCTACCGGATCCGCCCGTCGGCCGCGCACCCCGCGTTCACCCGCGCCGACAACGGCGCGGTGCGCACGGCGCCGTTCACGGAAACGGTGCCCGACCCGAACCGGCTGCGCTGGAACCCGCTGCCCGAGCCCCCCGCCGGGACGGACTTCCTGGCGGGCCTGTGGACCCTCGGCGGCAACGGCGACGCGAGCCAGCGCACCGGCATGGCGGTGCACCTCTACCACGCCAACTCCTCGATGGAGCGGGTGTTCAGCGACGCCGACGGCGAGCTGCTGATCGTGCCGGAGCGCGGCGGCCTGCTGCTGCGCACCGAGTTCGGCCTGCTGCACGTGGAGCCGGGGCAGATCGCGCTGATCCCCCGGGGGGTGCGCTTCCGGGTGGAGCTGCTGGACACGGCGCCCGAGGGCGGCCGCGGCCGTGGCTCCCGGGGCTATGTGTGCGAGAACTACGGGGCGCCCTTCCAGCTCCCCGACCTCGGCCCGATCGGCGCCAACGGCCTCGCCAACGCCCGCGACTTCCTCGCCCCGGTCGCCGCGTACGAGGACGTCGAGGGCCCGGTCGAGGTGGTGAACAAGTTCTGCGGCAACCTCTGGACGGCGACGTACGACCACTCGCCGCTGGACGTCGTCGCCTGGCACGGCAACCACGTGCCGTACGTCTACGACCTGCACCGCTTCAATGTGATCGGCTCCATCAGCTACGACCACCCGGACCCCTCGATCTTCACGGTGCTCACCTCGCCGTCCGACACCCCGGGGCTCGCCGGGGTCGACTTCGTCGTGTTCGCGCCGCGCTGGCTGGTGGGCGAGGACACGTTCCGGCCCCCGTACTTCCACCGGAACGTGATGAGCGAGTACATGGGCCTCATCGAGGGCGCGTACGACGCGAAGGCGGAGGGCTTCGTGCCGGGCGGCGGCTCGCTGCACAACATGATGTCGGCGCACGGACCGGACGAGGAGACCTTCCTGCGCGCCAGCGCCGCCGAGCTGAAGCCGCAGAAGATCGACGACGGTCTGGCGTTCATGTTCGAGACCCGGTGGCCGGTGACCGCGACGGCCCAGGCGGCCGGGGCGGAACACCTCCAGCGCGGCTACGACGACGTGTGGAAGGGGCTCGGACGGCACTTCCGTCCGGCCGGCTGAACAGCGCCGGCCGTTGCCTTCCACGCCCGCGACCGGTACGGATACCCTCGTGACCTCCTTCGCTCCCGATTCGATCGTCCTGAACCGCAAGCTGCCGCTGTGGTATCAGGTGTCGCAGTCCCTGCGCGCCTCCATACTCGGCCGCACCCCTCAGGATCCCCTTCGCCTGCCCACCGAGGAGCAGCTCGCGGGGCACTACGGGGTGAGCGTGCTGACCATGCGGCAGGCGCTCAAGGAGCTGGAGGCCGAGGGGCTCATCACCCGGCACCGCCGGCGGGGCACGTTCATCGAGCCGAGCGCCCGGCGGGGCGCGCCCGTGCGGCTGCTCGGCTCGGTGGACGCGATCGTGGCGCAGCAGTCGGGCATGACGACCGAGCTGCTGGACCAGGGGAAGACGCCCGTGTCCGGCGAACTGGCGGAATTCTTCCCGGATGTGGACGAGGTGGCGACGTACCACCGGCTGCGCAGTGACGAGACGACGGGCGAGCCGACGAACCACGCGCGCAACTACCTGCGGCCGGAGCTGGCCGACCGCATCGACCGGGAGGATCTGATCCGCTGGCCGATGACCAAGGTGCTGCGGGACGTGCTCGGGGTCGGCATCAGCCGGATCACCGACACGGTGGAGGCCACGCTCGCGGACCCGGAGACGGCGCGGCTGCTCCAAGTGCCGCTGCTCAGCCCGATCCTGCGCTACACGGGCGTCATCCACGGCACGGACGGGCAGGCGCTGGACGTGGCGGTCATCCACTACCGGGGCGACCGCTTCTCGTTCACGGTCACGCTCGACGCCCACTGACGATGGCGTCCGGGGACGGCGGGAGGCGCCCGCGTCGTACGATGCCGAGCGTGACGTCCGACGCCGCTCCGCTGCTCGCGGATCTCATGCCGTGGTCCGTCGCACCGCCGAGGCTGGGCCGGAGGTGGCCGACGGCCCCCGACGCGGCGTCCCTGAAAGCACGCTGGGACGCCCTCGTACGGGCAGAGGGGGAGGACCGGGAGGCGCTGTTCGGGCCGACGCGGGCGCGCACCACGCACTCCGCGGTCGCCCAGCTCCCGGGCCAGTCCAGCGGGACGGGCCGCCTCGCCCGGGTGTCGGACCCCTGTCCCGTACCGGTGCGCGTGCTGAGCGCGCCCTTCGACGAACAGTGGCTGATTCCCGACCACCGGCTGATCGACTCCGCCCGCCCCGAGCTGTGGCGGGTGGCGGGCGAGGAACAGGTCTTCGCCGTCGAGCAGACCCCGGTGCCCGAGTCCTCCGGGCCGGCCCTGCTGGCCGCCTCCGTGCTGCCGCTGAGCGCGGGCCGCGGCGGGCGGGTGCGTCCCCTCTACCGGCGCCCCGGCGGCCGCGAACCGAACCTGGCGCCGGGTCTGCTTGAGCATCTTGGCGCACGTCTGGGCCACGCTCCCGCGCCCGTCGACGTCCTCGCCTGGACGATGGCGGTCGCGCGGCACGGCCGGGACGGCTGCCTGGTCCCGCTCACCGCCGACCCGGAAGTGTGGTCGTACGGCGTCGAGTTGGGGCGGAGCATGCTGCGGCTGATGCAGCGCGACGGCGAGCGCCCCAAACTCCCCGGCGGCCGCCGCCCCTATGTGCGCGCGCCGCTGTCCGCGCTCCCCCAGGGAGTCCGGCCGGTCACGGGCCCGCTCCTCACCGACCCGTTCTACGACCGCGCCGAGGAAAGCCTGCACCTCGGCGACGGCAGGATCTCGCCCGTGCCGCCCGAGGCCTGGGACTTCGAGGTCGGCGGCGTGCGCGTGCTGGAACAGTGGTTCGCGGCGCGGACCGGGGCGAGCGAGCCCGGCACGCTGGAGGCGATCGGCCCGGCCGGCTGGCCGCAGGCCTGGACGTCCGAACTCCTCGAACTCATCACGGTGCTCGCCCTCCTCGCGGAACTGCGTCCCCAGCAGGCCGCGTTGGAGCCGGTCTCACCGATCACCCGGGCGGAGCTGCGCACCGCCGGCGTCCTCCCCGTCCCGGCCGCGGCACGCCGCCCGGCCTCGGTGCTCGACCACCACGAGGAGGGTCCGGACGGCCAGTTCGCCCTGATCTAGGATCCACCGGCGGACGGCCGCCGCGGCACCTCCACGAAATCAGTGCATGACAAAAGTATGTCCAGGGTCCATGATCCATCGCATGCAGCCCGATCCTCTGCCCCTCGAAGGCATCACCGTCGTCGCCGTCGAACAAGCCGTGGCCGCGCCCTTCGCGACCCGGCAGCTCGCCGATCTCGGCGCCCGGGTCGTCAAGATCGAGCGGATCGACGGCGGGGACTTCGCGCGCGGCTACGACACCGCCGCCCAGGGCCTGGCCTCGCACTTCGTGTGGTGCAACCGGGGCAAGGAGTCCGTCGCCCTCGACCTGAAGGACCCGCGCGGACTCGACGTCGTACGCCGTCTCGTCGCGGACGCGGACGTGTTCGTGCAGAACCTCGCCCAGGGGGCGGCGGCGCGGCTGGGCCTGGACGCGGCGACCCTGTGCGCCGAGCACCCCCGGCTGATCGCCGTGGACGTCTCCGGCTACGGGCCGTCGGGGCCGTACGCCGGCAAGCGGGCGTACGACATGCTCGTGCAGTGCGAGGCGGGGCTCGTGTCGGTGACGGGGACGCCCGAGCAGCCGGTGAAGGCGGGCATCCCGGCCGCGGACATCGCGGCGGCCATGTACGCGTTCTCGGGGGTCCTCGCGGCCCTGGTGCGGCGCGGCACGACCGGGCGCGGGGGCCCCATCGAGGTGTCGATGCTGGACGCGCTCGCGGAGTGGATGGGGCATCCGCTGCACCACGCGATGCACGACGGGACCCCGCCGGCCCGTACCGGCCTCGCCCACGCCGTCATCGTCCCCTACGACGTCTATTCGACGGCGGACGGCGGACGCGTGCTGTTGTCGGTGCAGAACGACCGCGAGTGGCGGCGGCTCGCCCAGCAGGTGGTGGGGCGGCCCGAGACGGCGGACGATCCGCGCTTCGCGACGAACGCGGCGCGGGTGGCCCACCGGGAGACGGTGGACGCCCTCGTCGCCGAGGCACTGGGCAAGCTCGGTGCCGACGAGGCGGTGGCCCGCCTGGAGGCCGCGGGCATCGCCTGCGCCCGGCTGCGGGACGTGACGGAGGTGGCGGAGCATCCGCAGCTCGCGGCCAGGAACCGCTGGCGGGAGGTGGGATCGCCGGTCGGGCCGCTGCGGGCGCTGCTGCCTCCGATCACGCTGCCGGGCGGGGAGGAGGCACGCATGGGGCCCGTACCGCGGCTCGGCGAACACACGGGGTCGGTGCTGCGGGCGCTGGGCATGACGGACGCGGACGTCGCCGAGCTGCGGCGGGACGGGGTGGTGCGCTGAGCCTCAGGGCTCAGTGAGGGTGGTGACCCGCGCTCCGGAGGTGGTGATCACCGGGCACGCTGCCCGCCGTGGGGATGACGGACGCGGAAGGACAGCGGTGCGCCGGTGCGGTGGAGTCGCCGGAGCGCGGGTCGAGAAGGCCGGTACCGACAGCGGTCAGCGGTCGCCGAACAGCGAGCGCCGCAGCCGCCTGAGCGGGGCGAAGAGCGAGACCCGCCGCACGCGCGCACCCCTGGAGCCGCTGTCGCGCGCGTGGTCGCGGGTCGTGAGCTCACGCATCAGCGACGTCGCCTCGACCGTCTCGCGCTGCGGTATGGCGGGACCGCCGAGCACCGCGAGATGTCGGTCGAGGCGCGAACTGGTCGCGCTGCTCCCGCACGTGATCGCAGGGACGCGTGCCCTGCTGCGCACTGTTATCTGTTCCATGTCACTCCCCACCCGTACAAGTCCACCCGGCCCGGGCAGACTAACCCTATCGCCCCCTCGTGGCGCGCGTGTATCCCGGACAAAGGATTCACCTTCCCCGTAAGGGGGTTGACGGTTACTCTCCGAATCCAACCGTTTCCAGGGCGAGTTGGACAACAGGCGAGGTGGTGGGCTGTTCCGATCCGCCGTGAGGCTCGACGGTCACTGCGAGTGACGTCGCGCTCGGGTTCAGTCCGTCGGCGACGAGGGGCGTGTCGCCGTCGAAGAGACCGAGGGAACGCGGTTTCTCGTTGGGGCGCATGAGCCAGAGCTGATGAACGCGTCCGCCGGCGGGGGTGCCGAGTCCGCTCAGTGTCACGACGGCGCGCCGCTCCGACGCGGAGGCCACTACTCCGATTCCGCGGCCCCGCGCGTCCCGTTCCGCGGTCGCCCGCGCGTCCGGCGCCGCCAGAACGTGGGCGATCTCACGCGCCTGGGCGCGCTCCTGGTTCAGGTCGTCGCGCGCCTGGGTCGCCTGCACGGCGAAGAGCGCGGCGACGACGAGCGCCGCGGCGGCCGTGGCGGTGGCGAGCGGGGCGAACAGCGGACGGAACCGGGGGGCGCGCGCACGCGCGGGCTGCCGGGAGGGCCGCACGCGGGGCAGCTCCCGTCCGGCGGGTTCCTGGGGTGCCGTGCGTATCGCGGTCAGCACCCGTTCGCGCAGCGCGGCCGGCGGGGCCGCCGCCGTGGACCAGGCGAGCCGTACCGCGTCCTCCGTCAGCGCCCGCACCTCCTCGGCACAGCGGTCACAGCCCCTCAGATGGCGTTCGAAGCGGCGCTTCTCGTCGCCGTCCAGCGCGTCGAGGGCGTAGGGGGCGGCGAGTGAGTGCAGATCGCGGCCCAGCAGTCGGTCGAGGACGCTCATGCGGCACCCCCCTCTCTTCCGTTCGGATCACGGCCCGGCAGGCGGTCGGTGGCGTTCACGCGACTCCTCCCAGGCAGTCGCGCAGGCGGGTGAGCCCGTCGCGCATACGGGTCTTGACGGTGCCGAGCGGCAGGGAGAGCCGTTCGGCGACCTCTCGGTAGGTGTAGCCGTCGTAGTAGGCGAGCGTGACGGACTGCCGTTGCAGGGCGGTGAGCCGGTCCAGGCAGCGGCGGACCCACTCGCGTTCGAGCCCCGCCTCGACCTCCTCCGCGACCTGGTCGAAGGCGGGGTGGTGATGGCGCTGCCCCTCGCGCTGCTCGCGTTCGGTGGCCGCGCGGGCGCTGCGCACCCGGTCGACGGCACGGCGGTGCGCGAGCGTGAGGATCCAGGACAGCGCGCTGCCGCGGCGGGGGTCGAACTTCGGCGCGGAGCGCCAGAGTTCGAGCAGGACCTCCTGCGACACCTCCTCCGACTGCGCGAGGTCGCGCACCACACGGCGCACCAGTCCGAACACCGGCCCGGACACCAGTCCGTACAGCTCCTCGAACGCCTTCTGGTCGCCTCCGGCCACCAGTACCAGTAGTTCGTCAGCCTCCACCCGTCCCCCTCTGCGGCCGTGCACGGACCGTCCTTTCCCTTACGTCTTCGCAGCGAACCCGTCTACGGATGGGTTACGGATCAGGAAGCCGAAAACGCGTGTTCTTCGCTGATCAGTTCCGGTGTCCGCGAGCGGTCGGCCCGCCCGTCCGGCCGAAGAAGCCTCCCCGCAGATGAAACAAGCCGGGGGAACCGCCGTAAAGACGTTTGGGATTTCGACCAATCCACCCCGGCGACCGCTCCGAATGGCGTGCGTCAGGCAAGTTGGACAGAGGACGGACGGCATGACACCTATCTCCAGGAGCGGCGCGGGTCGCAGGACTCTCGTGACCCTCGTATGCGGTGCGCTGGCTGCCGGGGGGCTCGCGGCCGCCGGCGCCACGGCGCTGACGCCGGGGGCGGCCTCCGCCTCCAGCCACCGGGAGGCCCCGCTGATCTCGGGCACTCCGCAGTACGACAACACGGACGTGTACGCCTTCGTCAGCCCGGACAAGCCGGACACGACGACGATCGTGGCGAACTGGATCCCCTTCGAGGAGCCCGCGGGCGGACCGAACTTCTACACGTTCGCGGACGACGCCCAGTACGACATCCACATCGACAACAACGGTGACGCGCAAGGTGAGTTGATCTACCGCTACACCTTCAAGACGCACCGCAAGAACGGGGACACGTTCCTCTACAACACCGGTCCGGTCACCAGCCTGGACGACCCGGACCTCAACATCACGCAGACGTACGACATCGATCTGCTGCGGCTGCACAACCAGCGGCTGGTGTCGAAGACCAAGGTCGCGGACGACGTCCCGGTCGCGCCGTCCAACGTCGGCAAGGCGTCGATGCCGGACTACGCGAAGCTGCGCCACCACGCGATCTCCAAGCTCGCGGGCGGCACGACGACGTTCGCCGGCCAGGCGGACGACCCGTTCTTCCTGGACCTGCGCGTCTTCGACCTGCTGTACGGCGGGAACCTGACCGAGGTCGGACGGGACACCCTCAAGGGCTACAACGTCAACTCCATAGCCCTGCAGGTCCCGAACGACATGATCCGTGAGTCGGAGGGCCAGCCGATCGTCGGCATCTGGTCCACCACGCAGCGCAGGGACGCCCGCGGCCACTACACCCAGGTCTCGCGTCTTGGCATGCCGCTGGTCAACGAGGTCGTCAACCCGCAGAAGGACAAGGACAAGTTCAACGCGTCCGCGCCCTGGGAGGACGCCCAGTTCCTGAAGAACGTGACCAACCCGGAGCTGCCGAAGCTCATCGAGGGGATCTACAAGATCAAGGCCCCGGCCGAGCCCCGCAACGACCTGGTCGACGTGTTCCTCAAGGGCGTCAAGGGCCTCAACCAGCCGCCGCACGTGCGTCCGGCGGAGGAACTGCGCCTCAACACCTCGATCAAGCCGACCATGCACCCCAAGCGGCTCGGTGTCCTCGACGGTGACAACGCGGGCTTCCCGAACGGGCGCCGGCTCACGGACGACGTGATCGACGCCTCGCTCCAGGTCGTCGAGGGTGAACTGGTCGGCTCCAAGAACGACTTGGGCGACGCGGTCGACAAGAACGACAAGGGCTTCGAGAAGTCGTTCCCGTACGTGGCCGAGCCGACCTCGGGTTCGCGCGGCGCGCTCGCCAAGGGCACGACCAGCGGGACCGACGTGCGCAGCCAGCTCGGCGACGCGCTGCAGCCGGCCGGCAGCGGCTCCGGCGGCGGCACCGACACCGTGCTGATCGCGGGCTCCGCCGCGGCGGGCGCCGCGGGCATCCTGCTCATCGGCTCCGGTCTGCTGTGGTGGCGCCGACGGATGTACAACCGGGCGTACTGACCCGGCACCGGGCCATCTGACCCGGCTCCCCTACTGGCGCGGCCCGCACGCAGTTCGACCCCCCACGGTGCGGGCCGCGCCGCCCCACCCCCCACGACGACCGTTCCACCAAGGACTTTGAGGAGAGGGCATGTCCCCGCGTACGAACGACAACGCGACGCCGGACGCCGACAGGGCCACGCCCGACGAGACCCCCGTGGGGGCCACGCCCGCCGAGAGGACCGCGGAGGCGACTCCCGCCGAGAAGGCGATTCCGTCCGCGGAGGCGACTCCTGCCGAGCAGCCGACTCCGGCCGCGGAGACCACGGGCGGCCCGGACGCCCCGGTGACCGTGCCTGACGCGGACACCCACGCCGAGAACGGCGTCGGAGACGGCGGTGACGAGCGGGTGGCCGCCGTGCGCCGGGTCTCGCAGGCGCAGCGCCGCTGGCGGGCCGCTCAACTCGGCTTCTGTGCCGCCGCGTTGGCCGTCGCCATGACGGCGGGCGCCGTGGTGCTCGGCGCGCTGCGGGACGGCGCGACGACTCCCGCCGTCGCGGCCGTGTCCAACGGCGTGTCACCGCAACTACTCGCGAGCGGCGACCTCGACGCGAGCGTCCTCTCCCTCCAGGCCCATCTCCGCTCCCAGCCCAAGGACTTCGGCGGCTGGGCCACCCTCGGCCTCGCCTATGTCGAGCAGGCCCGCACCAAGGGCGACCCCTCCCGCTACCCCCAGGCGCAGAAGGCGCTCGGCAAGTCCCTGAAGCTGCGCCCCGACTACGATCCCGCCCTCGCCGGACAGGCCGCACTCGCCGCCGCCCGGCACGACTTCACCGACGCCCTCACGTACGCGGACCTCGCGCTGAAGCAGAACCCGTACAGCGAGCGCGCCCTGTCCTCCCGCATCGACGCCCTCGTCGAACTCGGCCGCTACGACGAGGCGTCGAAGGCCGCCGACCTCGCGGACTCGCGGCGCCCGGGCGTCCCCGTCTTCACCCGCTACGCCTACGTCCACGAGCTGCGCGGCGACGTGAAGACCGCCCGGCGGGTCCTGGAGCAGGCGCTCGCGACGGCGACCAGCCGCGGAGACATCTCGTACGTCGCCTCCGCGCTCGGCCAACTCGCCTGGAACCAGGGCGACTACGACTCCGCCCTCACCTACTACGCACGCGCGCTCGCGGCCGACGACGCCTACCTCCCCGCCCTGGAGGGCCGGGCCCGCACCCAGGCCGCCAAGGGCGACCGGGCGGCGGCGATCAAGGGGATGGAACTGGTCGTGCAGCGCTATCCCCTGCCTCAACCTCTCGTCGAGCTCGGGGAGTTGTACGAGGCGCGCGGCGCGGCCGGCGACAAGCAGAAGGCCCGCGACCAGTACACGCTGGTGAACGCCTGGATCTCGCTCGCCCACGCCTACGGTGTCAACGCCGACCTCGACACGGCGCTGGCCGCCGCCGACCACGGCGACCACAAGGCGGCGCTCACGGCCGCCCGCGCGGAGTGGGCCCGCCGGCACACCGTGCACACCGCGGACGCGCTCGCCTGGGCCCTGCACGTGTCGGGCCGCGACGCCGAGGCCCTGCCGTACGCGCGCCGGGCCACGGCCACGGGCTACCGCAACGCGTCCTTCCTCTACCACCTCGGTGTCATCGAGAAGGCCACCGGCCACACCGGCAAGGCCCGCACCGCGCTCACGGCGGCCCTGGACCTGAACCCGGGCTTCTCGCCGCTGGGCGCCCGCGAGGCCCGTAAGGCACTGGAGGCCACGAAGTGAGGGCGCCCCGGTTCCTCGCCCTGTGCGGCACGGTCCTGACCGCGGCCTGCGCGCTCGTGCTGGTCCCCTCGGGGGCGGCCGACGCGCATCCGCTCGGCAACTTCACCGTCAACCGCTACGACGGACTCGTCGCCGCCCCCGGGCAGTTGCGTGTCGATCACGTCGAGGACCTGGCCGAGATCCCCGCCACCCAGGCCAAGCCGGACATCAAGCGGCTCGGCATGGGCGACTGGGCCCGGCAGCGGTGCGAGACCGCCGCGCACGGCAGCGCGGTCACGGTGAACGGGCGGCCGGTGAGGCTGACCGCGGGCGCGAGCACGGCACACCTGCGGCCCGGCCAGGCGGGACTCGACACCCTGCGCGTCGAGTGCCGGCTGACGGCTCCGCTGTCCGGCGAGGGCGCGCTCACCGTGGGCTTCCACGGCGCGGGCGCCGATCACGGCCCCGGCTGGCGCGAGATCACCGCCCGGGGCGACCGGATGACGCTCACCTCCTCGGACGTGCCGCGCAAGTCCGTCTCGGCGGAGCTGACCGAGTACCCGAAGGCACTGCTCTCCTCGCCCGCCGACACCGCCACGGCCTCGCTGCGGATCCGCCCCGGTGGCCCCGCCCTCGTCGAGGAACGGCGCGACGCCCCGGCCGCCTCCGTGCTCCCGCGCGGCGCCGACCGCTGGACCCAGGCGCTGAACAACCTGGTGGCCCGCCACGACCTCACCTTCGGCTTCGCGGCCCTCGCCCTCGTCATCGCCGTGGGCCTGGGCGCACTCCACGCGCTCGCGCCCGGCCACGGCAAGACCCTGATGGCCGCGACGGCGGCGGCGCGCGGGGGCCGGGCCCGGTTCAAGGACGTGCTGCCGCTGGCCGCCTCGGTGACGGTCACCCACACGCTCGGAGTGGTCGCGCTCGGCCTGCTGGTCACCGCGGGCTCGGCGGCGGCCCCCTCCGTGATCGCCTGGCTGGGCGTGTCCAGCGGCGTCCTCGTCACGGGCGCGGGCGCCACCCTCCTGCGCCGGGCCTGGCGCAACCGGCCCTCCGCACACGCGCACGGCCATGACCACGAGCACGGGCACGACCACGGGCATGAGCACGGACACGACCACGGCCATGCGCACGACCACGACCACTCATCCCCTCACGACCACGCGCACGATCACGATCACGATCGCGCTCCGGTCCATCCCCACGACCATGGCCGGGACCACGCGCACGAGCACGAGCGGGAGCCCGTGTCCGTCCCCGCGCACACGCACGCGCCCGACGACGATCACGCGCACGGGCATGAGCACATGGACACCGCGCGTCCCCTGGTCCTGGCTCATGCCACCGCGTCCGCCACGGCCGGGACCGCCACCGTGACGGCGACGGCGACCCGCACCCACGACCACGTCCAGACGCACCCGCACCCCCACCCGCACGACCACGACCACAGCCACAGCCATGTCCCGGCCCGCGCCCCCCACTCCCCCACCCTCGAACACACCCACGGCGGCTTCACCCACACCCACGAGATCGCGCCCACCGTCCGCGGGACGATCCTGCTCGGGTTCGCCGGTGGGCTGGTGCCCAGTCCGTCGGCGGTCGTCGTCCTCGTGGGCGCCGCGGCGCTCGGACAGGCCTGGTTCGGCCTTCTTCTCGTCCTCGCGTACGGCGTCGGACTCGCCCTGACGCTGACGGCGGCCGGGTTCGCCGTCGTCAAGCTCGGCAGCGGCGTGAACCGCGCCCTCGCCGGACGCCGGCGCTGGGCCGGAGGCCGCCTCGTCCTCCTCGTCCGCAGGTTCGCGCCCCTCGGCTCGGCGCTGATCGTCGTGGCGCTCGGGGCCGGATTGGTGCTCAAGGGGGCGGCATCCGTACTCGGCTGAGCTACTTTTGGGGAGAAAACGCGCGGATGCGAATGGGGGACGCACGTGTCCGAAGATCCGGGCAGTGAACGTGTGATCGCGGGGCGCTACCGGCTGCTCTCGCCGCTGGGCGAAGGCGGCATGGGCACGGTGTGGCGCGCACGCGACGAAGTGCTGCAACGCGAGGTCGCCGTGAAGGAGGTCCGTGCCCCGGCCGGGCTCCCCGACGCCGAGATCGAGCGGATGTACGCGCGTCTGGAGCGGGAGGCGTGGGCAGCCGCCCGTGTCTCCCACCGCAATGTCGTGACGGTGTACGACGTGGCCATGGAGGACGGCCGGCCGTGGATCGTGATGGAGCTGATCCGCGGGATCGCCCTCTCCGACCTGCTGGACGCCGAGGGTCCGCTGGATCCGCAGCGCGCCGCCCACATCGGCGCCGAGGTCCTCGCCGCGCTGCGCGCCGCGCACGAGGCGGGGGTCCTGCACCGGGACGTCAAACCGGGCAACGTGCTGATGGCGAACGACGGACGGGTCGTCCTCACGGACTTCGGCATCGCGACGGTCGAGGGCAGCTCCGCCCTGACCATGACGGGCGAGGTCATCGGATCGCCGGAATTCCTCGCCCCGGAGCGGGCGTTGGGACGCATCCCCGGACCCGAGTCGGATCTGTGGTCGCTCGGCGTACTGCTGTACGCGGCGGTCGAGGGCAACTCGCCCTTCCGGCAGCCCACTCCGCTGAGCACCCTGCGGGCCATCGTCGACGAACCGCTGCCGCCGCCCCGTCGCGCGGGCCCGCTCGCCCCCGTCATCGAGGGGCTGCTCGCCAAGGATCCGGCCGAACGGACGAGCGCCGAGTCGGCCGAGCGCGAGCTGCGGCTCGTCGCGGCGGGCGGTACGGCGCCCACGCGCCCCATGGGCGCCGCGACCCGCTCCTCCGAGGCGCCGACCGTCGGGGTGTTCGGCGTGCCGGGGCCGTCCTCCGCGACACCGCCCCAGGGGTTCGGCCCGCCTCCCGCGACCCTGCCCTCGGCCACCCCCGCCGCGGAGCCCGAGCGCGATCGCCGGGCGGCCTTCGCCATCATCGCGGGCCTGGTCGCGCTGGCACTCGCCCTCGGCGGACTGACGTACGCCCTGCTGAACAAGGACAAGGGTGGCGGCGGGAACAACACCGGGCAGGGGAACACCAGCAGCGGCGGCACCGGCACCACCGACGGCGGTACCTCGGGCAGGAAGAGCGAGAGCGCGACCGCGGGCGCGACCGGCGGTCAGAGTCCCTCCAGCAGCGCTCCCGGGGGCGGGAGTTCGACCACGGCGCCGCCTGCGCAGTCCGTCCATGTGACGCTGACGGGGCATCACACCGACTACCGGGGCACCTGTCCCCCGCCGAGCGGAGAGGCTCCCTCGTTCACGGCGACGTTCACGGTGGGCCGTGTTCCGGTGGATGTCGAGTACCGCTGGGTGACGAAGACGGGCGAGGTGACCGATCCGGGCTGGAAGACGCTGTCGTTCCCCGCGAGCGGCGGCAGGACGCAGCAGAAGACGGTGGTGGCGACGACGTACGACACGAGCGGGGAGTTCGCCAACTCGATCAGCGTGGAGGTGCGCAGCCCGGTGCGGGTGACCTCCGACTCCGTTCCGTTCACCATCACGTGTGAGACGGAGACCCCGACGGACGGGGCCTCCGCATCCGTGTCCGCCTCCCCCTGAGGGGCTGGCGGTGTCCCGGGCAGGGCGGGCGTTCTCCCTGCAGGGACGGGTGTTCTCTCGAAGGGTTCCGGGGTGGGGGCCCGGAGTCCGGGGTGGGGACCCGGAGGTCAGGCGGCTCCGGAGAAGGCCGGCAGGTAACCGCCGGAGTGACCGGTCGCGGTCGGGTGGTACGACACGCCGATGTCCAGCCAGTTCAGGCTGTGCAGCCAGGCGCTGCCGGAGCAGATCTCGTGGCCGGTGAAGTTGCCCCTGACGTCGGCGAAGGTGAAGCCGTGGGCGGAGGCACGAGCGGCGATGGCGCTGTCCAGATAGTCGGCCGCGCCGTTGATGGCGGACCGTTCGGCCTCCGAAAGGCCGGTCAGGCAGCTTCCGTTGAGCTTGTAGAAGCGGGGGTAGCCGAGGACGACCACGTGGGCGGCCGGGGCCTTGGCGCTGATCGCCGAGTAGACCGAGTCGAGCTTGCCGGGGAGCGTGGAGTCGACGTACGCCTTCGCCGTGGCGATGCGTGAGAGGCAGGAACTCTCGGACTGCAGGACACAGGTCGTCATGACGTCCGAGAAGCCCGCGTCGTTGCCGCCGATGGTGATCGAGACGAGCCCCGTGGAGGAGCTGAGCGGGCCGAGCTGATTCGCCGTGACATCACCCGTACGAGCGCCCGAGCAGGCGGTGAAGTCGAACGACGACGGTGAATGCGCGGCGTTCCAGAGATAGGGGTACGCCTTCGTGCTGCGGTCGCAGTCGCCGCTGGAGCTGATGTAACTGCCCGCGCCGACACCGGAGGAATAGGAGTCACCGAGCGCCACATAGCCGGTGGCCGCCGCGGTTTGCGCCTGAGCCGCTGCCGCCCCGGTGAGGGCGAGGCCGGCGGCCAGGAGGAGTGAGGTCATGTATGCCGAAAATCTGGGACGTCTCATGGAACCTCCCTTTAGCAGGATCTCTGCCACAACTTTGGTAGCAGCTACGCGTGTTGACAGGAAGTGTCCATGCCAAGACTCTTATGCATCAACCAGCCGATCCGCCCCCGTTCATCACATATTTCTCTACATGTCCATGTCGGTTGGATGACCGGCGCGTGACACGAGGACACGAGGCGTCAACTCCCTTACACAGCACGGGAGATCAGCGGCCGTCCGGTCCGGGACGGCCGCAACGCCCTTGGGGAACAAGAGGGAGGGGATACACCCGAAGAGCGGGAACGAGCGCGACACATGCGACGCACCGCGGAAACCGGGTGCACGGGGCGCCCGCGTGACAGATCATGGCGACATGTCTGCGAACCCACACGACGCTCTGCCGATCAGGCTCAACGTCGACGACAGCGACTCGCCGTCGGACGTCGTCGACGCGCTGTTCCTCGGTCGCTTCGCGACGGGCGAGCAGCCGCACTCGCACGCGGTGAACATCGACCGCGTACGGTCCGGGGCCACGCTGCTCCCACCGGGCGCCCGGGTGCTGCGCTCCGCGCGCGACGACGACCGCAGCGCGACCCTCGCCGAGGGCGACGGCTGGACGCTGCTGGTGTCCCGCTGGAACCGCGGTGCCGACGTCACGGTGACCGCGACCAGCGTCGAGCTCGCCGAGAAGGTGCTGAAGCAGGCCACGGACGGCGCGGCGGACGAGCCCGAACCGCAGCCGGAGAACGTCACGATGGGCTTCTGGTACGTGTCACCGCGCCGGGGACCGCACCGCACGACCCGGCAGATCTCGGCGGGCACCTGGGAGGAGGTCCGCCCCAACTACACGGCGCCGGTCGCGGATGCCATGGACCGCCTGATGAAGACGACGCCGGAGGACATCGCGGGCCGGCTGCTCCTGCTGCACGGCCCGCCCGGCACCGGCAAGACCTCCGCCCTGCGCACACTGGCCCGTTCCTGGCGCGACTGGTGCCAGGTGGACTGCGTGCTGGACCCCGAGCGCCTCTTCTCCGACGTCGGCT
The DNA here is from genome assembly GCF_042790435.1 of Streptomyces sp. NPDC056738. Classification (NCBI taxonomy): domain Bacteria; kingdom Bacillati; phylum Actinomycetota; class Actinomycetes; order Kitasatosporales; family Streptomycetaceae; genus Streptomyces; species Streptomyces sp. NPDC056738. The sequence goes on from NZ_JBHTZF010000009.1 coordinate 302,976, forward strand.
ATCTGATGGACATCGCGATCGGCGAGGAGGACGGCAGCGGCAAGGGCCGCTGGCGGCTCCTGCTCCTGGAGGACTGCGACGAACTGATCCGCGGCGAGGCCAAGCACACCGCGGGCCAGGCCCTGTCCCGGCTGCTCAACCTCACCGACGGACTGCTCGGCCAGGGCCGCAACGTCCTCGTCGGGGTCACCACCAACGAGGACCTGGAGCGCCTCCATCCCGCCGTCGTCCGCCCCGGCCGCTGCCTCGCCCGCATCGAGGTCGGAGCGCTCACCCGCCGCGAGGCGGTGAGCTGGCTGGGCACCGAGGAAGGCGTCTCACGCGAGGGCGCGACCCTGGCGGAGCTGTACGCACTGCGCCGCGGAACGACCCCGACGTCGGTCCCGGACCAACGCGAGGGCGCGGACGCGGGGCTGTATCTGTGACACCCCGGGCCCGAAGGCCGGAGGGCAAGGGCCCGGGGGACCCGAGGGAGGGTGGCTAGCCGGCGTCCTCGAAGGCTGCCCGCAGGGCGTCCCGTACGGCGGCCAGCGCGGTGTCCTCGGTCAGGCCGAGCCGGCGTGCGCGCTCCGCGTAGGCCTGCGCCGCCGACGCGGCCTCGCGGGACGCGGCGTCCCCGGCGGCGGCCACGAACGTCCCGTTGCGGCCCCGTGTCTCGATCACCCCGTCCGACTCCAGCGCCCGGTACGCCTTGGCCACGGTGTTGGCCGCGAGACCGAGCGACTCGGCCAGCCCCCGTACCGTGGGCAGCTTGTAGCCGACCGGCAGCTCACCGGACCTGGCCTGCTCGGAAATCTGGGCGCGCACCTGCTCGTACGGCGCGGCCCCCTCTGCGATGCGGATCTTCAGGGTCACCCGGCGATTGTCCCGTACGCGCGCGAAAATGAGAGGCATCCGCCCACGGCGCCCGCGTAACGTGCGATCACATGACCGTGATCGTTCGCGAACTTCGGCACGACGACCCGGAGGACGCCGCGGGCTACGCGCGCGTCCGGCAGCAGGCCCTCCCGTTCATGCTCTTCACCCCCGAGTCCGTCGTCTACGACGTGGAGCGCGCCCACCCGGACTCCCACTACCGGCCGTTGCTGGCCGAGGAGGACGGTGAGCTGATCGGCACCGCGCAGGTGGGCCTCGTGTACGACAGCCCGGAGCCCGGCCAGGGGAACCTCAACATCTACGTGCACCCGGAACGGACGGGACGCGGGGCGGGTTCGCTGCTGGCCCGCACCGCCGAGGAGCGACTGGCCGCCCTGGGCGCGACCCGCCTGCACGCCTGGGTGCTGGACACGCCCGAGAACCGCTCCTTCGCCGAGAAGCGCGGCTATCGCGCCGCCCGCTCGGCGCACTTCCTCCGCCTCGACCTCGCGAACGGCACCCTGCCCCCGCTCCAGTCCCCGCCGGACGGTGTGGAGTTGCGTACCGGAGCGGACTTCGCCGACGACCCCCGACCGCTGTTCAGGCTGGACGCGGAGACGCTTCTCGACGAACCGAGCGACATCGAGCGCGAGTTCACGGACTACGAGGCCTGGCTGACGGAGACCTGGAACCACCCTCTCCTGGACCGTGAACTCACGTCCGTCGCGCTCGTCGACGGACGCCCGGCGGCGTTCAGCGCGGCCCGCACCGACGGCGGCACCCGCTACGGCACCGTGATGACGGGCACCGCCCGCGCCTTCCGGGGCCGGGGTCTGGCCAAACTCGCCAAGAACCACTCCCTGCACCGGGCCCGCGCGGCGGGGTTCACGGAGGCATTCACGGGCAACGACGCCGGCAACGGCCCGATGCTGGCGATCAACACATGGTTCGGCTATGAAATCTGCGCGACGGAGGTGAAGTATGTCCGTGACCTCGGCTGACACGCCCGGCACCTTGGAGATCGTACTCGTCAAGGCAGGCCGTACGAAGATCAGTTACCCGGCCGAACTGCTCGCCGACGACGGCACCCGGGTGGTCGTCCGTGCCCCCTGGGCCGGAGACGGCGTCCGCGACTTCGGCTTCGTGCAGTTCGAGAAGGGCGACATCTTCACCGAGTACTACTGGCGCGACCGCTGGTACTCGGTGAAGGAGGTCCGGGACGCCTCGGGTGAACGCAAGGGCTGGTACTGCGACATCACCCGCCCGGCCACCGTGTCCGGAGACCGGCTCGTCGTCGAGGACCTCGACCTCGACCTGTGGCGCTCGGCCGACGGCAGGGACGTACGGCGCCTGGACGAGGACGAGTTCGCGGAGAGCGGGCTGGCGAGCAGCGACCCGGCCGCCGCGGCCGCCGCCGAGAAGGCCCTGGACGACCTCGAACACCTCGCCCGCGAGGGCGGCTTCGAGGCCCTGCTCGCCTAGGGCCTGTCCGGGTGGGGTCCCCCTGCTCGAAGGGGTCGGGGGACCGTGCCAGGCGTCTCCGGCCGGCGAGACCGTGCGAGCGAGACCGTGCGAGCGAGACCGTGCGAGCGAGACCGTGCGAGCGAGACCGTGCGAGCGAGACCGTGCGAGCGGGCCCTAGGGCGGGCCCGCACGGCAGTGCCACCGGGCACGCCCTGGAGCCTGCCCGGTGACACTGCCCGACTCGGCGCTCAGAAGCGGGCCACCACCGCGTACCGCTCGTCCTCCACGTCCCGGCCCCACAGCCGCGCGTCGGCCGACAGCGGCTCCACCCGCAGGTCGGCTGGGTCGGACAGCAGCGGCCGGAGCAGGGCGGCCGTCCGCTCGGCGGATATGCCGACCGGGCTCAGGGTCCCCCACACGCCCTCGACGAGCACCAGCCGCCCTCCCGGGCGCAGCAGCCCGCGCCAGTGCCGCAGCACGCGCGCGGGATCGGGCAGCGTCCACAGCACATGGCGGCTGAGCAGGACGTCGAAACGCTGCTCTCCGACGGGCGGCGCCACCGCGTCGCCGACGAGGAAGACCGCGTCACGCCCGGCCAGCTTGGCGCGGGCCCGGTCGATCATGCCCGGGGCGAGATCGACCCCGGTGACGCTGTGGCCCTGCTCGGAGGCTATGAGCGACAGGCTGCCGGTGCCGCAGCCGACGTCGAGCAGATCGCCCGGCTTCTCGGGCAGCCAGTCCCGCAGCCGCGCCTCCCAGGCGGCGCGCACCTCGGGGTCGCGCAGCCCGTGGTCGGGCTCCTCGTCGAACGTGCCGGACTCCGCGTCCCAGTCGAAGTCCGCCCCTGCCTGCGTACCGCCGTCGCTCACCATGCGTTCCACGATGTCACCCACCACTGACAATCGGCGTCGGCCTGCGCGGTCGGTCCGTGGACAGGCCGCGGGCGGCCCATGCGGGGCGATGGGGGACCCGTGGGTGACGGCCGCCACAGACAGATCGCGACCGATGAGGAACTCTCCCCGAAAGGGTCTACCTCCGTACAACCGCGGAATCCGGTAGACGCCCGAGGAGGCAGCCATGCGCCGTGTGACCGTGCAGAAGCCCCTGAGGAAGTCGGACTCCCGCCGTGTGCGGGACGAGCCCGACGAGCGCCCCGCCGAGCGCCCGGAGGTCCGGAAGGACATCGCGCGCACCTGGTGGCCGGACGGCTGAGCCACCGTGCCGTGGCCGGCGCGCGTGCGGCCGGATCGCGGTGGACTCCCCTCCCCCGGGCCGCTCACGACCGGATCGCGACGGACTCTCGCAGACCGCTCACGACCGGTCCGGTCAGCCGCTCACGGCCGTTGCGGTCCGGTCGGCCGCTCACGACGGGTCCGGTCCGGTCAGCCGCTTGCGGTAGTGGATCCGGTCGTACGGCCCGTCGGCGCGCCGCTCGGCGACCTCGTACCCGTACCTCGGGTAGATCTTCTGGTTCTCCCACATCATCGCGTTGGTGTAGAGCCTGATCTCGTCCAGCCCGAGCGCCCGCGCGTGTGCCTCGACGAAGCGCAGCAGCCGGCCTCCGATGCCCTGGCCGTGAGCATCGGGCCGTACCGCGACGATGTCGAGGTACAGATGGTCCGGGCGTTCCTCGACGACCACGAGTCCGAGCACGGGCTCCCCCGTGACGAACACCCGCCCCGCGGCCACGTTCGCCGCGTGGTCGGCTTCCATCGGCACCGGAACGAGCCCGATGCGCTCCACGTACGGCTGGAAGGCGGCGTCGATCACTGCCTTCACGACGGGCACGTCGGCGGCGCGGGCCGGCCGTACCCCGAACCCCTCGCCCGTCTCCCCGGATTCGCCCGGCGTCCGCGCCATGCCCGCACCCACCTGCCCACTTGATCGCCGTCACGTACGCCCCCTTGTACACCGAACGCCGCCGCGACGCTGCGCTGCCGCGAGCCCTGGAGGCGGCGCGCCGGAGCCGATACCGTCGCCGCGAAGGCCGCGAGCGTGCCTTTCTCAGGCACGCCCGAAAACACCACTGTCGGAGGAAGAGTGTCTCCTGCTGCGGGAAACAGCACCCATGTCTTTCTGAGCGAGACGGAACATCATGGCGGCGCTGTCACCGACCCTGGAGGATTACGGGCGCGGATAGTGCAGAACGCCCTCTTCGCCGAGCGGCTGGTCGTCACCGATTCCCAGGTGCTCCTCAACGTGGCATTGCGTTCACTCCTCGACGGGCGGACCCCGTCGACCCGCGAATGGCGCGCGGATCTCGCCGAATTGATCAGTTCGGGCATGCTGGTCGTCGTGCGCCGCGACGCGGCGGGTTCCTTTCGTGAGATCCGGGACGACCATGAGGCGCGCGGTGTGGGCGATGTCCCGACCGAGGAATACGCCGAGCTCATGGACGAGATCACCGAAGGGCACATCACCCCGTACTCGGTGGACAAGGTCAGCGAGCGCTTCAAGCGCAGGACGGCGGACCGTCTGACCGAGCTGATCGGTCCGCCCGACGACTCCTATGCCCGGACCCTGCGTGCCGCGGTGGAATGGATCCACGGCCAGGATCCGCTGTACTACAACTCCCTGCGCCGATGGATCGAGGAGCGGCGAACGGCTCACCGGGAGAGCTCCGAGGTCGCGCTGGCGGCTGTCGAGCGGTCGGCGAACTGGGCCTACAGGACCTCCTTGCCCGCTGAACTGGAGATACCCGTGGCATGGGGCGCCCAGCGCACGCCGTCCACGGTCGCGCTGCAAGGGGACGCTCCCCGAGGCGACTTGACCCTGCCCGGCTATGTACTGAACCCCTATGTGCTGGCACGCCTCCCCGCGGGCGTGGTCAACGAAGCCGTCGGGCTGGAATCCCGGAAAGTGGTCGTCGATCAGTTCGCGAAGGCTCACAGCGGCCGACCGGTGGACACCGACGCGCTGAGGGACGGCGTCGAGGACTTCTGCATGCACCTCCAGGAAGCCGCGGTCGCCGCTTTCCGTGGCCTCGACGCCGACGCTCTGGTCGCTGTCCGGGACGAGCGGGTCACGGCCAGGCTCCACGTCTCGGCGTCGTCCGTCGCCACCGGGTCGCTCGACACCCTGATCGGATTGATAAGTTCCGGCTTCAGCCCCGCCTCGCTCATGCTGAATCTGCTCTCCATGCCCTTCGACATCGCCCAGGACAAGAAGGAGAGGAAACTGAAGCGGGAATCCGAGCGGCTCAAGAACGCCTGGCGGCTGGAGAAGCAGCTCCCCGAGCACGAGAAGCTGCTGCGGATCGTCAGCCCGACGGAACCTCCCGAATGAGATGAACAGCCGCCAAGGCATGCCAGGCGTCGCCGGGCAGGCGGGAATTGTCAGGCAGGCCCTAGGACTCCCGTGGCCACGCGAGTGCGGCGGCGGCGATGGTGATCGCGCACCGTACTCGCTGGTCCGCGAAGGCGGTCAGCAACTCGGAGGAGCTGAACCAGACCGGTTCCTCCACCGATTCCATGACGTCCGGTGACCGCTTCCCGAATTCCGGGCCCTCCACGAAGGCCTCGACCACCTCGATGGGAGACTCGATCAGGCCGGTCTCCGCGTAGAGCGCGCCCAGTCGCTTGGTGGTGGCCGCGGTCAGACCGGTCTCCTCGTTCAGTTCCCGGACCGCGGCTTCCTCGGCCGACTCACCTGGCTCCCGGCCTCCTCGCGGGAATTCCCAGGACAGTTCGCCGATCGGATAGCGAAACGCGGGAACGAGCGCGACGGTGTCGGCCCACCGGGGCACGACGACGACACCCGGCGTCGACCACGCCCACCGAAGATAGCGCCCCGGCTTTCCCCCCGGAGAGACGACGGCATCGTCGTACAGGCTCCCGTAGGCGTTCCGGTACACCTCGACGGCCTCTTGCCTCCGGATACGACGTGGTTGCATCGACGGCCTCCGAGAACGGATTCATCAGGCGACATCACGCTACAGCGGGTGAGCACGCCCGAAGCGAGGGAAGGCCGAGGGATCGACCTACTCCCGAAGCGGGGAAAGGTCGAGGGAACGGCCTTCCTCGACGACTTGGTAGCCGGCGCTCGTATACAGGTTCATCGCCACCTCGTTGCCACCCCACACGGTGAACATGAGCGCCGAGTCGCCCGCGGCGAGCGTCGCCTTCTCACCGGCCGCCATCGCGTGTATCACCGTTCTCAGTCCAAATGGCAATGCGTGATGCCTGCCGCTTAGCGCTCTCGTCTGCGGTCTCCCGTGATTGGGCAAGTTGGTCAGCAGACACCCGTGCCTGGTAGTAGGTAGCGACTCCTGTGAAGGCAACGTGCCAATGCCGAGCCCGATACCTACGATTGCGCCGAGCCTGCTCCAGTCGATCCGATGCCACCAAGATGCCCGCCCCGCTCGCCGTCTAGCGCGGATCCGACCCGGGCCAGGGCGTCTGCGTGCCAGGCGGAGACGCAGTCCCCTCTCCGCACCCCTGTTGCTCATGTATCTCCCCCATCGTCGTGGTGTGCGACTGAAGAAGCAGATAGCAGCCCGGCGGACCGGTACCGGGTCCCGAGGGGGCACGCGCCACAACACCTGAGCGCCGTCCAGTGCGGTTCCGCAGCCTTGCGAAGGGTTCTCCGCATCAGATATCGCCCTCACCAGCTGCAGGCTGGTCCCCCAGGGCTCGCAATCTGCCGCAGGCTCCTACTGACTATCTGTGGACGCGGCCCAGCGGAGTCAGCACGCCAAAGCATCTGACCAGTCGACTTTCACGGGGTCGATGCGCCTCAGGGTCTTTGCGTGAAGTGATCTTGTCGGGGTTCATCCGGTGATGCCGAGGGCGGTCAAGGGCCGGCAGTAGTCGCCGGCCGTGTGGCGGAGAGCTGCTGCGATGTTCCGGTGGCCCATCTCGCGGTGGAGACCGATCGCGAGGTTTCGGAGGCTGGCCATGATGCGGGGCAGACCGTCGGTGCGGACCTTGGAGTCGTCCTCGCGGAAGGTTCGGTCCCTGACGTGGTGGATCTTGTTCTCGACGCCCCAGTGCCTGCGGATCCAGGAGGCGATCTGCGCTCCGCTCGCTTCGCCGGGCTTCAGGCTGGTGACCAGGTAGACCCGTTCGATCGTGAGCTTCCCGGCGGTAAGGTCTCGCCTCCAGCGCACGACTTGAAGGGCTTGACGGGCTCCCGGGTAGGCGATGTGGCGGAACGCAGCGGTCTTCAGGCGGCGGATCTCGTGCCGGTGGTGGGCCCGGGTGCGTTCGATGTGGTCCAGGCTGATCTCGGTCCAGGGCAGGCAGCGGATCCGGTCGTGAAGCGTCGGATGGTTTGGCTTGACGACCGAGATGTAGTGGGCGCCGCGGCCACGGAGGTAGCGGGCGTGGTCGTGCTGGGTGTGCAGGGCGTCCGCAGGGATCACAGCACCGTTCAGGTCGATCGTGTCCAGCAGTGGGGCGGTGGCGGGTATCTCGTTGCTCTTGTCGGCGATCTGCCGCTGGACCAGGACCTTGCCGTGCTTGGTCCATCGCGGCGAGCAGGGTGACCGCCGGCGGGTCACGGGTGCGGGAACCTCTCACGGCCTTGCCGTCGACCGCAATCACCCTCCGTTCGCCAGCGGGGCTGCGGGTGGCGAGGAAGCTGCCGACGGCCCGGTCGAAGGTGTCACCGTCCAGTCGTGCCAGCATGCGGCGGACAGTCCCGGGATGCGGGACCGGAACCGACCCCGTGAGCGGATTTGGAGGGAAGCCGAGCGCCCGAAGCGCCCAGCGGGGAGCGTCGGTGATCCACTCCCCGATAGCGGCCAGCGACCGGGCACCGGTCAGGACGGCTGCGGACGCCGCCGACAGCAGAGCCGCCAGGGGGTACCGCAGTTCGCGGGGATCACGCGAGTCCGGGACGATCGCCAGGAAGCGCAGGACATGGGAGAAGATACGGGTGCAGGCACGGGCTCGCTCGGTACTCATGGGACTTCGACACTCACATGATCACCGGCACCGTGCCTGTATCTGCACCCGGATCAACCCGCCAGCCAAAAGCAGTACATGACGTCACATCATTGGACGTCAGCGAAAGATCAGAACGCAGCACCTTCACGCAACGACCCTGCCTCGAACGCAGAGCGGAATTACACCGGCAGGACCGCTCTCTACCTCTCGTACGCCGCGGCTCGTGGCACCGCTTGGCAGTGCGGTCAGTTCACTCCAGGAATCGAACTGTCCCATGCAACGTCATTTTCGAATTCCGAGCCACTGGGAGGTGTCCAGGAGCGGGAAAGGACGAGTCTTATCAACTTTCCGTCTTTTTCGGGATCGATGGCTTGGAAATATTCGAAGGTCTTGGATTGTCCGGGAGCCAGCGTTCCACTGGATGAATTCAGGTGGTTGCTGCCACCGACGTAGTCTCCGATGTCTTCATTGTCGCCAGCTTCGACGGAAACGAATTTGTAACCGTCGGAGGAAAAATCTTCCCCAAGCACGAGATTTTTGCTGCTGGCGTTCAAAACGGTCACTCTCGCGGAGATTACGACCTGACTGGTCCTGATTGAAATCGGCTGCCCATCGAGCGATGTCCCATAAAATCGCTTAAACGGATCGGCTTTAAGGGTGAGCCCATCACTGTAGGCGTAAGATTTCCCTGCATCAAGAATGCAAGGATAGCTGCCGGAGCGGATGTTACCCGCACCCAAAGACGGCTTACGCGGAGGCGTACCACCTGCAGAAATGCACGGATCTGAAGCTTTTGAACCGCTTTTTGGTGTCGCCCGTGGAGAGGTTTTTTCGGCTTGACCGCCGCTAGCGACTGAAGAATTTCCAGAATCGGTGGATTTATTCCCGCTGTCGGAAATGAGTCGCACGGCGCCGTAGCCTCCCAGTGAAATGAGCGCAACCGCTACTGCGCCTAAAACGGCCAGTGAGATTCGACTTCCCCGCGTATTGTTGACCGTCAGCGGTCCGAGTGAAATATGACTGTTGCGAACCCGGGAAGAACCACCGATTACCACGCTGTGCGAGTAGGACTGGGGTGAATCGGATGACTGCGGATCGGCCAGCGCGCGTACGATCTTATCGCGGAAATCACTGTTGGAATCCAACTCATGTGCGAGCAGGGAACGAAGCGCATTTACTGAGGCCGGATCCGTGGGATTGCTCGTGACATTCGTCAGAGCGGTCTCGCCCTCCTCGGAGTCGCCCAACTGCCGGCGGATCAGGTCGACCACTGCAGCGCCAGCACCCTGCCCGATTGTGCTCGCTGCACCACTTGCCGCCCCGACAAATATTTCGACTACCGTAGAAATCAGTCCGCTATTTTCCACATTTCCCCCAGTCGGTGCAATTGCTTAATTTTTCCATGCTTGTCGCCTGGCCGCGCGTGAACCGCTCAATGTAACTGAGCCGAGACAGGGCATATGCCAGAGGCGGTCTCCGGGTTCTCGCCGCGCTAGCCGCGGCAGTGGCGGTGATCCGTCGCCGTGGGAGAACCGCTGTCCTTCTGGGTGCACGGTGGCCCGGGTGGCTGGATGGGCAGCGCGGTTGTGGTGGATCGGCGGCGAAGCCGAGGACGCCCAGCACATGCTGCGGGGTATCGGTGATCTACTCGCTGATCGCGATGAGCGAGCGAGCCCCGGTCAGCACCGCCGAGACGGCTGCGCACAGCGGCGCGAGGGCCGGATACCGCAGTCCTCGCGCATCGCGAGGATCGGCGACCAGGATCAAGAAACGCCGCAGGTCAGCAACATCGCTTGAGGTGAGGGAATCAATGGGTCTCGACAACCACATGATCACCAGCACCGTGCCTGCTCTGCTCTCCTGGGCCCCTTGCCGCATAACGGACATGACGCCACGTCACTCATGAGACCGGTGAACCGGACCAATCCCAATCAAGCAATGCCCCTGGATGCGGCCTCCGGAGCCGGCGGTCCTTGGGAGCCAAACAGGGAGCCAACTAAGGCGTCCGACGACGAACGAGCGCGGACCGCCGCGGACAGCGGCAGCGCTCGGCAGCAGTTCAACGCGGCCTCCCCAACCCCTCTTCCTGAGCCCCCCGTTAGCCCCGCCTTAAAGCCACCATAAGGATCTCCCCCACCCGGCTTCAGCAGGCGATTTCGCGGTTTCTTGGGGCTAGTTTTCTGATCACCCCCCACGGGATCCCCCCGCACGCGGCGTCGTGCGGGGCTCGCTCACCCCGCGCATCTGGACCGTTCGAGGAGTTCCCCATGTCCGTACGCCGCAAGGCCCTCGGTGTCGCCGTCGTCGGTGTCGTACCGCTCGCCCTGTCCGCGCTGGCCGCGGTGCCCGCCTCGGCGCACGGGTCGATGGGGGACCCGGTGAGCCGGGTGTCCCAGTGTTACGCGGAAGGGCCGGAGAACCCCAGGTCGGACGCCTGCAAGGCGGCTGTCGGGGCGGGGGGCACACAGGCGCTCTACGACTGGAACGGCATCCGCATCGGCGACGCGAACGGGCGGCACCAGGAACTGATCCCGGACGGCAAGCTGTGCAGCGCCGGCAACGACGAGTTCAAGGGGCTCGACCTGGCGCGCTCCGACTGGCCCGCGACGGGCGTGAGCGCCGGCTCCTACACCTTCAAGTACCGGGTGACCGCACCCCACAAGGGCACGTTCAAGGTGTACATCACGAAGGCGGGCTACGACCCCTCGCGGCCGCTGGGCTGGGGCGATCTCGACCTGGCGCATCCGGTCGCGACGGCCACGGACCCGGTGGCCTCGGGCGGCTTCTACACGTTCTCCGGCAGCCTGCCGGAGCGCTCGGGAAAGCAGCTCCTGTACGCGGTCTGGCAGCGCTCGGACAGCCCGGAGGCCTTCTACTCCTGCTCCGACGTGGCGTTCGGCAGCGCGAGCGGCGGCAAGGGCACCGGCGGCGGCGCTCCCGCGCCGAGCGCCTCGGCGCCCTCCGAGAAGCAGATCGAGGACGGCAGCGACAAGTCGACCGTGGAGCACCACGGCCACGGCGACGACGACGCCGCCACGTCGGCGGAGCCGACCCCGGGCACCGGCACCACCAAGGCGGCCGAGGACACCACCGGTGGGGCCGAGGACGCGTCGGCGGCCGGCACGGATTCCGCGGACGTCCCGGACGACCGGCCGGAGGCCGCCGGTTCGCCCCGGAGCCTCGCCGAGACCGGTGGCGACGCCTCCACCTCGTACATCGCGATCGGCGGTGCCGCCGCGCTCGCGCTCGGTGCCGCGGCGCTGTTCGCCTCCGTGCGGCGGCGCGCGACGCCGGGCGGCCGGCGCGGGCGCTGACCGCGGACGACTCCGGGGGCTGACCGGCGGCTCAGGCCGGACAGCCCCCGGCGGCGTGGCCCGCCGTCCGCGTTCCGCAGGGGGAACGCGGACGGACGGTCACGCCGGGGCGCTCGGGCGGACCGTCATGGACGAGTGGTCCGCCGAGCCGGTCAGCTGAAGACCGAGGCGCAGTTGGTGGTGGTCGCGTGCGCCGGGTCGAGCGCGTTCGCCACCTCGTGGTACGCGATCCGGTCGAAGATCCCGATGGCCACGTGCTCGGAGAGGTCGAGCCCGCACAGGTTCTGCAACAGGACGTTGTGGACGTCGGATCCGCTCAGGAACCCGGAGCTGTACGGCGTGACCACCTCGTCGTACTTGGTGGCGATGACCGTGTAGTGGACGCCGGGGACGGTGTCGCCGCCCTCGTTGAGCTTGGTCATGAACGCCGAACCGGCGATCTGGTCCGCGAGTCCCGGGGTCGCCGTGGTCAGCAGGTCCTCCGCGCCCGGGAAGTACGGGAGCAGTTTGGTGAGTCCGTTGAGGGTCGTGCCGTGGTTGTCGGGGGCGAGACCGACGAGGGCGTTCACCTTGGCGGCTCCGCCGAGGAACTTGAGGTAGTAGCGGGGCATCATGCCGCCCTGCGAGTGGCCCACCACGTCGACCTTGGCGGTGCCGGTCGCGGCGAGGACCTTGTCGACGAAGACCTGGAGCTGCGCGGCCGACTTGTCGATGGGGCCGAGACCGTTGAACAGGGGGACGCCGGGCAGTTGCCCGTAGTCGAGGGAGAAGACGCAGTACCCGCGGCTGGTCAGGTAGGGGGCGAGGGCCAGCCAGTTGTCGACGGAGTTCCCGAAGGTGCCGTGGACGAGGACGACGGGGCGGGGGTGCGTGGTGGAGGGCTTGCAGGAGTAGTTGTTCCAGCCACTGCTGGGGGCGGAATCAGCTTGTGCTGTGGCAGCGGGGACGACCGCGACCGTGGCGGTCAGGATCAGCGCGGCCAGGGGTCTGAGCACTCGCTTCCAGGGCAGCATCGGGTGATCTCCTTGCGGCTCAAGGGAGTTGTGGGGGTGTACGCCCAGTGATCCGGATCACGAGGATGCTGTTCACTCGTCAAGTTACGGTCGAGTAGCAGACGTGTGAAGTTACGCGTCAGTAAAAACTTTCAGTGATAACCAGGCGGCCGCCGACGGTGACCGAGCGTCACCAGGCGGGCCTGATGGGACCGTAGGGCGCGATGCTCGCCAAACGCGCGCACAACGCGCGCATTTCACCCTCCCCCAGCACTTCGGCCCACGCCCGGACGGCGTCCGCGGCCGCCTCTTCCGCCGCCCGGGTGCAGGCCCATCCGAGTTCGGTGAGCACGAGGAGCCGGGCCCGCGCGTCGTCGGGGTGCGGCCGCCGCTCCACGTACCCCTTGCGGACGAGCTCCTCGACGAGCTGACTGGCGGCCTGCTTGGTGACCCCCAGATGGGCCGCGACCTCGGTGACGGTCGCCCCGCCCGGCGCGAGCCGCGCGAAGGCGAAGCCGTGCGCGGGCCGCACCCCCTCGAACCCCCGGGCGACCACACCCTCGTGGATACGTTGCGTGAGCTCGCCGGCGGCGGCGAGCAGGGCGGCGGACAGGGCCATGGCCTCGGAGTTCTGCACGCACGCATTCAAACACCCTTGACTATTCGGTCAAGCTGCTTGACCATCTCCCTGGAGCAAGTAGTCAAGCAGGTTGACCATATTCCGAGCCCTTGGCCGGACACCCCGCCGATTCCGGAGGCACCCGTGCCCGTCGTCCGTTCGTCCGAAGCCGTCGTCCACGAGGTCCACGGCGCCCGTTTCACCTCGTACGCCGCTCCCCGCAGCGGCAGCAAGGAGCTGTGCGCCTGGCGCGCGGAGATCCCCGCGGGGCATCAGGCCCCCGTGCACACCGTCAACCGCGAGGAGATCTTCCATCTCCTCTCCGGGGAACTGCTGGTCACCCTCGACGGCCGCACCGAGCGGATCACCGCGGGGGACACCGTGATCATCACGCCGGGCGCGGTCCTCGGCATCGAGAACCCGACCCAGGAGGCCGCGCTCTCCTGGGTCACCACGTCCATCGGCCTCCGCGCTGAGCTGGCCGACGGCACGACCCTCACCCCGCCCTGGGCCAACTAGGGCCCGGGGCTCCTACGCGGCCAGCGTCCCCGGGCCGATCACGTGCGGGCCGAACCGCGCCCGCGCCCGGTCGGCGACCTCCTCGATACGGCGGACCTTCTCGTCGACCGGGTCGAAGGTGAGCTGGTGGGAGGCCTGTTCCGCGGAGGTCAGCCCCTCGGCGCGCAGGGCGATCACACGGACCCTGGCGCGCTGGAGGCCGAGCGCCTCGTACATGCGGTACGCGGTGCCGGTCAGCGTCGGGGAGTGGGCGGTCGCCTCCTTGAGGGTACGGCCGCGGGTGGTCGCGGAGCGGTCGGCGTACCGCACGGTGAGGGTCAGCGTGCGGCAGACCTTCTCCAGGGAGCGCAGCCGGCTGCCGAGCTCCTCGGTCACGGAGAGCAACGCCCGGCGGTGCTGGACCGGATCCAACTCGTCGCTCCGGAAGGCTCGTTCGGCGGCCAGAGAGCGCGAGGTGGCGTTCGGCACGACCCGGCCGCGGTCGATGCCGGACGCCTTCTCGCGCAGTTCGCGGCCGGGCCGGGCACCGGTGAGACGCTGAAGGGTGGACAGGGGCGCGGCCGCGACCTTGCCGATGGTGTCGAGGCCGTACTCGCACAGGGTGCGCGCGGTGGCACCGCCGACGCCGGGCAGCGCGGCGACGGGCCGGCCGGCGAGGAACTCCGCGACGGCGTCCGGCTCTTCGGGCACCACCCGGGGCACGCCGGGCACGGCGTCCCGCAGTGCCATCCGCGCCAGCATCGGTCCGGGCCCGGCGCCGATCACGCAGTCGATCCCGTGCAGGGCGAGGGTCCGCACCCGGATGAGCGAGGCGAACTCGACGGTGCCGCGCCCGAAGTACCGCTCGGCACCCCGCAGATCGAGCAGGGCGCCGTCGGGTGGCAGCGCCTCGACGACAGGGGTGAACTCCTCCAGGACGCCGAGGAGTCGGGGCAGGGCGGCCTCGTACATCGGAGGCAGCTTGAAACGTACGCAGAGGATGGTCATCCCGCACTCCCCGGGCTCTGGTGCCACAACTTCTTTCCACCCGCGGGCCCTTCGCCCGCGGGACGCAGATCGGCCCAGGGGTGCATCTCGTACCCCGTGGGCATCCGGATCGTCCGGCCCCCGGACCGGCCGCCGTCAGCGGACGGACCGCCATCGCCGGACGGGCCGCCGTCGCCCGACGGTCCCGGCCGCCGCGATCCGCGCGGACCGCCCGGCTCACCCGGACCGCTCGACTCCCCCGGCTCTCCCGGTCCGTCCGGCTCCCCCGGCCTCCGCGACGCGGGTTCGGCCAGTCGCGCCGCCACCACGTCGAGGCCGCCCTCGGCGCGCAGCTCGGCCAGTTCGGCGAGGTTCCAGGCCGCCGCGCCCACCACGCTGAGGCTGCGCGGGCCGCGGCGCTGCACCACTCCGCGCACGAGCAGCAGCCAGGAGTGGAAGACGGTGTGGGCGCAGGCGTCGTGGGAGTCGTCGAAGAAGGCGAGGTCGACCAGGCCCGTCCCGTCGTCCAGCGTGCTGAAGATGACCCGCTTGCCGGAGCGGATCGGCGGGGTCTGGGTGGCCGCCTTGGCACCCGCGACCAGGACCGTCTCCCCGTGCCGCGCCTCGCGCAGCCGACGTGCCGTGACCACGCCCAGCTCCCCCAGGAACGCACGGTGGTCGTCCATCAGGTTCCGCGAGGCGTCCATCGAGAGCACGCCCAGTTCGGCGCTCAGCCGCTCCGCCGAGGACAGGTCGGGCAGCCCGGCCGAGGCGGTGTTCCGCCCCCCGGCCAGCGGGAGTTGGCCGCCGCCGGCGCCCCGTGAGCCGCGGTGCAGTTCGGTCAAGTGGAGTTGCAGGTCACGGCGGTTGGCGCCGAACGCGTCCAGCGCGCCGACCTGTGCGAGCCGTTGGGCGAGCGGTCGGCTCGGCCGGGCCCGTTCCCAGAAGTCGAGCAGCGAGGCGTACGGCTGTCCGTCCGCGATGCGCGCCGCCTCGGCCTCGCTGATGCCGTGCACGTCGGAGAGCGCCAGCCGGACACCCCAGCGACCGCCGGAACCACCGGCCCCGACCCCGACCCCGACCCCGGCACCGGCACCGGCACCGGACCGAGACTCCAGCCCCGACCCGGACTCCGACCTCGACTCCACCCCCGCCTCAGCCCCGGCCTCCATCCCAATCGCAGACCCAGCCCTGGACTCCACCCCAGCTCCAGACCCCGACCCCGACCCCGCCCCTGAATCAGACACCAGTTCGATCCGATGAGCGACCGCCGACCGGTTCACGTCCAGCGGCAGGATCGGCACCCCGCGCCGCCGCGCGTCCGCCAGCAGCAGTCGCTTCGGGTACATCCCGGGGTCGTGCGTGAGCAGCCCCGCGTAGAAGGCGGCCGGATGATGGGCCTTCAGCCACGCGGACTGGTACGTCGGGACGGCGAAGGCGACGGCGTGCGCCTTGCAGAAGCCGTACGACCCGAAGGCCTCGACGATCTCCCAGGTACGCGCGACGGTCTCGGCGTCGTATCCCTTCGCCGCCGCGTGCTGGGCGAACCAGAACCGGATGCGCCCCTGCGACTCGGGGTCGGAGAGCCCGCGCCGCACCCGGTCCGCCTCGTCGCGGCCGCAGCCGGTCATGATGTCGACGATGTCGATGATCTGCTCGTGGAAGACGACGACCCCGTACGTCTCCCTCAGCGGCTCCTCCAGGTCGGGGTGCGGGTAGCGGACCGGCGCCCGGCCGTGCCGCGCCTCGATGAACGGCCGCACCATGTCGGCGGCGACCGGCCCCGGCCGGAAGAGCGAGATGTCGACGACGAGGTCGTGGAAGGTGGCGGGCTGAAGCCGTCCGACCAGGTCGCGCTGGCCCGGCGACTCGATCTGGAAGCAGCCCAGCGTCTCGGTGGACCGGATCAGCCGGTACGTCGCCGGGTCGCCCGGTGCCACCGCGTCGATGTCCGGCCGGTCCCCCGTGGCCCGCTCCACCTCGGCCACCGCGTGCGCCATCGCGGACTGCATCCGCACGCCCAGCACGTCGAGCTTGAGCAACCCGAGGTCCTCGACGTCCTCCTTGTCGAACTGCGACATCGGCAGGCCCTCGCCGCTGGTCGGCACGACCGGCGTACGGGCGAGCAGGGAGGCGTCGGAGAGGAGCACCCCGCACGGGTGCATGGCGATACCGCGCGGGAGGGCGTCGAGGGATTCGACGAGGTCCCACAGCTTGCCGTATCTGTCCTTCTCCCTCGCCAGCTCCCGCAGTTCGGGGAGTTCCTCCATGGCCGCGCGGGCGTCACGGGCCCGGATGTGCGGGAAGGCCTTGGCGATCCGGTCGATCTCGGCCGGGTCCAGCGAGAGGGCGGCGCCGACATCGCGCACGGCGTGCCGGACGCGGTAGGTCTCGGGCATGGAGACGGTCGCGACCCGCTCGGTGCCGAACCGGCCGATGATCGCGCGGTAGACCTCGATACGGCGCGCGGACTCCACGTCGATGTCGATGTCGGGCAGCACCGGGCGGCGCTTGGACAGGAAGCGTTCCATCAGCAGCCGGTGTTCGACGGGGTCCGCGTGCGCGATGCCGAGGAGGTGGTTGACCAGGGAGCCGGCCCCCGAGCCGCGCGCCGCGACCCGGATGCCCATCTCCCGTACGTCGTCCACCACCTGAGCGACCGTCAGGAAGTAGGAGGCGAAGTTGTGGTGGGCGATGATGTCCAGCTCGTGGTGCATCCGCTCCCAGTACGCGCGCCGGCCGGCGTAGCCGCGCCGCACCATGCCCGCCGCCGCGCGGGAGGCGAGGACGCGCTGGGCGGTGCGCCGGTCCGCGCCGACGAGCCGCGGTTCGGGGAAGTGCACGCCGCCGATGCCGAGGTCGTCCTCGGGGTCGACACGGCAGGCGGCCGCGGTGGCCCGGGTCTGTTCGAGCAGCCGGTGCGCGGTGTCACGGCGGTAGCCCGCCGCCTCGACGATCCGTTCGGCGGCGGCCAGCATGGCGGCCTCGTCCTTGAGCCAGGCCTCGCCGGAGTCCAGCTCGCGCCGGGGGTCGACGGGGACGAGCCGGCGGGCCGCGTCCAGGACGTCGGCGACCGGGCCGAGGCCGGCGTCGGCGTACCGGACGGCGTTGCTGAGCACGGGACGCACCCGCTGCTCGGCGGCGAAGCCGACCGTGCGGGCGGCCAGGCGCAGGGAGCCGGGGCCGGTGCCCTGACGGCCGTGCCAGACGGCTTCGAGGCGCAGGGCGTCGCCGTAGATCTCCCGCCAGGGCGTGAGCAGCGCCGCCGCGCGGTCGGGGCGGCCCGCGGCGAGTGCGCGGCCGACGTCGGAGCCGGGGCCGAGCAGTACGGTCAGGCCTTCGGCGTGGTTGTCGGACCAGGGCAGCAGCGGGGGCCCGTCCGCCTTGCCGCCCGCATGCGTCGCCGTGACGATTCTGCAGAGGTCGGCCCAGCCGGCGGCTCCGTCCCGGGCGAGGAAGGTCGCCCGGGGTGTCGATTCGTCGATGAAGGCACCGCCGCGCACCGGGGTGCGGCGCCGTTCCCCTCGTACGGGTTCCCCGACCGCCAGGTCCACGCCGAACAGCGGGCGGATGCCCGCCTTCGCGCAGGCCTTGGCGAACCGGACCGAGCCCGCGAGGGTGTCCCGGTCGGTGAGCGCGAGGGCGTCCATGCCCCGCTCTGCGGCGCGCTCGGCGAGGCGCTCCGGGTGCGAGGCCCCGTAGCGCAGGGAGAACCCGGAGGCGGTGTGCAGATGCGTGAATCCCGGCACGCACACCTCCCGACCTGTGAGCCTTCATGGCTCTCGAACACTTGTTCCCAGTTACCCCACCCCCACCATAGACCAATTCTCGAACACTTGTGCTACATCTGCTCGGACCCGCTCCCACCTGCGCGAACACCGGACGACACGGACCGCGGGGCGGCCGGGCGGGGCGCCGGCGCCGGTACCCCTCCGGCATGGGGCTTCCGGGCCGGGAAACCCAAGAGCCCCGCTCCCGCGACATGCGCGGGAGCGGGGCTCCGCCTCCCCGGGGGTGGCCTGACCGGGAAGGCCGGACCGGGAAGGTCAGCCGATCTGGGCCCCGAAGGCCGAGAGCGCCTCGGTCACCGGCTGGAAGAACGTCTCGCCGCCCGCGGTGCAGTCACCGCTGCCGCCGGAGGTGAGGCCGATGGCGGTGTCGCCGGAGAAGAGCGAGCCGCCGCTGTCGCCGGGCTCCGCGCAGACGTCGGTCTGGATGAGACCGTTGACGACGTCGCCGTTGCCGTAGTTCACGGTGGCGTCCAGGCCCTTGACCGTGCCGTCGTGCACATGGGTGGTGGAGCCGCTGCGGGTCACCTTCATGCCGACGGTGGCGTCGCCCGCCTTGGTGATGGCCTGCGTGGAGCCGTTGTAGAGGTCGACCTCGCTCGGGTGGTCCGTGGTCGCCGTGTACTTGACCAGGCCGAAGTCGTTGTCGGGGAAGCTGGACTGCTCGTTCGTGCCGATCTCCTTGCCGTCGGAGTCCGACCAGGTGGAGATCTCCGCGGTGCAGTGCCCGGCGGTGATGAAGTACGGCTGCCCGCCCTTGACCACGTTGAAGCCGAGCGAGCAGCGCCCGCCGGAACCGCTGATGGCGTCACCGCCGGCGATGAACGGTTTGAACTCTCCCTGTGTGCGCTTGAGTTCGGCCTTGGCCCCGAGTCCGTCGACGACCTTGGTGAGTCTGGCCCACTCGGCGTCGGAGACCGTGCGGTCGGCGGTGACGACGACCTGGTTGGTCTCCGGGTCGGTGGCCCAGGACGTACCGGGGATGGTCGCGTCCTTCTTGAGCGTGGTGCGGGCGCCGGCCAGCTCGGCGAGGGAGTTCTCGACGATCCTGGCCTTGGCGCCGGCGGCCGTGACGGTCTCGGCCGCGGCCTGGTCGAGCACGTTGACGACGAGGTGCCGGGACTTCGCGTCGTAATACGTTCCCGCGGCGTCGGTGCCCAGGTCCTCGCCGAGGGCCGAGGCGAGCTTTCCGGCCGCCGTGACGGAGAGGGTGTGCGGCGCGGAGCCCTTCGGGACCTCGCTCGCGTTCGCAGTCTGGAAGGTGACGCCGGCGACGATCAGCGCGGTGACGCCCGCACCCGTCATGAGGGCATGCCTCTTCGATACGCGTCGGTGCTTCAACTCACGTCCTCCTGTGGGGGGTCGGTCCGGGAGGTTGTGGGGACCTCCGGGACCTGAAGGCGTACGGCATGGGCCCTGAGCACGGTGGAAAAGTCCGTACCGTCGCGTCCATGCCAGTTGTTCCTCGACCCACTATTCCGAGACGCACAGGGAACACACAAGGTCGACTTCAGGACTCCTGTACGACAACAGCCGTACGTGTCCTACGTCTTGACCGCGCATGGTCACGCCCACGGATTCGCACCGCAAACACTGAGCCTCCATCACACCGTCACGATCGGGGGACCTGGGCCTGTCTTGATATCGCCCCCGGACGGAGTGATCCCAAGAGGGCCCGCCCGCACATCGGTTGCTTCCGCACCGGTTGCTCCGCCCGGCGGACCGCCCGGACGCGGGTCGGTCCGCGCGCTCCAGCCGATCGCCGGGCCGTCGGTCATCGGCTCCTGCCCCCGGTCGGGCAGCGCGCGCTCCGAGGGCGGACTCGCCGGGACAAGGACGAGCCCCCGCACGCCGGTTGCGTGCGGGGGCTCGCTCTTGGGTCCTTCTGCCATGGGTCCGGTCGCGCGGAATCCGTGGGGGGTGCCGGTCCTGTCGGCCGAGGGTCGACGAACGGCCGGTCCGTCGCGCGACCGGACGGTCAGCCGACGCTCACGCCGTAGTAGCTGAGCGCCTCGGTGACCGGCTGGAAGAAGGTCGTACCGCCGGAGGTGCAGTTGCCACTGCCTCCGGAGGTCAGGCCGTAGGCCACACTGCCGCCGTACAGGGGACCGCCGCTGTCTCCGCCCTCGGCGCAGACCGTGGTCTGGATCATGCCGTAGACGACGTCACCACTGCCGTAGTTGACCGTGGCGTTCAGCGCGGTGACGCGGCCGCTGTGCGTACCGGTGGTCGAGCCGCGCCGGTAGACCGTCGTGCCCACGCTGGGCGTGGCCGCGCTGCTGATCGTCTGGCTGCCGACCGCGCTCGGGTGCGCGACCGAGGTGTTGGTGTAGCGGACCAGCGCGAAGTCGTTGGTCGGGAAGCTGTAGCTGACGTTCGTGCCCAGCTTCGTGGTCTGGCCCGAGTTGGAGTACCAGGTGGAGGCGACCTCACCGCAGTGGCCGGCGGTCAGGAAGTAGTAGGTGCTCCCGCTGTGCACGTTGAAGCCGAGCGAACAGCGGTAGCCGCCGCCGTAGATGGCGTCGCCGCCGCTGATGAGCTTCTTGAAGGTGCCGGGGGTGTGCTTGATCGTGAGTGCCGCCGCGTTGCCGCCGGCGTCCCGCTTGATCTTCGCGATCTCCGCCTTGGAGACCGTGCTGTCGACGGTGACGACCACGCGGTTCGTCTTGGCGTCGACCGCCCAGGCGGTGCCCGCGACATCGGACGTGAGTACCGACTGCCTGACGCTGCTGAGCTGGGTGGCGCTGAACGTCTGGGCGTCGGACGCGTTCGCGCTGGGGACCGCGAACGCTGCGGCGGCCACGAGTCCGGTGGAAACGGCGATCAGCCGGCTCCGTCTCGCGATGCCACCACGGGGGGTTGTGCGCTTGATCCTCACGTTTCATTCCTCCGAAGGGAAGTAAGGGGCCCCATGTCGTGGGGTCGGGGCCCGTGAGGCGCAGCCGGGAGCCGCCCGTCCGGATTCCGAACAAGCCATGCCCCTGACAAGCGCTGAGGGGGAGTATTCGGCTGCGCGGCCGACAGGCGCAAGGGCGCCTTTCGGCCGTGCAGCGTTCAACTTGCCCTCATACGGAGGAGGTTGATCATCGGACCACTGAAGACGCCGGATTCCCCCCGAGTCCTCGGGAGCCCCGGGGGCCTCAGCTCAGTCGGCGCTCCCCGGCCGCGACGGCCACGCGCAGCGTATTTCCGGGCGGCGGGAACGGGCAGACGAAATGATCCGCGAACGCGCACGGCGGAAGCACGGTCCGGTTGAAGTCCACCGTCGTCCACCCCTCGGCGTCGGGCGCCGCGGGTCGCAGGAACCGGAAGCGGTAACTGCCGTCCCCGCTGGTGGTGTCGGCGAGGACGGCCCACAGCGTGCCGTCGCTCTCCACCGACACCTGGAGGGTGAGGTCCTGCCCGTCCAGGGTGAAGGCGAGGACGCCGCCGAGGGCGAGCCCGCGCGTCACACCGTCGGCGTTCTCGACCCGCACGGTGCGGCCCTCGCCGTACGGGGTGAAGTGTCCGGGCACCGCCCAGCGCTCGTCGTAGGGGGTCGCCTCGATGCCCACGAAGGCTTTCCGGGTGGGCGCGTCGGGATCGTAGACCCGTACGCCCCAGATCCCCTCGCGCACCAGGACGACGAACCGCCGCTCCCCGCGCGCGACCCGGGCTCCGTCGGCTCCTCCGTAGTCGGCGTCCAGCACGATGTCGCCGGTGAAGGGCTCGCCGTCGACCGTGAGCCCCTCCTCGGCCACCGCCGTCAGGACCACTTGGTCGCCCTTGAGCGCCCAATGCCCGGGAGTGTCCGGAAGTCGCCCTTCCGGATAGTCCTCGATCCAGTGGGTCCCGATGAGCGCGAGCGGCCCGTACGGCGCCGACACCGTCGCCGCACGGTGCTCCTGCCAGTGCTTCCAGTCCTCGGATGCGTCCGTCGTCATGTGATCAACTTTTTCACACCGGCACGGCCGGGCTTCTCACAACCCGCAGTCGCAGCACGAGCAGCACTCACAGCACTCGCAGCACTGACACGCCTCGCAGCAACCGCAGTCGCAGTCGCAGTCGCTCAGGCACCCTTCGCGCTTCTTGCGCGACCACGGACCCTCGTACTCGTCGGCGCAGCACATCTTGCAGGTGCAGCACAGCCCGACGGCCGCGGCGCAGCCGGCCCAGAATCCGCGCTTGCCCGGGGCGGGGGGCTGGAAGGACGGCCCGCCGCCGAAGGGGTTGCCGCCGCCGGTGTACGGATTCCCGCCGTGCTGGGGCGGCGGCCCGAAGGAACCCTCGGGGGCGAGCAGGACGGCGGAGCCCTGCCCGCCGAGGAGAGGGCCCGCGCCGGAGCCGAGGGAGCCGTGCGGTTCGTGCGCCCCATCCGCGGTGTGCCCGCATCCCGACGTCCCGAACGCGCGGTCCACCGAGCGGCCCAGTTCGTGGACGAGCAGCACGTGCGCGAGTCTGCCGTCGGTGAACTCGGCCTCGCGCAGGGCGAGCCGTATCCCGTGCAGGGCGTCGTCGGCGAGCCTGCGGGCCTCGGTGAGCGGGGTACCGGTGGCGGTGAGGGGGTTCCAGGCTCCTGACGCGGCGTCTGACGCCCTGTCCTCCACGGCGTCCAGCAGATGCGCGAGCCGCCCGAAGAGCCGTCCGGCCTCGGCCAGCGGCGCGGCGTTGCCGGGGCGGCCGGCGAGGACGGCGGTGTGCGCGAAGGCGGCGGCGGTGGCGGTCTCGGTGGGTTCCGTGACCGTCAGCAACGGCGTTCCCGGCCCGGCGAGCGACTCGATCCCGAGCTGCCGGTCCACCGCGTCGACGAGCACGGCCGTGTCGAAGCCGACGGCGCTTCCCGTTCGCGCCCCGGCCCTGCCCCAGCTCGTGGCCACCCGGCGCGCGGCCAGCGCGACCGGCCTGCGCGCCAGGAGCCCGTCCCCGTCGGCGACATGGTCACGGACCTTCGCCGAGGCGAGGACCAGCGAGACGGCGGCGGCGAGCCGCGCGCCCTCGCCCTGCGCGACGGACGCGGTCCGCATGCCCCGCAGCGGACAGGGGCCCGCGGTGCGCCGCCATCCCGTCGCCTTCTCCGCCTGAGCCTCCGTCAGAACCGATATCAGCAGGCCGTCGTAGTTGGTGACCACCCGCGCGAACTGGCCGTGGTCCCCGCGCAGCGCGAGACAGAGCCCGCACAGATGCGCCATCCATTGCGTCTTGAGCCCTTCACCGAGCCGGTGGCTGCAGGGCCTCACGATTCCGAACACGACACTCCCCCGTGACCCGTACGACATTGCGGTCGGGCATCGTATCGACCCTCCCGTTCACCCGTACGCCCCGCTCGTCACCCGGTCGCCGCGAGAAATCATATTTCACTCTCAGTCAGCAGCCTTACCCCGTACGACCCTTGGGGGGCGCGGGCTCTCGACGGATCCGCTGTGCACCAGTACCGTCACGAAACCCCCACGCGGCGTCTATCCACTTGGCGCGACATCCGCATCATGGACGACCATGGGGATGCGGAGCACGAAAGACCGCTGTGAGAGGAGGCGTCCATGGGATCGGTGCGCAAGGCGAGTGCCTGGCTTGGCCTCGTCGACGACAACGATGACGAGCGTTACTACGACGACGACTACGCCGAGGGTCAGGACTCCGGCGACGCCTGGGTCACCGACCCTCGCGTGAAGGTTGCTTCCGAGACGGCGGAGGAGAAGGGCCGCCGGATCGGCACGGTCACCCCGGACAGCTTCCGGGACGCACGCGGTATCGGCGAACTCTTCCGGGACGGCGTCCCGGTCATCATCAACCTCACGTCCATGGAGGCCGCCGACGCCAAGCGCGTGGTGGACTTCGCGGCCGGCCTGACCTTCGGCCTGCGCGGCACCATCGAGCGGGTGGCGACCCGGGTCTTCCTGCTGACCCCGGCGCACACGGAGATCGTCAGCGGCGAGGCCGCGGGCCGTCAGACGGACGGCTTCTTCAACCAGAGCTGAGGCAGGGCCGCTCACCGGCCCTGCCTCACCGGGGCTTCACCGGCGGGTTCTTCACCGGAAGGCGTCGAGCCCGGTGAGCGCCTTGCCCAGCACGAGCTGATGCATCTCGACGGTGCCCTCGTAGGTGAGCACCGACTCCAGGTTCGTGGCGTGCCGCATGACGGGGTATTCCAGCGAGATCCCGTTGGCACCGAGGATCGTGCGCGAGGTACGGCAGATCTCGATGGCCTCGCGCACGTTGTTGAGCTTGCCGAAGCTGATCTGCTCGGGGCGCAGCCGTCCCGCGTCCATGCGGCGGCCCAGGTGATGGGCGAGCAGGATGCCCTTGTGCAGTTCGACGGCCATGTCGGCGAGTTTGGCCTGGGTGAGCTGGAAGCCGCCGATGGGGCGTCCGAACTGCTCACGCGTCCGCGCGTAGGCGAGGGCGGACTCGAAGCTGGACCGTGCCGCGCCCATGGCGCCCCACACGATCCCGTACCGCGCGTGCGAGAGGCAGCCGAGCGGGCCCTTGAGGCCGACGACGTCGGGCAGGACGGCGTCGGCCGGCAGCCGTACGTCGTCGAGGACGAGCTCGCTGGTCACGCTCGCCCGCAGGGACCACTTGTGCTTGATCTCGGGGGCGGAGAACCCGGGCACGTCGGTGGGCACGACGAATCCGCGGATGCCGTCGTCGGTCTGCGCCCAGACGACGGCGACACCGGCGACGGAACCGTTGGTGATCCACATCTTGCGGCCGTTCAGGACCCAGTCCCCGCCGTCGCGCTTGGCGTGGGTGCGCATGGAGGCGGGGTCGGAGCCGTGGTCGGGCTCGGTCAGTCCGAAGCATCCGATGATCTCGCCGGAGGCCATGCGGGGCAGCCAGGTCTGCTTCTGCTCCTCGCTGCCGAACCGGTGGATGGCGTACATGGCCAGGGAGCCCTGCACCGAGACGAGCGAGCGGATCCCGGAGTCGGCCGCCTCCAGCTCCAGACAGGCGAGGCCGTACTGCACCGCGCTGGCGCCGGCGCATCCGTACCCCTGGAGCGACATGCCGAGGGCGCCGATCCCGCCGAGTTCGCGTGCCAGCTCCCGGATGCCGGGGAGCTCGCCCTTCTCGTACCACTCGGCGACGTACGGCAGCACCCGGTCCGCGGCCCAGGCCCGCACGGTGTCACGGACGGCCAGGTCCTCCGCGTCCAGCAGGTCGTCGATCCCGAGCGGGTCGGCGGGGTCGAAGGACGGCAGCTTCGAGGACGCGGACATACGACAGCCTCCGGCAGGGTGATAACTAGCACCGCTAGTCAAGGATCTCGGCCCGACGTTACGACGCGGCGTCCCGCAAGTCCAGGCCACTTCCCGCGCGGCTCCGGCCCGGCCCGGTCCGGCGATTCCCGTCACCCGGCCCGGGGCGGGTCCGGTGAGTCCCGCCTGTCCGGCGACGCCCTGGGTCGTGCCCGCGAAGTCTCGCCTGCCCGGCGACGCCTGGCCCGCCCGGCCGGCGTCGCCCTAGGCGGAGACGCGGGTCTCGGAGACCTCGGGAAGCGCGGGTGCGCCGGGGGGCCGGGGCACTCCGGACACCTCCCGGATCTTGGGGATCTCGGAGCTCCCGGGGGTCCGGGTGGTCTCGGGGATCTCGCGGGGCTCGGCGACATCCCGCGGGGCCGGGATCCCGGCGGTACCCGCCGCGGGGGCCCCGCAGTCCATGACGCGCGGCAGCCGCAGGGCCATCACGGCGCCGAGGAGCAGCAGGCCGGCGCTCACCAGCAGCGTCACGTGCAGTCCGTGCACGAAGGAGTCCCGGGCGGCGTGCCGCAGGGCTCGGCCGGACGCGCCTCCGAGGCGGTCGGCGACCTGGTACGCCTCGCCCAGCGAGTGTCCCGCCGCCGCCGAGTCGGCCGCGCCGACGCCGGGGACGGACGACAGCCCGGGCGCGTACGCCGCGTTCATCACGCTTCCCAGCAGCGCGATCCCGATCCCGGCGCCCAGTTGGTAGGAGGTCTCGCCGATCGCCGCGGCGCCGCCCGACTGCGCCTGCGGCGCCTCGCTCAGCATGGACTCGTACGCCCCGAACAGGGTGGTCTCCAGGCCGAAGCCGAGCAGGACGAAGCCGAAGAGCAGCAGTCCGGTGTTGTCGTCGCCGCCCATGGCGGTGAGGGTGACCACGGCGGCCGCGGTGAGACAGAACCCGAAGGACACCATCGCGCGCGGCCCGAACCGGCGCAGCAGCTTCGCGCCCGCGAGACCGGCGGCCATCGCCGCGATGGTGAGCGGCAGCAGCCGCAGCCCGGTCTGCAGGGGGGAGAGGCCGAGTACGAGCTGGAGGTACTGCGCGGCGATCAGTTCCAGGCCCACCAGCGCGAGCATCGCGAGGACGATGCACCCCACCGACGTGCTGAAGGCCGGACGCGCGAACATGCGCAGGTCGACCAGGGGATGCGCGCGCCGCCGCTGGCGCCGTACGAAGACGGCCATCAGCACGGAGCCGACGAGCAGTGATCCGAGGGTGAGGGGGCCGAAGGGCGCCTCACCGCCGCCGAGACGCTTCACGCCGAGGACGATTCCGAACAGGCCGGCGGCGGCCATGAGCGCGCCGACGACGTCCCAGGGACCGTCGCGGTCGCCGTGGGACTCGGGCAGCAGCAGCCGCCCGACCGGAAGGCTGATGATCATCAGCGGGATGTTGACGAGGAAGACCGAGCCCCACCAGAAGTGTTCGAGGAGGAACCCGCCGAGGAGCGGTCCGACCGCCGCGCCGACGGCGGCGACGGCGCTCCAGATGCCGATCGCGAGCGCCCGCTCGCGCCGGTCGGGGAAGACCTCGCGCAGGATCGACAGCGTGGCGGGCATGATCATCGCGCCGCCGATACCGAGCAGGGCACGGGCGCCTATCAGGAGCTGTGCGTTCCCGGAGAAGGCCGCGATGCCCGAGGCGACTCCAAAGAGGGTGTACCCGAGGAGGAGCACGCGTCTGCGGCCGATCCGGTCACCGAGCGTGCCGAAGAGGATGAGGAGCGAGGCGCAGACGAGGGGATAGACGTCGACGATCCAGAGCAGTTCTATCGCGCCGGGCTTCAGGTCCTCGGTGACGGCGGGTACCGCGACGTGGAGAACGGTGGCGTCGAGGGCGACCAGCAGCAGGCTGACGCACAGGACGACGAGAACGACCCAGCGGTTGGCACCGGCTCCGGTCTCCCGACGGCATCGCGCAGCGGCCGTGGTCGTCCCGGACATGTACGTACCTCCAGAGGTTCCCTCGCGTTCTGCGGATCCGCAGGGTGGGGACTCCCTGGGGCTGCGGCCCGGAGAGCGGAGTCCCGGGCCCACGCAGCAAAGGCGAGTGAGCCGTCAGCGTACGACAGTTCTCGCCCGGGTCACGTGGCGGACCTCTCACGTTCGCCGGCCGGGTGTGTGGCGTACGCCACGCCGCTCACCCCTGGTCACGCCCCGCGCGGCCCGCCGGTTCCGCCCTGTGCCGATAATCGGGCCCGTGACCGATTCCGAGAGCCCCGCCGCGACGACCTTCGCGGGCGCCCTGCGCCGCGCCGCGCCCGCCCTCCTCGGGTACGCGGCGGTCCGCGCCCTCGGCCTCGTCACGCTCGCCGTGTGGAGCGCGGCGAACGGCAAGGGCGCCCACCGGCTGCTGTCGGGGCGCTGGGACTCGCTCTGGTACACGAGGGTCGCCGAGCTCGGCTACGGCTACGAGGTCCGCCTCCCGAACGGTGACGTGCACGCGAATCTGGCGTTCTTCCCGCTGCTGCCCTGGCTGGAGCGGATCGTCCACGCGGTGACCCCGCTGTCGTACGCGGACGCCGGCCTGCTGGTCTCCGCGGTGGCCTCGCTCGCCGCGGCCTGGGGGATCTTCGCGGTCGCCGACCACGTCCACGGCCGCCGGGCGGGGGTCTGCGCGGTGCTGGTGTGGGCGGTCCTGCCCGTCGGCGTCGTGCAGTCGATGGCGTACAGCGAGTCACTGTTCACCGCGCTCGCCGCGTGGTCGCTGTACGCGGTGCTGACCGGCCGCTGGCTGACCGCGGGGCTGCTCGCCGCGTTCGCCGGACTGACGCGGCCGGTGGGAGTCGCGGTGGTCGCGGCCCTGTGGGTGGCGGCGATTACGTCGTTCGTGGGAGAACGACGGCGCGGCGGAAGCACGCCCCGGACGGACGGCGCGCGTCCCTGGCGACGCGCCCTCGCCATGATCATCGCGCCGCTCGGAGCCGCCGGTTACGTGCTGTGGGTGGGGCATCGCACGGGCAAGGGCCCGCTCGGCTATCTCGACGTCCAGGCGGGGTGGCGCAACGGCTTCGACGGCGGGTACGCGTTCGGGCGCTTCGTCGCGGAGAAGTTCACCTCGTTCCCGTCCGCGCTCGCCGGTGCCGCCCTGGTCGCCGGGGTGGTGCTGATCCTGTCGCTCTACGTGACCTGTGTGCGCCAGGGTCAGCCGCCGGCGCTCCTGGTCTACACGGGAATCGTCGTCGCGCTCGCCCTGTGCGCGTCGAGCTACTTCGGCTCGAAGCCACGCCTGCTGCTGCCCGCCTTCCCTCTCCTGTTCCCTCCGGCCGGGGCGCTGGCACGGCTGCGTACGTCCAGGTCAGCGCTGGTTCTCGGGGGCGTCGCGGTGGCCTCGGCGGCCTACGGGGCCTTCTGGCTGAACGGCTCGGGACCCCCCTGATCCGCCCCGCGGCGCCCCACGCGGGAGCGGTGAGCGGGCGGCGAATTCCACGCCATCATTCGGTGAACGAATATAAAAGTGCCATAAACTCGAAGACCCTCGGCGATCAATGGAATTGAAGGCTCCGGGGTGCCGGGATTAGCGATTCATTAGAATTAAGCATGATCCTGAGAGGAATCCCACATCACATCGTCATCACAAACCGAGTGATTCGGCCTGGAACGCAGCTCACTCGCTGTAACGTCGATTGAGTGCGTACCGAACGAAACCTCACCCGTCTGGACCGGGTCTTCGCCCGGCTGGACCGTGAGCCGGAACGACCGGCCCACATCGATGTGCCGAAGATGAGTCGGCACAGGGTTGTCCTCTTCGCGGCGACCCTGGCCTTCTACCTGGCGATCGTGTGGGCCGTGGCGATCACGTCGTGGCTGGTCCGGTTCGACTGGCAGGTCATGTTCTTCCGGCCCTACCAGCAGTGGCCGGAGATCCACGCGTTCCTGGACTACTACGTGGTACTCGGCCAGCGCGGCCCCACCGCGGTGATGGTCGCCGCGTGGCTCGGCTGGCGCTCCTGGCGTCAGCACACCCTGCGCCCGCTGCTCACGCTGGGCGCGTCGCTGCTGCTGCTCAACATCACGGTGGGCGCCGCGAAGCTCGGCATGGGCCGTCTCGGCCCGCACTACGCCATCACCATCGGCTCGAACGAGATGGGCCTGGGCGGCGATATATTTCCTTCGGGCCACACCGCCAACGCCGTCGTGACCTGGGGAATCCTGGCCTATCTGGCGTCGACCCCGAGAGCCCGACGCTGGCTCTCGGCGCTGTCCGCCGTGACCTCGCTGGGCGTCGGCCTCACCACCGTCTACCTGGGTACGCACTGGCTGAGCGACGTCCTGCTGGGCTGGGCCGCGGGTCTGCTGATCCTGCTGGCGCTGCCCTGGTGCGAGCCCCTGATCGCCCGCTCCGAGGCCGGGATCTTCGCGCTGCGCGATCTGTGGCGCACCCGTCGTGGCCGCACCGCGCCCACGCCCGCCCCGGTTCCCGCTCCGGTCCCCGCGCCGGTCATGTCCCCGCGGGCCGCCGCTGTGGACAGCGAGATGCCGGCCCGCGGGGCCGTCGCCTCCCGTCCGCCCAGATCCCCCGTCCACCTGGCCCCGGGCCCGCACACCGCCCGCTCGGAGCGCACGCCGGTGACACCGGCGGGCAGCCGCCGTCCGGCCCACCCGGACCGCCCGCCGCATCCGGACCGTCCGACACGCGCGACCGCGGCGACGGCCCGCCCGCTGACCGGCGGCTGAGGACCGCGGGGCCGGTACGCACAGCCTCTCCCCGCACGACGAAGGCCCCCGGCTCGACGAGCCGGGGGCCTTCGCGCGTCGTGGGCGGCGCTCAACTCGGTGCGGCGCGGCGGCGTTCGCGGGGCCGGGTCCGGGCGCTCAGCCCTTCCAGCAGCGCGTCACCGTACCGTCCGTGACCTCGAAGTTCAGCCTCCCCACCAGGTACTCCATGGTGATGATCGCGCCGGGCGGCAGCGAGCGGACCGTCGGCCAGCCGCGCTCCAGCGCACGCTCACGCGCCCCGTCCACCTCCAGCCCGACATAGCTCTCCGGATCGTCCTGCGGCTCTGTGTGAGAGGGGGGATTGGGTGCCATGACCGCCACGTTAGGCGGCACGCCCGGGCGGCGGAAGCCCGATCGGCGACGAAGCGTCACCTGTCCCCCGCCGGTCACACTTCTGTCACAGGATCACGACACGTGTTTCGCCGAACTCCATCACCCGTATGAGGGGCCGCTTCCGTGTTCCGCACGCCTTCGAACGTAATTCGGAGCCGTCGTACGAGCTCACCGAATAGTCCCCTGAAATGTGCACGGCGGTGGCCGACGCGCGCCCCGCGGCGCTTTTCCATTCCGGGCCGCTCCGATTCCGGCTCGGGCCGCGGAAGCTGACGCCGCATAGGAAATACACGCCACGCGCACACAACCCCCGCACGGCCGCCGCGGCACCCGGGACTTCCGCTACGGCACGCGGCCCGTGACCGCCGCACCCTCGGGACCCCGCTCCCCCGGACCCCGTTCCCCGGCACCGGCTCCCGCGCGGCCCTGCCGCTCCAGCGCGCGGGACAACCGGTCCCGGGCCGTCCTGATCACGTCGCCGAGTTCGGCCGGCTCCAGGATCTCGAACTCGAGCCCCGTCATCATCACGTGGATGACCATGACGTCGAGGCTCGGCGCCCCGGTGCGCAGGATGCAGGTGTCGCCGTCCGACGCCTCCAGGGTCCCGGCCGAGGGCGAGATCCGTGCGGCGGCCTCCTCCAGCGGCACCAGCAGCCGGACGACGGCGTGCGTGGCGTAGGCGCCGGTGGAGACGCCCCGGGAGACGTACTCGGCCAGATTCCCGGCCGGTGGCGTACGGGGCGCGAAGCGCGGCCCGTGCGGCGGCCGGGGCGTGATGCGGTCGGCCCGGAAGGTGCGCCAGTCCTCGCGGTCGACGTCCCAGGCCACCAGGTACCAGCGGCGCTCGGTGCACACCAGCCGGTACGGCTCGACGGTCCGGCGCGTCGAAGCGCAGCCGCTCGCTGTCACGGCAGGCGTTGGCCAGTTCGGTGAGGACGGCGGGATCGACGGCGGAGGCCTCCGGACCGCGCAGCATCGGCACCGTGAAGGCGTTCAGCGCGCCGACCCGGCGCCGCAGCCTGCTCGGCAGGACCTGCTCCAGCTTGGCGAGCGCGCGCACCGAGGACTCGCCGATGCCCTCGATGCCCTGCCCGGCCGCCGTGCGCAGGCCCACGGCCACCGCGACGGCCTCGTCGTCGTCCAGGAGCAGCGGCGGCAGTTCGGCCCCCGCGCCGAGCTGGTAGCCGCCGCCCGTACCGGGGCTCGCGTTGACGGGGTAGCCCAGCTCGCGCAGCCGGTCCACGTCACGGCGGACGGTGCGCGGGGTGACGCCCAGCCGCTCGGCGAGGTCCGCGCCCGACCATTCGCGGTGGGCCTGCAGCAGTGAGAGCAGGCGCAGCAGTCGTGCGGATGTCTCCAACATGCCGCCGAGTCTGCCAGCGCTTGCGGACAGCCACTGTCCGCAAGACGACGTCCCTCAGAAGCCCGGCCGACTCCCCGCACGCGGCCAGCCTGGCGGGCGCCGCGGGCTTCACGGACTCCGCGATCCCGGCGCTCCACGGGCGCCGCGGGCTTCACGGGCGGTAGGCGATCTGCGGCACGTCGAAGCAGTTCGTGTTCATGTCGCCCTGGGTGACCCAGCCCCTGCCGTCGCGCCAGCGGGCCACCGAGAGGCACGTCCGGCGCGTCTTCGGCGGCTCGGCCAGCCGCTCGTAGGTGACGGGGAGCAGCAGCCCGCCCGCGGTGTAGGGCTCGCCCCGGTTCATGAACGCGTCGACGCACCCCCGGGTGATGCCCGTACGCGCGCAGGACGTGGCCGCGTCCGTGAACCACCGGGCCGCCGCCCATCCCTCAAGTTGCCACTGGGAGTGGCTCGGCAGCCCCTTCGTCGCGTCGCGGAACTCCCGTACCGCGGTGTCGCCGGTGTCCTCGTAGTTGCGGCTCGCCCCGGTGGCCCACAGGGCGTTGCGGCAGCGCGGCGCGTCCTTGTAGTCCTCGGGGACGGTGGACGTCCAGTTCTGGACGTTGGTCACCTTGGCGATGACCTGGGCGCCGACGTCGTCCATGGCCTTGCAGAGCTGGGAGTTGCCGTGGGTGTCGAGGGCGTCGAAGACGAGGTCGGCGCCCTGGGCCTTGAGGTCGGCCGCGGCGGCGCGGAAGTCGGGCAGCGCGAAGTCGACCTGTTCGCCGACCACCCGGTAGCCCTCGGCCCTGAGCCCGTCGGTGACCAGCCGGGCGTAGGCGGCGGAGGCGGACTGGTTGTAGGAGACGACGGCGGCCGTCCGGGCGCCGTGGACGCGCTTGAAGTAGCGGTAGACCTCGGTGCCGCCGTAGAGCTCGCCGTCCCAGCCGGGGGTGCCGTGGCGTGGCGCGAGGCTGCCGTAGATCCCGTACAGGTGCGGATACGTGTCGTAGGCGGCGCCGATGGGCTGGCCGCCGATGTCGGGCACGCCCGCGCGGGACACCTGGGAGGCGCCGGCGTAGTCGAGGGCGGTCGTGGCGACGAGGGCGACGACCTTGTCCTGGTCGATCAGCCGGCGCACGCAGGCGCTGTTGCCCACCCCGCTGCCGCCGTCGTCGCAGGTGCGCACCTCGACGCGCCGCCCGTCGATGCCGCCGCGGGCGTCGAGCCGGTCGAACCAGGCCTTGGCCCCGTCACGCGGTCCGGTGAACGCGGCGGCGCCGACGGGGCTGGTGGCGCTGCTGATGACGCCGACGCGGATCGGCTCGGCGGACGCCCGGGGTGTGGGCGTGGCGCGGTTCTCGAAGTCGCTCTCGGGGAGCCGGCTGCCGCAGGCCGTGCCGAGCAGGAGCAGCAGGCCAGCGACGGCGGCGCCGGTCGCTGTGCGCCGCACCGCTGATCAGCAGCCCGGGACGGGACTCGACGACCCGTTGCCGCTGAGCTGCACCAGCGCGCAGAGCGTTTTGACGGAGACCTTCCAGGTGCCGTTCTGCTCGACGGCCGTCCCCGAGGCGTTCGGCAGGGCGGTGGCGCCGTTCAGGGTCAGCGTGTAGGTCACGTTCGCCTCGGTCGGCGAGGTGAACTCGATCTTCTCCACGTTCGACTTCACCTGCTGACCGCGCTGGTCGCCGTTGAAGCCCTGCAGCACCGGGGCCATCTGCTCGCCGTTCTCCAGGACGGCCAGCTTGTCCTTCGCGGAGACGGCCGGGTCGAAGAACTTGTCCCAGTTCTGCTTGATCTCCTGCTGGGCCGCGGCCGGGTCGGCCGGAGCCGTGGCGGTGGACTGTTCCGCCGTCGGGGTGGGCGACGCGGAACTCCCGCCGCCGTTGTCGTCGCTGCACGCCGTGAGGGCCGCGGCGAGGACGAGAACCGCTGCCGCCGCCACTCCCCCGACGTTCCCCCGCCTGAGGTCGCTCCCGAGAACCATCTGGCTCACCACCGGGTGTCGGTCCGGGCCAAAAGCGCCCGGTGCTTTCAGGGTCAGCTTCCAGAAGGCATAGTGCAAGCCATCGGCTGACATGGACAGATACCCGACGTGTGGGAGTCCGGATGCGGACAGCTCGACCGCGCAGCGCGCACCCCGTCCTGTGGGCCGGCTGGGCCGCGCTGGCCGCCGGGGCCGTGCTGTGTGTCGTCGGCTGGTACGGCATCTCGGGCGAGCGGTACGCGGAACGCCAGCTCCCCTACCTCGCCTCCTGCACGGTGCCCGGTGCCGCGCTGATCGTCGCCGGGTCGGTGCTGCTCACCCACGGCCGGAACGCCTCGGCGACGGCGCGCGTCGAGGAGCTGTACGGACTGCTGGTGGCGGCGGGGTCCGCCGAGGAGGAGCCGGGGCCGGCGGCTGCCGTGGCGCCGGCCGCGGCCGGGGACCTCCTGATGGTGCCCGGCGGCACCCTGTACCACCGGGCGGACTGTCCCCTCGTGGCCGGGAAGCCGGAGGCCGTGCCGGCCGACTCGCGCGTCCTCGCGAGCGGGGATCTGGGACCGTGCCCGATCTGCGAGCCCGACGCCGAGCCCGACGCCGGGGACGTCCCCTCCGCCGGTCCGGGCGACTGATGTCCTCGTTGACGTACGACCTCACCCTGGCCGGGCTCTCGATCGGTGCCGCCGCCGCGCTCACCGGCATCGGGCTGATCGTCACCTACCGCGCCACAGGGGTGCTCAACTTCGCGCACGGCGCGATCGCGATGGTGTGCGCGTATCTGCTGCGCCAGTTCACGGTCGAGTGGGGCTGGCCGCTCGCGCTCGGCGCCTCGGTGACCCTGCTGCTGGTGGCCCCGGCGATCGGGATGGCCCTGGAGCGCTTCGTGTTCCGGCCACTGGCCGTGCTCGGCGGCGATCCGGCACAGACCCTGGTGGCGAGCATCGGGGTGTTCGTGCTGCTGGTCGGCGGGGCGGCGCTCGTGTGGGGCACCGGTGCGCGGGCGGACGCGCCGACGCTGGTGTCGGCGGATCCGTGGGGGCAGCTCGCGGTGGTTGTCGCGCTGGCCGCGGGGGTGGGCGCGGTGACACGCTGGACCCGCTTCGGGACGGAGCTGCGGGCGGTCGTCGACGACCGGCCGCTCGCGGTGCTCGGCGGGATCGACGCGGACCGGGTGGCCGCGGCGGGCTGGGCC
This sequence comes from Streptomyces sp. NPDC056738, assembly GCF_042790435.1. NCBI lineage: Bacteria > Bacillati > Actinomycetota > Actinomycetes > Kitasatosporales > Streptomycetaceae > Streptomyces > Streptomyces sp. NPDC056738. The sequence goes on from NZ_JBHTZF010000009.1 coordinate 338,171, forward strand.
TTCGGCTCGTTCACGGCGGGCCTGACGGGCGTGCTCCTCGCGCCGTACGTGCGGCTCGACCCGTACGGCCTGCCGCTGCTCGTCATCGAGGTCATGGCCGTCGCCGTGGCGGCCCGCATGCGCAGCCTCACGGTGGCGATCGTGGTCGCGCTCGGCATCGGTGTCGCCCAGAGCCAGCTCACCCGGCTGCACCCCTCGGGCTGGGCGGAGCCGCTGCTGCTGGCGGTCGGCGCCAACCTCTTCGTGGTCGCGCTGCTCGTCGCCGCGCTCGTCCTGCCCGGCATCGGCACCCGTGACGCGCTCCCGCGCCCGGCGACGGTCCGCGTGCCGACCCCGCCCGGGGCCTGGGCCGTGGCCGTCGTGCTGTTCCTGCTGCCGCTGGGGCTCGCCGGCTCGGACCTGCACACGGCGGTGCAGGTGCCCGCGCTCGGCGTCGTCCTGCTGTCGCTGGTCGTGGTCACCGGCCGCGGCGGCCAGATCTCGCTGGGGCAGGCCGCGTACGCCGGTCTGGGCGCCCTGTTCACGGCCCTGCTGGCCGCCGGCCGGTTCCCGGGGCTGCCCCGGCTGCCCGAACTGGCCGCGCTCGCGGTGGCCGTGCTCCTGGTGGCCCCGCTCGGGGTGCTGACCGGCTGGCCGGCCATCGAACGGCACGGCCTGGCGCTCGCCGTGGCCACCTTCGCGGTGGGCGTGGGGGTCAGCCGGTTCGTGTTCGCGCAGCCGTACGCGGTGGCGGGCCTGTCCCTGGACCGGCCGGCCGGGTTCGGCGGCGACCGCGCGTACTACGTACTCGAACTCGTCCTGCTGGCCGCCGCCGTGCTCGCCGCGCACGGCCTGCGCCGGGGCAGGACGGGCCGGGCCCTCGCCGCCATGCGGGACCACGAGGCGGGCGCGTCGGCGGCGGGCGTGCGCGTCCCCGAGCTGAAACTGACCGCGTTCGTGGCGGGGGCCGCGCTGGCCGCGCTCGGCGGGGCCATGCTCGGCATGGGGCTGCGCGCCTTCGATGCCACGCAGTACGACCCGGTCCGCAGCCTGCTCTGGTTCGCGGCGGTCGTCGTGCTCGGCGCCGACAGCGTCCTCGGGGCGCTGGTCGCCGCCGCGCTGCTCGTCGGGCTCGACGCGGGGGCCCGCGGCGGGGTGGCGGCCGCCCTGATCGGCCTCCTCGCCGTCCTCGTCGGCCGCTTCCCCGAGGGCCCGTACGAGGCCCTGCGCGCGGCCACGACCCGGCTCCGCCGCCCCCGGGCGACCCTCACCCCGCTGGGCACCCGGACCCGCCACCACCTGCGCGCCGCCGCCGGGGGCCACGAAGCCCTCGGGCCTGCGGCGGTCACGGGGCCCGTTCCGGCGAAGGGCGCCCTGCGGGCCACGAGGCCGATCACGGCGAAGGGCACCGCAGCGGCCACGACCGCCCTGCCCGGCACCGACCGGGAACCCGGACCCCGCCGGGACCCGGCAGCACCGGCCGGCATCGGCCCGAAAGCCGGGCCTGGCCCGGACCGCACGGCGCCCACCGGCACGGGCCGGAGACCCGGACCCCACCCGGAACCCACCACGCCCACCGCGCCCACCGCGCCCACCGCGCCCAGCGCGAGCCACCCGGCGCCCACCGGCACCGGCCGGGAACCCGGGCCCCGTGCGGGCGCGGGCGTGTCGGGTGTGGGGGCCTCGGGTGTGGGGGCCTCGGTCGCCGGACGGGGCGGCGTGGGGGCGCGGGCCGGGGGCGGAGGGGTTCGGTCCGGGAGTGGGGGCCAGGGGCTGACCGCCCGTCGGCTGCGCGTCGTCTACGGCGGGTTCACCGCTCTCGACGGGGTCGCCCTCGACGTCCCGCCCGGACGGGTCACCGCGCTCGTGGGGCCCAACGGGGCCGGGAAGAGCACCCTCTTCCACTGTCTCGCCGGCACCCTGCGCCCCTCGGACGGACAGGTGCTGCTGGCGGGGCGGGACATCACCCGGCTGGCGGCGCACGCCCGGACCCGGCTGGGCGTGGCCCGGACCTTCCAGCAACTGGCCGTCTTCCCGTCGCTGTCCGTCGCGGAGAACGTGCGCGTGGGCGCCGAGCAGGGCCGGACCGCCGACCGGGGGTCGGTGGAGCGGGCGCTGCGGCTGTTCGGCCTCGACGGGCCGGTGCGGTCACTGCCCGCGGCGGGCCTCCCGACCGGCACGCTCCGGCGCGTGGAGCTGGCCCGGGCCCTCGCCGGGAGCCCCCGGGTGCTGCTGCTCGACGAGCCCGCGGCCGGTCTCGACACCGCCGAGGTGGCCGCGCTGGCCCGGGTCCTGCGGGCGCTGGCCGCGGACGGCATGGCCCTCCTGGTCGTCGAGCACGACCTCGATCTGGTCGCCGACCTGGCGCACACCGTCCACGTCATGGCGGCCGGACGGATCGTCACCTCGGGTCCCGCCGACCGCGTCCTGGACACGAGGACCGGCGGATGACCATCGCCCTGCGCGACGCGCGCGTCCGCTACGGCCCCCTGGAGGCCCTGCACGGCGTGAGCCTGATGGCCCCGGGCCCCGGCCTCACCGTGCTGCTGGGACGCAACGGCTCCGGCCGTACGACCGCGTTGCGCGCGCTGGCCGGGTCCGTGCCGCTCGCGTCCGGTGCCGTCGTCTGGGACGGCGCCGACGTGACCCGGCTGCCCGCGTTCGAGCGGGCCCGGCGCGGGCTGTGCCTCGTCCCGGATCGCCGGGCGGTGTTCGCCTCCCTGACCGTCCGGGAGAACCTCGAACTCGGGGCGGCCGGCCTGCCGGTGGCGCTGGAGGCCTACCCGGAACTGGCCCCGCTGCTCCCGCGCCGCGCGGGCACCCTCTCCGGCGGCGAACAGCGCATGCTGGCCCTGACCCGCGCCCTGTCGCCCCACGCGCGCGTGGTGCTCGTCGACGAACCCGCGCAGGGCATGTCACCGGCGGTCGCGGCCCGGACGTACGCGCTGCTCGGTGCCCTCGACGCGTGCGTGGTGATCGCCGAGCAGCGGCTGCCGCCGGGACTGCGCGAGCGGCCGGGGAGGACGACGTACGTCCATGAACTGCGCCGTGGCGCGGTCGTGTTCAGCGGAGAAGCCGCAGAGACGGTGGCGCTGAACGGTGGGCCACCGGGTTCAGGGGCGGCCCGAACAGGGCGGGACCCGCGGCGCGGGAGGCGCCACCCGCCTTCGGGATGACGAGCTGGAGGCCCTTGGCCAGCCGGTCGGGGCTGGCGCCGACCTTCTTCTTGTTGACGTTGTAGAGCGTGCGCCAGCCGCCCGGCACCTTGTACTTGCGGGCGATCGACACGAGCGTCTCGCCGGCCTTCACCACGTGGAAGGGCCCTTGCAGCCCGTACGACTTCGAGCACTCGGGCCAGGCGCCCCAGCCCTGTTCGGCCAGCACCTTCTTGGCGACCTTGATCTGCTGGGCGCGGGTGGCGAGATCGGCGCGCGGTGCGTAGGCGAGCCCGCCGAACCGGATCCAGGTGGGCTGCCAGAACTGGAGCCCGCCGTAGAAGCCGTTCCCGGTGTTCGCGTGCCAGCGGCCGCCGCTCTCGCACTCGGCGAGGCAGGTCCAGGGCCATTCGTCGTTCGCGCAGTCGAAGGCCCCGCGGACGGATCTCGGGCCCGGGAGCGGGGGCGGTGCCGCCGTGTCCGCGGCGTTCGCGGAGCCGGGGACGAGGGCGGCCAGGAGGGCGGCGGCGACGGCCGCGTACCGCACACGAGCGGTCGGCAGCCGGGACGCGGTGCGTGCGGTCGGCGGAATCCGCCTGCTCGGCATGAAGGGCATCGGGCCACGCTAAGCAGCGGGTCCCGCTCGCCCGCCGAGCCCGTGCCCGGCACGCCCGGGGCCCCACCCGGTCGGAGGACCGGGCGGGGCCTGGGGTGTGTCCGTGGCGTCCCGCCCGCCCGGCGACGCCCGGTCCGGTCGCCGGGACCGGACCGGGCCCGTGCCCGGCGCGAGGGGGAGCGTGGCTCAGATGTCGAGCCGCTGGCCGGGCACGATCAGGTCGGGATCACCGCCGATCACGGACTGGTTGGCGGCGTAGATCTTCCGCCAGGTGGTCCCGTGCCGCGCGGCGATGACACTCAGGGTGTCGCCTTCGCGGACGGTGTAGTCGCCGCGGGACGAGCCGCGGTTCACGTGGCCCGGCGCACGGGACGGCGTCTTTGCCGCTTCCCGCTTCGCCGGGACGGACTTTTGGGCCGGCTTCGAGGCCGGCTTGGTGCTCGCGGACCCCGTCGACCCCCCGGACCCCGAGGAGCCGGGCGCACTGCCGTAGGCGCCGGCCCGGGCCGAACAGGTGGGCCAGGCGCCCCAGCCCTGTGCGCTCTGGACCTTGGTGGCGACGGCTATCTGCGCGCTCCTGGAGGCCTGGTCGGCGGTCGGCGCGTACGCCGCGCCGCCGTAGGCGCGCCAGGTGCCGGCGGAGAACTGGAGTCCCCCGTAGTAGCCGTTGCCGGTGTTGATGTGCCAGTTGCCGCCGCTCTCGCACTGGGCGATGCGGTCCCACACTCCACTGTCGGCCGCCGCGGCCTCACCGGTCGCGGCGAGCAGTCCGAGCGGGGCGAGCAGTGCCGCCCCGGCGAGGACCGCCGTCGTACGTGTCTTGTTCGCGGTACGAGCCTTGTGGCCGTTCTCGTGAGTGCTGTCGGCACATGCGGACATGTAGTTCCCTCTCGAAACACCCGGGGTCCCCCAGGACGGGACGCGGTGACCTGCGCGTAGGACGCGGCCCTCGCGCTCCGACCCGTCCACCGGCGGCGTGCTGTGATCCGAAGCGGATCGGCCGGCGGACGTACCCGAGCGGTGCTCGTTGCACACGGCGGAGGAATCTATGGACCCGGGCGCCCCGATATCAACCAACTCCTTGTCATTCGAGGCCAGTTAACGGTTACCGCAGGTATCATCGATTTTCGGCCACCCACTTCATAGGGTGATTTCCGGATTTGTCGACCCCCGCCCGATGTGATCTGTGACTTACTTCACCCAGTCAACTTCCTTAGGCCTCCTGCAAGTTGACTGGGAGTAACCAATTCCGGGGGCGCTTTCACCCTGGGCGTCGGATGGTTCGATTCCGTTCGCCCTCGGGCGTGACTCCGGCCACAGATCACCCGTTGACATCTTCATGAGCCGGGAACCCCCCGGTTCATGGGCCGGGAGCCACCCGGCACCGCCACGCACCGCATCCCGAGGAGCCACCGTGCCGCGCATGCTCGACGTCAGCGACGACGTACGCGCCGAGATCGGCGACGAAGAAGCCGACCGGCTGCTCGCCGGAGAGAACGCCCCCGGCAGTTACGACTGCACGTCGTGCCGCACCCCGGGCGACTCGGAACAGGAGCGCACCAGCACCGTCCTGTTCATCGGCGACGAGACCGCCGTCCTCGCCTTCGCCCACGCCACCTGCCTGCCCTCGCAGGTCGTGCAGGTCACCGAGGAACAACTCCAGGGCGCCGTCCGCTCGATCCACCCCGACGGCGCGCCTTCCGACCCCGTCCCCGAGCAGGCCGTGCTCGGTGTCACCAGCGGACTCGTCCTGATCAACGGCGAGCTCCACCCGGCGCTCGTGGTCGAGCCGACCGGTCCGATCGTGCGCCCCGGCTCGACCGACATCGGCGACGACTTCCTGCCCCTGCTGATCGAGCAGGGCTTCATGCCCGCCACCGAACTGAACTCGGTCCCGCCGGTCCTGCACGGCTGGTCCGTGCTGCTCGCGGCGGGCCAGCTCCACGCCGTGCTCCAGCCGGGCACCGGCGGCGGCTCGCCCGTCGCCTGGTGGCAGGCCCACCAGGCGCTCCAGGTCACCGACGGCTGGCGCGCCGCCGCCAACAAGCTCCAGCAGGTGCTCCTGTTCGCGGCGCCGGTCGGCTCCATCGGCCGTCAGCCGCGGGAGGACCTGCTGCGCGACGCGCTCGACAAGGCCGCGGCCAACGGAAAGCTGGTCGCGGCGGCGATGCCGCTCGCCGGCATCTGAGTCCCGGCGAACGGGGGCGCGGGGAACCGCGGGCAGGTGGCCGAGGCCGGCCGCCGTGGGGTGCCCGCACTGTTCCCCGCGCCCCCGCGCGCGCCCTCACTCCGGACGCCTCGCGAAATGACCGTTCCGGCCGCATCCGTCGGGCGGCGGGGTCGTTGGCACGTACGTGCACACCTACGACGTCCCCGGCCACCGGCCCTTTCAGCCGGTCCCCCCCTCTGGCTCCCCCCTCCGTTCGAGCAGAGAGGTGCCGGCGTCGAGTCCGGTGCTGGACTCCCATCAGGGCGGCTCATCGGCCACGCCGATCTACGACGCGCTCTACGCCGAGTGGATCAGGGCGTTCAGGACCCTGCCCGGCGACCGCCACGGCGAGGAGAACATGGGCTTCAAGGCCTTCGGGCTCCTCGGACGCGGTTCGAACTCGTTCAGCTCTTCGGGCACGTACAGCTCGTACAGCGCGGGGGCGCAGACGGCCCGGCAGATCGCGGCACAGCAGGGGCACACCTCGGCCACGCCATCCGTCTGGCAGCCGGGTGCCCGCCAGCACGGCACCGGGATGCACCACATCCCGGCCGCGCTGCCGCCCGCGCCACGCAGGGGCGTGTAGCGGCGAGGACCGCGGACGACAACGCGTGAGGGGCGGCTCCCCAAGGAGCCGCCCCTCACGCTTCGCCCGTGGGCGTTACTTCTTCTTGTTCGCGCCGCGCTTCTCGCGCACCCGCACCGAGATGTGGATCGGCGTGCCCGAGAAGCCGAACTCCTCACGCAGCCGGCGCTCGATGAAGCGGCGGTAGCCGTGCTCGATGAAGCCGGAGGCGAAGAGCACGAACCGCGGGGGCTTGGTGCCCGCCTGCGTGCCGAACAGGATGCGGGGCTGCTTGCCGCCGCGCACCGGGTGCGGGTGGGCGGCGACCAGCTCACCGAGGAAGGCGTTCAGACGGCCGGTCGGGACGCGGGTCTCCCAGCCGTCCAGGGCCGTCTCGATCGCCGGGACGAGCTTCTCCATGTGCCGGCCGGTGCGGGCCGAGACGTTCACCCGGGGCGCCCAGGCCACCTGGAGGAGCTCGGTCTCGATCTCCCGCTCCAGGTAGTAGCGGCGCTCCTCGTCGAGGGTGTCCCACTTGTTGAAGGCGAGGACGATCGCGCGGCCCGCCTCAACGGCCATGGTGACGATGCGCTGGTCCTGCACCGAGATGGTCTCGGACGCGTCGATCAGGATGACCGCGACCTCCGCCTTCTCGACGGCGGCGGCGGTGCGCAGCGAGGCGTAGTAGTCGGCGCCCTGCTGGAGGTGGACGCGCTTGCGGATGCCCGCCGTGTCGACGAACTTCCAGGTCACGCCGCCGAGTTCGATCAGCTCGTCGACCGGGTCGCGGGTGGTGCCCGCCATCTCGTTGACGACGACGCGGTCCTCGTTGGCCACCTTGTTCAGCAGCGAGGACTTGCCGACGTTCGGGCGGCCGATGAGGGCGATGCGGCGGGGTCCGCCGACCGCGGTGCCGAAGGTCTGCGCCGGGGCCTCGGGCAGCGCCTCCAGGACGGCGTCGAGCATGTCGCCGGTGCCGCGGCCGTGCAGGGCGGAGACCGGGTGGGGCTCGCCGAGACCGAGGGACCACAGGTACGAGGCGTCGGCCTCGCCGCTCGGGCCGTCGACCTTGTTGGCGCACAGGACGACGGGCTTGCCGGCCTTGCGGAGCAGGCGGACGACGGCCTCGTCGGTGTCGGTGGCGCCGACCTTGGCGTCGACGACGAAGACGACCGCGTCGGCGGCCTCGATCGCGTACTCGGCCTGCGCGGCGACGGACGCGTCGATGCCGAGGACGTCCTGCTCCCAGCCGCCGGTGTCGACGAGCTTGAAGCGGCGGCCCGCCCACTCGGCCTCGTAGGTGACGCGGTCGCGGGTGACGCCGGGCTTGTCCTCGACGACCGCCTCGCGGCGGCCGATGATGCGGTTCACCAGGGTCGACTTGCCGACGTTCGGGCGGCCGACGACGGCGAGGACGGGCAGCGGGCCGTGGCCCGCCTCCTCGATCGCGCCCTCGACGTCCTCGATGTCGAAGCCCTCTTCCGCGGCGAGCTCCATGAACTCCGCGTACTCGGCATCGCCAAGCGCCCCGTGATCGTGCTCTGCCGAGCCGTCGGGCTGGATGTGGTCGTTCATGAAGTCCGTACCTCGTCGTTCATCGTGGTGATCGGTGGATCAACCGCAAACCGGGTGATCCACTACTAAGTGTCGCCTAGCGCCCGGCGGGGCGCCCGGTGTTTTCCCGGCGCCCGGTCAGATGTCTGGCGTTGTCCAGGTGGGCGCTGAGGTGCTTCTGGATGCGGCCGGTGGCCTCGTCCAGTGCCTGTCGCGTGCGCCGGCCGCTGCCGTCGCCCGCTTCGAAGGGGTCGCCGAACACGACGTCGACCCTGCTGCGCAGCGGGGGCAGTGCCTTGGTCAGCCGGCTGGTCCGCTCGGTGCTTCCCAGTACGGCGACGGGGACGATCGGGGCTCCGCTGCGCACCGCGAAGTACGCGAGCCCGGCTCGCAGCGAGGCGAAGTCGCCCTCGCCGCGGGTGCCCTCGGGGAAGATCCCGAGGACTCCGCCGGACGCCAGGACGCCGAGGGCGTCGGTGATGGCGGCGCGGTCGGCGATCTCCCGGTCGACCTTGAGCTGGCCGATGCCGAGCAGGAACGGGTCGAGCGGGCCGACGAACGCCTCCTTCTTGATCAGGAAGTGCGTGGGCCTGGGCGCGACGCCCATGACCATCGGCCCGTCGATGTTGTGCGAGTGGTTCACGGCCAGGATCGCCGGTCCGGTCGCCGGGACCTTCCAGGCGCCGAGCACGCGCGGCTTCCACAGCCCGTACATCAGGCCGACGCCGATCCGGCGGCCGACCTCGGCGCCTCTCTCGGAGGGTGCGCTCACGCGGCGGCCCGCTTCTCCTCGACGAGGGTGACGACACACTCGATGACCTGCTGGAGCGTGAGGTCGGAGGTGTCCACCTCGACCGCGTCGTCCGCCTTGGCGAGGGGGGAGGTCTTGCGGCTGGAGTCGGCCGCGTCCCGCTTGACCAGTGCCTCACGGGTGGCGGCGATGTCCGCGCCCTTCAGCTCACCGCTGCGGCGGGCGGCACGCGCCTCCGGGGAGGCGGTGAGGAAGATCTTCAGGTCGGCGTCGGGCAGCACGGTGGTGCCGATGTCCCGGCCCTCGACGACGATGCCGGCCGACGCGGACGCGGCGAGCGCGCGCTGCAGCTCGGTGATGCGGGCACGCACCTCGGGCACCGCGCTGACCGCGCTGACCTTGGAGGTGACCTCCTGCGTCCGGATCGGGCCGGCGACGTCGGTCCCGTCGACCGTGATGGTCGGCTCGGCCGGGTCGGTGCCGGAGACGATCTCCGGCTTGCCCGCGGCGGCGGCGATCGCGGAGGGGTCCGTGATGTCGATGTCGTTGCTGACCATCCACCACGTGATGGCGCGGTACTGGGCGCCCGTGTCCAGGTAGCTCAGGCCGAGCTTCGCGGCCACGGCCTTCGAGGTGCTCGACTTGCCCGTGCCGGAGGGGCCGTCGATGGCGACAATCACAGCCGGAGCGGTACGGGCGGCGCCGTTGTCCACGGTGGGAACACCTTCCTGGTGCGGGGTGGAGGTCTCTGCGGGACGCGAGCGCGCCCCGGACAAGGTTACCGGCCCCGCGGACCCCGTATTACTGGCCCTTCCCGGCGCCCGCTCACCGGGAGGGCCCCGGTCCTATTGGCGCAGCGCCCAGCCCCGCTCCCGCAGGGCCGCGGCGAGCACCGGCACCGCCTTCGGCTCCACCATGAGCTGCACCAGACCGGCCTGCTGACCGGTGGCGTGCTCGATGCGTACGTCCTCGATGTTGACGCCGGCCATCCCCGCGTCGGCGAAGATGCGGGCGAGCTGGCCGGGCTGGTCGTCGATGAGGACGGCCACGACCTCGTAGACGCGGGGCGCGGAGCCGTGCTTGCCGGGGACGCGGACCTGGCCGGCGTTGCCGCGGCGCAGGACGTCCTCGATGCCGGAGGCGCCCTCGCGGCGCTTGGCCTCGTCGGAGGACTGCAGGGCGCGCAGGGCCTGGACGGTCTCGTCGAGGTCGGCGGAGACGTCGGCGAGGAGGTCCGCGACAGGGCCCGGGTTCGCGGAGAGGATGTCGATCCACATCCGCGGGTCGGAGGCAGCGATCCGGGTCACGTCGCGGATGCCCTGACCGCAGAGCCGTACGGCCGTCTCCTCCGCGTGCTGCAGGCGCGCGGCGACCATGCTGGACACCAGGTGGGGCATGTGTGAGACGAGCGCCACGGCACGGTCGTGGGCGTCCGCGTCCATGACGACGGGCACGGCACGGCAGTGCGAGACCAGTTCCAGGGCGAGGTTCAGGACCTCGGTGTCCGTGTCCCGGGTCGGGGTGAGCACCCAGGGCCGGCCCTCGAAGAGGTCGCCGCTCGCGGCCAGCGGGCCGGACTTCTCGCGGCCCGACATGGGATGGGTGCCGATGTACGGGGTGAGGTCGAGGCCGAGCGCCTCCAGCTCGCGGCGGGGGCCGCCCTTGACGCTGGCGACGTCGAGGTAGCCGCGGGCGAGACCGCGGCTCATGGCGTCGGCGAGGGTCGCGGCGACGTGCGCGGGAGGTGCGGCGACGATCGCGAGGTCGACCGGCCCCTCGGGCGCCTCGTCCGTGCCGGCACCGAGCGCGGCCGCCGTACGGGCCTGCTCCGGGTCGTGGTCGGCGAGGTGGACGACGACGCCGCGGGCGGCGAGGGCGAGGGCGGCGGACGTGCCGATCAGCCCGGTTCCGATGACGAGCGCGGTCCTCACTGGGCGATGTCCTTGCGCAGTGCGCCCGCGGCGCCGAGGTAGACGTGGACGACCTCGGCGCGCGGCCGGTCGGACTCGATGTGGGCGAGAACACGGACCACCCGGGGCATCGCGCCCTCGATGTCCAGTTCCTGTGCGCAGATCAGCGGGACGTCGACGATGCCGAGCTTGCGCGCCGCGGCCGCCGGGAAGTCGCTGTGCAGATCGGGGGTCGCCGTGAACCAGATGCTGATCAGGTCGTCCGTGGTGAGCGCGTTGCGCTCCAGTATGGCGGTGAGCAGCTCGCTGACCTGCTCGTCCATGTGTCCGGCGTCGTCCCGTTCCAGTTGGACGGCGCCCCGGACCGCTCGTACCGCCACGGTGATGCTCCTCGCTGATCTGTGTGCACGTCTCGCCGGTCCGTCCGAACGTCTCGCCGGTCCGTGTGCACGTCCTGTCACACCAGCGTAGTCAGCCCCTCGCGCGCGGGTGCGCGGCGCCCGTCTGACGAGACGCGGGGCAGACGCCGGACGCGGCCCGGCCCGGTCGTCCGGCCATGCCGATGTCACCCGAATCGCCCCATTCCGTCACCTCTGGTGAGAACGCGCCCGTGCGCCTCTGGACGCGGGCGCGCCCGTCCGCTCTCATGGCTGATGGCAGGCGGCCCGCGCCGGGGGAGGACCGGATGAACCGACCAGGACCCCTTCTCACGCTCCTCGCGGGGCTCGTGCTCGGCGTGTTCCTGCTGACGCTCAACGCGACGACGGGGACGAAGAGCGCGTCGAACCCGTACAAGGAGGCGTCGCCGGGCGTCTCGGTGTCGGCCACCGCGCCCTCGGCCTCCGTTCCTCCGTCGCCGTCGTGGTCGTCGAGTCCTTCGCCCTCCCGCGCCGCCGTGCCCAACGCCGACTACGCGGGCCGCACCGACGACGACACCTCCGCGGTCGCGGTCTCCCTGCGGGGCGGCAAGGCGATCGCCTACTTCTGCGACGGGCACGACAAGGAGTCCTGGCTCAAGGGCGCGGTCGAGGCCGACGGCACCATGAAGCTCACGGGCGGGAACGGCGACGAGCTGAACGGCACCCTCAAGGACGACAAGCTGATCCGCGGCACGGCCGACGTCGGCGGGCAGCGGTACGCGTTCACGGCCGACCGGGCCGTCAAGCCGTCCGGCCTGTACCGGGCGACGGCCACCGTGCGCGGCGCGAAGATCGACGGCGGCTGGATCGTGCTGCCCGGCGGACGGCAGGTCGGCGTCGTCGACCGCGACGGCACTCCTTCGGCCGCGCCCGAGATCGACCCGGAGACCGGCGCCGTGACCATCGACGGCCAGAAGATCGTCGCCCGTCCCGTCACCCCCTGACCTCCTCCTCCACAGGGAGCCGTTCATGACCGTGGACCCGAACGCCGCCACCCAGGGCTTCCCCTCCCGGCCGCCCGGCCACGGCCCGAGCCCCGCCCGCTACCTCGTCCCGGCCCTGGTCGGCGCGGCCGTCGCGGTCGCCCTCGGGGCCTACGGCAAGGTCCACGACCCGGCGGGAACGGCGTTCAACCTCGCCGGGTTCAGCAGCACGGGCGCGGTGAAGTCCTGGCTGGCGACGACGGCGTTCTTCTTCGCCCTCGTGCAGCTCGTGTCGGCGCTCATGATGTACGGGAAGCTGCCGGGCCCGTCCTGGTCGGCGACGCTGCACCGGTGGTCGGGACGGATCGCGTTCCTGGTGGCGGTCCCGGTCGCGGTGCACTGTCTGTACGCGTTGGGCTATCAGACGTACAGCACGCGCGTCATGTGGCACTCGCTCCTGGGGTGCTTCTTCTTCGGCGCCTTCAGTGCCAAGATGCTGCTGCTCCGCTGGGAGCGCCTGCCCGGCTGGCTGCTGCCGGTCGTCGGCGGCCTCGTCTTCGCCGTGCTCACGGCGCTCTGGCTGACGTCCGCCTTCTGGTTCTTCCGCACGTTCGGAGTGACGACATGACCAACCGCTCGACGCGGCGCACGGTGATCCTCACCACGGGCGCGTCCGCGCTGCTCGCGGCGTGCAGTCAGTACGGCGACAGCGGCGGCTCCTCGGACGCGTCGCCGAAGGCCTCCAGCGGGCAGCAGCTCGCCACCACGAGCGACATCCCGGTCGGCGGAGGCACGGTCTTCAAGGACCAGAAGGTCGTGGTCACCCAGCCGGCGAAGGGCGACTTCAAGGCCTTCTCGGCGGTCTGCACGCACCAGGGGTGCCTGGTGGACAAGGTGGCCGACGGAACGATCGACTGTCCCTGCCACGGCAGCAGGTTCAGTGTCGAGAACGGGGCGGTGAAGGCCGGTCCCGCGCCGCGTCCGCTGCCCGCGGAGAAGATCACGGTGCAGGGAAACTCGATCCGGCTGGCGTGAGCGGGCCCGTACGCTCCTGGCATGCGCTCCGAGCACCCCGCACCCCAGGCAGCCCCCGGCCACCAGGCAACGCCCGCGCGGCAGGTGTCACCGGCGCGGGTCGTGCCGTCCGACCCGCCCGCACCGTCCGCCCCGCCCGCCTCGGTGGTCCCGGCGGCCGGCCTCTCGCTGGTGCGGGACCACACCATCTACTCCTGTGTGATGGGCTCACGCGCCTTCGGACTGGCCACGGACGACAGCGACACGGACCTCCGGGGCGTCTTCCTCGCCCCCACCGCGCTGTTCTGGCGCTTCGAGAAGCCGCCGACGCACGTCGAGGGCCCGGCACCGGAGCAGTTCAGCTGGGAACTGGAGCGGTTCTGCGCGCTCGCGCTGCGCGCCAACCCGAACATCCTGGAGTGCCTGCACTCCCCGCTCGTCGAGTACGCGGACGACTGCGGCCGTGAACTCCTCGCCCTGCGTGGGGCCTTCCTCTCCCGTCAGGCGCACGAGACGTTCGCCCGCTACGCCGTGGGCCAGCGCAAGAAGCTGGAGGCCGACGTCCGCACGCACGGCGCCCCGCGCTGGAAGCACGCCATGCATCTGCTGCGTCTGCTGACGAGTTCGCGCGACCTGCTGCGCACCGGGTCCCTGACGATCGACGTCGGGGCGGACCGCGAGCCGCTGCTCGCGGTGAAGCGCGGCGAGGTGTCCTGGGCCGAGGTCGAGCGCCGGATGCTCCGGCTGGCGAACGAGGCCGAGGAGGCGGCCGTCCGCAGCCCCCTGCCGCCCGAGCCGGACCACGCGCGCGTGGAGGACTTCCTCGTCCGCACCCGCCGGGCCTCAGTGCTCCGGGACTCCGCCGGGGACCGTTAGCCCTTCGGGGACCAGGTCCTCGCCTCCGCCGAAGCCGTCGAGGCGGACCCTGACGACGAAGGCGTGCAGCGCGTCGTACGCGGAGGCGGCGTCCGGCAGTTCGGAGACCTCCTGCGCCTCGTCCAAGAGGACGTGCAGTCGCTCCACGTCCTCCTCGGCCCGGTCGCGCGGGAGGTCCGCGGGCCCGTGCTCGTGCTCCGCCTTCGCGGCGATCAGGTCCGGGAGGTACGCGGGTGAGGCGATCTGTCCGGCCAGCGTGGGCAGATCGGCCTGCACCTCGCCGCTGCGCATGAGGTGGATGCCGGTGAGCAGCACACGGAACGTGTAGAGGAGCGGCTTGAGTTCGCCGCTCTTCTCGAAGAGCCGCCACTGCGTGGCCGCGAAGCCGCGGTAGTGGTGGGCGTGGTGGCAGGTGAGGACCCCGGGGGCGAGCGAGATCAGCTCACGGTGTTCCTCGCTCGTGCGCACGACCAGCGGCGACAGCAACTGCTCCAGCACATAGCCGTTGCGCCGCAGCATCAGCCGTACGAACTTGCGCAGGTCGTGGGTGACCAGGTCCATCTCGGTGCCGTCCTGGAACCACATGCGCGACCGGGTCTCCTCCGGCTCGCCCAGCCCGACGAGGGCGGCCGTCGGCAGCAGGTAGACGCCGCGCAGGTCGATGTCCGAGTCACGGGAGGGGAAGCCGTACAGGTGCGCCCCGGAGACGGTGGCGAAGAGGACGGGGTCGGGCTGTTCGCCCACCACGCGCGCGAGGTCGGCACCGGGACCGAGGACGTCTGTCATGGCTCAAGCATCCCAGAGCGCCCCCAGGGACATGAGGTCGCTGTGGTACTCGACGCGGTCGGCCCAGTCGGTCGGCCAGGCCTCGGAGCCGTGGTGGGCGCCGGCGAACGCCCCGGTCAGGCAGGCGATGGAGTCGGAGTCGCCCGAGGTGCAGGCGGCCCGGCGCAGCGCGGTGACGGGTTCGTCGACGAACATCAGGAAGCACAGCAGACCGGTGGCGAACGCCTCCTCGGCGATCCAGCCCTCGCCGGTGGCCAGGCAGGGGTCGTCCTCGGGCGAGGCGGTGCGCACGGCCTGACGGAGGTTGCCCAGGACGGTGATGCACTCGTCCCAGCCGCGGGAGATGTACGCCTCGGGTGTGGCGTCGTGGCAGAAGGTCCACAGGTCGCCGAGCCAGCGGGAGTGGTAGCGGTACCGGTTCTCGTGCGCGTACGAGAGCAGCAGGCCGATCAGTTCCGCGGGCTCGGCCCCCTGGGAGAGCAGCCGGACGGTGTGCGCGGTGAGGTCCGAGGCGGCGAGCGCGGTGGGGTGGCCGTGGGTGAGCGCGGCCTGCAACTGGGCGGCGCCCGCGCGCTGTTCGTCGCTCAGTCCGCGGACGAGCCCGACGGGCGCCACGCGCATGTTGGCGCCGCAGCCCTTGGAGCCGGTCTGGCTGGCCTCCTGCCAGCGGCGCTTCTCGTCCTTGAGGAGGTCGCAGGCGACCAGGCAGGTCCGGCCGGGGGCGCGGTTGTTCTCGGGCGACTGGTACCAGTTGACGAACTCCTCGCGCACCGGCCGTTCCATGCGCAGCGGGCCGAGCAGGCCGCGGTCCGTCGCGGTGCGCAGTCCGTGGGCCAGCGCCAGGGTCATCTGGGTGTCGTCGGTGACGATCGCGGGCCGGGGCAGCGCCATCTGCCGCCAGGGGCCGAACTTCTCGAGTATCGCGGGCACGCTGTTGAACTCGGTGGGGAACCCGAGCGCGTCTCCGAGGGCCAGGCCGATGAGCGAACCGGTGGCGGCGCGTTTGGCGAGGGTCGTGCTGGTCATCGGGGCCGTCCTTACGAGGTGGGACGCAGCAGTGGTGGATGCAGAACCTTGGCGTCGCCCGCGCGGTAGAGGGCGGCGGGTTTGCCGCGGCCGCCGGTGAGGCGGGCGGCGCCGGGGACCTGTTCGACGAATCCGGGCGTGGCGAGGACCTTGCGCCGGAAGTTGGGCCGGTCGAGCGGGGTGCCCCACACCGTCTCGTAGACGTGCTGCAGCTCCCCGAGGGTGAACTCGGGCGGGCAGAAGGACGTGGCGAGACAGGAGTACTCCAGTTTGGCGCCGACGCGTTCGTGGGCGTCGGCGAGGATCCGGTCGTGGTCGAAGGCGAGCGGGCCGAGCGCGTCGAACGGCCGCCACTCGGCCCGTGCCGCGTCGCCGCCGCCGCGCGGTTCGGGCGGGTCGGGCAGCAGGGCGGCGAAGGCGACGGAGACGACCCTCATCCGGGGGTCGCGGTCGGGTTCGCTGTAGGTGCGCAACTGCTCCAGGTGCAGTCCCGAGAGGTCCGACAGGCCGGTCTCCTCGGCGAGTTCGCGCCGGGCCGCCGCCTCGGCGGACTCGCGGGGCAGCACGAAGCCGCCGGGCAGGGCCCAGCGGCCCGCGTACGGTTCCTGGCCCCGTTCGATCAGCAGTACCTGGAGTGCGCCCGCGCGCACGGTCAGGACGGCCAGGTCGACGGTGACGGCGAAGGGCTCGAAGGCGTGTTTGTCATAGCCCTCGGGTGCCGCACCCCCCGGCGCGCGGCCCTTGCCCGTGTCCACTCCCGCGCCCCCGTCGTGTCGATGACCCTTTATGGTCACCTTGACCATGGTCATTACGACTATAAAGGGAGCGCGGGGTGTCAACAAGGCTTTCGACCGGGGAAGTTGCGGCTCCCACGGCAGGTCGTGTCACCGCGCCCGGGCGGGAGACTCCTCCGGCCGCCGGACGCCGGCCCGGGGCGCGTCCGGTTCGAGCGCCGGGGCGTGAGCCGGGGCGAAGGCGGCCACCAGCGCTCCGGCGGCCGCGACTCCGGCCGAGACCCACAGCGCCGGGCCGCATCCGTCGACGAAGTCCCGCGCCGAGCCGTAGCCGCCGAAGTGCGTGAACACGGCCGCCGCTGCCGCGATCCCGAAGACTCCGCCCAGTTCGCGCAGCGCGTTGTTGACGCCTGCCGCGACCCCCGCGTCGGCGGGCGGCACGGCGGACGTCACGGCGTTCGCGACGGTCGGGAAGACCATGGAGATGCCGACGCCCGCGACGATCAGGGGCAGCACCAGCCGTCCGTAGGCGACACCGGGCTGCACCTGCCAGGCCAGCAGGGCGAGTCCGGCCGCCTGGAGGACGAGCCCGCCGAACATGAAGGGACGGTTCCCGAACCGGTCGGCGAGCGCGCCCGCGAGCGGCGCCACGAGCAGGGGCATGCCGGTCCACACCAGGATGCGGACACCGGCCTGGAGGGGCGAGTTCCCGAGGCCGAGCTGGAACAGCTGCGAGATCATGAACAGCGAGCCGAGCAGCGACATGAACGTCAGGAAGACGGCGCCGTTGGCGGTCGAGAAGGCCCGCCTGCGGAAGTAGCCGAGGGGCAGCATCGGATAGCGCGCCCCCGCCCGCTCCCAGCCGAGGAAGGCGGCCACGAAGACGACGCCGACGGCCAGCGCGCCCAGCACCTCCGCGCTCCCCCAGCCCGCCTGCGGGGCCCGCACCGGCGCCCAGGCCAGGCCGGTCAGTCCGACGGCGGCCAACAGGAGCCCCACGACGTCGAGTTGCGGACGCGGGCCATGGCTCTCCCGCAGTCTCAGCGCGGCGAGCGGCAGCATCGCGAGCCCGGTCGGCACGTTCAGCCAGAAGATCCACTGCCAGGACAGGCCCTCGGTGACGGCGCCGCCGAGGACGGGTCCGGCCGCGACGCCGAGACCGGTCACCCCGCCCCAGATCCCGATGGCCACGCCCCGCTTCTCGGCCGGGAACGCCTCGCTGATCAGGGTCAGGGTGAGCGGCAGCAGGACGGCGGCACCGGCGCCCTGGAGCACCCGGGCGGCGATGAGCTGACCCGGTCCCGGGGCCAGCGCGGCGAGGGCCGAGGCCAGGGTGAAGACGGCGAGCCCGACGACGTACATGCGCCGCCGCCCGAACCGGTCGCCGAGCGCGGCACCGGTGAGGGTGAGGCAGGCGAAGACGAGGTTGTACGCGTTGATCGTCCACTCCAGGTCGGACAGGCTCGCCCCGAAGTCGGCCCGCAGGGCCGGCAGCGCGGTGGCCACGACGACCACGTCGAGGGAGCAGAGCAGCGCCCCGAGTCCGGCCAGGATCACGGTCCACGCACGGCGTGCGGGCGGGGCCGGCGGCCGCTGGACGGGGGCGCGCGCGGTGGTGTCGGTCAAGACGGTTCCTTCCGTGAGGATCACTCACGGAAGACCGACCCGACCCGAGCCGAAAAGGAATCGCCGCCGGGGCACCGGCCGAGGAACGCGAGGAGCCGGCCGCCGGGCGCCGTCCCGGGCGGGGCGTCGACGGGGTCGGCGAAGCGCACCCCGCGGTCGGCGTCCGCGACCACCAGGTGCGCGAGTGGCAGCAGTTCCAGGGCCAGCGCGGACGGGATCGGCCGGGCGCGCCCGCAGGCCCGCGCGACGTCCCAGCCGTGCACCGCGATCTCCAGGGCGCCGACGGCCACCAGCAGCCCGGCGCCCAGGGACCGGTCCCCCACGGCCGGGTCCGGGGGCGCCGCGGACACCGCGGCGCAGACGCCGAGGAGGGCGCCGGCGCGCTCGCGGAAGGCGCACACCGGATCGGCGGCGGGGCGGGCCGGGCACAGCCCGACCCGCCCGTCCGCGACCCCCTCGTAGAGCGCCTCGACCGAGTCGTCGAGGTGGTGGAGCAGGTCCCCCAGGTCCCACTCGGCGCACGGCGTCGGCCGCCGCAGTCCCCCGCGCGGCACGGCGGCGACACCGACGCTCGCGTACGCCAGCGAGCGCTCCAGGAGCTCCGCGGGATTCACGGGAGGATCCCGGGCAGCCCGAAGGAGGCGAACAGTCCCGGGTCCAGGAAGACGGTGAGCCGTGCGACACCGCCGGCCTCGACCGTGAGCACCTGCACGGAGTGGGCCCGCAGGACGCCGTCGGCGTCGCGCTCGTAGGCCGCGACCGCCGGCTGTCCGTTGGCGCGGACCGCCACCATCCGGACGTGTCCCGCCCCCTGGCCGGCGAACGCCCGTACGCGCAGGAACCGCACGACGTCCTTCTTGCCGCGGAACCACTCCAGGTGGGGCGGCATCTCCAGCTCGACCCCGTCGCGCAGCAGCGTCAGCAGCGACTCCAAGTCGGCGTTCTCGAAGGCCGCCATGTAGCGGTCCAGGAGTTCGCGGTCGTCGGTGCCGTCCGGCTCCACCACCAGGTCCTCCTCCGGGGCGACCTCGTCGAGCCGGGCACGCGCGCGCTGGAGCGTGCTCTTGACCGCCGCGGTCGACGTGTCGAGCAGGGCGGCCACCTCCGAGGCCCGCCAGGCCAGCACGTCCCGCAGGATGAGCACCGCCCGCTGCCGCGCGGGCAGGTGCTGCAGCGCGGCCACCAGGGCGAGCCGCAGGCTTCCGCGCGCCGCCACGACCGTCGCCGGGTCGAGGAGCGTGTCCGGCAGCGGCTGGAGCCAGGGGATGTCGGTCGCGGGGGCC
Source organism: Streptomyces sp. NPDC056738 (assembly GCF_042790435.1). Taxonomy (NCBI): domain Bacteria; kingdom Bacillati; phylum Actinomycetota; class Actinomycetes; order Kitasatosporales; family Streptomycetaceae; genus Streptomyces; species Streptomyces sp. NPDC056738. The sequence continues at coordinate 357,597 of NZ_JBHTZF010000009.1, forward strand.
GGCAGCGGCTCCTCGGGCGCGTCTCCCGGCCCGCCCAGACCGGTGGGCAGGGGACGGCGCCCGCGCCCCTCCAGGGCCGTCAGACAGGTGTTGGTGGCGATCCGGTAGAGCCAGGTGCGCAGGGAGGCCCGGCCCTCGTACCCCTCGTAGGACCGCCAGGCCCGCAGATACGTCTCCTGTACGAGGTCCTCGGCGTCGTCGGCCGAACCGAGCATGCGGTAGCAGTGGGCGAGCAGCTCCCGCCGGTACGGGCCGGTCAGCCGGACGAACTCGTCCCGGTGCGTCGTCGCGGTCATCGCCGCTCCCTTCGTTCGCACGGGGCGCGCCGGGGCGCACCCGTGGTCCGTTCACCGGTACAGACCGGCGGGGAGGCGAAAACGAATCGGCCGGTCCCGGAGAAGTTCCGGGACCGGCCGTCGCGGGCGCGGTGCGTCGTCCGCGGGCCGCCGGAGCCAGGGGGCTCCGGGGCCTCAGGGGGCGGGCGGGATCAGAGACCGACCTCGGCCATGAGCATGCCGACCTCGGTGTTCGACAGACGGCGCAGCCAGCCCGACTTCTGGTCGCCCAGGGTGATCGGGCCGAAGGCGACGCGCACCAGCTTGTCGACCGGGAAACCGGCCTCGGCGAGCATGCGGCGCACGATGTGCTTGCGGCCCTCGTGCAGGGTCACCTCGACGAGGTAGTTCTTGCCGGTCTGCTCGACGACGCGGAAGTGGTCCGCCTTGGCGTACCCGTCCTCGAGCTGGATGCCGTCCTTGAGCCGCTTGCCCAGGTCGCGCGGGATCGGGCCCACGATGTGCGCGAGGTAGACCTTCTTCACGCCGTACTTGGGGTGGGTCAGCCGGTGCGCCAGCTCGCCGTGGTTGGTGAGCAGGATGACGCCCTCGGTCTCGGTGTCGAGCCGGCCCACGTGGAAGAGCCGCGTCTCGCGGTTCGTCACGTAGTCGCCGAGGCACTGGCGGCCCTCGTTGTCCTCCATCGTGGAGACGACACCGGCGGGCTTGTTCAGCGAGAAGAACTGGTACGACTGCGTCGCGACCGTCAGACCGTCGACCTTGATCTCGTCCTTCTCCGGGTCGACGCGCAGACCCTGCTCCAGGACGATCTGGCCGTTGACCTCGACCCTGGCCTGGTCGACCAGTTCCTCACAGGCACGCCGGGAGCCGTAGCCCGCGCGAGCGAGCACCTTCTGCAGGCGCTCGCCCTCCTCCTCGGCACCCGGGAAGGTCTTGGGCAGCTTGATGTCGGGCTTGCCCGCGTACCGGTCGCGGTTGCGCTCCTCGGCCCGCGTCTCGTACTCGCGGGAGCGGGCGGGCTCGGTGCGGCCGCCGCGCTGCTGACCCTGCCGGGGACCGCCCTTGGCGCCACCGCGCGCGGACGCGCCGCGCCCGGACTTCGGTCCTTCGTGCGAGCCCCCGGGGCCTACGTCGTAGCGACGCTCCTCGGGACGGGGCTTGCTGGGACGCTTCGGCTGGTCGTCACGCCCCGCGCCCGAACCCGCCGCCGAGCCCCTCGGCTGGAAGCCGCCGCCGCCCGTACCGCGCGAGCCGCCGCCGCTGCTTCCGCCGCGCGAGCCGCCCCCGCTTCCGCCGCGCGGGGCACCGCCCCCGCGGGGCGCGCCGCTGCCGCGCGAACCGCCGCTTCCGCCGGTTCCGCGCGGGTTGCCGCGCCCGCTGTTCCTGCCACTGCCGCTGCCACTGCTTCGCATCAAAGTTCCGTCGTCGTCGTGTCGTCTGCGTCTGCATCCGGTGCGTCCGGATCGAACGACGGGACCCCTTCCAGCGTCTCTGCCTCGATCGCGTCCGCCTCGGGGAGGAAGGGCGCGAGCTCCGGGAGCTCGTCCAGACCTCGCAGGCCCATTCGCTCCAGGAAGTAGTTCGTCGTCGTGTACAGGATCGCACCTGTTTCGGGTTCCGTGCCCGCCTCCTCCACCAGACCGCGCTGGAGGAGGGTCCGCATCACGCCGTCGCAGTTGACTCCGCGGACCGCCGAGACCCGCGAACGGCTCACCGGCTGGCGGTACGCGACGACGGCCAGGGTCTCCAGTGCCGCCTGGGTGAGGCGGGCCTGCTGGCCGTCCAGGACGAAGCGTTCGACGGCGCTCGCGTAGGCGGGACGCGAGTAGAAGCGCCAGCCGCCCGCGATCAGTCTGAGCTCGAATCCGCGGCCCTGGACGGTGTACTCGTCGGCCAGCGCGCGCAGCGCGTCCGCGACCTGCCGCCGGGGCCGCTCCAGGATCTTGGCGAGGTGTTCCTCGGTGGCCGGCTCGTCCACGACCATCAGGACGGCCTCCAGGGCGGCCCCGAGATCGAGGTCGGCGACGGTGGGCGGCCCCGCGGGGGTGCCGGTGGTCTCCTCGCTCACGCCTTCTCCTTCTTGGTCCCGCGCCCTGCCGCGTCGTCCGCCGTCTCGGCCGGCCGGTCGAACTCGTCGGTCACCCGCGGCCCCTCGTCGTCCTCCCCGCCCGTCCAGCGCACCATGAGGTCCCCGAGGGCCTCCTCCTGGTCCAGGGCGACGGCCTTCTCCCGGTAGAGCTCCAGCAGGGCCAGGAAGCGGGCGACCACGGTGAGGGTGTCGTCGGTGTCCTCGACGAGCGAGCGGAAGCTGGCCTCGCCGAGTTCCCGGAGCCGCGCCACCACGATCCCGGCCTGCTCCTGCACGCTGACGAGCGGCGCGTGGATGTGGTCGACGTACACCTGGGGCTTGGGCTTGGGCTGCATCGCCTTCACCGCGAGCCGCGCGAAACCCTCGGGACCGATGCTGATGACGACCTCGGGCAGCAGCTCGGCGTACTGCGCCTCCAGGCCGACGGTACGGGGGTAGCGGCGGGCCTCCTCCTCCAGGCGCGTGTTGAAGATGTCCGCGATCTGTTTGTACGCGCGGTACTGGAGCAGCCGCGCGAACAGCAGGTCCCGGGCCTCCAGCAGGGCCAGGTCGGCCTCGTCCTCGACCTCGGCGGCCGGCAGCAGCCGGGCGGCCTTCAGGTCGAGGAGGGTCGCCGCGACGACGAGGAACTCGGTCGTCTGGTCGAGGTCCCAGTCCGGGCCCATCGCGCGGATGTGCGCCATGAACTCGTCGGTGACCTTGGACAGGGCCACTTCGGTGACGTCGAGCTTGTGCTTGGAGATGAGCTGGAGCAGCAGATCGAAGGGCCCCTCGAAATTCGAGAGCCGCACCTTGAAGACCCCGTCCCCGGGGCCGTCGGATGCGCCACCGGTTCCCTCGGCGGGCGACTCGGCGGGCTCGGCGGGGCCTTCAGGCGACCCGGAGTGCCCGGTCGGCGCCACGGGCCCGCCGGTCCCCCCGACGCCCTCACGGGGCGCCTGGGAGGGCTCACGGGGGGTCGTCGCGGGCGCGGGGGACGTGCCGGACGGAGAAACGACCGCCGGGGCCTGCCCGGACGCGACCGGTGGGGCCGGTGTGGGCTCGGCCTCGACCGGTGGGGCCGGTGTGGGCTCGGCCGCCGGGGCGGGCGCATGGCCGTCCGCCGGCGCCTGCCCGGGCGCGGGCGCCGGAGCGGGCGCGGGCGCCGGAGCGGGCTCGGGCGCCGGAGCGGGCTCGGGCTCGGTCACCGGGGCCGGCGCGGGTTCGGCCGGTGAGGCGGGAGCGGGCGCGGGCGCCGGGGCCGGCCCGGGCTCGGCCGGCGCGGGTTCAGCCGGTGGGGCCGGACTCGGCTCGGGGGCCGGGGCGGAGGGCTCGGGGGGTGCCTCGGTCGGTCCCGGCGCGGGGCCGGGACCGCGTCCCAGTGCACGCCGACGGCCGCCGGGGGCGGCTGACGGAGGCGGGACGTTCGAGGTCATAGCCGTCGAAGGCTACCTCTACCGCCCGCGCAGTCGCCGTACGAGAATGCTCGCGTCCCCGCGGGATTCCAGGTCCGCCAGCACCACGGCGACCGCCTCACGGACGATCCGCCCGCGGTCGACGGCGAGTCCGTGTTCACCGCGGAGCACCAGACGCGCGTGTTCGAGGTCCATCAGCTCCTCCGCGGACACGTACACGGTGATCTTCTCGTCGTGCCGCTCCCGCCCGCTGGGCCGGCGGTTCGCGGCGCGCCCCCGCTTGCGGGAGGACTGCACGGACGTCGAAGGAGCGCCAGAACCTTCCTGCGCAGGCCGGCCGCGCCCCGAACGGTCCGGGGCGCCGCCCCGGCTGCGCGACTCCCCCGCGTCGGACGGCTCGGCGTCGGTGGCGACGTGTTCGTCGCCCTCGCCGTCACCGCCCTGGACGGGCACCGACTGGGGCGCGTCCTCCCCGCCCGCCGCGTCGCACTCGCCGGCCGGGGCCGGCACCCGGGCCTCGCCGTTGGTGCGGCGGGTGGGGGTGGATGACTGGAGCGCCATGCCCCCGGTGGTACGGAACAGTTCGTCGGCCCCCGGCAGACTCACTCGGCGTGACACCGGGCGAGCACCTCCCTGGCGAGCTGGCGATAGGCGGCGGCACCGACGGAGTTGGAGGCGTACGTGGTGATCGGCTCACCGGCGACCGTGGTCTCCGGGAAGCGCACGGTCCGGCCGATCACCGTGTGGTAGACGTGATCGTCGAAGGCCTCGACCACGCGCGCGAGCACCTCACGGCTGTGCACCGTGCGGGAGTCGTACATCGTGGCGAGGATGCCGTCGAGCTCCAGCTCGGGGTTGAGCCGTTCCTGGACCTTCTCGATCGTCTCGGTGAGCAGCGCGACACCGCGCAGCGCGAAGAACTCGCACTCCAGCGGCACGATCACCTTGTGAGCCGCCGTCAGCGCGTTCACGGTCAGCAGGCCGAGCGAGGGCTGGCAGTCGATCACGATGTAGTCGTAGTCGGCCATCAGCGGCTTCAGGGCGCGCTGCAGCGTGGACTCGCGGGCGACCTCGCTCACGAGCTGCACCTCGGCGGCGGACAGGTCGATGTTGCTGGGCAGCAGGTCCATGTTCGGGACCGCCGTCTTCAGGAGGACCTCGTCGGCCGCCATGCCCCGCTCCATGAGCAGGTTGTAGACGGTGAGGTCGAGCTCCATCGGGTTGACGCCGAGTCCCACGGACAGCGCGCCCTGCGGGTCGAAGTCGACGAGCAGCACCCGGCGTCCGTACTCCGCGAGCGCGGCACCCAGGTTGATGGTCGACGTGGTCTTGCCCACGCCGCCCTTCTGGTTGCACATCGCGATGATCGTCGCGGGGCCGTGACTGGTCAGCGGGCCCGGGATCGGGAAGTAGGGCAGCGGGCGCCCTGTCGGGCCGATGCGCTCACGGCGCTGGCGGGCCGCGTCGGGCGCGAGCGTCGCCGCGTACTCCGGATCGGGCTCGTACTCGGCGTCGGGGTCGTAGAAGTGCCCCTCGGGCAGTTCGTCGTAGTCGGCGAAGTGGGTGTGGTTCTCGCCACTTCCGTTGCCGGCCATGGCGTTCACGTGATGGCCATCCATGCTCGGGTGTGCTGTCTGAGTCGTCCGGGGACTCTGGTGGGCTGCGAAGGTGCGGACAGCGACGGAGCCGACAGCCTCGAGCCCCGTGGGGCTCTGGCCCCGCGCCGGCATTCCTGGTTGACCACCCCCGGGAGTAAATGTCGACTCATTCACAAGTCGTCTTACCTCCTTGGTGACCAGGGAACTTCTCGATAGGTCAGCGTGGCACCATGCCGACGATTGGCGACTCTATGGCGTGTCACCGCTCCACAGCAACACAATCCGCCGGACCCGACCCGATGTGTCGGCAACCGAACACCCCTCTGTCAAGGGCGTAAGGCCGTCGCACGGCAGGTTTCACCGGTGTGCGAATCGGTTGAAGAGTTACGTTCGTGGCGAGTTGAACGAGTGTCGCAAAGTGAGCCGACACACACGCGGCCGGACCTTGTCGGGCAAGGTCCGGCCGGGTGAGCGGTGTTGACGACCGTGTTGACGTATCGCCTTTTGCCGGCGTCGAGTCGGCGACGAATGTCGACTTGGCGAGTCGTCGGGAAAGTCAGCCGAGCAGGCTCTCCAGCGCGACGTGCTCCAGCCCGTGGGCCTCGGCGACCTCGCGGTAAACAACCTTGCCGTCGTGGGTGTTGAGACCCTTGGCGAGCGCGTTGTCGCGGCGCAGCGCCTCGGTCCAGCCGCGGTCGGCGAGCTCGACGATGTACGGCAGCGTGGCGTTGGTCAGCGCGTACGTCGAGGTGTTGGGGACCGCGCCGGGCATGTTGGCGACGCAGTAGAAAACCGAGTTGTGGACCGGGAAGGTCGGCTCGGCGTGCGTGGTGGGGCGCGAGTCCTCGAAGCAGCCGCCCTGGTCGATCGCGATGTCGACGAGGACACTGCCCGGCTTCATCCGGGAGACGAGCTCGTTGGTGACCAGCTTCGGCGCCTTGGCGCCGGGGATCAGCACGGCGCCGATCACGAGGTCGGCCTCGAGGCAGGCCTTCTCCAGCTCGAAGGAGTTGGACATGACGGCCTTGACCTTCGTACCGAAGATCTTGTCGGCCTCGCGCAGCTTGTTGATGTCGCGGTCGAGCAGCGTCACCTCGAAGCCCATGCCGATGGCGATCTGCGCGGCGTTCCAGCCGGAGACACCGCCGCCGATCACGACGGCCTTGGCCGGCAGCACGCCGGGGACGCCGCCGGGCAGGACACCGCGGCCGCCGTTGGCGCGCATCAGGTGGTAGGCGCCGACCTGCGGGGCGAGGCGGCCCGCGACCTCGGACATCGGGGCGAGCAGCGGCAGGGCGCGGCTCGGCAGCTCGACGGTCTCGTAGGCGATCGCCGTGGTGCCGGACTCCAGGAGGGCGTCCGTGCACTCCTTGGAAGCGGCCAGGTGCAGGTAGGTGAAGAGCGTCTGGTCCTTGCGGAGGCGGTGGTACTCCTCCGCGATGGGCTCCTTGACCTTCAGCAGCAGGTCGGCGACGGCCCAGACCTCGTCGGCGGTGGGCAGGATCTGCGCGCCTGCGGAGACGTACTCCTCGTCCGTGATCGAGGAGCCGACGCCGGCGTTCTGCTCGACGAAGACCTGGTGGCCGTGGCGCACGAGCTCGTGCACACCGGCGGGGGTGATGGCCACCCGGAACTCGTTGTTCTTGACCTCGCGGGGGATGCCGACCTTCACGTCGATCACGGTCCTTGACTCAGAGGGCTCTGGGGAATGCATGCCGAGGCGATGCAAGCCAGGCAATGCATGTCATACCCGACGTACGGGAGCACACCGGGAGACACCACGGAAGAACGCGGCGGAGCCAGTCTAATGAAGGGATTCCCTCTGTCTAGCCTTTCAATGCATCAATCTTCAGCGGATGCACTGCGGATTTCGTAGGCATTACCGTCGCGTTCCGACCCGGATGTGCTCTCCGGGAGCTCCTCTCCCAGCATGCGCTCGGCCGCCGCTCGGTGCAGCCGGGCGGCCGCCGGGTCGCCGAGCCGGTCCAGGGTGTCGGCCAGCCTGACCTGGAGCGCGGCCTGCAGCCGTACGTCGTCCGCGCGACGCGCCCACTCCACGGCCTCCTGGCAGGTGCGCAGCGAATCCTCGGGCCGTCCGGCGTACTCCTGGACCCGGGCCATCTCGCTCAACGCCCTTGCCTGGGAGGCGACATCACCGTTCTTGCGATGCCAGGCGACCGCGGCGCGCCAGTTGACCTGAGCCTCGCCGTAGCGGCCCGCGTAGGTGTGCGCGGTGGCGATGCGTCCGTACAGCCGGGCGGCGTCCACGCGCTCGTCCCGCGCGAGCCGCTGGGCCAGCGCCCTGCCGTACCAGTCGGCGGCCCGGTCGTGGTCCCCGAGTTCCTGGTGGGCACCGCCTACGGATTCCATCGCGCGGCCGGTCGCGTACGGGTCGTTCGCCTCGCGTCCGGCGTCGAGCGCAGCCCGGTAGCGGGCCAGGGCGTCGGTCCTGCGGCCGGTCTGCGCGTCCAGGTCGGCGAGATTGAGCAGCGCGGCCGCCTTCTCGCGGGGCAGGTTCCGGCGTTCGGCGACGTCCAGGACGAGCCGGTGGACGCCGTACAGGTCGGGGGCCGCGGCCCGGGTGCCGAAATGAGCCACCATCGCCCGCACCAGGGCGGCCATCAGCCGCCGGGCGAGGGTGTCCAGTTCCCCGTCGGCGACCGCGAGCCGGGCCGAGGCGAGCAGCGCGGGCCGGCGCACGCGCAGCCAGTCCGCGGCCGCCCCGGGACCGGAGAACCGCAGGGCGCGCGGCATACCCGCGAGCTTCTCCCGGGCGGGCGAGCCGGGAGTCTCGGTGACGGCGCGGCACGACACCAGGAGCCGTACGGTCCGCTCCAGCATCCGGGCGCGGGCGAGCTGCACCTCGGCGGGCCGGTCGTGGGTGTCGACGAGGGCGCGGAGCAGGGGGTGCAGGCAGCCGGGGACCTCGTACTGCGGCAGCGGAGAGGGGACCGCCCGCACCAGGCCGAGGCCGACGAACTCGTCCAGCGCGGTGTGCGCCGCCTGGACCGAGCAGCCCGCCAGCGCGGAGGCGGTGTGCGGGTCGACCAGGCCCGCGGGGGCGAGCGAGAGCAGTCGCAGTATCCGGGCGGCGGTGCCCGGCAGGGAGGCGTACGAGAGCCGGAAGACGCGCTCCAGGGGTGTGCCGTCCTCGCCCTCGGTGCGCAGGTGCTTGGCGAGGTCGGCGACGGCCGAGGAGGGACGCGCGGCGAGCCAGCCGCCGGCCAGCACCAGGGCGGTCGGCTGGCCGGCGCACAGTTCGACGAGCCCTTCGGCGGCGAGCGGGTCGACGGTGATGCGCACCGAGCCCGTGAAGTGGCCGAGGAGTTCGAGGGCGGACTTGGTGTCCAGGCCGCCCAGCGTGCACGGGCGGACGTCCGCGATGCCGGTCAGCGGCCCGCCCGAGACCGCGATCACGAGGCAGTCCGGGGAGTCGGGCAGCAGCGCGTCGACCTGCTCGGCGTCGGCCGCGTCGTCGAGCAGGAGCACCGCCCGGCGGATCGCGAGGGCCTCGCGCAGCCGCTCGCCGAGGTCGTCGGCGCCCGCTCCGGGGGGTGCGGTCACGCCGAGGGCGGTGAGCAGTTCGCGCGCGGTGCCCTCGGTGGGGACCGGTGTGCCGTCGGGTTCGGTGAGCCGGGCGCGCAGGAGGCCGTCGGGGTAACTCTCGGCGACCTGCTCGGCGAGCCGGTCGGCGAGCGCGGTGCGGCCGGAGCCGGGCTTGCCGGCGATGAGCAGCACCCGTGCCCGCGGCGCCTTGCGGCCGGCGATGGTGTCGAGGCCCGCGCGCTCGATGTCCGCGCGCAGTTCCTTCAACTCTCGTGTACGGCCCAGGAACTGACTTCCCGTAGGAGGGGACCCGGCAGCCTGGCGCTGCCCCTGGGACGACACCTCGGTGCCGCCGTCGTCCACCGCCTGATCCGCCACGGGCCACGCTCCCGTTCCACTGCACGCGCAAGCCCGCCGGGACTCCGGTACGGGCGTTTTCCAGAGCCTAGTTCACGCTCTGCGACGATCCGTGCGGAGCGCGGCGGCGACGTCCCCCGATCGGATCAGGCGATCGTAGGACTGACACCCTGAAGGCGGGCGTCAGGCCTCGAAGGGGCGGGCGGGCCAGGGCGCCTCGGCCGGGCGCAGGGCGTCGAGTCCGTCGCCCTGCCGTGCGGCGAGAAGCGAGAGGACGCCCACGACCAGGCAGTTGTTGTGCAGGTCGCCGGCGAGCACGCCGCCGACGAGTTCACCGAGCGGGACGCGGGCCAGCTCCATGTCGGCCTCCTCGTCCTCCACCTCGAACCGCTCGCCCTCCGCCTGGGAGAGGTCGCGGGCCAGGAAGATGCGGATGGCCTCGTCGCAGCCGCCCGGGGTGGTGTAGACGTCGGTCAGCACGCGCCAGGTCTCCGCCTTGACATGCGCCTCCTCGTAGAGCTCGCGCTGGGCGGCGTGCAGCGGGTTCTCGCCGGGGATGTCGAGCAGGCCCGCCGGGATCTCCCACAGCTTGTGGCGCACGGGGTGGCGGTACTGGCGCAGGACCAGGACACGGTCCTGGTCGTCCAGGGCGAGCACGGCCACCGAGCCCGGGTGGACCTGGTAGTCGCGCCGGACGACGGATCCGTCGGGCATGACCACGTCGTCGGTGCGCACCGAGGTCTTGTTGCCCTTGAAGGGGGTCTCGGTCGCCCGGACCTCCCACTCCTCGGGGGTGTCCTTGATGGTCATGGCCTGTCCTCCCACGCACGCAAACAGAAGCCGGTCCGGTGACGGAACCGGGGTGCGCGTCCGGCGGGATCACCCGCGAACACGCACCCCGGTCACCGTACAACCCTGGTGTTACTTACCCGTCTTGCGCGCCACGGCGGCCTTGACCAGGCCCGCGAAGAGCGGGTGCGGCCGGGTCGGGCGGGAGCGCAGCTCGGGGTGCGCCTGGGTCGCGACCAGGTACGGGTGGACGTCGCGCGGGTACTCGACGTACTCGACGAGCTTGCCGTCCGGGGAGGTGCCGGAGAACTGCAGACCGGCCTTCTTCTCCAGCTCGGCGCGGTAGGCGTTGTTCACCTCGTAGCGGTGGCGGTGGCGCTCCTCGACGTACTCCTTGCCGTCGTACACCTCGCGCACGATCGAGCCCTCGGCGAGCTTGGCCGGGTACATGCCCAGGCGCATGGTGCCGCCCATGTCGCCCTCGCCCGCCACGATGTCGAGCTGCTCGGCCATCGTGGAGATGACCGGGTGGCCGGTGCCGGAGTCGAACTCGGTGGAGTTGGCGTCCGGGATGTCGGCCAGGTTCCGCGCGGCCTCGATCACGATGCACTGCAGGCCCAGGCACAGGCCCAGCAGCGGGATGCGGTTCTCGCGGGCGTACTGGATCGCGCCGACCTTGCCGGACACGCCGCGGTCGCCGAAGCCGCCGGGGATGCAGATCGCGTCGACGTCGCCGAGCTGCTTGGCGGCGCCCGCCGGGGTCTTGCAGTCGTCCGAGGTGACCCACTTGATCTTGACGCGGGCCTTGTTGGCGAAACCGCCGGCGCGCAGCGCCTCGGTCACCGAGAGGTAGGCGTCGGGCAGGTCGATGTACTTGCCGACGAGCGCCATGGTGATCTCGTGGACCGGGTTGTGGACACGGTCGAGCAGGTCGTCCCAGGTCGCCCAGTCCACGTCACGGAACGGCAGGTCAAGCTTGCGGACGACGTAGGCGTCCAGGCCCTCGGTGTGCAGGACCTTCGGGATGTCGTAGATCGACGGGGCGTCGATCGCCGCGACGACGGCGGCCTCGTCGACGTCGCACATCAGCGAGATCTTGCGCTTGATGGCGGTGGGGACCTCGCGGTCGGCCCGCAGCACGATCGCGTCCGGCTGGATACCGATGTTGCGCAGCGCCGCGACCGAGTGCTGCGTCGGCTTGGTCTTCAGCTCGCCGGACGGGCCGATGTAGGGCAGGAGCGAGATGTGCACGACGAACACGTTGTCGCGGCCGACCTCGTGACGGACCTGGCGGACCGTCTCCAGGAAGGGCAGCGACTCGATGTCGCCGACCGTGCCGCCGACCTCGGTGATGACGACGTCGACGTCGTCGGCCGCCATCCGGCGGATGCGGTGCTTGATCTCGTTCGTGATGTGCGGGATGACCTGCACGGTGTCACCCAGGTACTCGCCGCGCCGCTCCTTGGCGATGACGGTGGAGTACACCTGACCGGTGGTCACGTTGGCCGAGCCGTCCAGGTCCACGTCGAGGAAGCGCTCGTAGTGCCCGATGTCCAGGTCGGTCTCGGCGCCGTCGTTGGTGACGAACACCTCGCCGTGCTGGAACGGGTTCATGGTGCCGGGGTCGACGTTCAGGTACGGGTCGAGCTTCTGCATGGTGACGCGCAGACCCCGCGCCTTGAGCAGCGCGCCCAGGCTGGAGGCGGTCAGTCCCTTGCCGAGGGACGAAGCGACACCCCCGGTGACGAAGATGTGCTTGGTCGTCGTGGCTGTGCTGTTTCGAAAAGCACTGGGCGGCATGGCCAAGAGGGGGCTCCCGTGGTCGGTCTGGGGTGCGTGCCGGCGTGGGGCCCGGAGATTTCCGGGGGTTGCCGTCGCTGCGGTTCGGGGGTTTCTTGCCCACCGGTCCACGGGCTACCAGGGTATCAGCGACCGGACGAGGCCGCTTCCGGCCACGCTCCGCGCACGGCCGGGCACACCGCCGGGCACACCCGGACACCGGCAGAACGCGCTCCGGCAGCCGCCCGGGCACACACCTCACACACCGCTCACTCGATCGGCGCAGCCGGGTTGTCCGGAGCGGCACGCGGATCATCCACGTGCGTCGTATCCTGCTCGGACACTCGCTGCCGAGCCCCTCCGGCACACGGCACCATCCCGCACGTAACCGGAACAAAGAGGGCCTGTCAGTTCGTTTCGAAACGACAATCGCATCGCCCATCGCACCGACAACCGGCGTTTCGCAGCGACGCACGGCGGACGTCCCCCATCATCGACGTTCCGCAGTTACCGACTCCCATTGCCTACTGTTTTGCAGTACCTACGTTCCCTTTGACCGCAAGAGCGACCGCCCCGCGCAGGGGCGCCGTGGCCGTTCGACTGGAGATGCACGTGGCCGGGCGCATCGAGGACTACGCACTCATCGGAGACATGCAGACAGCCGCGCTGGTCTGCCGGGACGGCACAGTCGACTGGCTGTGCCTGCCCCGCTTCGACTCCCATGCCATCTTCGCGGGACTCCTCGGTACGGAGGATCACGGCTTCTGGCGGCTCGGTCCCGCGCACGCCGCCGACGCGCAGCCGCCGGCGGCCTCGCGCCGCCGCTACCGCGGCGACTCGCTGATCCTCGAATCCGAATGGGACACACCCCGTGGCACGGTCCGGGTGACCGATTTCATGCCGCCGCGTGACGGCGCGCCCCAGCTCATCCGGATCGTCGAAGGTGTCAGCGGCCGGGTGCCGATGCGCTCGACGCTGCGCATGCGGTTCTCCTACGGCCGCGTCGTGCCCTGGGTGCGCCGCCACGAGGGGCGTACGGTCGCGGTCGCCGGACCCGACTCGGTCTGGTTCGACACGGACTGTCAGACGTACGGCAAGGACCTGACCACCTACGCCGACTTCACCGTGGCCCCGGGCGAGCGGATCGCCTTCACCGTGTCGTGGGAGCCCTCGCACAAGGAGCCCCCGCCGCTGCCCGAGCCCGAGCAGTCGCTGGAGGCGACCGAGGAGTTCTGGCGCGACTGGGTCGACCAGTGCACGTACCACGGCCCCTACCGCGAGGCCGTCGTCCGCTCCCTGATCACGCTGAAGGCCCTCACGTACGCACCCACGGGCGGCATCGTCGCCGCGCCCACCACCTCCCTCCCGGAGGAGATCGGCGGCGTACGCAACTGGGACTACCGCTACACCTGGCTGCGCGACGCGGCCATCACCCTCTCCTCGCTGCTGCGCACCGGCTACCGCGAGGAGGCCCGCGCCTGGCGCGAGTGGCTGCTGCGCGCGGTCGCCGGCGACCCGGAGAACCTCCAGATCATGTACGGCATCGCGGGCGAACGGGAGTTGGGCGAGGCCGAGCTCGACTGGCTTCCCGGGTACGAGAATTCGGCGCCGGTCCGGGTCGGCAACGGCGCCGCGCACCAGCTCCAGCTCGACGTCTACGGCGAGGTCACCGAGGCCCTGCACCTGGCCCACATGACGGGCTTGTCCCGCAACGACTACGCCTCGCTCCTCCAGTTGAAGCTGATCCGCTACCTGGAGACCCACTGGGACCAGCCGGACGAGGGCATCTGGGAAGTCCGCGGCCCGCGGCGGCACTTCGTGCACTCCAAGGTGATGGCCTGGGTCGCCGTCGACCGCACCATCAAGCTCATCGAGTCCGGGGACGCGCACGGCCCACTGGAGAAATGGCGCGAACTGCGCGACGACATCCACCGGGACGTGTGCGAGAAGGGCTACGACCAGGAGCGGAACACCTTCACGCAGTCCTACGGCTCCAAGGAGCTCGACGCCTCGCTGCTGCTCATCCCGCAGATGGGCTTCCTGCCGCCGGACGACAAGCGGGTGATCGGCACCATCGAGGCGATCCAGCGCGAGCTGTCCACCTCCGACGGCTTCATCCTGCGCTACCCGACCTCCGGCGAGCACGCGGGCGTGGACGGACTGGAGGGCGACGAGGGCGCCTTCCTCGCCTGCTCGTTCTGGATGGCCGACGACCTCGCGATGATCGGCCGCGTCGACGAGGCCCGCAAGCTCTTCGAGCGCCTGCTGGACCTGCGCAACGACCTCGGTCTGCTGGCCGAGGAATGGGACCCGCGCCTCCAGCGCCAGGTCGGGAACTTCCCGCAGGCGTTCAGTCACGTTCCGCTGATCGACACGGCCCTGCGGCTGACGGCGAGCGGGGCGTACGGCGGCTGAGCCGCACCACGCCGGGCGCGCCGGGGCCTCCCCGACGCGCCCGATGCGCCGTGCCCGCCTAGCCTGGAAGGAGTCCTGTCCCCTCATGGAAGGGGGCGGCTTCCATGGCTCCCCTTTCGAAGGCCGGCGCGGCGCTGACCGCGCTCCGCGCGGGTCTCTCCGGTGATGTCCTCACCCCCGACGATCCCGGGTACGACGAGGCCCGGACGATCTTCAACGCGATGATCGACCGACGGCCGGCCGTGATCGTGCGCTGCGAGGGCGAGGCCGACGTGACACGCGCGGTGCGCTTCGCGCGTGAGCTGGATCTGCCGATCGCCGTACGCGGAGGCGGTCACAGCGTCTCCGGCATGTCGCTCAACGACGGCGGTCTCGTCATCGACCTCAGCCGCATGCAGGCCGTCACCGTCCACCCCGGGTCCGAGACGGTCCGGGTCGAGGGCGGAGCCCTGATGAGCCATCTCGACCGGGCCACCCAGCCCTACGGCCTCGCGACCACCGGCGGCCGAGTCTCGACGACCGGCGTCGGCGGCTTCGTCCTCGGCGGCGGCAGCGGCTGGCTGGACCGCTCCCTCGGCCTCGCCGTCGACAACCTCCTCGGGGTCGAGCTGGTGACCGCCGACGGTTCGCCGGTACGCGCCACCGACCAGGAGAACCCGGAGCTGTTCTGGGCCCTGCACGGCGGCGGCGGGAACTTCGGCGTCGCCACCGCGCTCACCCTCAAGCTCCACCCGCTGCCCGAGTTCTCGATCGCCATGGTGATGTTCCGGCCGGACGCGGGCCCCGACGTCCTGCGCGTCTACCGCGAGATCATCGAGAACGGGCCGCCCGAGGCGAGCGGCGGCGTCCTCTACCTGACCGGCCCGCCCGAGGAGTTCATGCCCGAGCATCTGGTCGGCACGCGGCTGTGCGGCGCCCTCGTGGCGTACGCGGGCGGCGAGGAGGACATGCGCAAGATCGCGCAGCCGCTGCTGGCGCTGCCGCACGAGGTCGAGATCGTCACGGCCCTGCCCTACCCCGACTTCAACTCCATGCTCGACGACCCGCCCGGCCTGCGGAACTACTGGTCGGCGGAATACCTCACCGGCGCGCCCGACGACTTCCTGGACGTCTTCTGCGCCCTCGGCGAGGCCATGCCCGTGCCCACCGGCACCCAGCACGTGCTGTTCCCGCAGGGCGGCGCCATCGCCGCCGGACCGTCCCGGTTCCCGGTCCCCTACCGCGACGCGCCGTGGGCGGTGCATCCCTTCGGGATCTGGGAGGACCCGGCCGACGACGAGCGGTGCATCGACTGGGTCAGGAAGGTCCGCGAGGACGTGAGGCCGTGGAGCACCGGCGCGGTCTACCTGAACTTCATCGGGGACGAGGGCACGGACCGCGTCACGGCCGGCCTCGGTGAGGACAACCTGCGGCGGCTGGCCGCGGTGAAGGCCGAGTACGACCCGGACAACGTCTTCCGCTTCAACCACAACATCGCCCCGGTACCGGCGGGCGCCTGACCTCGGCGCCCGCCCCGGACACCACCCGCGGCGGCTCCGGCCGTCCCCCGCCGGGGCCCGGAGATGCCCCCGGAAGCCGTCCGCGGGTAGCGTCCGCTCCATGGACAGCCGTTACGACACCCAGGGCGCCGGAATCACCGTGCAGCGGGCCCTCGAGCTGCCCGGACTGCGCGGCGGGCTGCCGGAGATCATCGCCGGGGCCGACCGCCTGAACCGGACCGTGCGCTGGGTGCACGCGGGCGAGGTGCCGAACATCGCCTCGCTGCTCAAGGGCGGCGAACTGCTGCTGACCACGGGCTACGGTCTCGGCACCCGCCCCGCCGACCAGCGCGCGTTCGTCCGCACGCTCGCCGAGCGCGGGATCGCCGCGCTCGTCGTGGAACTCGGCCCGCGCTTCGCCCGGCTGCCCGCAGCGCTCGTGGAGACGGCACGCTCCACCGGTCTGCCGCTGGTCCAGTTGCACCGCGAGGTGCCCTTCGTGACGGTCACGGAGGAGATCCACACCGAGATCGTCAACGGACACTACGCGCTGCTCCAGCAGGCCGAGGAAGTCCACCGGCGCTGCACCGAGGCCCTGCTCGGCGGCGGCGGAGTGCCTCAAGTCCTGCGCATTCTGGCCGACTTCAGCGGCAGCCCGGTCTTCCTGGAGACGGCCGACGGGCAGCTCCTGTACGCCGCCGGGGCCGGCTCCTCGGGCGCCGATCCGCTCCAGGTCTGGGAGGGGCTGCGCGGCCAGCACAAGGAGGAGCCGCCCGCGGGGACCACCCTGGTCGACGTGCCCGGAGGCGGCCCCGGCACCGGCTCCGTACGGGCGCGTCTGGTGCTGCTGCCCGTGGGCGCGCCGGTCGCCCCGGTGCACCGGATCGCCGCCGAGCGGGCCGCCGGCATCCTGGCCGTCGTGCTGATGCAGGCCCGCCAGGAGGAGGAGCTGGCGGCACGGGGGCGCGGCGACTTCCTGACCGACCTCGCCGAGGGCCGGATCGAGGCCGAGGACGCGCCGGCGCAGGCCCGCGTCCTCGGGTTCAAGCCCGGCGCCGGTCCGCTGCTGCCGGTCGTGATGCGGCTCGCCGATGGCCTCGCGCCCGGCGGCGGCTGGGCGGTCCTGGCCCGCGCCGTCGCCGAGGAGCTGGCCTCGGTGGGCGTCCCGGTGCTGCTGGGCGTCCGTCCCGTCGAGGGCCGGGTCCCGCTGCTGCTCGGCCTGCGCTCGGAGTCGGAGCGGGCGGCCGTCGCGGACCGGGTCGCGGCCGCGCTGCGCGCCGGGGTGGAACGGGCCGGCATGCAGCGGCCGGGGGCGCAGCCGCCGGTGGTGGTCGTCGGGGTCGCCGGGGGCTGGGCGGCCGCCTCGGCGGGCCTGCGGCACGCGGCGGAGACGGCGACGGCGGCGCAGGGCCTGTCGGACCGGCCCTGGTACGACGCGCGCCGGCTGGACATCGACCTGCTGCTGTGGCGCCTGCGGGAGCATCCCGACCTGGCCGCGTTCGTGGAGCGCGCGATCGGCCCGCTCCGCGACCACGACGTCCGCTCGAAGCCGCCTCTTCTGCCCACACTGCAGACGTACTTGGCGCACGCGGGCCGCAAGGCCGAGACCGCCCGCGAACTGCACCTCAACCGGCAGACCCTGTACAACCGCCTCGCCAGGATCGGCGAGTTGCTGGGCATGGACCTGGACGACCCGCAGACCGTACTGGCGTTGAGCCTGGCGCTGCGGGCCCGCAGACACGTCCCCTGAGGGGCGCCCGCCGCTTCGCCGGTCAGGCCAGCGGCCGGAACCGGGTGAACTCGTCGTAGACGCTGAGCACTTGGGCGACCGTCTCGTCCTCGGTCGGCCAGGTGGCGGCCTGCCGGGCGCCCTTCTCCCGCAGCGCCTCCTGACGCGCCGGATCGGTGAGCACGCGTACGACGGCGTCGCCGAGCGCCTTCGCGTTGCCGTACGGGACGAGTTCGGCCGCGTCGCCGACCAGTTCGGGGATGCCCCCGACCGCCGTGGCGACGAGCGGGACGCGCGCGTGCAGGGCCTCCTGCGCCAGCACCGAGCGGGACTCCCATCTGCTGGGCAGCAGCACAGCGTCGGCGGCCGCCAGGAGTTCGGCGACGTCCTCGCGCCGCCCGACGAGCCGGACCGGCAGTTCCTCGTCCTCGATGCGGCGCTGGAGGACCGCGCGGAGCGGCCCCTCCCCCGCGATCACCAGCAGCGGCATCGGATCGAGGCGGCACCAGGCGCGCGAGGCGTCCAGGAGGGTGTGGTAGCCGCGGTGCCGGTCGAGCGAGCCGACCGCGATGAGCAACGGGCGGTCGGTCGCGCCGAGTTCGGCCCGCGCCTTGTGCCGGAACCGGTCGGGTTCCACCGGCTCGACCGGCAGTCGCGGCGCCGGGAACGCGACGGCGGCGAGCCGCGCGTCGCGCGCGCCTCTCCTGCGGGCCCGGTCCACCAGGTCGGAGGAGGTCCCGAGCACCACGGCGGCGGCCCTGGCGACCCGGCGTTCGACGAGCCGCAGGACGTGCGCCCGGGCGCCGTCCGCCTCCGAGCGGGTGTGCCAGGTGACGACGAGGGGGACGCGGCGCCCGCTGAGCGCCAGGGCCGCGCGCAGGGCCGCGTGGATCCCGTGCGCGTGCACCAGGTCGGCGTCCGCGCAGGCCGCCCGCAGTGCGGACACCGAGGCGGGGTCGCTGCTGCGGGGCACGGGGACGTGGTGCGCGCCGACGCCGGTGAATCCGTAGACGCGGTCCGCCTCGGCGGGGGCGCAGACGGTGACCCTGACCCCCCGGGCGACCAGACCCGCGGCCAGCGACCGTACGTGCGCGCTGCTGCCCGCGCTTCCGCCGCCGAGCACCTGCACGGTGCGCAGCGGCGACTGGCCGTGCGCTGAGTGGCTGCTCACGTGGCTCACGTGGCCGGGGCTCCTGGTTCGGCGTCGGACGGTCACGAGGAAACGTACAGAAGGATCGTGCGGGGAAGGGGGTACCGCACGTCGTGCACCGCGTACTACGCCAAGGATGCCAGGCCGTCCGGGCGTTCCGGCACCGCCATCACGACGAGGGCACGTCAGACAAGGCAACCCAGCGACGACGATCACCCGCACGAGTGACGAATGCTCCGTTCCGGGGAGGACCGGACCACAAGAGCGAATAGGTCCCTGTGGCCCCGCGGTTCACCTCGGTCTTTGCAGGGCGCCTGGCGCATCACGCGTCACCTCGGCACCGCAGACGCCCTCGCACGCGACACCGACGGCGAAGGTGCACCCGCGCACCGCACGGCGCACCCAGGCCCTCGCACTCCCCGCCCCATCCGACAGCGCGGCGCAGATTCAGCCCCTCCGGCGCTTGAGGAGCGGGGTCTGGGGCGGAGCCCCAGGTACGGGACGGGTAGGGGCGGAGGGGGCGAAAAAAGCCGACGGTACGGCTCCGGAGCAGCCCCGCCCCGGCCAGGGCGACGGACGGCCCCCGGCGAGGGAGGCAAGCCCGCCCGGCCGGGGGAAGCACCTCGGCTACGCGTCCGCGCGGGCCGCCGCCAGAAGTTCCTCGGCATGGGCCCGCGCCGTCTCGGAGTCCTCCTGCCCGGCCAGCATCCGGGACAGCTCGCGGATGCGCTCCTCCCCCTCCAGCACCTTCACCCCGGACCGGGTCACCGAACCGTCGTTGGTCTTCTCCACCAGAAGCTGCCGGTCGGCGAACGCGGCCACCTGCGGCAGATGCGTCACGACGACGACCTGCGCGCTCTTGGCCAGCCGTGCCAGCCGGCGCCCGATCTCGACCGCGGCCTTGCCGCCGACGCCCGCGTCGACCTCGTCGAAGAGATACGTCGGCACGGGGTCGGTCCCCGCGAACACGACCTCGACCGCGAGCATCACGCGCGAGAGCTCACCGCCGGACGCGCCCTTGGCGATGGGCCGCGGCGGCGCCCCGGGGTGCGGGGCGAGCAGCAGTTCCACCTCGTCGGCACCGGCCGGGCCGTAGGCCACCGGACGTCCGCCGACCTCCACGCCCTCCGGGTCCTCGGTCTGCCGGATCTCGAAGGACACGCGCGCGTGCGGCATCGCCAGCGAGGCCAGCTCGGCGGTGACGGCCGCGGCGAACCGCTCGGCGGCCTCCGCGCGGGCGTCCGTCAGCGCCTGGGCGAGTCCGCCCAGTTCGCCGCGCAGCGCGTCCCGTTCGGCGGTCAGCTCACCGATCCGGTCGTCGTCGCCGTCCAGTTCGGTGAGCCGTTCGGCGCTCCGCTCGGCCCAGGCGATGACGGCGTCGATGTCCTCGCCGTACTTGCGGGTGAGCTGGGTGAGCGCGGCCCGGCGCTCCTCGACGGCCGCCAGCCGCAGCGGGTCGGCGTCCAGGTCGTCGGCGTAGCCCGCGAGTTCGCCCGCCACGTCGCCGAGCAGGATGGCGATCTCCCCGATGCGCCCGGACAGCGTGGCGAGGGCCGAGTCGTGCGACCGTACGGCCTCCAGGGCCCGGTGGGCGCCCGCGACGAGCGTGGCCGCGTCGATGCCCTCCGGGTCCTCGGGGTTGCCCGCCAGCGCGGCGTGCGCGGCGGTCGCGGCGGACGCCAGCGCCTCCGCGTGACCGAGCCGCTCGGCCTCCGCCGCCAGCTCCGCGTCCTCGCCGGCGCGCGGCTCGACGGCCGCGATCTCGTCGAGTCCGAAGCGCAGCAGGTCGGCTTCCTGGGCCCGTTCCCGCGCACGGGTCGTGATCTCGTCCAGCTCGGCCGATACGGCCCGCAGCCGGCGGTAGGCGCCCGCGTACTTGGCGAGCGGTACGGCGACCGCGTCACCCGCGTACCGGTCCAGGGCCTGCCGCTGCCGGGACAGCTTGAGCAGTCCCTGCTGGTCGGTCTGGCCGTGCACGGCGACGAGTTCGTCGGCGAGCTCGGCGAGCACGCCCACCGGAACCGAGCGCCCGCCGAGATGGGCGCGTGAACGCCCCTCGGCCGAAACGGTACGGCTGATCAGCAGCATGCCCTCGTCGAGCTCGGCACCCGCCTCCTCGGCCCGTACGACGGCCGTCCCGCCCGCGGGCACACTGATCCGCCCCTCCACGACCGCGCTCTTGGCGCCGATCCGCACGAGGGCCGGGTCCGCCCGGCCTCCCAGCAGCAGCCCGAGGCTGGTGACCACCATCGTCTTGCCCGCACCGGTCTCACCGGTCACGGCGGTGAAGCCGGGTGACAGCTCGACGACCGCGTCGTCGATGACTCCGAGCGACCGTATCCGCATCTCCTCCAACACGTCCCCGACCATACGAGGTTTTCCTCGCGCCGTGCGACGCCGCCCCCCGCAAAGAGAACCGAGCGTTACTTTCGGGGGGTGGTCTCGTTCGCCGACGGACCGTGCGGAGGCGGCCGGCGCCCGGGCGGAACCCGGGTGCCGCGTGTCCCTAGTGCGGTGCCCCGCGCCACCCGGAGACCGGCAGCGCGAACTTGGCGACGAGCCGGTCGGTGAACGAGGCGTGGTGCAGTCGTGCGAGCCGTACGGGCACGGCCCCGCGGCGCACCTCGACCCGCGCGCCCGGCGGCAGCTCCACGGTCCGCCGCCCGTCGCACCACAGCACGCCCGGCGGGACGTGCGGCAGCACCTCCACGGCGAGCACCGAGTCCGGCGAGGTCACCAGCGGCTTGGCGAACAGGGCGTGCGCGCTGATCGGCACCATCAGCAGCGCCTCGACCTCGGGCCAGACCACGGGCCCGCCCGCGGAGAAGGCGTAGGCCGTCGACCCGGTCGGGGTCGCGCAGACGATCCCGTCGCAGCCGAACCCGGTGACGGGCCGCCCGTCGATCTCCAGCACCACTTCGAGGAGCTTCTCGGCCGACACCTTCTGCACGGCCGCCTCGTTGAGCGCCCAGTCGGTGTGCACGATGTCGCCGTTGCGGTGCACGACCACATCGACGGTCATGCGTTCCTCGACCTCGTAGGCCCGGGTGACGACCCGGTCGACGACCTTGTCCAGGTCGTCGCGCTCGGCCTCGGCGAGGAAGCCGACGCGCCCGAGGTTCACGCCGAGCATCGGCACCCCGGAGGCGCGGGCGAACTCCGCGCCGCGCAGCAGCGTTCCGTCACCGCCGAGGACGATGAGCAGCTCGCAGCCGTCGAGGCACTGCGGGGTCGCCTCCTGGACCAGTTCGACCTCGTCCGGCAGCGGCAGATCGGCCGCCTCGGCGGCGAGGACCCGTACGCCGATCCCGGATCGCAGCAGGCCCTGGACGACCAGCTCGGCACTACGGATGGCTGCCGGCCGCCCGGTGTGGGCCAGCAGGAAAACAGTACGAGCTCGGGTCTGTGTCAACGCGGCCCCTCCGCCACTGCACGGTCAACGTCGGCCGGGTCGAGTTCGGGTGCCCCGGCACGCAGCCACAGAAAGTACTCGACGTTGCCCGACGGTCCGGGCAACGGGCTCGCTGTCACGCCCTTCACTCCGAGCCCCAGTTCCCGGGCTCGCCCCGCCACGCCGCGCACGCTCTCGGCGCGCAGCTCCGGACTGCGCACGACACCGCCGCTGCCCAGCCGGTCCTTCCCCACCTCGAACTGCGGCTTGACCATCATCACCAGGTCGGCATCCGGCGCCGTGCACCGCGCGAGGGCGGGCAGCACCAGTCCGAGCGGGATGAAGGACAGATCCCCGACAACAAGGTCCACGGGCTCCCCATCGATCGCCTCCAACGTCAACTCGCGTACGTTCGTACGGTCCTTGACGGTGACGCGTTCATCGCTCTGGAGAGACCATGCAAGTTGTCCGTAACCGACGTCCACGGCGACGACATGGGCGGCGCCCGCGCGCAGCAGTACGTCGGTGAAGCCTCCGGTGGAGGCGCCGGCGTCCAGCGCCCGCCGTCCCTCGACCTTCAGGCCCTGCGGCTCGAAGACGGCGAGGGCGCCGGCGAGCTTGTGTCCGCCGCGCGAGACGTAGTCGGGGTCGCTGTCGTCCTTGCTGACCACGATCGCCGCGGCGGTCTCGACCTGCGTGGCGGGCTTGGTCGCGAGGGTCTTGCCCACGCTGACCCGGCCCGCGGCGATGAGCTGCCCGGCGTGCTCGCGCGAGCGGGCGAGCTTCCTGCGGACCAGCTCGGCGTCGAGGCGGCGGCGTGCCACTCCTGCCACGTTCGGTTCAGCTCCTGCGGTCGTACGGCGATGGAAAGGGGGGCCCGGAACGTTCTCCGGGTGACCCGAAGGATCTCACTTACGGGCCGGCGGGCGGGCGGCCGGCGGGAGCCGGGGCTCCCGGGCGGACGTCGAGCGCGGTGAGCTCGTCGCGCAGCCCCCGGTGCACATCCTCGTACACCTCGAGGTGTCCGTCCGTCGCGAGGTGGTCGGCGTCGGCCAGCCGGTCCAGCCGGGCGTCGACGTCGGCGTGGCCCGTCGGGACGCGCGGGACGTCCAGCGGGGCCGGCGCGGCGGGGTCGTACGCGGGTTCCGGTTCGGCCTCCGCGGCCGGGCCGGGCTCCCCCGCGGTCCCGGGCTCGGGGAGCTCGCCCTCGGGCACTGAGTCGTTCATGCCCCGACGCTACCGCGAAGGGCTGCGGTACCGTCGATCACGATGGCGACGACTGAGGAGTGCCGCGCCGCACTCGACAAACTTTCGGACAACATGGCGGGCGCCGACGGCGACGTACGCGCCGCGGCGGCCCTTGACCGCTCGCTGAGCTGCCGTATCACCGACCTGGACATCACCTTCGTCGGCCGGCTCAGGGGCGGCCGGATCGAGGTGCTCGACACCCTCCAGGGCCCGCCCCCCGAGCGGGCCCAGATCCGCCTGACGATGAAGGGCGACGACCTGGTGTCGATGGTGAACGGCGAGCTGAACTTCGCCAAGGCCTGGGGCTCGGGCCGGGTGAAGCTGGAGGCGGGCCTGCGCGACCTGCTGCGGCTCAGGACGCTTCTGTAGCGGCCACCGCGGCGCGGACCCTGGCCTTGCGGGCCGCGGGCACCACGAGGGGCGTCCCGGTCTCGGGGTCGTCGATGACCTGGCAGCGCAGCCCGAAGACCTCCTCGACCAGGTCGGCCGTGACGATGTCGTTCGGGGCGCCCTGGGCGATGACCTCGCCGTCGCGCAGCGCGATCAGGTGGGTGGCGTAGCGGGCCGCGTGGTTGAGGTCGTGCAGGACGGCGACCAGGGTGCGGCCCTGCGTCTCGTGGAGCTCGGCGCACAGGTCGAGGACGTCGATCTGGTGCTGGATGTCGAGGTAGGTCGTCGGCTCGTCCAGCAGGAGCAGCGGGGTCTGCTGCGCGAGCGCCATCGCGATCCAGACGCGCTGGCGCTGGCCGCCGGACAATTCGTCGACATAGCGATCGGCGAGTTCGGCGACCCCGGTCGAGGCCATCGACTCCTGGACGACCCGCTCGTCCTCCGCGGACCACTGGCGCAGCAGGCCCTGGTGGGGGTAGCGGCCCCGGCCGACGAGGTCGCCGACCGTGATCCCGTCCGGCGCGATCGACGACTGCGGCAGCAGCCCGAGGGTGCGCGCCACCTTCTTGGCGGGCATCGACTGGATCGCCTGCCCGTCGAGCAGGACCCGTCCGGCCGAGGGCTTCAGCATGCGCGACAGGGCCCGCAGCAGGGTGGACTTCCCGCAGGCGTTCGGGCCGACGATCACGGTGAAGGAGTTGTCGGGGATCTCCACCGACAGCTTCTCCGCGATGACGCGCTGGTCGTAGGCGAGGGTGACGTCGTCGGCGGACAGGCGGTTCACAGTGCTCCTTGGGGTGTTCTCGTCCGCGGTCACGGGGGTGGCCTGCACCGGACCGCTCATATCCGGCCCGCCTTGCGTTCGGTGACCAGCAGCCACAGCAGGTAGACGCCGCCGAGGACGCCGGTCACGACGCCGACGGGCAGTTGGTCGGCGCCGAAGGCGCGCTGCGAGGCCCAGTCCGCGACGATGAGCAGGGTCGCGCCCATGCACATCGAGGCCATCAGGTTCGGTCCGGGCGAGCGGGTGAGCCGCCGGGCGAGCTGCGGCGCGGTGAGCGCCACGAAACCGACCGGGCCCGCGGCGGCGGTGGCACCCGCGGTGAGCAGCACGGCGGCCACCATCAGCAGCAGCCGCGTCCGCTCGACGCTCACTCCGAGGGCGTACGAGACGTCGTCGCCCATCTCCATCATCCGCAGCCCGCGCGCGTTGCCGAGGACGAGCGGGACGAGGACGGCGCACATGATGAGCAGCGGCCAGACCTGGGCCCAGTCCCGCCCGTTGAGGGAACCGGTCATCCAGACGACGGCGCGGGCCGCGTCGACGAGGTCGGCCTTGGTGAGGAGGTAGCCGTTGACCGCCGTGACGATCGCGGAGACACCGATGCCGACCAGGACGAGACGGTAGCCGTGCACGCCCCGCTTCCAGGCCAGCAGGTAGATGGCGAGCCCGGTCAGCAGCCCCCCGACGAGCGCTCCGAGGGCGACCTCGGTCGCACTGCCCGAGAACAGCACGATCATGACGAGGGCGCCGGCCGTGGCCCCCTGTCCGAGCCCGAGCACGTCGGGGCTGCCCAGCGGGTTGCGGGAGATCGACTGGAAGAGCGCTCCGGCCAGCCCGAGCGAGGCGCCCACCAGCAGTCCGACGAGGACGCGCGGCAGCCGCAGGTCGTTGACGATGAACTCCTGGCTGGGGCTGCCGTCGCCGGCCAGGGTCCTGAGGACGTCGCCGGCCGGGATCGGGAAGTCGCCGGTGCCGATGAGCACCACACTCGCCGCGGCCGCGGCCAGCAGCAGCAGGACGACCACGACGGCCATGCGGACGTCGAGCCGGACGGACAGGCCGCCGACGGTGCGGACGGCCCGGACACGGCGCGAGGGGAGTGCCGGGGCGCTCCCCTCGCGGGCGGTCCGGGTGCTGGGGACACGTGGGGTCGTCACAGCTGCGCCGTCCTCCGTCGCCGTACGAGAAAGATGAAGACCGGGCCGCCCAGCACCGCGGTGACGATGCCGACCTGAAGCTCCGCCGGCCGGGCGACCATGCGCCCCAGGACATCGGCGCCGAGCAGTAGCACGGGCGACAGGACGGTGGCGTACGGCAGGATCCAGCGCAGGTCGGGCCCGGTGAAGGAGCGGACGGCGTGCGGGACCATGAGCCCGACGAACACGATCGGTCCGCAGGCGGCGGTCGCGGCGCCGCAGAGCACGGTCGCGGCGGCCATGGACAGCGCGCGGGTGCGGTTCAGGTTGGCGCCCAGCGCTCGGGCGGTGTCGTCGCCCATGGCCATCGCGTTCAGCGGCCGGGCGAGGGCCAGCGCGACGAGCGCGCCGACGCCGAGGAAGGGGGCCACCTGCTCGATCGTCGAGTCGGTCGCCGAGGCGAGCGAGCCGACGGTCCAGAAGCGCATCTTGCCGAGCGCCGCGTCGTCCATGATCATCACGGCCTGGAGATAGCCGTACAGCGCGGCGCTGATCGCGGTTCCGGCGAGCGCGAGCCGCACCGGGGTCGCGCCCCGGCTGCCGCCCAGGAACCAGACGAGCGCCCCGACGGCCGCGGCGCCGAAGAAGGCGAACCAGACGTAGCCGCTCAGCGAGGTGACGCCGAAGTACGTGATCGCCGTGACGACGGCGGCGGACGCGCCCGCGTTGATCCCCAGCAGACCGGGGTCGGCCAGCGGATTGCGGGTCAGCGCCTGGAGGACGGCACCGGAGAGGCCGAGCGCGGCGCCGACCAGCAGCCCGAGCACCGTGCGCGAGATCCGGTCACCGACGACGACGTCCGCGTACGTCCCCGAGTCGTGGAACAGGCCGTGCCACACCTGGTCCAACGGCAGCGCTTTCGCGCCGATCGCGATGCTCGCCAACGCGACCAGCAGCAGGATCCCCACGGACACGAGGAGTCCAAGAGTGCGTATCGCCCGGCGGCTTGGGGGCGCGGGGGCGGTTTCCGCGCGCTGTTCAGGAGGACTGTCGACCAACACGAGGTTAGGTTAGCCTACCCTCGCGTCGCGCCTGGAGGTGCCCGCACACCTGATGCCGTACCGAAGCCCGGGTCAGACCGCATGCCGGGTCAGACCGCATGCCGGACCGGCCCGGCATGAGCAGGCACCGCCCACGACGCCCGCGCCCCGGGCCGGCCAGGACCGGCCGGTCTGTCCTGGCCGGTCTGTCCTGGCCGGTCGGGGGCCGAGCCGGTCCCGCAGTACCTACAGGCCCAGCCGGGCCAGCGCCTTTCCGCCGTCCAGCTCGCACACGCCCTCGCCCGCCGCCGTCCAGGCCGCCGCGCACAGCGCCCGCAGCCCGTCCAGGGCCTCGCCCTCGCCCGTCAGCTCCAGCGCGTCGCCGCCGGCCGTGGCCGTCCAGCCGCCGCAGCGGAACCCGTCACCCGCCTCGACGACCTCGGGCTGCCCGGTGAGCATGCCGCGCAGATCGGCGTCGACGTACGTCGGACGGTGCTGCGGCGGCGCGGCCAGGAGCTGCGCCCCGTCCGTCACACCGGTGAGGACGAGCAGCGAGTCCACCTCGCCGTTGAAGGCGCCCTCGATGTCCGTGTCCAGCCGGTCCCCGACCACCAGCGGCCGGTCGGCCCCGGTCCGCAGAATCGTCTCGCGGTGCATCGGGGGCAACGGCTTGCCCGCCACCTGCGGCTCGGCACCCGTGGCGATGCGGACCACCTCCACCGCGGCGCCGTTCCCCGGCGCGATTCCCCGCGCGCCCGGAATCGTCAGATCCGTGTTGGAGGCGAACCAGGGCACCCCGCGCGCGATGGCGTAGCACGCCTCCGCGAAGCGGGACCAGGTCAGATCGGGACCGCCGTACCCCTGCACGACGGCGACGGGCTCGTCCTCCGCCGAGTCCACCGGCTCCAGCCCCCGCTCGCGCAGCGCGACCCGCAGCCCCTCGCCGCCGATGACCAGCACCCGCGACCCCGCCGGCACCTGCTCGCTGATGAGCCGGGCCACGGCCTGTGCCGAGGTGATGACGTCCGACGCCACCGTCGGGACGCCCAGCTCCGTCAGATGCCCGGCGACCGCGTCCGGGGTGCGCAACGCGTTGTTGGTGACGTACGCGAGGTGCATCCCGCCCGCGCGCGCCGTCGCCAGCGAGTCCACGGCGTGGGCGATGGCGTCACCGCCCGCGTACACCACACCGTCCAGGTCCAGCAGCGCGGTGTCGTACGCCTCGCTCAGGGCCTGCCGACTGCCCTCGGGCCGCGTCCTGACGGTCTGGCTCATTGCGCATCGCTCCTCGTTCGATCCCGTTGCCCCGATCATCCCGCATGCGCCGGACACACTTACGATGCCCCAATGAACTATGCAGGTCCCGAGGAGGAAACACCGGCAGGGAGCGGCCTCGAACTCACCCCGTTCCGAGGCCTGCGCTACGACCCCGACCGGGTCGGCAGCCTGGCCGCCGTGACGTCCCCGCCGTACGACGTGATCGTCCGGCCCGACGGACTGCTCGAACTCGAATCGGCCGACCCGTACAACATCGTCCGGCTCATCCTCCCGCAGGACGGCACCCCGGCCGCCCGCAACCGCCAGGCGGCCGACACGCTGGACCGCTGGCTGTCGGAGGGCATCCTGGCCGCCGATCCGGAGCCGGGCCTGTACGTGTACGAGCAGCGCGACGGCGACCTGCTGCAACGGGGCGTGATCGGCAATCTGCGGCTGTCCGACCCGGCCGACGGTGTCGTGCTCCCCCACGAGGACGTGATGCCGCACGTCATCGCGGACCGCGCGGCCCTGATGCGTGCCACGTCCGCCAACCTCGAACCCCTGCTGCTGACCTATCGCGGCAACGGCTCCGGATACGGCACCGCCGCCGTCATCGAGCGCACCGCCGACCTGCCGCCGCTGCTGTCCACCACCACGGAGGACGGCATCAGCCATCGCCTGTGGGCGGTCACCGACCCGGCGGAGCTCACGGAGATCCGCACGGACCTCGGCCGGCACCAGGCCCTGATCGCCGACGGACACCACCGCTGGGCCACGTACCTTCGTCTACGCGCGGAGCATCCTTCGCCGAGCCCCTGGGACTACGGCCTGGTGCTCCTGGTGGACACCGCCCGCTACCCGCTGCGCGTCCGGGCCATCCACCGCCTGCTGCACCGCCTGCCGGTCGCCGACGCGCTGGCCGCGCTCGGGGACTCCTTCCGCGTACGCCGCCTCGACGTACCCCTCCCCGAGGCGCTGGAGGCCCTCGGAGCGGCGGCCGCCGAGGGGAACGCCTTCCTCCTCGCCGGCGACGGCGCCTTCCACCTCGTCGACCGCCCGTCGCCGGACCTCCTCGCCCGTACGATCCCGGCCGAGCACCCCGAGGCCTGGCGTTCACTGGACGCGACGGTCCTACACGCCACGCTCCTGGACCATGTCTGGGGCATCCCGGAGGACTCTCCCGCGCACATCGCCTACATCCACGACACGACCGCCACGGTCGAGAAGGCGGAGCACGACGGGGGCACGGCCGTCCTGATGCACCCGGTCCACGAGGAAGTCGTACGCGAACTCGCCCGCCAAGGGGTCACGATGCCGCGCAAGTCGACCTCCTTCGGGCCGAAGCCGGCGTCCGGTCTCGTCCTGCGGGCACTCACTCCCTGAGACACCGCGATCCCGGGAAACACCCGCGGAAACGCCACGTGGGCGGCAGGGCACCTTCCGGTGTCCCGCCGCCCACGTGTTTGCGCCGTGGTGTCCGGCGTCAGCTCTGCGGACGGTGAGGAGCGTCGTCCTCGTCTTCGTCCTCGTCGTCCGCGTCCTCGTCGAGGGCGTCGGCTTCGTCCGTGACCGCGTCCGCGGTCACGGACTCGATCTCGTCGTCCTCGTCGTCCTCGTCGTCCTCGACGTCGTCCGCGTCCTCGTCCCGGTGCTCGTCGGTGACGCGGGGCTCGGCCGTGACCGCCGTCGGGGCCTCGTCGTCCTCGACGAGGGCGTCGACGAACTCGACGCCGTCCATCTCGGCCAGGCGGTCCGACGCGTCCGTGCTGCCGTCCTTGTCGGACTCGACGGTCTTGGCGAACCACTCACGTGCCTCGCCCTCACGTCCGGCGGCGAGGAGCGCGTCGGCGTAGGCGTACCGCAGTCGGGCGGTCCAGGGCTGGACGGAGTTCGAGGCGAGCTCGGGGCTCTGGAGGGTGACGATGGCCGCGTCGAGCTGATCCATGTCACGCCGGGCACCGGCCGCCACGAGCCGCATCTCGACCTGGCTCGCCTTGTCCAGCTTCTGCACCTCGGGCGCGCCCGCCATCTCCAGCGCCTTCTCGGGCCGGCCCATGCCACGCTCGCAGTCGGCCATCACGGGCCACAGCTCCACGCCACCGGTCATCCGGCGTGCGGCACGGAACTCGGCGAGCGCCTCGCTGAACTTCTGGTTCGCGTACGCGGCGAAGCCGGCGGCCTCGCGCACGGCGGCGACACGGGAGGCCAGCCGCAGGGCGATCCTCGAGTACGCGTAGGCGGCCTCGGGGTCCTCGTCGATGAGCCGGGCGACCATCACCAGGTTGCGGGAGACGTCCTCGGCCAGGCCCTTGGGCAGGCTGAGGAGCTCCTGCCGCACGTCCTGGTCGATCTCCTCACCCGTGACGTCGTCCGGGATCGGCAGACGCTTGATCGGCTCGCGGTCACGCTCCCGCTCGTCGCGGTAGCGGCCGCCTCCGCGGCGGTCGTCGCCACCGCGGTCGTCGCGGCCGCGGAAGCCACCGGGACGCCCGCCCCGGTCGTCGCGGCGCGGTCCACCACGGTGGTCGTCGCGCCCCCGGTCGTCACGGCCACGGAAGCCGCCTCCGCTGCCACCACGGCTGTCGTCGCGGCGGAACCCACCACGGTCGTCGTCACGGCGCGGGCCGGAGGGCCGCTCGTCACGACGGAAGTCGCCACGGTCGTCACGGCGGAACGGCGGACGGTCGCTGTCCCTGCGCTCGTCGCGACGGAAGCCGCCACCGCTGCCACCGCTGCCACCACGGCTGTCGTCGCGGCGGAACCCACCACGGTCGTCGTCACGGCGCGGGCCGGAGGGCCGCTCGTCACGACGGAAGGACGAGGGACGGTCCGGGTCACGGCGGAAACCGCCCCGGTCGTCGCCCCGACGGTCGTCACGCCGGTCGTCACGACGGAAGTCGCCACCGCCCCGGCTGTCGTCACGGCGGAACCCACCACGGTCGTCGTCGCGGCGCGGGCCGCGGTCGTCACGGCGGAAGTCGCCGCGGGGCCCGCGGTCGTCGTCACGACGGGGGCCGGAGGGGCGGTCGTCACGACGGAAGGGGGCCGGACGGTCCGGGTCGCGGCGGAAACCGCCCCGGTCGTCGCCTCGACGCTCGTCACGCCGGTCGTCACGACGGAAGTCACCACGGTCGTCGCGACGGTCGTCGCGACGGAAACCGCCGCCGCTGCCGCCGCCACGGTTGTCGTCACGGCGGAAACCGCCGGCACTGCCACCACCACGGTTGTCGTCACGGCGGAAACCGCCGGCACTGCCACCACGGTCGTCACGACGGAAGCCACCGCCGCTGCCACCACCACGGTTGTCGTCGCGACGGAAGCCGCCACGGTCACCGCCGCCGCTGCCGCCACCGCGGTTGTCGTCACGGCGGAAACCGCCGGCACTGCCACCACGGTCGTCACGACGGAAGCCACCGCCGCTGCCACCACCACGGTTGTCGTCACGGCGGAAGCCACCGCGGTCACCGCCGCCCTGGCGGTCGTCGCGGCGGTAGCCGCCGCGGTCGTCATCACGGCGGGGGCTGCTGGGACGGTCGTCGCGGTTGAAGGCGGGACGGTCGCCGTCACGGCGGAAGCCGCCGCCGCTGCCACCACGGTCGTCACGGCGGGGGCCGCCGCTCGGACGGTCGTCACGACGGAACGGCGGCCGGCCGCCCCGATCGCCTTCACGGCGGTCGTCACGGCCACGGTAGCCACCGCCGCCGCTGCCGCTGCCGGCACCGCGGTTGTCGTCGCGGCGGAAGCCGCCACGGTCGCCCCCGCGGTCACCGCCACGGTCACCGTCGCGGCGATCGTCGCGACGGCCGGCGCCACCACGGTCGTTGTCTCGGCGCGGACCACCGCGGTAGTCACCGCGGTCACCACTGTCACGACGGCGCTGGTCGCGCTCCGGTCGCTCGTCGGGAGAGTTGGTGGACATGGGGTGACTCCTGTCTTCGGTACCGCAAGTCATTCTCGCGCAGCCGGGTACCCGGCGCGCTTCGGCAAAACAAAAAGGACCCTCAGCCCCAGCGAGTCGCTGGGACCAAGGGTCCTCCAAATTTAGTTCGGCGGCGTCCTACTCTCCCACAGGGTCCCCCCTGCAGTACCATCGGCGCTGTGAGGCTTAGCTTCCGGGTTCGGAATGTAACCGGGCGTTTCCCTCACGCTATGACCACCGAAACCCTGTCAGACGCCTCGTGATGAAACGAGGCCTCGAACGGGCAGCGAACAAGCACACTTTTCAATTGATTAAGTGGAACTGTTCAGCCAGCACAACCGTTCGTTGTCTGGGAACTACACAGTGGACGCGAGCAACTGAGGACAAGCCCTCGGCCTATTAGTACCAGTCACCTCCACCCGTTACCGGGCTTCCAGATCTGGCCTATCAACCCAGTCGTCTACTGGGAGCCTTAACCCCTCAAGGGGGTGGGAATACTCATCTTGAAGCAGGCTTCCCGCTTAGATGCTTTCAGCGGTTATCCCTCCCGAACGTAGCCAACCAGCCATGCCCTTGGCAGGACAACTGGCACACCAGAGGTTCGTCCGTCCCGGTCCTCTCGTACTAGGGACAGCCCTTCTCAATATTCCTACGCGCACAGCGGATAGGGACCGAACTGTCTCACGACGTTCTAAACCCAGCTCGCGTACCGCTTTAATGGGCGAACAGCCCAACCCTTGGGACCGACTCCAGCCCCAGGATGCGACGAGCCGACATCGAGGTGCCAAACCATCCCGTCGATATGGACTCTTGGGGAAGATCAGCCTGTTATCCCCGGGGTACCTTTTATCCGTTGAGCGACGGCGCTTCCACAAGCCACCGCCGGATCACTAGTCCCGACTTTCGTCCCTGCTCGACCCGTCGGTCTCACAGTCAAGCTCCCTTGTGCACTTACACTCAACACCTGATTGCCAACCAGGCTGAGGGAACCTTTGGGCGCCTCCGTTACTCTTTAGGAGGCAACCGCCCCAGTTAAACTACCCATCAGACACTGTCCCTGATCCGGATCACGGACCCAGGTTAGACATCCAGCACGACCAGACTGGTATTTCAACGACGACTCCACAACCACTGGCGTGGCTGCTTCAAAGTCTCCCAGCTATCCTACACAAGCCGAACCGAACACCAATATCAAACTGTAGTAAAGGTCCCGGGGTCTTTCCGTCCTGCTGCGCGAAACGAGCATCTTTACTCGTAGTGCAATTTCACCGGGCCTATGGTTGAGACAGTCGAGAAGTCGTTACGCCATTCGTGCAGGTCGGAACTTACCCGACAAGGAATTTCGCTACCTTAGGATGGTTATAGTTACCACCGCCGTTTACTGGCGCTTAAGTTCTCAGCTTCGCCA
>NZ_JBHTZF010000010.1:0-6477 GCF_042790435.1 Streptomyces sp. NPDC056738
TCGCGGATCTCGACGGCGCGGGTGATGGCGGTGAGGGCCTCTTCCCTGCGCCCCAGGTCCGCCAGATGGTTGGACTGGTTGTTCAGCGACATGGCCAGGTCGGGGAGGAAGGCATCCGGTCGCTGCTCGGCCAGGGTTTCGCGGATCTCGACGGCGCGGGTGGCGGCGGTGAGGGCCTCTTCCCTGCGCCCCAGGTCCGCCAGATGGTTGGACTGGTTGTTCAGCGACATGGCCAGGTCGGGGAGGAAGGCGTCTGGTCGCTGGTCGGCCAGAGCCTGGTAGGTGTCGACGGCACGGGTGGCGGCGGTGAGGGCCTCTTCCCTGCGTCCCAGGTCCGCCAGACGGTTGGACTGGTTGTTCAGCGACATGGCGAAGTTGGGGAGGAAGGCGTCGGGCCGCTGGTCGGCCAGAGCCTGGTAGGTGTCCACGGCACGGGTGACGGCGGTGAGGGCGTCCTCCCTGCGCCCCAGGTCCGCCAGACAGCCGGACTGGTTGTTCAGCGAGGCGGCGAAGTTGGGGAGGAAGGCGTCCGGCCGCTGGTCGGCCAGAGCCTGGTAGGCGTCCACGGCACGGGTGACGGCGGTGAGGGCGTCCTCCCTGCGCCCCAGCTCCGCCAGACGGACGGACTGGTTGTTCAGCGAGGCGGCGAGAACTGCGGGATCGGCTGTCGGTGTGTCGTGGTGTTCGGCCAGGATTGTGGTGAGGGTGGCGGCCCATTCGCTGAGCGCGAGGGTGGCGTGCGGGATCTGGTCGCTCAGCGCCTGGAGCATTGTGATGTCTGAGGTGGTGTGGGTCAGCTTGGTGAGGGCGGCGATCAGGGGTGCCGGGTGGGGGGTTCGGGTGGCGGTGGTCAGGGCGGCCGGCGCCAGGACCGTCGGGGCACTGGCGACGGCGTCGCACAGGATGCGGCTGATCACCTCGTGGTACGGAAGGTGTTGACTGGTCCGGGCCAGGACGGTCAGAGCCTGGGTGGCCTGCCGGCCGGGAAGATGGGTGAGGATGCGAGTGAACAAGTCCGGTTCGCGACCGGCCTCCGTCCCAAGGTGGTGCTCAGCGATCCGGTCGGGCTGGAGACTGCCCCATTCCGCTCCAGCCGGTGCGGGGTACAGGTCTTTGAGCCAGGTGGCCAGCTCCCCGCGTACGCCGGCCGCGCTGTCGCCGGTCAGGCCAGGCAGGTGTGCCAGTAGAGCTCGGGCGTCGTCACGGTTGGTTGCGGGGACCATGCAGGCCAGGGCAACAGCCAGGGAACGGGTCTCCCCCCCGGCGCGTTCCCCGCACAAGCCTTGCCGACGGTCGGCGGTCTCATCCCAGTAATTGCGCTCGTGCCCCAGGAGCCTGCCTTCCAACGAGCGGGCCGGATCGGTGGGCTGCGGGGTACCGGTGGCGTCGAGCAGGGCGAGGAGCGCGGCCATCTGCACCGATAGCGGGGTGTCGAACTCCGATCCGGTCAGCGGCGGCCGGGCGGCCGGAGCAAGGACAGCAGGCAGAAGGGCCGGCCAGTCGACGGCGGGAGACAGGCGGTGCAGGCGCATGCTGAAGTCACCTGCCGCCCGTTGGAAGGCGGTGGCACGCTCGTCAGGCGTGTGGTGCAACGCTGGTACCGCGGCCACGGGCGCACTGGCCAGGGCCTGGCCGCGGCGGTGCTGGGCGGCGCGGGTCCACCAGTCGCCCGCAGCGCGCGCCAGAGCCAGCACCCGGACCGGGGCGGTGACCTGGTCGTGGTCGACAGCTTCGAGCAAGGCATGGAGTTGCTGTGTGCGGGTCTCTGCGTAGTCGACCACGATCAGCAACGGCCGGCGCACCTGCGACAGGACGCCCAAGGGCACGGTGGTGTCGGTGGTCAGGCGGATGGTCGTCCAGCCCCGGACCGCCATCCGGGCGGCGAGTTCGCCGGACAGCCGGGTCTTGCCCGCGCCACCCCGACCGGTGAGCAGCCGGGCGCGCACGAGGCTCTTGCCCCACCCCCAGACGCCGTCTGCAGCCGCACCCGCCGGGCCGGTCTGGCCCTCCTCCTTGGGCTCCAGTCGCCGCCTGGGTATGGCGAGCCCGGTCCCGGCCGCGCGAGGGGTGGGCTTGCACCAATGTTCCAGCTCCTTCAGGAGGTCGTCGCGACCCATGAAGGACACCACCGCCTGCTCGGGGCGCAGCAGGTCAGCGGGAGATTGTGGTGGCTGGGGAACGGCAAGGGGGTCGGTGACGTCCTGGAGGTCGGCGGGCTCCAGGAACATCGGCTGCCCGGTGTGCTGCTCCACCAGTCGGCGCACCCGCGGATCCGACGCGAGCACGTAGGCGGGCACGGCTTCCAGCTGGGTATGACTCCAGCCGGGCGCGTCACCGACCACCACGCCGGTCAGCAGCGCCGGCATGTCACGTCCGCTGCCGCACCACAGTGCCGCACCCGACATCCCGCCCCACGGCGAGGCCTTCTTCGCTGCCCCGCCGTCCTCCAGTGGTTCGGCGCCCATGTCCCCGACCAGGACGTAACGGTCCCGGTCCCGGCCGTTCTCTGGCAGCACACGCCCGTCCCGCTGCACCAGCGACACCGCCTGTGCGCCGGCCTTCCCGGCCTCCGGGAAACCGAGCGCCTGCGCGGGACAGGCCCGCATGGTCACCAGTCGTCCCCACCGCACCCCGGGCAACGGCCCTTCCGACAGATCCCCATCCGCCAGCAGCAGCGCCGCATCCCATCCCTGCGGTCCGTCCTCCAGCCGCCGCCACACGACCTGGCACTTCACCAGACCTGCCCGACCGGGAAGCTGCACCGACACACGGGACGGATCCTTCAGCACGTGCGCGGCCGTCAGCACCAGCCGACCCCCCAGCACATACCCCGATCCCCGCGCCTCCCCGGACCGCACCACCGTCACTCGCGCCCTGTCCACCCTGACCAGACCTTCCCACGATCACGCCAAGATCCCCGATAGACACGTACCCGCCTCACCGGCATCCCACGGGCGGTGAGGCGGGATGCGTGGCTCTACTCGCCGAAACGCGAACCCAGCAACTCGCCCGTCTCATCCGGACGGTCGGTGTTCACGTGATAGGCGCCGTTGGTCACCGTGTCCTTCGGCGTCAGCACCAGCTTCACCCGGTGCACCGACGCCTTCGACACCGACGCCTCCGCATCGGCCGACACCACCCACGCCTTCAGCCCGGCCTTGCCTTTGGCCTCCCTGCGCATCTCCACGGAGAACTCCAGCTCCACCGGCCCGACTTCAAACCGCGGGCCGGCGCTACTGCCTGCCGCCGCAGCCACCAACTCCGCACGCAGGTACTCCACAGCCTCCGCGATCCCGATCTCTTCAGCCACCTCAGACCCCTCCCTCTCGGAGACGCACAACCACCGAGCACGCTGGACAACGCACCAACGCAGACGACCCCACCGCCCCACGAGTTCCCACAACACCCCATAGGCCAAGAGATGATCGGAACCATCCGGAACTATCCTCGGTCCGACCGCAGGTGCTCGATCCGGCACGCAGAAGCGCCGACGCTGGGGGCGCCAAATCAGCCGGACCTACTTCTTCTTGCCCTGGGTTTTGCCGGAGATCTTGGTGACCTGCGTTTTCGCTGCTCAGGGGCGATGGGCTCGTAACTTGGCCGTCATCGTTGGTCGTCATTGGCCGCTGTAGAGCAACGTCGGACGGCCCAGAGACGGCCCAGCTTCAGCCCGCTCGACCGACAGCCGGCACCTTCGACACGCCCCGTCTGAACCTCAGCGCGATCGTCATGCAGGCTGCTCGTTTTGTGGACGGGGGGTCAGGAAGGCTTGACCGCCGAGACCGGGGTGACGGTCACCTTGTTGTCGCACTCGGCCCACCACCCGTCGTTCAGGGCGACCTGGTGCTTCCCGGAGTGCGGCAGCCCGATGACCATCGTCGGATACGCCGCCGGGGTCTTGCCCGACACGCAGTAGCCGTCGCCCTCCCCCTGGACTTGGACGAAGGTCAGCTTCACCCACGCCTTGCCGTGCGGCCGGACCGTCACGGTGGCCGCCCTGCCGGTGGGGGTGACCTTGAGCGGGGTGTTGTGGGCGGGGGAGCCGTTGCCGGCGCCCGCGACCGTCGGATGGCCCTTCAGGACGCACGTCTTCCGAGAGACGTTGGTGAACTGCACGACCGCCGCCCCGGTCCCGGTCCCGACGGGCGGGTGGGCGGCCTGCCGGGCGCTGACCTGGAGGGCGGAGGCCGAACAGGCGGGCGGCGGGGTAGAGGTGGTGGTGGTGCTCGCCGCCATGGCGGTGCCGGGCAGGATGCCGGTCACCGCCGCCGCGACGGCCGTGACCGCCGTCGTCGCCAGACCTGTCCTGCGAATGCCGTTGCTGTGACGCATGCTGTCGTCCCCCTGAGTCGTCTCGTCCGCGGGTTTCGGTCGTCGGTCGTTGCCCCGCGGTACGCGTGGTCGTGGTGCGTGAGTGCAGATAGGGCGGGAGAGCGGCAGGGTTCCGTGCGGCGACTGCTTGTGACGGAACAGTGACGACAGACTGCACCGTGCAGATGGCCGTTGCTGACACACCGAAGGCAACACGCCTTGGAAACAAGGGCGATGCGGCCACTCGATGTGCACCCGTCACGCTCTCAGCTTGGGAAGCTGAGGTGATCCAGGGGCGGGAGCCCTACTGACCTGCGGCGGAGTGATAACGATGCTTGGTGGGTGGGCCAACCGAACGGGCACGAGGGGGCATGGCGACTTCCCGTCAGGTGACATGACGGCTCCCTGCGCTACCAGGCGGGCCGCGGATCGTGGCGTTCTACGGAGAGGTCTTCCGGCAAGTTGCCGCCCGCGTCCGTCCGCCACAGGTACCCCGGATTCGGCGGGTAGTCCTCAGAGGGGGGAGCCGGGTCGTGAAAACGCTGGGTGCGTGGCAGCGGCACTTCGACCAGTTTGCCGTCATGAATCATCCACAGGCCGAAGCAGTCGTCCTCCTCGTCGTGGATCAGCACCTGTACTTTCCCCGGGTCGGGCCACGGAAGCGATTCGAGATGATTCAGCAGTCCGGAGCGCGGGGCCACCCGGTTGAACTCGATGACCCATCCACCGACGAACAAGTTGAGAGGCTCGAAGTGACCGCGCCAGCTACGTGACTCGTCAGGGTGGGTCAGCGGTTCCATGACCTCGTCCGCGTACGTCGCCAGCACGATGACCTGCGCGATTCTGCTCATGCTGGAGTATCGCCGGACGTCACGCGTCAAGGGCAACCCTTATCTGAGAGCAGTCCCGCCTGGCTGCTTCTCCTGGATCTGCGCGTCGTCGATCCAGGTGCCAGCAGGCTGAGTTTCGGAAACCCGCTGGTGAGGGGCCGTTTCGCGCCCTCCTTCGGCAAGTAACACCCCATCGTGGGCGGTGGGCTCTGTGCCGTCTCGGCGGCCTCCAAGCGGTGTCCGGCACGACGGAAGGCTCGTCCCCGCGTCCCAGTACGGCATCCCAGGCCGCGCTCGTTCGCGCAGGTCAGAGGGGGTGGGATGGTTGCGGCGTTGCGGGTTCGGCGGTGGTGGTTGCGGTGGGTGCTCGGTGGCTTTGAAGCTGTGGGGGTCGCACCGGCCGGGGTGGAGTTCGAGGGCCCCGGCAGCCTGGTGACGACTCCCGCCTTGTGCCCGTGTCCCGGGCATTCGTGTGCCCGGGGTCCGGCGTTCGGCGCCCGGCGCGGGCCGGGGCGGCCGTCCGCGGACCACCATTCAAGAAGGAAGACCGACATGAGCATGAACACCCACGCACGTCGTCGTCCGGGCCGCCGCGCGGTCTTCGCCGCCGGTCTCGTCCTGGCCGTCGGGCTCGGTGTGTCGACGCAGGCCCTGGCACAGGCTTCCGTCCCCGCCCCCGTCAAGGCCTCCGCGAAGGCGTCCGCCACGCTGTGGTCGGTCCACGGCTACAACGGCGACGTGGTGACCCAGGTCGCCGACTTCTACGGCGCGTACGTCGACGCGAAGGACGACCCCGCCGGCCCGGACACCGCACTGGCCAAGGCCCTGCGCGCCCACTACCTCACCCCCGCCTTCGCCAAGCGCCTCGCGGCCTGGGAGAAGAAGAACCAGGCCGACGGCGTCCTGCGAGCCCAGAACGTCCCGGTGCAGTGGACGATCGGCGAGGGTCGTGACAGCCGTGAGGTCGCCGTCACCCTGACCTACGGCGGCGGGGAATCGCCGACGACGACCACCCGACTCGTCGTGAAGCAGGAGCCGACCGGCCGCATCACCGACATCCGCACCACCAACAACACCCCCGCGAAGGCATCCGCCGCGGTGCGGTCGGTCAGCGGCAGGACCGGTGACTCGGTGACCCAGGTCGCCGACTTCTACGGCGCGTACGTCGACGCGAAGGACGATCCCGAAGGCCCGGACACCGCACTGGCCACAGCGCTGCGCGCCCACTACCTCACCCCCGTCTTCGCCAAGCGCCTCGCGGCCTGGGAGAAGAAGAACCAGGCCGACGGCGTCCTGCGAGCCCAGAACGTCCCGGTGCAGTGGACGATCGGCGAGG
>NZ_JBHTZF010000010.1:6576-8517 GCF_042790435.1 Streptomyces sp. NPDC056738
GGTCGTGACAGCCGTGAGGTCGCCGTCACCCTGACCTACGGCGGCGGGGAATCGCCGACGGTCACGACCGACCTCGTCGTCGAGGTGGAGCCGGTGTCCGGCGACGTCACCGACATCCGCACCACGAGCACCCGCTGACGCCGCGCCCGCTCCGCCGGGTCAGCTTCCGGCTTCGGCCGGGTCGGCTTCCGGCTTCGGCCAGGTCCACTTTCGGCTTCGGCCGGGGGTTGGACCGGCTTCGGCCGGGGGTGGGACCGGCAGCGCGGACGACCCCCGGAACCGGCTCCTCCGGCGCACAACCATTCCGGCGACTCCGTTGTCACATCCATGACACAAGCATCCGAAGCTTGCCGCGCCCGGTGCCGTCCGACCTCCGGTGACGCGCGGCCTTCCACGGCTCATGGGGGTACGAACCACCTTGCGCAACCGCAGGATCTCCACCGCGACGGCACTCGCCGTCCTCTTCAGTTCCGTGGCCCTGACGGGCCTCGGCTCGACGGCCGCCCACGCCGACGGCAACGCCGTCCTGCCCGTCGCCTCCGTCGCCGATGTCCTCGTGGACAGCGTGCACCGGCACGTCTTCGTCAGCGACCGGACCGACGGCAAGGTCGTCGCCACCGACTACAGCGGCACCGTCGTCGGGACCTTCGGATCGCTGCCGGGGGCCGACGGCCTGGAGCTCTCGGCCGACTCGCGGACGCTGTACGTGGCCGTCGCGGGCAGCGACGAGATCGCGGCGATCGACACGGCGGGCCTCACCGAGTCCGCGCGCTACTCGACCGGCACCGCCGACGCCCCGGCGACCCTGGCCCGCGCCGGCGGGAAACTCTGGTTCGGCTACGGCACGGCGGCGAACGGCGACATCGGCTCCCTCGACCTGTCGGGCACGGATCCCGTCCTCGCCGTGGCCCAGGACAGCGACAGCCGCTGGTACTACGCGCCCCGGCTGGCGTCCAACCCGGCCGCGCCCGGCGTGCTCGCCGCCGCCGAGCCCGGCATCAGCCCGGCCGCCGTGGCGACGTACGACGTCTCCGGCGCGGACGCGCCCCGGCGCATGGCCAAGGGCGAGGCCGGCAGCAATCTGCGCGACCTCGCGGTGACCCCCGACGGCGACCAGGTCGTCACGGCCAGCGGCTGGCCCTACCGGCACCAGGTGCTGTCCACCACCGACCTGAAGGAAGTCGGCAGTTACCCGACCGACCCCTACCCGAACGCCGTCGACATCGCCGCGGACGGGACCGTCGCCGCCGGCATCGACGGGTACAACAAACCGGACGTCTACGTCTTCAGGCCCGGCACCACCCAGCCGGTCCGGACGTACGACTTCGCCGACACCGGTACCGGCACCCTCGTTCCGGACGGCCTGGCCTGGGAGCCTGACGGCGACCACCTCTTCGCGGTCACCGGCAACGGCAGCACGTACCGCCTCAACACGCTGAACGCGCCGACCAAGGCCGCCACCACGGTGACGGTGAACGCGCCCACGCCGGTCGTCCCCGGCAAACCCCTCACCGTCACCGGAAAGATCACCGGCGGCGACCCGCTCCCCGCCGGAACACCACTGACGATCACCCGCACCGACAAAGAGACACCCACGGGCAAGACGCTGCCGCCCGTGACGACCAACGACGACGGCACCTTCACCTTCACCGACACCCCACCCGTCGAAGGCGACGCGAAGTACACCGTCTCCTACGCCGGCGACACCACCCACGCCCCGACCTCCACCACCAGCACCGTGACCGTCGCCCGCAGCACCACCACGGTGACGGTGAGCGCGCCGGCCTCGGTCGTCCCCGGCAAGCCCCTGACCGTCACCGGAAAGATCACCGGCGGCGACCCATTCCCCGCCGGAACACCACTGACGATCACCCGCACCGACAAAGAGACACCCACGGGCAAGACGCTGCCGCCCGTGACGACCAACGACGACGGCACCTT
>NZ_JBHTZF010000010.1:8612-183641 GCF_042790435.1 Streptomyces sp. NPDC056738
ACCTTCACCTTCACCGACACCCCACCCGTCGAAGGCGACGCGAAGTACACCGTCTCCTACGCGGGCGACACCACCCACGGCGCCGCGTCGGGCTCCGACACGGTGGCCGTCTCCCGGACCGCGACCACGGTGACGGTGAGCGCGCCCGCCACGGCCACCCGCGCCAAGCCTCTGACCGTCACCGGCAAGGTCGCGAACACCGACGCGCTGCCGGCCGGCACGGTGCTCACGGTGAAGCGGACGGACCTGGAGTCGCCGTCGGGCAAGGCGCTGGCCTCGGTGAAGACCAAGGCCGACGGCACCTTCTCCTTCACCGACACCCCGCCCGCCGGCGGCGCCGTGAAGTACACCGTCTCCTACGCGGGCGACGCGACCCACGGCGCGGGGTCGGGCTCCGACACCGTGGCCGTCTCCCGGAACGCGACCACGCTGAGCCTGAACAACAACGGCACGGTGTACTCGTACGACAAGGACGTCACCTTCACCGCGCACCTGGGCACCACCTACAAGAACCGCACGGTGGAGATCTGGGCCAACCCCTTCGGCTCGGACAAGCCCGACGTCCTGGTGAAGAGGGCGACCGTCAACTCCAGCGGGAACGTCTCCGCCGTGGTGGACATGAAGCGGGACACCACGGTCACCGCGGTCTTCGCCGGTGACGCCCGCACCGCCCCGAAGTCGGTCAAGGTCACCGCGTACGCGCAGGTGAGCGTCTCCACCTCGGTCACGAAGCACTACAAGACGGGCAAGGTCGGCGGGAGCTCGGAGACGTACTACTGGTTCCGCAAGAACGTCGGCCCGCTGTTCACCACCACGATGAGCTACTACCCGGGCCGCCACCACCGGCTGGACGTCGACGTCTACGTCCAGGGCCAGTGGCACCGCGGTTTCGAGGAGTACTACGCGCTGGGCGCCGACGGCAAGAGCGTCATCGACCTCGGCTCCTCCGACGAGGCGGGCCTGCGCGTCCGGATCCGGTCGGCCTACGTCAACGACTCCTCCGGCGACACCGTCAACTCCACCACCTACAGCTCCTGGAAGTACCTCTACTTCACCAACTGACCCGAGGCGCCGGGCCGTCGGCGGGGAGACCCAGACGGCCCGGCGGCCGAGACTCAAGCGATTTCGATCAGAGACTGTCCTTTTCGGTCACTTCGAGGCCGCGGTCGGGTGGCAGTGGACAAGGCCGGGCGCCGAGGCGCTGCCGCTCGGCCGCGCCGACGGCCGGGCCACCGCCGACCTCGCCACCGTCGCCGCCCCACCGCCCCGCTTCACCCCGGCCCGGCTGGACGCACCCCGGCCGGGTGGTCGCGCTCCGGCCCGATTGGACGGGCTCCAGCCCGCTTCACCCCGTTCCGGACGGGCGCGTCAGATCGGCCGAAGATCGACGGCCGACGCCGGGATGATCGCCGCGATCGTTGATCGCTGTCCGACTAACTCCTAGTGTCGTCAGGCCAGTTGACATTCACCAGGGAGGTTCCGTGGAAGAGCAGACAGACGAGCCGTACGTCGCTCCGATGCTGATCGAGGTCGGTGAGTTCAGCGAGGACACGCTCGGCTTCGGCGGGTGGCACCTCGACTCGATCTTCGGTCTCTACACCTGATCGACGATGCCGTTCGTGATCTTGCCGGACACGGCAGCCGCCGCGGCGATGCGGGCGCGTACGGCGCTCGCCTCGCCGCGCGCGGTGTCGCACGTGTCGGGCCGGCCGTGGCTGGTGGGTTCCTGGACGGACGACCGGATCACGGTGGCCACGGCCGGCCCGGTGCGGGTGGCGGTGATCGGCGACTGCCCGTTCGGTACGGAACGGCTGTCGGAACTGGCGGCCTCGATCACCACCGTCGCCGACGTGGACGGCCTGATACCACTGCTGCCCGGCACGGCTCACCTGGTGGTCTCGACGGGCGGCCGGGTACGTGCGCAGGGCAGCGTCAGCGGGCTGAGCCGGATCTTCCACGCCCGTCTCGACGGCGTCGATCTGGCGTCAGACCGGGCCGATGTACTGGCCGAGACGCTCGGCGCCGCGATCGACGAGGAGTCCCTGGCCGTACGGATGGCCGGCGGCCTCGCCCTGCCACCTCCGCTGAACGAGCGGTGCCTGTGGTCGGGAATCTCGTCCCTGGCCCCGGAACGCTGCCTGGTGTGGACCCGGGACCGGGCCGAGGAGCGCGTGTGGTGGAACCCTCCCGCGCCGCGACTGGGCCTGAGCGACGGCGCGGTCGGCGTACGCGAGGCACTCGCCGCGGCGGTGGGGGACGGCGCGCCGCTCCGCGGACCCGTGAGTGCCGACCTGTCCGGCGGAATGGATTCGACGTCCCTGTGCTTCCTGGCCGCCCGCCACACACCGGAACTGCTGACGCTGCGCTGGGCCGAGGCCGACACGGCCAATGACGACGCCGACTTCGCCGGCCTGTCGATCAAGGCCCTGGACCGGGCCGAACACCTGGTGGTCACCCAGCGCGAGCTCCCCTCGATCTTCGACCTCGAAGGCGTACCGACCGATCCCGAACAGCCCATGGTCACCGTCCGCGCGCTCGCCCGGTTGCACCACAACGCGCGACTGCTGGCCCACCGCGGATCCCGCCGGCATCTGGCGGGCCACGGCGGGGACGAACTGTTCGCGCCCGCCCCGGGCCACCTCGCCCCGTTGCTGCGACGCCACCCGGTGCTCGCGCTCCGACGGCTCCGCCAGAACCGGGCGCTCAAGCGCTGGCCGCTGGGCCCGGCCCTCGCGGGCATGCTGCGCCCGGGAAACGTGGCCGACTGGTGGCAGGCCCAGGCGGACGGCCTCGGCGCGCCCCGCCCGCCGCGGGCACCGGCCATGGGCTGGGGCCTGCACGCCGTACAGGTCCCGGACTGGATCACCCCGGCGGGCCGCGACCTGGTCCGCCAGGCACTGAGAGACACCGCGCGGCGGGCCCGGCCACTGAGCGAGGATCTCGGCCAGCACCAGACCCTGCTCGCGGTCCGCACCACCGCGGCCCACTACCGGCTCATGGCGCGGCTCTTCGCCGACGCCGGAGTGCACCTGGACCTGCCCTACTACGACCAGCGCGTGATCGACGCCGTCCTCCGGGTACGGACCCACGACCAGGCCGATCCGCGGTCCTACAAGCCGCTGCTGGCCACGGCGATGCACGGCGTCGTGCCGCCGGCGATCCTGGGCCGCGCCACCAAGGGCGAATTCGGCCAGGACCTGCGCCACGGGCTCACCGAGAACCTTCCCGCGATCCTGAGCCTCTTCGGCGACTCCGCGCTGGCCGAGCGCGGGCTCGTCGACATCGACGCCCTCCGTCGCCGCCTCCTGGCGCCCCAGCGTGACCTCACCGCCGTCTTCGCGCTCGAAGCCCTGCTCGGCTGCGAACTCTGG
Organism: Streptomyces sp. NPDC056738; assembly: GCF_042790435.1. NCBI lineage: Bacteria > Bacillati > Actinomycetota > Actinomycetes > Kitasatosporales > Streptomycetaceae > Streptomyces > Streptomyces sp. NPDC056738. The sequence goes on from NZ_JBHTZF010000010.1 coordinate 11,984, forward strand.
CTGCGTGCCGCAACCCGACCCGCGGCACGGACCGCCACCACCCGCCCCGTCGCACAGACTGTGGAACCCGATGCCCCTGCACCTGCACCCTGACGTGGTCACGACCGACACCGACGGCGGCGCCGTCCTGCTGCACCTGCGCACGGGCCGCTACTTCCAGCTCAACACGACCGGTACGAGCGTGCTGCGCGGGCTGCTCGACGGCGGCACGCCCGACGACGTCGCGGCCGAACTCGTCCAGCGCCACAGGATCGGGTCCGAGCAGGCCGAACACGACGTCCACGCCATCCTGGACCAGTTGAACGCCGCCGGCCTGGTGGTGACCTCATGAGCGTCCCCGTCACCCTGGCCGAACGGCGGCGGCTGCCTCCGCACCGACGGGTACTGCCCCTGCTGGCCGTCGCCCTCGCACGTCCCCTTTCCACCGTCAGGCCCGCACGGCTGCGCCGGATCCTGGAACTCTGCCGCCGCGGCGCCAGGCCCGCCGGTGCCGACGATGCCCTCGCCGCACGGCAGGCGGTGGTGTCGGTCAGCCTGCGCTGCGCCGGCCAGCACTGCCTGCAACGCTCCATCGCCACCGCCCTGCTCTGCCGGTTCCGGGGCACCTGGCCGACCTGGTGCACCGGTGTGCGCACTCAGCCCTTCGCCGCCCACGCCTGGGTGGAAGCCGAGGACCAACTCATCGGTGAGCCCTACCCGAAGGGCCACTACCGGCCGCTGCTGACCGTCGGCCCCGTACCGGACAAGGCCGCCGACGCCTGAGCCCGTCCCGGCCGGCACGCGACCTCCGACGTACGGACGCCCGACCCTGGTCGCGCGAACGCCTGAGCCCGCCCGCGGGGCTCGACGCCGGACGCGACGGCCGGACGACGGCCGCGGTCGCCCCACAGCCACGGCCGCGGTCCCCACAGCCACGGGCGCGCCGCCCCCTGTGACCCTCCGTGACCCCGCGCGCCCCCGCCTCGTGCCAGGACGGCCGGAGGAGCACACTTTTCTTAGGGGATTCGCCGGGGGCGGCTGCTTCGGAGGTGATCGCTATGACACAGATGACAGCGATGGAGGCACGGACCACGGTCGGCTGGCACGTCGAGCTGGAATTCCAGGAGGACGACCACCGCACGCGCGCGGCCGCCCTGCTGCGGCTTCCCGACGGCAGCGAGGTACGGGCCCACGGATACGCCAGCCGCCACCCCTCCGACTCGAACCAGCCCAGGGTCGGCGAGGAGGTCGCGGGCGCGCGGGCCCTGAACGAGCTCGCCATGCAACTGCTGACCAAGGCCCACGACGAGATCGACGCGGCCTCGGGCAGGACGTCCCACACACTGAGGTGACACCGCCGGACTCACCGAGGTGATCGGCGGCCGCCTGCGAAATGTTCCGCCGGACCACGAAGCGGCGACTCTCAAATCAGCCCGCGCGGGATGTCGCCGGGGCGCCGCAGATTCAAGCGCGCGAATGGTCATGTCGCCGCAGTCTCGCGTGCGCTTTGGCTCGAACCGCTTTGCGTCGACGCCATCGACACGATCGCATTTCCGGATCTCGCCTCGGGCTCCGACCAGTGCCAGATTCGAGCAGCGGGCGATTCGGCCTCGTCCGAACGTCATCAACGGCAGCCTCTGCTCGGGCCCGCGACCAGTCGATGGTGTGGCTGGGTGGGGAGCTCCTTGGGGAATAGAACTGCCCTACGCAGCAACACCTATTGGAGTCCCGCGATCAGCCCCTGGAGGTGCCGGCTCACTGGGCCTCGACAGGTCGGCTGGGCCATGGAACCGTTCTCTCTACGGATGCGCTGAGTCGTCCGGACAAGCGGTGCTCTCAGGGGGTTGGGCGTGCGGCGCAGCCGAGCGGTGCGGACACGTGCCGGAGCAGGTGCCGCCATCACCGGACTGGGAGCCTTTGTCGCGGTGGTGATGGGGACCGTTGCCGAGCGTGCAGGCGCTGCGGTGCCGGAATGGGCCGGCCACCCCTGGGTGGTCTGGACGATTTTCGGATTGCTCAGCGTTTTGAGCGCGGTCCTGGCCACCGCGAGCCGTCGACTGGAGGTTCCGGCCGAGGACAGCAGCGGATTGGCATCCGGTGCCCGGACCGGTTCACTGCACCCGCCGCACGTGGTCCTTGAGCACGTGCACGGGCGCGAGCGGGAACTCGCCCGCCTCATGGCTCTGCTCAAAAATCCCCACGGCCGGTTCGCTGTGGTGTGCGGGGCAGGAGGCATGGGCAAGACAACGCTTGCAGCAGCACTTGCCGAGCAGGCCCGCCGCGACGGGTACGCGGTGTTCTGGATTCGCTGGCGCGGTCCGGAGATCCTCTCGGACGACTTCGTCCAAACAGCAGTTGGCTGCGGTCTGCCGCGCAGCGCGATCAGCGCGGCACAATCCGGCAGCGACAATCTGCCCGACACCGTGTGGCGCCAACTCGCCGGAAAGAAAAAGTGGTTACTAATCGTCGACAACCTCGACGAGGCCGAACAGATCAGCCTCGAAGGCGAGCGTGTCGCCGACTACCGCAGTTGGGTCCGTCCCTACGGGCGCGGTCTGTTCCTCGTCACCAGCCGTGACACGTCATCCACCACCTGGGGACCTGCCGCAGAACTGATACGGGTCGAGCCGCTGGACGTCGCGGCGGGCGGCAGGGTCCTGCTGGACAACGCACCTGGTGGCGGTACGGCAGCCGAGGCTGAAGCTCTTGCTTCCCGGCTCGGCGGGCTGCCGCTCGCCCTGCAGGCAGCCGGGTCCTACGTGACTGGATCCACCAGCAGACACCGTGGCTTCGCCGCTTATCAAAGCGCGCTGGAAGAGGAGTTGACTGCGTTGGTGGGAGCCGATCACCCACGCCCCGATGATCCGAACGCCTCCAGGTCCACCGTCCGGCGCACCTGGGAGGTCTCGCTGGATCAACTCGACCGAGAAGGCATTCCGCTGGCCCGTCCGCTACTCCGCCAACTGGCACTGTTCGCCCAGGCACCAGTGCCACTGGCCATCATTACACCGGAGCTTCTCACTACGGCCCTCCGTCAGCCCGTCGGCCAGGCCGCCGTCGACCAGGCCTTGGCCGGCCTCGAGCGCTACGGCTTGCTCGGCGTACCGGCAGAACAGCGGCACCCATCCGGCGCCGGGCCTTACGCCGGGCGCAGCGTCACCCTCCACCCACTCGTCCGCGAGATCACCGCGCTGACTGTGACCGCCGACGAACCGGACCGTCTCCAACACTACGAACAAGCAACGGTCAACGCCCTGCGTGGCGAGGTTGCGGCGCTCAGGATCGTCGGCACGGCGGGCTGGAACGCCGCACGGTTGCTCGCCCCGCATCTGCCTCTTCTTCTCGACCATCCAGGTCTCGTCCCAGCCGAGGACGCCTGCGCCGCGCTCAACACGCTGGCGGATGTGCTGGGCGACGCCGGAAGCTACGCCCTCCAGCTCAGTCTGCGGCAGGCCGTTCTCGACCATCACGTCGAGTCTCTCGGCGACCATCACCCCGACACCTTCACTGCCCGCAACCACTTCGCCAACAGCCTTCACTGCCTCGGTTGGTACGAACGGTCGGAGAGTATCCATCGCCAGAACCTTGCCGACCGGATGCGCGTGTTGGGTCCAGAGCATCCCGATACGCTCACGAGCCGCAACAATGTTGGATACGTACTGAACCTCCGCGGCCAGTATGCCGAGGCCGCCACCCTGCACGCTCAGGTGCTCACAGACCGCACCAGGCTCCTTGGGGAGGATCACCTCCTGACCCTGACCAGCCGCGACAATCTGGCCAAGTCATTCGGCCGGCTTGGTGACGCCTCCGCGGCGATCACGCTCCACACCCAGAACATCGCCGAATGCACCCGTGTACTGGGCTCGGACCATCCCCTAACGCTCACGAGCCGCGACAACCTCGCCGCCGCGGTCAACCGTGGCGGCGATCCGGCCCGCGCCGCAGAACTGCACCAGGCCGTGCTCAGAGATCGCACCCGCACCCTCGGCCCGGACCACCCGCACACGTTGACCAGTGGAAACAGTCTCGCGGACGCTCTGCACCGCCTGGGCAGACACACCGAGGCCGCCGAGTTGCTGGAACGGATCCTCACCGACCGCGTGCGCATCCTTGGCGCCGATCACCCGGACTCTCTGGGCACCCGGTTGCAACTGGCTACGTGCCGGTCCGAGTCCGGGCGGCAACAGCGACGCTGAAGCCACCCCGCTCCTCTGGCTCGAATCGTTCTCTCAAAGCCAACAGGAATCTTCCCGGCCCGCCGGATAGCGGACCACCACGTGCCCCAGAAGGTGGGCTCCGGTACGACGGCCACCCGCGAAAGCCGGGTCACAGCCGTACGGCCCCGGACCCATCCCTTGATCATCGAGAAGGTGTTCGGGGCCTCGCCGTATCGAGTGAACCCTGCTTCGACCAGCAAAAAGCCCTCCCGAAGGGGAGGGCGGAGACTGGCGCCCCCGGCAGGACTCGAACCTGCGGCCAAGCGCTTAGAAGGCGCCTGCTCTATCCACTGAGCTACGGGGGCCGGTTGTGTCGGCCTGTGTCCTGGTGCCCGGGTGTGGGCGGATCCGTGACCTTGCCGGGGACAAGGATAGGGCTCCCACATCCCTGTCCCTCGCGCTTCGCCTCCGTGGCTCGATGTGGAGGTTGCGTGAAGCGGTCCTGATAATCGCAGGCGGGTACGAATCGTGCACCGCTTTTGGCGCCTCGCGCATCGGGTGTTGTGCACTCGTTATGCCTGCGCCCCAGTCATCCCTTCCGCCCCGTGTGTCCTGTCGGCGCGCAGACATACCCATATGCTTCAGAAAGACTCCAAAATTGGGCATTCTTCGCATGTGGTGACCTTGGACGTACGGCCTCAGCTGCTCGACGCACTTTCCGCCCTGCGCGACCGTGTCGCCGCCGCACGCTTTCCGCTGCCCCTGGCAGGGGCTCCACGCGCGCGTGCCAACCGCGACGAACTGCTCGCACAGCTCGACGACTATTTGGTGCCCCGGTTGAGAGAACCCGAAGCACCCCTTCTCGCCGTCATCGGAGGGTCCACCGGTGCCGGCAAGTCCACCCTCGTCAACTCCCTTGTGGGGCGCCGGGTCAGCGAAGCGGGCGTCCTGCGCCCGACGACCCGTACCCCGGTGCTGGTGTGCCATCCGGAGGACCATCACTGGTTCAGCGGAATGCGCGTGCTGCCCCAGCTCACGCGCGTGTGGATGCCCCATCGGGAGCCCGGCGACGATCTCCCCGCCACCACCGAACGCGGCGAGCGCGTGCTGCGGATCGAAACCGCCGACACGCTCCCCCGCGGCCTCGCCCTCCTCGACGCGCCCGACGTCGACTCCCTGGTGGCCGAAAACCGGGTACTGGCCGCCGAACTGATCTGCGCCGCCGACATCTGGGTGATGGTCACGACGGCCGCGCGGTACGCGGACGCCGTGCCCTGGCATCTGCTGCGTACCGCCAAGGAGCAGAAGGCCACCCTGGTGACGGTCCTGGACCGGGTGCCGCACCAGGTGCTGTCCGAGGTCTCCCGGCAGTACGGCGCGCTGCTCACCAAGGCCGGGCTCGGCGAGGCACCCCGCTTCACCGTGCCCGAGCTGCCCGAGTCCGCCTGGGGCGGAGGTCTGCTGCCGGCCACGGCCGTCGCCCCGCTGCGTACGTGGCTCACCCACCAGGTCCAGGACCCGGGAGCCCGTCACGGGGCCATGGCCCGTACCGCCCATGGTGTCCTCGACTCGCTGAAGGCGCGGATGCCGGAACTGGCCAGTGCCACCGCCGCACAGTACGCCGCCGCGACCCGGCTCACCGCCGCGGTCGACGGGGCGTACGACAGCGAGCACGCACGCGCGAAGGGACGCCTGCAGGCCGGAGCCGTGCTCTCCGGGGACGCGCTCAAGCGCTGGCGCGCCTACCCCCTCGACTGCACCGCCGAGGAACTGCTCGACGCGCTCGTCGAGAGCCTGTCGGCCCTGCTGCTGTGTTCCGTCACGGCCGCCGACGAACGCGTGGACGACGCCTGGCGCCGTGAACCGGCCTCGGCCGCACAGGGGCTGACGGACCGTGATCCGGCGCTGGAGAGCGCGGAGCACCGGATCGGCATGGCCGTACGGCGCTGGCGGCGCGTCCTGGAGGAGTACGCCGAGGACGAGGTGCGCGATCTCGACAAGAGCGTCGCGCCGGACTCCGCGGTCGTCGCCGCGCTGGTCGCCACCGCGCTCCTGGGCGGCCGCAGGGCGCGCAACGCGGGCGAGGGACTGGCCGAGCGGATCGGGGCCCACGGCGCGCTGCGGCTGCGCGACAAGGGCGGCCGGCTGCTCACGGACCTCGTCGACAGGGCACTGCAGACCGAACGCGAGCGCCGGCTCGCGCCCCTCGAAGCGCTCGACGTCCATCCGGAACCCCAGGCCGAACTCATCGCCGCGCTGTCCGTACTGCAGAAGGAGAGGTGACCGCGGTGACTGCCGTCACTGACCACACGGATCAAGCCGATCGTCCCGGGGACGGGGGGACCGGAGACGGAGGCCCCGGGGACGGGGGACCCGGAGTCGGGCGTCCCGGAGACGGGCGGCCGGAGGACGGCCGTCCCGCCGAGGGCCACTCCGGGGACGGCGTGGGCGAGAACGCCACCTCCCGCGACAACGCCGCCTCCCGCGAAATCACCCCCTCCCAGGCGGTCGCCTCGGACGACAAGCACACCGACCGCGCGGAGGGTGCGGACGGCGTGAACGGCGTGAACGGCGTGAACGGTCTGAACGGCGCGGACCGTGCGGCCCCTTCCGGTGCCCGGTCCCTGGAAGGCGCCGGAGAGGCCACCGGGGCGGCCACCGGGGACGACCGGGCGGGTGGCGGCGTACGGACCGCACGGAGCGACGGTACGAGCGGACAGGGCGCCTCTCGGGACGCCTCCTCCGGAGCGGAGCCCCCCGCGCGTGGGGAGGGCGACGACCCGGCACGCTCGGAGGACGGCCCCGTCTGGGACGACGGCCTCATCGCGCGGCGCGTGACGGAGGCGGCCCCGGCCCGGTACCAGACGCCGTTGGCGGAGACCAGGACAGCCGTCCCGGCGGTGCCCGCCCCCCTCGCGTACGACGGGCCGCTGCGCTCGCGCCTGGACGCGCTCCGCGAACTGGTGGGACTGTCCCGCGCCCGGCTCGACAGCGGAACGCTCGCCGAGGCGGGCCGGGTCCTGGACGAGGCGGCGGCCCGCCGCAGACTCTCCGGGGAACACACCGTCGTCGCCATCGCCGGCGCCACCGGCAGCGGCAAGTCCCAGCTCTTCAACGCGCTCGCGGGCGTGGCGATCTCGGAGACCGGCGTCCGCAGGCCGACCACCTCGGCGCCGATCGCCTGCACCTGGAGCGACGGCGCGGCCACCCTCATCGACCGGCTCGGCATCCCCGGGCGGCTGCGCAGACGCCCGTTGCAGAGCGCCGAGGCGGAGGCACAGCTCCGCGGCCTGGTCCTGATCGACCTGCCCGACCACGACTCGGCGGCCGTCCAGCACCGCGAGCAGGTGGACCGGGTCCTCCGGCTGGTCGACGCCGTCATCTGGGTGGTGGATCCGGAGAAGTACGCCGACGCCGTGCTCCACGAGCGCTATCTGCGGCCGCTCGCCGGGCACGCCGAGGTCACCTTCGTGGTCCTCAACCAGGTGGACCGGCTCCCCGGAGAGGCCGCCGACCAGGTGCTCGACGATCTGCGGCGGCTGCTGGACGAGGACGGCGTCGCGCTCGGCGAGTACGGGGAACCGGGCGCGACCGTCCTGTCGCTGTCCGCGCTCACCGGCACCGGGGTCCCCGAGCTGCGGGAGTGTCTCGGCCAGTTCGTGGCGGACCGGGGCGCGGCCGCGCGGCGGATCTCGGCCGACCTCGACGCGGCCGCGGCGCGGCTGCGCCCCATCTACGCGACGGGACGGCGGGTCGGGCTCAGCGAGGAGGCGCGGGACGAGTTCGCGGACCGGCTCGCGGACGCGGTCGGCGCCGTGGCGACCGGCGAGGCCGCCGAACGGTCCTGGCGCCGCAACGCCAACCGCGCCTGCGGCACCCCCTGGCTGCGGCTGTGGCGCTGGTACCTGGAGCGGCGCGAACCCCCGACCGGGCGGCTGCCCGTGCGCGCTCCCGCGGACGAGGAGGCCACCGCCCGCCAGCGGGTCGAGCAGGCGGTGCGGACGGTCGCCGAACGGGCCGCGTACGGGCTTCCCGCGCCCTGGGCGCAGGCGGTGCGCGAGGCGGCCGTACGGGGCGCGCAGGGGCTTCCGGAGGCGCTGGACGACATGGCGGCGCGGGCGACGGCACCGGCCGGACGGCCGCCGCGTCCCGGCTGGTGGCCCGTCGCGGTGCTGGCGCAGGCGGCGATGACGATCGTTCAGGTCATCGGCGGGCTCTGGCTGGTGGGCCAGATCATCGGGGTCATGGCGCCGAACCTCGGGGTCCCGGTGCTGCTGATGGTGTCGGGCATCGTCGGCGGCCCGGCCGTGGAGTGGGCCAGCAGAATGGCGGCCCGCGGGCCGGCCCGGCGCTACGGCCTGGAGGCGGAGAGACGATTGCGCGAGGCGGCCGCGGCGTGCGGCAGGGCCCGGGTGCTGGATCCCGTGGCGGCGGAACTGCTGCGGTACCGCGAGGTGCGGGAGCAGTACGGGCGGGTCGTCGGAACGGTGCCGGCGGGGACGGCGGGGACGGCGACGGTGGGTGCCGCCGTCGGGTGAGCCGGTCGGGCGGCCGACCCGGCCATCCGCTCGCGCGGCCGACCCCGGCTACCCCCTCGGGTGGCCGACCCGGGCCATCCCGTCCGCTGGTCAACCCGGGCTACCCCCTCGGGCGGCCGACCCGGGCCCCCTCGGGCGGCCGACCCGGGCCATCCCGTCGGGTGGCCTGGTCCCGTACCCCGTCGGGTGGCCTGGTCCCGTACGCCGCCGAATGGCCTGCGCGGGATACCGCACCGGGGGCCTGCTCGGGATACCCCAGCCGTCGGGTGGCATGCTCCGGGCGCCCCGGCCGTCGTGTGACCTGACCGGATACGCCGGCGGGTGGCCTGCCCGGGGTTACCCCGGCGTCGAGTGACCTGACCGGGCACCCCGTCAGATGGCCCGCTCGGGCCACCCGTCGGACGACCGTCCAGGGCCACCCGCTCGGGTGACGCGGTTTTCCACAACCGCCCGGCGGCCCACAGGGCCCAGCGCGCCCGGCCCGGCGGAGGCAGTCTGATCTCGCGGCGATCGCAGCGCATGCGGTCGCCACGGCAGACGCATCCGTACGGGAGGGCTTGACGATGAACGAGACGATGGTGTGCGCGGTGGGCAACGTGGCGACACAGCCCGTGTACCGGGATCTGGCGAACGGCGCGTCGGCGCGGTTCCGGCTGGCGGTGACCTCGCGGTACTGGGACCGCGAGAAGAGCGGGTGGACGGACGGGCACACCAACTTCTTCACGGTGTGGGCCCATCGCGCGCTCGCGACGAACGTGGGCGCCTCGGTCTCGGTGGGCGATCCGGTCATCGTGCAGGGCAGGCTGAAGGTGCGCACCGAGACGCGCGACGGGCAGAGCTGGACGTCGGCGGACATCGACGCGGTGGCGATCGGCCACGACCTCTCACGCGGCACGTCGGCCTTCCGGCGTCCGTCCAAGGAGGGTGAGCCGACCGCGGCGCAGCGCCCCGAACCCAGTTGGGAATCGGTCCCCGACACCCCGCCGGATGGCGCGACCCAACCGCGTCCGGAACCGGCCGGGGTGACGTGATGTCAGCGGAGTGATCGATCCGACCGAACTGCGGCTTATCGACAAATACATGGCGAACAGCCCTTATAGCTTTGTCGATAGTCGCAGTTCACGGAAGCGATCGCGATAACGATTCCGAGTCAGATCTGTTGTCGGACGACATGACCGGGAAGAGCGATGCGGCGCTTCTTTAGGATGCCGAACACAGCTCTCGGGGCTTCTGATTCTGCTGGCGGGACCGTCCCCCATGTCAAAGGGTCCTGCGCGAAGGGGAATTCTGTGTCTTCTGCGTTCTCTGTGTTGTCAGCACGCGGGCGAGGGGCAGCCCGTCTCGCCGCAGCGGCCCTCGTGTGGGGGCTCGCCGCCGCGGGGACGGTCGCCGCCGCCGGCACGGCCGACGCCGAGGAGATACCGCAGAGCCAGGCCGGAGCGAGCGCCACGATAGGCGACCTGAAGACGTACGGTTCCGCGGTCATCCACGAGAACGGCGAGGACTCCTGGGTCTCGGCCGGGCTGTTCGAGATGACCGTCGAGAACGGCGGCATGCTGCAGACCTATTGCATCGACCTCCACAACCCGACCCAGCGCGACGCCCGTTATCAGGAGACCTCCTGGAACGGCACGTCGCTGAGCGGCAACAAGGACGCGGGCCGGATCCGCTGGATCCTCGAGAACTCCTACCCGCAGGTGAACGACCTGGCGGCACTGGCCGAGAAGGCCGGTGTCTCCGGTCTGACCGAGCAGGACGCGGCGGCCGGCACCCAAGTGGCGATCTGGCGGTACTCGGACGGCGCCGACGTGGACGCCGCGGACCCGCAGGCGGAGAAGCTCGCGGACTACCTGGAGAAGAACGCGCGGAGCCTGCCGGAGCCCGCGGCCTCACTGACGCTCACGCCGGCCGCGGTGTCCGGCCGGCCCGGTGAGCGGCTCGGCCCGGTCACGGTGCACACCAACGCGGGCAGTGTGACGGTGACCCCGCCCACGGGTATCGCCGCCGCCGGGGTGAGGGTCGTCGACAAGGACGGCAGGCCGGTCACTTCCGCGACGGACGGCAGCCGGATCTACTTCGACGTGCCCGAGGACGGCGCGGACGGTTCCACCTCGCTCACCGTGCAGGCTTCGACGACCGTGCCGGTCGGCCGTGCCTTCACCTCGGAGACCCGCAGTCAGACGCAGATCCTCGCCGGCTCCAGCGAGTCCACGGTCTCCGCGACGGCGAGCGCGAACTGGGCCGCCAAGGGTGCGATACCCGCCCTGTCCGCCCAGAAGAACTGCGCCAAGGGCGGTGTGGACATCACGGTGGCGAACAAGGGCGACGCGGCGTTCACGTTCGAGCTGATGGGCGACGAGCACACGGTCGCGGCCGGGATATCCGAGACCCTCACCATCCCGCTGCAGGAGGACCAGGTCTACGACTTCACGATCGGCGGCGCAGACGGCGGCGGGAAGCGGTTCAAGGGCGTGCTGGACTGCAAGACCCAGGGCACGGCGAGCGACCTCTCGACCCAGACGCTGAGCGAGCCGAGCCCGGCGTCGGTGGGTGGTTCCGGCGGGGGCACCGACCTCGCCGAGACCGGCGGCTCCGGACTGACTCCCGTCATCGCGGGCGCGGCCATCGGTCTCGTCGTGATCGGCGGTGCCGTGATGGTGCTCCTCGGCAGGAAGCAGACCCCGCCGCAGGCCTAGGGCCTGTCTGACGCGTGTCGGCGAAGACTCGCCCGCCCGCCGCGCGGACGACGCGACGGTGCGGACACGCACGAGAAGTCGCCGCCGCCCCGCAGTGTCGCCGCCGCCCCGCCGACGTGAGTTGACGGGGCGGCGACAGCGGCAGGGCTAGGAACGGGCGTTGCGGACGCGTACGACGGCGAACGCGGCCGCGAGCAGACCGAGGACGCCGACGATCAGGCCCGCGGTGCCCAGGGCGCGCGCGGTGGAGTCACTGCTCTTGGCGCTCGCGGTCGACTCCTCGGCGCCCGAGGACGAAGAGGACGAGGACGGGGACGACGCGTCGGAGCCGGAGGCCCCGGTCCCGGTCGAGGCCGGCTTCTCGGCCGCGCCCTCGGCGGTGAGGGCCAGCACCGGAGCCGGGCTCTCCGGCTCGTCCCCGCCCTTCTGCGCCTGCTCGATCCAGCGGACCACCTTGCCGTCCGAGTAGGTCTGCAGCGTCTTGAAGGTCAACTGGTCGACGTCGTCCGGGAGCTGACCGAAGGCGACCTGGAAGTCCTGGAACTCGCCGTGGCGGATCCGGCCTCCGGTCCAGGTGATCTCGGAGACGGCGTCCGTGATCGTGCCGTCGTCCGTCTTGACGGGCTTCTTCAGCTTCACGGTCGTCGCCTTCGCGGTCCAGCCCGCCTGCGGGGTGACCAGGACGCCCACGACCGGGTGGTCGGTGGGCAGGAAGATCTGCACCTTGGTGGTGCTGGCGGTGTCCTCCTCGTTGGGGACGCGGAAGCTCAGGAGGCCGTCCGTGGCTCCCTTGGCATAGCTCTCGGGGTGGACCGTGACATGCGCGAAGGCCGCGCCGGCGGCGGCCAGGACGCCCGCGGTGGCGAGGGCGGCGACGGTGCCGGTGCGGCGCAGAGTGGTGCTGATCGGGGACATCCGGGGAACTCCGTACTGAGGGGGAACGTGGTCAGGTCGTGAGGGCGAGCCCGGCCGGCGGTCCCCGGCGCGTGACGGCGTGACGCAGCAGCGCCCGGCCGAGCGGCCACGGTTCGGCGGGGGTCCGGCCCACGGCACCCTCGTACGGCCGCACCGGGGGCGGACCCGTCCTCGACCTCCACCACGCGGCGAGTCCCGGCACGAGTGTCGCGGCACGGCGCAGCAGGGACCACAGGGCCGCCTCGCCGCGCCGCAGCCACCACGTCGCCAGCAGGGCGGCGGCGACGTGCGCGGCCGTGGCGTGCGGGGTCAGGGCGTGTGCGGCCGGGTGCGCCATGTGCATCCCGTGCATGTTCATCGTCATGCGCGGCCGGGCGGCCTCGAAGCCGAGGTGGAGGCCGGCCTGCGCGACGAGCATGGCGGCGCCTATCCCGGACAGGGACCGTTCGCGGCCGCCGAGCGCGCAGCCGGCGGCGAAGACGGCGAGGAGTCCCGCGCCCTCGGCGCGGAGCGGCGGCGCCTGGCCGGTGGCGAGGGCGTGCCCCCCGGCGGCCAGCAGCACGCACAGTACGGCGAACACCGCGGCGCGCAGACTCCGTACCGCCGGCGACGCATTCATAGTGCCCAGATACTGCCATGGGGAGGGAGTGACCGTCGCGGCTTCCCCCCGCGACCCTCGGTCCCGGTCCGCCGGGCTCCCCCGCTCACCGCTCGGGTAGGGTCCGGCTGAGCCTGAAGGGACCCGAAATGCGTCTTCGCTGTGCCGTGCTGGACGACTATCAGAGCGTCGCGACCCGGATCGCCGACTGGTCGTCCGTCGCGGACACCGTGGAAGTCACCGGATTCGACCGGCACTTCGGCGACGAGGACGCGCTGGCCGCCGCGCTGGCGGACTTCGACATCGTCGTCACGCTGCGCGAACGCGTGCCCTTCCCGGCGTCCTTGCTGGTCCGGCTGCCGCGGCTGAAGCTGCTGATCGCCTCGGGGATGCGCAACACGGTGATCGACTACGCCGCCGCCGAGGCGCACGGGGTGACCGTGTGCGGGACGCCGAGTTCCTCGACGCCCCCGGTCGAGCTGACCTGGGCCCTGCTGCTCGGCCTCGCGCGGGGAATCGTCACGGAGAGCAACTCCCTGCGGGAGGGCGGTCCCTGGCAGAGCACCGTCGGCGCCGATCTGCACGGCCGGCGGCTCGGTCTGCTCGGGCTGGGCAAGATCGGCGGCCGGGTGGCCCAGGTGGGGCTCGCCTTCGGCATGCGGGTGAGCGCGTGGAGCCAGAACCTCACCGCGGAGCGGGCCGAGGAGGTGGGCGTGGAACGCGCGTCCTCCAAGCAGGAACTGCTGGCGGACAGCGACTTCGTCTCCATCCACCTCGCGCTCGGCGACCGCACCCGGGGGCTCGTCGGCGCCGCCGAGCTGGCGCTCCTCAAGCCCACCGCCTACCTCGTCAACACATCCCGCTCGGCGATCGTCGACCAAGAGGCCCTGCTGGCCGCGCTGCACGCGGGGCGCATCGCCGGGGCGGGCATCGACGTGTTCGACATCGAGCCGCTGCCCGCCGGCCATCCGATGCGCTCGGCGCCCCGGCTGCTGGCCACCCCGCACCTCGGCTATGTGTCGCGGTCCAACTACGAGACGTACTACGGGGCGGCCGTCGAGAACATCCGGGCGTTCCTGGCGGGCACACCACTGCGCCGACTCGGCTGACCGCACCGCCCGCTGCACCGACTCGGCCCACCGCACTGCCCGCTCCCCCACCCGCCCGCCACTCCGGCCGCCCCGGGCCGGACGAACGGCCGTCCCCCCGGCCCCTGTTCGAACAGTGATCCCCTGGCGGAACGCCCGTGACCAGGTGTGGACGGACGCGTTGAAGGGGAAGTGCGGTCGCGTCCGAGCCATCGCACTCGTCGAGTCTAAGGAGAACGTGATGTCTCGCATCGCGAAGGCCGCCGCAGTCGTCGTCGGCACGGGTGCCGTGGCCCTCAGCGGCGCCGGCATGGCCATGGCTGACGCCGGCGCCCAGGGTGGGGCCGTCGGCTCGCCCGGTGTCCTGTCGGGCAACGTCATCCAGGCCCCGATCAACGTGCCGGTCAACGTGTGCGGCAACACGATCGACATCGTCGGCCTGCTGAACCCGGCGTTCGGCAACACCTGCGTGAACGGTGGCGGCCACCTCAAGGAGCACCACGGCGGCAAGGAGCACCACGAGGCCCACGGCTACGGCAACTGAGCCGGTCGTCCGGCACGCGCGAGGCCCCCGGCGGGACGTCACCGCCGGGGGCCTTGCCGTTCCCGGGACGCGTGGCCACGCGTCCCGGCAGATGTCTCTATGTGTACCAGTAGATGCCGGTACGCGCGCCGGAAACCGCCGCTAGGCGTAGCGGTAGATGTGACTGTGGTCCTCCATCGAGGCCGGCGTCACACCCCACGGGGGCATCTTCTCGTGGCGGGCGACGATGCGCCGGTACTGGGCGTCGCGGGCCCCCGGGGGACGCTCGGGCAGATAGCGGGCACCTCGGTGCTTCTTCTGCCAGCGCGACCACTGGAGGTCGACGAAGGCGTGGTGCAGCCAGAAGACGGGGTCGTTGACGGAGGCGCCGCCCAGCATGTGGCCGCCGACCCAGCGGTGGACCCGGTTGTGGTTCTCCCAGGTGGCGTTCCCCGTCCCGTGCCCCCATCCCTCCAGCCGGTTGCGGAAACCGCGCCTGGTCGTGGAGTCGTAGGGCGCCACGTCGTAGACCGGGTCGGCGAGGGCCGCGTCCAGCGTGGCCCGCGTGGGAAGTTGGATCGGCTTGCGCGGGCGGCCGAACTCGCGCATCAGGAACGCGCCGTCGGTCACGCCCTCCTTGATCGTCCATTTGCCCTGCGCGTAGGCGAAGGGTCCCGTCATGACCTGCCGGTCCGAACGCCGTCCGTCGCCGCCCAGCAGGTCCTTGGTCCACGGCGCGGAGGCCGGGGTGCGGTCCCGGGTCCAGTCCCAGTACGGCACGCTCACACCGGAGTCCACGCGTTGCAGCGCCTGCTCCAGGTCCAGCAGGAAACAGCGGTGCCAGGGCAGGAACGAGGGTGCCATGTGGGCCGCGCGCAGTCCGCCGTCGCCGTCGGCGACGTAGTAGTCGATGTGCCGGCGGACGAACTCGTCGTACTCCCCGCGGCGTTTGACCTCCAGCATGGCCTTGACGAAACGGCGGCGCTCCGCGCTCGTGAGGGCGCTGACGTTCTTACGCGTGTACACCATGGTGGTGGCCGCTCCCCTCCGTACCGCCGTCGCGGGTGCCGATCGTCGGCCCTCCGGAGCCGCCCGCCCCGCTCCCCATGCTCCCCATGCCCCCCATGCTTCTGAGCTGCTCGGCCGGGCCCAGTTGGTCCACGGCCGCGCGTGCCGCGGCCAGCGGTGTCGGATACGACTCGTAGTGGTCGACCATGCTCAGATAGCTGCCGTCCGCGCGGCGCATCAGATGCAGCGGGCGGCCGTCCACCGTGACCTGCCACTCGTCGCCCCCGTAGGCGGCCCGGCCGTCGGAGCCGCCGCGCGTGCCGAGGATGTGCCGGCCGTGGTACATCTCGTCGAAGGAGAGGTCCCGGCCGCGGTGGCGCGGCGGCCGTGAGGCCGCGACGACGGGGGCCAGCGCCACCCCGACGGCCGACACGAGCAGTCCCCGCATCGCGCCGCGCCGGGTGAGCGCCAGTCCGCCCGCCACGCGTCCCGTCCCGCGGCCCCGCGCCGGGGCGTCCGGCACCCGGCCGTCGCGCCCGCGCCTCGGTACTCTGCCCGGCATCCACCTGGCGAACATGCTTCTCTCCTCCACGAACTCATGCTGTGACGGTCGGTTTCGGGAAGCCCGACGGCGGCGGGCCGAGGGCCCACGGCGACGAGGGCCGGCGTGCCCCCGGGCGCCGGAGGCGGGCCCGAGGCGGGCTCAGGGGTCCGCGCCGCCGGACGGAAGGTCTAGGAACCGGAGCCCATCTCCAGGTTCGCCACCGGCACGGTCTTCAGCAGCGGTGTGAGCACGGCGGCCTGAGGCGTCTTCAGCCCGGGAAGACCGAGGTGGTCGGGGTTCGGCGCGCCGATCGGGGTGTCCAGGCTCGCTCCGGGGGTCAGCGCTTCGAGGCCGGCCGCGGGAGCGGAGAGCCCGAGGTGGTCGAAGCCGTGGCCGAGGACGCGCGGGAGCGGCGTACGGAGCCGGGCTCCGGGCAGCCCGCCGCTGAGGGGCACCTGCGGCACGGCCCGTTCGGGGATCATCCGGCCCTCGACGTACCGCGGTCCCTCCAGCCGGCCCGGCAGCGGCAACGGCAGTTCACCCGAGACGCTGGGCGCCTTCAGGCCGAGGGACCGCTCGACTCCGTCCAGCGGCACCGGGATCGGAACGGTGTCGGCCGCGACGGCGGGCGCTGCCGAGGCGACACCCACCGCCGCGGCCACCCCGGTCATGACGGCGGCGAGCGTTCCTCGTGTGGTCGGCTTCATCTCAGGTACGGGCCCTTTCAGGATTCGGCGGATCGGCGTCCGTACCCGTAACGATTCCGGGACGTCATCAGCTCAAGATTCCCCCGACGGCCTCATTAGTCGTCCGATAGGCGGATTCAGCTCGTCCAGAAATCCCACCAGCGGGTGAGGATCAGCATTCCGATGACGCCGATGTGCAGTGCCGGGAGAACCCAGGTGAACTCCGCGAGGAATACTTTCAGCCATTCCGGTGCGGGCAGGAATTCGTTCCGCACGTTGAACGACGTGACGTACCAGAACATGATGATCGTGGCGACCCAGGCCAGACAGCACCACAGACAGAGCGCGTTGATCCGGTAGAAGGACTGGAACTGGAGCCAGCTCACGAATCCGACGCCGAACAACGTGCCCGCGTTGAAGGTCAGCCAGTACCACCGCGGAAATCGGGCTCCGGCGAGCAGGCTGACGCCGACACAGATCACCACGCTGTACGTCACCAGGCCGAGCATCGGGTTCGGGAACCCGAAGGCCGAGGCCTGCTCGCTCTTCATGACGCTGCCGCAGGAGACGACGGGGTTCAGGCTGCAGCCCGGGACGAAGTTCGGGTTCTCCAGCAGCTTGAACTTGTCGATCGTGATGACCCACGCGGCGAGGAGGCCGGCCGCCCCGGTGATCACCAGCAGCGCCGCGAGGGCACGGCTGCTGCCTGCGGTGTGTCCGCGCGCGCCGTCGGCTCCGCCGCCCGTGCCCGGTGCCGCGCCGCCCGTCCCCCGCCCCGCGGCGGCCGTCATCAGCCGCGCAGCCTGCGCGCGGGCAGCAGCACGTGGGACGCGCTGAGCAGGGTCTCCTCGTCGCCCGCGAAGGCCGTCAGGTCCTCGGGTGCCACGGGGTGACCGGGCCGGGCGACGGGCCAGGCGCGGGTGGCGAACAGGAAGTAGGCGTAGCCGCGTTCGCCGACCGCCGCGAGCCACTCCGGCGGCGCGACGCACTGGGCGTTGAGGTGCGGCATGCTGACGACGGCCTGGCCGGCCTCGACGAGCAGGGTGAGGGGCAGGCTCGGCTGCCGGGATCCGTCGATGAGCGTGTCGCCCACGGGCAGTCCGTTGTCGATCAGGAGCTGCCGGATGGCCGCCGCGGATCCCTCGGGACCCCCGTCGCCGTCTCCCAGCGAGTAGGCGAGGAGATAGGGCATGTCGCCGTCGGGGGTTTCTCCGCTGAATGCCATGACGGCGAGCGTGCCGAGATCGGCGGCCCGAAGCGGGCTCATTTCACTTGAGGTTGAGGTCACCGCGGAACCTTATCGATGCGCCCGTTCGGGTTCTGCGCCGAAATCACCCGCCCGGGGGATGTCCGAGGGCGTGACCACACGAACGAGGTACGCGGCTCGAACAGCGCGAAGGGCCGATTCCGCACCTGGGGAACCGGCCCTTCCCGCCACTTCGGCCGTACGGCGTCAGTGGTTCAGGCAGGTGTTGCCGAAAGCCGGGTTCAGCAGGCCGACGACGTCGACGGTGTTGCCGCAGACATTGACCGGAATGTGAACGGGAACCTGCAGGACGTTGCCCGACAGGACACCGGGGGAATTGACCGCGGCACCCTCGGCGCCCGAGTCGGCGGCGGCGCTGCCCGCGGCGGCACCCGCGGCCATTCCGGCGGTGGCGAAAATAAGAGCGGCCTTCTTGGCAGTGTTCATTGTGAGCCCTTTCATCGGAGATTTTCTCCAGAGCCTAGGGAAATGCCCGACGCGCATTGTGGAAGACACGCACGCGGGAGATGCGAATAACGGATACGACTAACCCTGAAGGGGAAGTCCGCCGAGGAGCTGCGCCGGGGCGGCGGTCGTGTTGAGCGTCTTCGTCGCGTCGTTCACGCCGCTCAGCACGGAGCCCTTGCTCTCGGTGTCGAGCGCGTTCGACTGGTGCTGGAGGGGAAGAACGTCCTGCACGCTGAGCGAGTGCTGGCTGGTGACGGTCTCCAGGGCGCCGTTGAGGCTGGAGGGCGTGAGGCCGGAGGCTCCGGCGGCGAACGCGGGCGCGGCGGCACCGGCGACGACGAGGGACCCGGCGACCGCGGCGGCGGCCTTGAGAGACTTCATCGTGTTCCTTTCTTCGGCGACGGATGCCGCCGGCGGGAATTCCTCTGTGCGCTGCCTAACGAGCCCCGAACGCGACGGAAACTCCGCGTGCGGAAAATTCCCGTACCACCGGCGTGGGCCGCGACGCGGACCGGCCGCCCCCCGTTTCCGGAGAGCGGCCGGCCAGAAGGGTCCGCGATGACGACGTCAGCCGTTGACGCAGGTGTTCCCGAACGCGGGGTTCAGCAGGCCGATGACGTTGACGGTGTTGCCGCAGACGTTGACCGGGATGTGAACGGGAACCTGCAGGACGTTGCCCGACAGGACGCCCGGGGAGTGGGCGGCCGCGCCGTGCGCGCCGCTGTCGGCGGCGGCGATGCCGGCGGTGCCGGCCACGGCGGCGGCGGCAACGGAGGTCAGGGCCAGGCCCTTCGCGATACGCGACATGGAGAAGTGCTCCTTGAGAAATCGACACAACATCCGGGCGGGATGCCCGGCTCTGGTTCAACGCGTGGCGCTCACGCGGGTTGTGCCTCCAAAGGAGTGATGTCCGGGACGGCCGGGCTTCACCAATCCGACACACATCGTCGCTTTCACTGATAAATGCGGACACCGGCTAGAGTCGGGCTCTCCGAGGGCGTCCGGAAGCGGGCGTCGAGGGGCGCCGGCAGCTCGCGGGGAGCCGAAGCGCACGCGTCTGATGCATCGGATTCTCGGATTTCCGTCCGTCCGCTGGTCCAGAACCTTTTCCCCGAAAGGGCACCGCCGGTCATGCGAACTTCCCCGGGCCTGCCGCTGCGCCGTGCGATCGCGGGCCGCTCCGCCCCCGCCACCCTCCAAACCCCCTGCGGCCCGGCGTCCGCGGAGCCATCCCTCACCGGCAGGACGCGGCCCGCCAACTCCTCAACGGGCCGCCGCAGTTCCACGAGATCCGCCCTGCGCCACGACCCGGACCTCCTCGGTCCCGGCAAGGAGATCCGCGCCGGGGGTGACCAGTTGGCCATCCGGATCGTTTCGCAGCGGGACGCGGCCTGGGTCGGAGCACTGTTCGCCGCCGTCGCAGCGAAGCAGTGACGCGCGCCCCGGCGCGCCGCCCGTGAGCAAGGAACCGCGCATGCATCTGCCAACAGACCCTCCGCCGCGGGTCCTTCATGTCACGCAGCCGGTCGACGGCGGTGTCGCCCGCGTGGTCACCGACCTCGTCGGCGCCCAGCTCGCCGCCGGGACGCGCGTGACCGTCGCCTGCCCGGACGGCAACGGCTTCGCCCGGGAGGTGCGGGCGCTCGGCGCGGACGTTCGCCCCTGGCACGCGACGCGGGCACCGGGGCCGCAGCTCGCCCAGGAGGTACGCAGGCTCGGCCGGGTGCTGGCGCGGGTACGGCCCGACGTGGTGCACGCCCACAGCGCGAAGGCGGGGCTCGCGGCCCGGCTCGCGCTGCGCGGCCGGGTGCCGACGGTGTTCCAGCCGCATGCCTGGTCGTTCGAGGCCGTGGACGGTGCGGCGGCCGCGCTCGCGCTGCGCTGGGAGCGGTGGGGTGCCCGCTGGGCGTCCCGGGTGGTGTGCGTCAGCGAGGCGGAGCGCATGACCGGCGTACGAGCCGGAGTGCGCGCCCCCTGGAGGGTGATCCCCAACGGCGTCGACCCCGAGCGCTTCCGCCCCGACTCCGTGGACAGCGCGCGAGCCGGGATCCCGCTGCTCGCGGGGATGGATCCGGCGGCTCCGCTGGTGGTGTGCGTGGGACGGCTGTGCCGGCAGAAGGGGCAGGACATCCTCCTGGAGGCCTGGCCCGCGGTGCTGCGGCGGGTGCCCGCGGCGCGGCTCGTGCTCGTCGGGGACGGGCCGGACGCGGCACGGCTGCGCGCCGGGGCACCGCGAGAGGTGCTGTTCGCCGGGGCCGCCGCCGACGCGGTGCCCTGGTACCAGGCCGCCGACCTGGTCGTGCTGCCGTCCCGCTGGGAAGGCATGGCGCTGGCCCCCCTGGAGGCCATGGCCTGCGGGCGGCCGGTCGTCATGACGGACGTGGACGGCGCCCGCGAGAGCCTGCCGCCGGGACACGACACACACTGCCTGGTGGCCTCGCCCGAACCGGCGCCACTGGCCGGGGCGATCGCCGCGCTGCTGGCCGACGCCCCGCTGCGCGCGTCGCTCGGCCGACAGGGGCGCGGCCACGTACTGACCACGCACGACGTGCGCCTCACGGCCGACGCGGTCGCGGGGGTGTACCGCGAACTACTGACCGGGCGACAGCCGCAGCACGCCGGGGGCGTCATGTGCGCGGACCACACCGAGTGCAGGGAGTCCATCCACTCGTGACTGCGGAAAGCACCGTTCCCTCCCCCGGCGGCCAGCCCCGGGAGTACGGATCCTCATCCCTCACGGTCATGCCGTCGCGCGGGGCCGGCGGCGGTCTCAGATTCCCGGCCGGACAGCGGCGGCGCACCGTCAGGCGCGCCTCCTGGCTGCCGCTCGCGGCCGTGGACGCCGTCGCGGCGCTGACGGCCGGACAGACCCTCGCGGAGGTCCAGCGGCACCCGCCGGCCCTCGTCGCCCTCCTGTTCGGCGTGGTGTTACTGAACGCGCGGGCCTCCCTGTACCGGCCGGCACCCCTGCCCGCCCTGCTCGACGAACTGCCCGCCGTCTGCGCCCGGATCGCGGTCGTCTGGTGCGCCCTGGCCGCCGTCCTCGCCGCGTTCGCCCCGGACGAGGCGCTGTCGGCCCGGACGCTGGCGCTGGGATGTGCCGCGCAGGCGGTGATCGGCCTGGCCGGCCGCGGCGCGGTGCACTGGCGCCGCCGCCGGGCCCTCGCGCGGCACCCCGCCGCCGCCCTGGTGATCGGTCCCGCCGGGACGGCCCAGCGGGTGGCCGCGGCGTTCCTGCGCCACCCGGACTGCGGGGTGCGGCCGGTCGGTGTCGTCGCCGACCGGCCGACCGGCCTCGACGTCCTGCCGGTGCTCACCACCGGCGAGGAGGTCCAGCGGGCGCTCATCCAGAACAGCGTGCGCGCCGTGCTGGTGGTGGAGCCGCCGAGCCGGCGCGGGCCGACGCTGCGGGCACTGGCCCTCGCGGGCTGCGCGCTGTGGGAGGTCGACCCGGACTCGCCGTCGTACGACCGGGCCGGTGGGCACACGCTGGCCGGCTTCGCCTGCCGCCCCCTGTCGGTCGGCGGGCGGCGCGCCGGTTTCGGGAAGCGGTTCCTCGACGTCGCCGTCTCCGGTGCGCTGCTGCTGCTGGTCAGTCCGCTGCTGCTGGCGTTCGCGGCCGTCCTGCGGCTGACCGACGGACCCGGTGTGGTGTTCCGGCAGGAGCGCATCGGCAAGGACGGACGGCCGTTCACGCTGCTGAAGTTCCGCACCCACCGCCCGGTCGACGCGCACGAGGCCGCGACCCGCTGGAGCGTGGCGGGCGAGCAGGAGATGAGCCGCTTCTGCCAGTTCCTGCGGCGCACCTCGCTGGATGAGCTGCTCCAGCTCATGAACGTCCTCAGGGGCGACATGAGCCTGGTCGGCCCGCGCCCCGAACGGCCCTACTTCGTCACCAAGTTCAGCCAGACCTACCCCGGATACGCGGCCCGTCACCGGATGCAGACCGGCATCACCGGACTCGCCCAGGTGCACGGGCTGCGCGGCGACACCTCGATCGAGGACCGGTGCCGCTTCGACAACGCGTACATCGACAACTGGTCGATGTGGCAGGACATCTGCATCCTGCTGCGCACGGCCGCGGCGCTGGTGCGCCCGACGGGGAGCTGAGCCGGTGAGCCAGGCCCTGCCCCTCACTCCCCTGGACAGCGTGACCGCGGCCCTGCGGCGGGCGCTGCCGGTGCTGCCCGTCGTCGCGGTGATCGCGCTGCTCGGGCTGCCGATCGCGCCGAGCGGCGAGGGCGGCGCGAACATCGCGGACGCCATGTCCGGTCTCGTGGTGCTGTGCTGCGCGGTGCGTCTCGTACGGACCCGGCGGCGCCCCCTGTCCGCGACCGCGGCCCTGGTCCTCGGGCTCCCCGTGGTCGGCATCTCGGTCGCGGCGGCCGGGGCGACGGACCCGGGGGCGGGGATCACCGGCCTCACCCGGTATCTGCAGATCTTCGTGCTGGTACCCGCCGCGGTCCTGCTGCTCGTCCGCGACCGGCGCGACTTCCGGCTGCTGGCCTGGTCGTTCGTCGCGCTGGCGCTGTGGCAGGGGGCGGTGGGGGTACGGCAGTACGTCACCGGGACCGGCGCCTCGTACCAGGGCGAGGACGTCCGAGCGGTCGGCACCTTCGGGCCCACCGACGTGATGGGCATGGCGACGGTGGTCGCGTTCGGGCTGGTGTGCGCGGTGGCGCTGGCCCTGGGAGCGGGTGAGGAGCGGCGGCGCGCGGTCGCCGTGGTGTGCGCGCTGGCCCTGCTGCCGCCACTGGCCCTCTCGTTCAGCCGGGGCGCGTGGATCGCCACGGCCGTGGCCTGCGGCGCGCAGCTCGTGCTGGCGGGGGTGCGGCGCGCGGTGCGGACGGTCGCGGTGCTGGCCGCGGCCGGAGTGATCCTGGTGGGCGGGCTGGGCTTCGGCAGCGCGATGCTCCAGGAGCGGGTCGCCAGCATCACGCAGGTCACCGACGCGCCGGACCAGTCGGTGACGGACCGGTACACGATGTGGGCGGCGGCGACCGACATGTGGCGCGAGCACCCGCTGACGGGCGTCGGGCTGAAGGGCTTCCCCGAGTACCGGGACGGTCATGCCTCGCTCGCGCTGTCCTCGGGCAGCGACATCGCGGGCGCCGGGGCCGCCTTCCACAAGCAGGCGCTGCTCTCGCCGCACAACATGTATCTCCTCGTCCTCAGTGAGCAGGGTCTTCTCGGACTGCTCGCCCTGGCGGGCGGCTGGCTCGTCCTGCTGGTGGGCGCGCTGCGCGGGCTCGTACGGGTGCGCCGCGCGGCACGGGACGGGACGGAATCCGGCCTCGCCTCCGGCCGGAGGCCGCCCGGCACGGACTGCGCGCTCGTGGCGTGCGGGCTGCTCGTCTGGCAGTTGATCGACTTCGTGTACGCGGACATCGGCGGCCCCTCGACGGTTCTGACCGGCGTCGTCTTCGGCGTCATCGGCTGGTGGGCGCTGATGGATCCGTCGGTGACACCGGGCACCGAGGGATCGGCGCCGACGGCCGCCGTTCGGGAAGAGGCCGCGGCGCGATGACGGTGACACCCCCCAGGACGGGCGAGGACCCGGACACGAACCCGTCCCTCGGAACGGGCACGGACACGGGCGCGGGCAGGGATGCGAGCGCGAGCCTGGATGCCTGCGCGAGCGCGGGTACGAGCGCGAGCGCGGGCCGGGGTACGAGCGCGGGCACCAGCGCAGGCACGGGCGCGGGCACGGATACGGGTGAGCGGAAGCGTGCCCGTTCCGGGGCGCGTGACGGGCGGGTGCCCGGGGCGCGGGAGAGCGGGGGCCGGCCCGAGACCACGTCCAACCGGTTCCTCGCCAGGGCGGCCCTCGTCACCATCGCCCTCTCGATCGCCGGAGCCCTCCTGGGCCTCGGCCGGGACCAGGCGCTCGCGCATCTGTTCGGGGCCGGGTCGGACACGGACGCGTTCCTCGTCGCCTGGACGGTGCCGGAGTTCGCGGCGACCCTGCTGATCGAGGACGGGCTGGCCTTCGTCCTGATCCCGGCGTTCAGCGTGGCGGTGACCCGGCGCGCCCGGGGAGCCGCCGGCGATCCCGTGCGCGCGCTGGTCGCCGCCACCCTGCCCCGGCTGACGTTCGCCTTCGCGGCCGTCGGGGCGCTGCTGATCGCGGGGGCGCCTTACCTGGTCGAGGCGCTCGCGCCCGGCCTGCCCGATCCCCGGCTCGCGGTGGACTGCACCCGGCTGACCGCGACCTGCGTGTTCTCCTTCGGGCTCGCCGGGTACTGCAGCGCGGCCCTGCGGGCGCACCGCCGGTTCGTGGCACCGGCGGCGATCTACATGGCGTACAACGCCGGGATCATCGCGGTGATGTTCGTCCTCGGCGCGCGCTACGGCGTGCGGTCGGCGGCGCTCGGTGTCGCGGTCGGCGGCGCCCTGATGGTGGTGGCGCAGGCCCCGTCGCTGTGGCGGCAGCTCCGGCGCGGGGAGTCGGCGGCCGGGACCCCGGACGGTGAACCGGCCCGCCCGATGGACCTCACCCTCGTCGGCACGGTGCTGCTCTTCGCGCTGTGCCGGCAGTCCCAGGTCCTCATCGAACGCTTCCTGGCCTCCTCGCTGCCCGCCGGCGCCATCTCGCATCTGAACTACGCCCAGAAAGTGGCCCAGATGCCGATGGTGCTGTCGCTGATGCTCTGCACGGTCACCTTCCCCGTGGTCGCGCAGGCCATCGCCGAGGGCGACACGGAGCGGGCCCGCGACCGGGTGGAGCGCGATCTGACACTCGTCGCCTGCACGGTGCTCCTCGGCACGGCGGCGGTCGTGGCGTGCGCCCCGCAGATCATCCACCTGCTCTTCCAGCGCGGCGCGTTCACCGCCCAGGACACGGCGGCCACCGCGGCCGTCATGCGGGTGTACGCCCTCGGACTGCTCGGCCACACCCTGGTGGGCGCGCTCGTGCGCTCGTACTTCTGCTCGGGGCGGCCGACCTGGTACCCGCTGTTCGCCATGACCGCGGGAATCGTCGCGACCTGCTGGACCGGGGTCCTGGCCGTCGGCCCCTGGGGGGTCTGCGGCATCGCAGCGGCCAACGCGGCCGGCATCACCCTCACCGCCGGGCTCCTGCTGTACGGCATGGGTCCGCGCAGCGTGCCGATCCGCACCCGCGCGGTGCTGTCCGAGATCGGCAAACCGCTGCGGGCCGCCCTGACCGCGGCGGTGACCGGTGGTCTGTGCGCGAGCGGCGTGGATGACCCGCTGCTCGGACTCGTCGTCGGCGGCACGGTCGTGACCGTCGTCTTCGCCCTGCTGGCCTGGGCCTTCCGGGTCGAGGGGTTCGCCTCCGCTCTCCGTTCCGTCACACGAAGGGTTTCCTGTGCCCGTTTCCGCTGACAGCAGCAGACGTACCGGTACGAACGCCCTCGACGCGCCGCCCTGGGTGGCGATGTACCACTCCGTCGGGGACTGCTCCGACGACCCCTACCGTGTCACGGTCTCCCCCGGCCGCCTGGACCAGCAGCTCCGCTGGCTGAGCCGGCACGGTCTGCGCGGGGTGAGCGTCGCGGACCTGCTCGCGGCCCGCGCCCGCGGCCAGGGCCGGGACCTGGTGGGGCTGACCTTCGACGACGGGTACGCCGACTTCGTCGAGACCGCTCTGCCCCTCCTGCGGCGCCACGGGTTCGGCGCCACCCTCTTCGTGCTGCCCGGCCGGCTCGGCGGCGACAACGCCTGGGATCCGCTGGGCCCCCGCAAGCCGCTGCTCGGCAAGCAGGGCATCCGGGTCGCCGCCGCCTCCGAGGGCATGGAGGTCGGCTCGCACGGACTCACCCACGTCGACCTGACGCGGGCCGACGACGCCGTGCTGCGCGCCGAGGTCGCCGAGAGCAGAGCGGTGCTCTCGGAGTTGATCGGTGCTCACGTCGACGGCTTCTGCTATCCGTACGGGACCGTCGACCGCCGGGTCGTCGACGCCGTCCGCGACGCCGGCTACCGCTACGGCTGTGCCATCGACCCCGGCCCGCTGACCGGCCCGTACGCCCTCCCCCGTGTGCACATCGGCGAGAACGACACCGCCGTCCGAATGTTCCTCAAGCACCGGCTGCACCGGCTGCGCCGCCGCCCCGTCGAGGCGGGCCGGTGAAGGCGCTGCACATCATCACCGGCCTCGGGATCGGTGGCGCCGAGCAGCAACTGCGGTTGCTGCTGCGGCACCTGCCCGTCACCTGCGACGTCGTGACGCTCACCAACCCGGGCCCCGTCGCCGCCGGGCTCGCCGCCGACGGTGTGCGCGTCACCCATCTCGGCATGGCCGGCAACCGCGACCTCGCCGCGCTCCCCCGTCTGGTGAAGGTGATCCGCGCGGGCCGCTACGACCTCGTCCACACCCACCTCTACCGGGCCTGTCTGTACGGCAGGCTGGCCGCCCGGCTGGCCGGGGTGCGGGCGGTCGTGGCCACCGAGCACTCGCTCGGCGACTCGCAGATGGAGGGCCGCCCGCTCGGTGCCGGCGTACGCGCCCTGTATCTGGCCGGCGAGCGGCTCGGCCGGTCGACCGTCGCCGTCTCGCCCACGGTCGCCGAACGGCTGCGCCGCTGGGGTGTGCCCGCACCGCGCATCGAGATCGTGCCGAACGGCGTCGACATCGCCCGCTTCCGCTTCGACCCCGACCTGCGCGAACGCACCCGCCGCCGGCTCGGGCTCCCGCAGGACGCGTACGTCGTCGGCGGGGTCGGCCGGCTCGCGCCCGGCAAGCGGTTCGACGTCCTGATCCGCGCGCTGGCCGAACTGCCCGGCGACTGCCGGCTGCTGCTGGTCGGCGGCGGCACGGAGGAGGTCGCGCTGCGGCGCGCGGCGCACGACGCCGGGGTCGTGGACCGGGTCCTGTTCGCCGGGGAGCGCCCCGCCGACGGTGCTCCCGGCGCCGACCTGCCGTCGCTCATAGGGGCCATGGACGTCCTCGCCTCGCCCTGCCCCGAGGAGGCGTTCGGGCTGGCCGTCGTGGAGGCGCTGGCGGCCGGACTCCCGGTGCTGTACGTCTCCTGCCCGGCTGTCGAGGACCTGCCGCCCGGAGCGGCCCGCGGCGCCACCCGGGTCGACGGCGGCGCGGAGTCCTTCGCCCGCGCCCTGGCCGGCGTCCGGGCCCAGGGCCCAGCCTCCCGCTCGGCCCCGGAGGCGGCCCACCACTACTGCATCACCCGCAGCGCCGCACAGCTCATGGACGTGTACGCGGCCGCTGTCTCGCGCACCTGACTGGAGTGAGTTCCACATGTCCGAAAACCTCACCAGGGGCCACCGTCCCTGGGGTTCGGCCCCTTCCCGGGCGAGGACCATGCCGGCGTGGTCGCTGCTCGCGGCCACGGCCGTGCTCGGCGGCGTGCTCGGCGGCGCGTACGGCGTGGTGAAGCCCCCGTCCTACACGGCCACCAGCTATGTCATCGCCGTACCGACGGACAAGGGCGATCCCTCGGCCGCGCTCGGCTTCGCCCAGGCCTACGGCCGGGTCGCCACGCAGCTCGCGGTGCTCGGGGACGCGCAGGTATGGGCCGGCGTGCCGGTGAAGACGCTGGAGGCGAGCGTGCGGACGGCGACCTCCCCGGACGCCCCGATGGTCGCCGTCTCCGCCACCTCCACCCACCCCGACCAGGCCGCCGACATGGCCAACGCGGTCACCCGCTCGCTGACCCAGCACGCCAACGCGAGCCAGAAGAGCACCCACGTCCAGCTCCTGTCGTTCTCCCGCGCGGTGAAGCCCGCTTCGGCGTCCTCGCCGTCCCCGACGGTGACGGGCCTGGTCGGCGCGAGCGCGGGCGGACTGCTCGGCGGGCTCGTGCTGCTCGTCCGGCCCCGGCGGACCGGCGGCGACCCGGCCCGCCCGGCCTCGGTGCCGAGCCCCGCCACCGCCGCCGATGTGCACGGCCAGCGGTGAGCGCGACGACCCTCCAGGCCGGCGCGCTCGACACCGCGCGGGCCGAACTCGTCACCGAGGAAGGCGAGTTCGCCGACCTCGCGGCGGCCTGGGGGCGCCTGTACCGCCGGTGCGGCGCCGCCACCCCCTTCCAGAGCCACGCCTGGCTGCATTCCTGGTGGCAGTCGTACGGGACACCGGGGCGCCTCAGGCTCGTGGTCGTGCGCGAGGGCGGTGAACTGCTCGCGGTCGCGCCGCTGATGCGGGCCCGCCGCCGGCTGCCGGCGCTCGTGCCGCTCGGCGGACCGATCTCCGACTACGCGGACGTGCTCCTCGACGACGAACACGCCGACCGCGCGGCGGCCCTGCTCGCCGAGGGGCTGTCGGCCGCGGCCCGCACCGCGCTGATCGATTTCCGCGAGGTCCGCCCCGGCGGCGCGGTGGAGCGGGTCTACGAGCACTGGCGCGGACCGCGGCGCCAGGTCGGGGACTCCCTGTGTCTGGAGCTCCCGGCCGCCTCGATGGAGGAGCTGATCGGCCGCCTCCCCTCCTCCAAGGCCCAGCGCGTCCGGGCCAAGCTGCGCAAACTCACCGCGCTCGGGGTCGAACGGCGGGTGGTGGGTCACGACGAGGTGGACACCGCCCTCGGCCGGCTGCTCGAACTGCACCGGCTCCAGTGGGAGGGCCGGAAGGTGACGTCCGAGCACCTCCATGAACGGTTCTCCGAGCACCTGGTCCGCTCGGTGGGCCCGATGGTGCGGTCCGGGGACGCGGTGGTCACCGAGTTCCGGCTGGACGGCGCCGTGATGGCCGTGGACCTCACCCTGCTGTCCCGGCGCCTCGCGGGCGGCTATCTGTACGGCGCCCATCCGGGGCTGCGCGAACGCAAGGCGGACGTCGCGGTGATGCTGCTCGACGCCTGCTCCCGGCACACCGAGGGCGGTGACCGCGGGACGCTGAGCCTGCTGCGCGGCGACGAACCGTACAAGCACCACTGGCGCCCGGACCCGGTCGTCAACCGGCGACTGCTCCTGGCCCGCCGGCGTACGGCGCCGCTGATGTCGGCGGTCGTCTGCGACGTCGCCGCGCGCCGGCGGGGCAAGGAGCTGCTGCGGAGCTGGAGGGAACGCGGCGGCGACGGGCCCTGACCGGCCCGCCGCCGTCCGGGGTCACCAGCCGCTCGACCACCAGTCGCCCGACCACCACTGGTCCGACGGAAGGTCGAGGTGCACGCACGGCTTGCCGCCGATCCAGTACTCCACCCAGTCACCGAGATCCAGCGACGTGCAGCGGGCCGGGTCCGGTGCGGTGTCCGGGACGGGCTCGCGTGCCGGGGGCGGTGTGGGCGTCGGGGTCGGAGTGGACACCGGCACCTGCACCGGGGTCTTGGCGGGCGTCGGGACCGGCTCGGGCGTCGGCGTCTTGACCGGAGTCGGCTTCGGCTTGGACGTCGGCGTCTTGACCGGAGTCGGAGCCGGCTTGGACGTCGGCGTCTGGACCGGAGTCGGCGTCGGCTTCGGCTTCGGCTTGGACGTCGGCGTCTTGACCGGAGTCGGAACCGGCTCGGGTGTCGTGGCCGGCTCGGGTGTCGCGACCGGTTCCGACGTCGGGGTCGGCTTCGGCTCGGGCTTGGAGGTCGGCTCGGGCGTCGGCGTCGCGACCGGCTCGGGCGGGGTGGCCTCGGGCGTCGGGGTGGAAACCGGTTCGGACGTCGGCGTCGAGGCAGGTGCGGAGGCCTCGGGTGTCGGTGTCGACGCCGGTTCGGACGTCGGGGTCGGTGCCGGAGCCGTCGGCTGCGGACCGGTGAGATGGGACAGCGCGGCCCGGTAGGCCTGCGCCGCCAGCGGGTTGTCCTGGCACTGCCACACGCCGTGCGGGCAGTAGTCGGTGAGCGTGTTGTACACGGGCTTGTGCTCGTCGATCCAGGCGAGCATGTCCTTCATGTACGTCGCGTTGTCGCCGTTCCGGTAGAGGCCCCACTCGGGATAGGAGATGGACTTGCCGTGGGCCCTGGCGAAATCGACCTGCTCCTGAAGCCCGTACGGCTCCTTCACCTGCTCCTCGAACGAGAGTCCCGAGGGCTGGTCGTACGCGTCCATGCCGAGGATGTCGACCGTGGCGTCCCCGGGATAGCACTCGGTCCAGGGAACGGCGTCCCGCCCGCGGTTCGGGGCGAAATCGAACCGGAACCTCTGCCCCGGCACCGACCGCATGGCGGTGACGATCCTGTTCCAGTACGTCTTCCACGCCTCCGGGTCGGGACCGCAGCGGTGGGTGTACGTGACGCCGTTCATCTCCCAGCCGAGCACGATGACGGTGTCGGGCACCTTCAGCTCGACGAGCCGCTCGGCGAGCGCGCGGAAGTGGTGGTCGAAGGCCCCCGTCGCGGCCTCGCGCAGCAACAGACGGACCTCGTCGTCGGAAAGGCCCTCCTCGTTGCGCTCCATCATCGGGACGTTGAGGACGAGCATCCGGTCGTCCTGACGGCGCCTCCAGTCCGCCCAGGCGTCCAGGAATCCGGGCGCGCCCTCGATGTTGCTCCAGCGGTCGCCGGGCAGATACGTGTGTCCGACCCGCAGTTCGGTACCGCCCAGCCACTGGCTGAGCTGCGCGATACGGGCGACGCCCTCGGGCCCGTAGTCGAGGTAGGCGCCGAAGGGCGGCAGCCCCGCGGTGCCCGGCCCGGCGGGCAGCGCCGGGTTCGCCCCGTCCCCGGCAGGCTTCGCGGCCGCGGCCTGCGTCGCGGCAGCGGCACCGGTCGAGGTGGACGGCCCGGCGGGCGTCGACACGGGCCGCGCGGCCGGCCTCCCGGCCGGGCTCCCGCCCGCGGCCGGAACGCCCGCGCCCGCCGCGGAGTTCACCGGCGGGTTCGCCGCCGTGGGGGTCGGAGCCGGCGGGTCGCCCACCCGCGCCGCCCCGGTGCCCACGGCGTACGCCGGACCGGACGCGAGGGCGACCGACGTGACGATGCCGGCCGCGATGAACGCCAGCCTTCCGCTCCGGGGCCGCTGCTGCTGTGGGGCCATGCCTGCTCCTCTCCCTCTTGGACCTCGGATTTCCTTTCCGATGACTGACACTCAGTCACACGCATGTTCATTCAGCCAACCGGTGTTCCGGTCTCGCGATCTGACGATCACACTCAGGAGTGACCGGCCCGGTCACCGTGCCTCGCGCTTCCGGTCGGCTCCGAGGAAAGTCCCGTCGGCGGGTCGCGCTTTGTCAGCGAGACGGACCCGCCACCTCCCGCCGGCCCGCCCCTCGCGGACCCGGCCGGGGTGTTGCGCCAAGTGGCCGCCCCGGATCCCGGCCCGCCGGACTGGTCCCGTCGGATGACGTGGGCGCCCTCGCCCGGCGAGCGGGCGGCGTGCGGTCCGACGCGTCTGCCGAAACGTTTCCGCATGATCGGCCGAGACTTCGACGCGTCCGTGCCGGGGTTCCCCGTGGGGGGCCGGGTGTCTTCGCGGCGGGCGTGCGGCGGGTGTCTTCGCCGCGGGCGTGCGACGGGTGTCTTCGCGGCGCGCGCGCTCACCGCCACGGCCACGGCCACGGCCACGACCGGGCCACGCGCCTCGTCCGCGGCGCCGGGTTCACGGCGGACACGCGGCTGCGCGGATCGGCTCCGGGTGCCGGGCGCGAGAGCGCGAACGGCACCCGGAGCGGGGCGTCACGGGCGGGACATCGCCCGGCTGCGCCGGTACAGCAGGGCGCCGCCGACCAGCAGCGCGGCGCTGATCGCGCCGTTGGCGAGCATTCCCTCACTGCCGGTCTCCGCCAGGGTGGGCGGGGTGTACTGCCGGTGCACGGGGGGCTGCTCGTGGATCTTCACGGGCGGGGTGTGCACGGTCGGCGTGTGCGGGGTGTGGTGCTTCGGCGGCTGCGGAACCGTCCGCGGGGGCGTGTGCGGAGGGGTCGCCGGCGGAGTGCAGTGGTGCGGGGTCGTCGGGTGGCCGTGCGGCGCGTGGTGGTGGGCGCACGAGTTGCCGAACACGGGGTTCAGCAGACCGATCACGTCCAGGGTGTTGCCGCAGAGCTCGACCGGGACGTCCACCGGAGCCGCGGCCTGGTCGCCGGACAGGACACCGGGCGAGCCGTGGGTCTGGCCGTACGCCGAGGCGCCGCTCCAACCGCCGTGGTGGGCGGCCGAGTCACGGTGGCCGGGGCCCATGTGACCGGAGTGACCCTGGCGCGAGTCCCCGTACCCGGAGTCGCCGTGGCCGGAGTGGCCCTGGCGCGCGTCGCCGTAGCCCGAGTCGCCGTAGCCGGAGCCCTGCCGGGAGTCGCCGTGGCCGGAGTGACCCTGGCGGGAATCCCCGTACCCGGAGTCGCCGTAGCCCGAGTGACCCTGGCGCGAGTGCCCGTGGCCCGCGTCGCGGTGGCCGCCGCGCTCGCCGCCGTAGCCGCCCTGGTCACGGTGCTCACCGCCGTAGCCGCCGTGCTCGTCGCCGTAACCGCTCTGGCCGCGGTGCTCGCCGCCGTGGCCGGGGTGACCGCCGCGCTCACCGCCGTAGCCACCGGCCGGGTGACCGGCGGGGTGACCCCCGTGGCCGCGCGCGTGGTCGGTGCCGCCGTGGACGCCACCGCGTCCGGGGTGGTGCGCGGAGCCGGCGTCGTGCTGGACGGGGTGGTGCGGCGTCATGTGCCTGCCCTGCGCGACCGGGCCGTTGGCACAGGAGTTGCCGAACGCCGGGTTGAGGGCGGCGACGACGTCGACCGTGTTGCCGCAGATGTTCAGCGGCACGTTCACCGGAACCTGGACGTTGTTTCCCGACCCCACGCCGGGTGAGTCCGAAGCGGTCGCGGTCGTGCTGGAGTCCGCGAAGGCCGGACTGGCGTACAGGGACATGATGCCTGTCGCAGCCGCGGCCAGGACCACTCCCCTACTCAGGTTCGTTCGCACTCTCGTTGTCTTCCTGCTGGGAGAAGTGAGGAAGCCGGCCTTGGGGTCCGCGAGGCGGTCCAAGGCCGGCCGTGGCACAGCCGGAGGCGGCTGAAGTGCCGAAACGTCAGCCGTTGGCGCAGACGTTGCCTGCCGTCGGGTTCAGCAGCGCGAGCACGTTGACCGAGTTGCCGCACACGTTGACGGGGATGTGGATCGGGACCTGGATCACGTTGCCCGAGAGGACACCGGGAGAGTTGGCGGCCAGACCCTCGGCGCCCGAGTCCGCGAACGCCGGGGCAGCCATGCCCAGAGCCATGATCGCGCCGATGACGACGGAAGTGCTCTTCCTGAGCTTCACGTGCTTTCCCTTCTCTGCGGTCATGCCCCTTTGTCGGCCGAAACCGAGCGAGCACACTTGGGCGGCTCGCATCATGACCTGCAGGCTGTAAACGAGGGACCCGCCGCCGAAGAAACTGTGAAACGTACGCCCATGGGGAATTCACTCGAATCGCCCCACCCGGAATGGACACGGGAGCTTCACAACAGGAGAAACGCTCCTTCCGAAGAAGAAGCGTTTCGCCCGGAGCGGGAATGTCAACACGGCAGAACTGGAATTCATATATACGACGAGAACATGCGCCGGGGCCCGGAACCGCCCGCCCGAACACGGCGTGCGGCCCGGGCCCCGGCCGGGCGTCAGCTTCCGAGGGCGCCGTTGCCCGACAGGACCGGGATGTTGTCCGCGATGTGCGACAGCGGCTCGTCGCCCTTGGCCTGGGTGGAGTTCTCGGCGCACTGCTGGTTCTGCGGGGCCGACAGGACCGGGACGTCCTGGAGACCGGCCTGCGCCAGCACGCCGAGCACGTTCTGGACGTTGGCCTTGACGGGCAGACCGACACAGAGCTTGTTCAGCGAACCCTGGACGGCGGAGAGCTGGGGGCTCATGTCGCCCTTGGTGAGAGCGTTGCCGTACGCCTGCTCGGCACCGTTCCCGTTCACCGTGGTGACGCCGTCGTCGTTGCCGATGGCCAGCGCCTGCGAGGCGGCCGCCGCCGAGACGCCGACGACGGAAGCCGCGACAGCCGCCACGGCCATTGCCTTCTTGAACATTTCTCCGGGTTCCTTTTCTGCCGGTGAAGCGTATTCCTGCTGTCACCTCAACCGAAGCCGGCGGGATTGGTTGTCCATAGTCACCCGAACGGATCGCGGAACCCTCCAGAATTCACCTGACCTATGGCCTGAGGATTTACTCGCCACGCCGTTCACATGGGCCATTGGGGTGAATCGGAGCAACCATGCGGCCCGGGGTCAGTTGTCCAGGTCGCTCCGGTGGACGGGGTTACTCCAGAAGGGATCAGCAAGTGATCAAGAAGGTTATGGCTGCTGCGGCGATCGCCGCTTCCGTCGTCGGAGCCAGTGCTGCCGCCGCGCCCCAGGCGCTGGCCATCGGCAACGACGACGGCGTCACCACGGTGAACGGCAACGCCGCCTCGCAGATCTACGGCAACCAGGCCACGTACGGCAACATGAGCCCGCAGATGGCGCTCATCCAGGGTTCGCTGAACAAGCCCTGCATCGGCCTGCCCGCCAAGATCAACGCCCAGAACGTGCTGGGCGCCGCCCAGATCGGTCTGCAGGACGTCCCGATCCTCTCGGCCCCGCAGAACCAGCAGTGCACCGAGAACTCCACCCAGGCCAAGGGCGACGAGCCGCTGTCGCACATCCTGGACAACATCCCGGTCCTCTCGGGCAACGGCGCCCTCGGAAGCTGATTCCACCGCCGCGCACAGCGGGCCGCCGGCTCGTCCGGCGGCCCGCTGCCGCTGTCACCTCCTCGACGACAGCGGCGGCGAGCGCCGGCCCCGGATACACCGCGGGCCATTCGGGGGACACCCCGCAACCACACCATCCGCAGCACTGTTGATCATGGCGCGGCTCCGCTCGGAGTCCGCTCTCCGAAAGGGCAAAACGAACATGAAGAAGCTCTGGGCGACCGCGGTCATCGCCGCCTCCCTGGCCGGTGCCTCCGCCGCCACCGCGCCGCAGGCGCTGGCCATCGGCAACGACGACGGTGTCACCACCGTCAACGGCAACGGAGCCGTCCAGAAGTACGGCAACCAGGCCACGTTCGGCGACATGAGCCCGCAGCTCTCGCTGGTCCAGGGCTCGCTGAACAAGCCCTGCATCGGCCTGCCGGCCAAGCTCAACGTCCAGAACATCGCCGGTCTGGCGCAGATCGGTCTGCAGGACGTCCCGGTCCTCTCGGCCCCGCAGAACCAGCAGTGCACCGAGAACTCCACCCAGGCCAAGGGCGACGAGCCGCTGTCGCACATCCTGGACAACATCCCGGTCCTGTCGGGCAACGGCGCGGTCGGCAGCTGACCACCCCCGCACCACGGACAGCGGGTCGCTCCTCGGAGCGGCCCGCTGTTCCCGTGTCCGGCCACGGTTCCCGCTTCCGGCCGCTGTTCCCGCGCGCGGCTCGTGTTCCGTGTCGGGTCGGGTCGGGGATGCCTCAGCCGCCGTACAGCTTCTCGATCTCGGCCGCGTACGCCGTCGTCACCGCGTGTCTGCGCACCTTCAGGGACGGGGTGAGGAGCCCGTTGTCCTCGGTGAACTCGCCCTCCACCAGGGCGAAGGCGCGAATCGACTCGGCCCGGGAGACGGCGTCGTTGGCGTGGTCCACGGCCTTCTGGACGTCCGCGCGCATCCGGGGGTCGCGGGCGACGTCCGCGAGCGGGGTGTCCGCCGGGAGCCCGCGGACGGCGAGCCAGTGGGCGACCGCCTCGACGTCGAGGGTGATCAGCGCCGCGACGAACGGGCGGTTGTCGCCGACGACGAGGCACTGGCCGACCGGCGCCCGGCCGCGCAGCCGGTCCTCCAGGACGGCCGGCGAGACGTTCTTGCCGCCGCTCGTGACGAGGATGTCCTTCTTGCGGCCCGTGATGGTCAGATAGCCGTCCTGGTCCAGCGCCCCGAGATCGCCGGTGGCGAACCAGCCGCCGGTCAGGACGGCGTCGGTGGCGGCCGGGTCGTTCCAGTAGGCGCCGAAGACGACACCGCCCTTGATCAGCACCTCTCCGTCGTCGGCGATACGGACGGAGGTTCCCGGGACGGGCAGGCCCACCGTTCCCGGGCGGGGGCCGAGCGGCGGGACCACGGTGGCGGCGGCGGTCGTCTCGGTCAGGCCGTACCCCTCGTAGACGATGATTCCGGCGGCGTGGAAGAACAGGTTGAGGTCGCGGTCGAGCGGGGAGCCGCCGCTGATGGCGTAGTGCGCGCGGCCGCCGAGTTCCTTGCGGATGCGCCGGTAGACCAGCAGGTCGTACAGCGCCCAGGCCGCGTACAGGCCGGGCCCGGGGCCCTTGCCCGTCCCGAGGAACCGGTTCAGGTACGCCTCCCCGAAGCGCACGCCGACGCGGTGGGCGCGGTCGAAGGAGGCGGCGCGGCCCATCCTCTCGGCGGTCGCTCGCCCGGTGGCGTGGATCTTCTCGAAGAGGTACGGGACACCGACGAGGAAGGTGGGCCGGAACTCCCGCAGCGCGGGCCGCAGTTCGTCGGGCTTGATGCTCGGGCAGTGGCCCAGTTCGATCCGCGCCATCAGGCACGCGATCTGGAGCGTGCGGCCCATGATGTGGGCGAGCGGGAGGAAGAGGATCGTCGCGGCGGTCCGGCCGGTGACCTGCTGGAAGACCGGGTGCAGCAGTTCGACCGTGTTGGCGGCCTCGGCGTGCAGGTTGGCGTGGGTGAGGACGCAGCCCTTGGGCCGGCCGGTGGTCCCGGAGGTGTAGCAGATCGTCGCGATCGTCTCGGGGGTGAGCGCGGCACGCCGCGCGGCGACCTCCTCGTCGGCGATGTCCCGTCCCAGGTCTGCGAGTTCGGCGAGGGCTCCCGCGTCGAGTTGCCGGACGTGCGGGGGCCGGGGATGGCCCGCGACGGCGGTGGCGACGGTCTCCGCGTTCGCGGGGTTCTCGACGATCACGAAGCGGGCCCCCGAGTCCCGGACGATCCACTCCACCTGCTCGGCGGAGGAGGTGGGGTAGACCGGGACGCTCTGGCCGCCGGCGGCCCAGACGGCGAAGTCGAGGACCGTCCATTCGTAGCGCGTACGGGACATCACCGCGACCCGGCCGCCCGGTTCGAGGCCGGCCGCGATCAGCCCCTTGGCCGTGTCGGTGACCTCGCGGGCGAAGGCGGCGGCGGTCACCGGCGTCCAGCCGCCGTCGACCGGCCGCCGCAGCACGACGGCGCCGGGAGCCTCGGCGGCGTTCGTGAACGGCAGGTCGGCCGTGCTTCCGCCGGCCGGAGCGGGCGCCAAGGTGGCGGCACGCGCCTCGCGGACCGTGCCGCTCTCGTCCCTGACCAGCTCCACCCGGCCGCGGTCCGCCGCCTCCGCGTGCCGCTTCGCCCGTCGCAGATCCTTGCGTACGCCCATCACGGCTCCCGGTCGCAGGATTCTTACCGCCGAGTCAACTTACCCGTGCGTAACGGAATTTCAATGGGTCGCACACGATTCACCGGGGCTCGCTAGCGAGCGCAGCCGTCGGTGCAGACGTCCAGTTCGTCGGCCTGACCGATCGCGGTCGCGAGCGCCGAGACGTCCTTGTCCTCGGTCACGTTCGCCAGCGTGCGGGCCCGCGAGGCGAGTTCCCGGAGGGAGGGGACACCGGGCAGGGAGCTCCAGCGGGCGTCGCCCGCGCGCAGGTCGTCGGCGAAGTAGGCGGCCACGGCGGTGACCTGGAAGGAGTACGGCGAGGTCCAGACGCCGTCGCGCAGGTCGCCGGTCTCCAGGCCGCCGGACGCCTCGTGCGGGGCGCGGGAGTCGGGGTCGAGCCAGCGGACGGTGGCGGTGGCCAGATGTCCGGAGGCGCCGGGGCGGGTGCGGACGGCGTAGAGGGCGGTGACCGTGTGGCCGGGGCCC
This sequence comes from Streptomyces sp. NPDC056738, assembly GCF_042790435.1. NCBI lineage: Bacteria > Bacillati > Actinomycetota > Actinomycetes > Kitasatosporales > Streptomycetaceae > Streptomyces > Streptomyces sp. NPDC056738. The sequence continues at coordinate 50,089 of NZ_JBHTZF010000010.1, forward strand.
ACTTCGCCGCCGTCCACCCGGTCGTCGCGGAAGTCCTCGTCGGCGACCTTCCGGTCGTCGTAGCCGATCAGCCGGAACCGTTCGACCGTCTGCGGGTCGAAGGCGACCTGCGCCTTGGCGTCGCGTGCCGTGAGGTCGATGTTCTGCGGAAGCTGGTCGCAGAAGACGGTGAGGGCGTCGTCGCGGTCGGAGACGTACGTGGTGTGGCCGTCGCCCTTGTCGGCGAGGCGTTCCATGAGGGCGTCGCCGTAGTCGCTGCCGACACCCACGCCGAACAGGGTGATGCCGTGGTCGCGGCGGGCCGAGGAGATCCGTTCGAGGATGTCGTCCGCGTCCGTGTCGCCGGTGTTGGCGAGGGCGTCGGAGATCAGGACGACCCGGTTGGTGGCCCCCTCGCGCAGCCCGTCGACGGCGGTCGCGTACCCGGTCCGCACGCCCGCGCCGAGGTTGGTCGAGTCGGTGGGCTCCAGGCTGTCGATCGCCCGGTGGACGCGGGCGCGGTGGGCGCCGAGCCGGGTCATCGGCAGCACGGTCTCGGCCTCGTCGCTGAAGGTGACCAGGGCGACCGAGTCGTCGTCGCGCAGCCGGTCGGTCATCACGTCGAGGGATTCCCTGGCCAGGTCGAGCCGGCCCGGCTCCGCCATGGAACCCGAGATGTCGATGACGAAGGTGAGGGCGGCGGGCGGGCGTTCGCGCTCGCTCTCGGCGGGCCGGGTGGCGAGCCCGACCCGGACGAGGGACCAGCGTCCGTCGTTCGTGCGGGCGCCGTCCACGGACAGCGAGAAGCCGTTGCCGTCGGGGCGTTCGTAGTCCTGGCGGAAGCTGTTGACGAACTCCTCGGGGCGGACGGTCGAGGGGTCGGGGGCGCGACCGTCCGCGAGGCTGCGGCGGGCGTAGCCGTACGACGCGGTGTCGACGTCGAGGGCGAAGGTGGAGAGGTAGTCGGGCGACGGCTGGACGTCCGGGGCGTCCGACTGCTCGCCCTCGGTGCCGCGCTCGGCCGCGCCGCCGGTCGGCTGGGCGGGCGCCGGCAGCGGGAGGTTGTTGCGGCCGCCGGACCTGTCCGGGCCGTCCGTGGATTTGCTGCTGTCGCCCGCGCCGCATCCGGTGAGCAGCAGCGCGCCCGCGATCGGCAGGGCGAGCAGCGCTCCGGCCGCCCTGCGGCGGCTCCCCCGCCGTGCGCCGCCGCGCGGATGGCCCGTGTCGGCCGCCGTCCGTGTGTACTTCATCCCCATCTGTGCCCCCTCGGCGTACGGCCCGTGTGTGGGCCGACCAGTGTGACTGTGACGGCCGAGGGGGCCGTGACGTGCGCTCGGACGGGTTGCGGAAGGGTTGCGAAGCGGCCACGACGCGGGATCGCCGAGACCGGTGGGTGATCTTCCGGTGGGCTACGACACGATGTCCTTCTGCCGGAAGCCGCGGAACGCCAGGGCGAACAGGACGAGCGCGTATGTCACGGAGATCGCCGTTCCCTGGATCATGCCTCCCCACTCCGGTGTCGGCTGGATGGCGTCGGCCCACGCGAACTGCCAGTGGGCGGGCAGGAAGTCGCGCCAGTGGCCGAGTGCGGTGACCGCGTCCAGGACGTTGCCCACGATGGTCAGGCCGACCGCGCCGCCGACCGCGCCGAGCGGGGCGTCCGTCTTCGTCGACAGCCAGAACGCGAGCCCTGCGGTGACCAGTTGGGACACGAAGATGTACGCGATCACCGCGAGGAGCCGCTGGGCGGCGGTGCCCGCGGGGAGCGCGCCGCCGGTGGGGATCTCCAGCGGGCCCCAGCCGTACGCGGCGGTTCCCACGGCCAGCGCGACGACCGGCAGCAGGATCATCGCGGCGAGGCTGAGGCCGAGCGCGACGGTGAGCTTGGACCACAGCAGCCGGGCTCGGGGCACGGGCGCCGCCAGCAGGTAGCGCAGGGAGGACCAGCTCGCCTCGGAGGCGACGGTGTCGCCGCAGAACAGCGCGACCGGGATCACCAGGAGGAAGCCCGCCGACACGAACAGGTTCACCGCGGCGAAGTTGGCGCCCGACGCGGTGGCCGTGTCCATGAGGGTGACCTGGTTGTTGCGGCCGCCGGGGTCCCCGCCGATGGCGAAGGCGGCGAGCAGCACGAAGGGCAGGGCCGCGAGGACGATCCCCATGACCAGGGTGCGGCGGCGCTTGAGCTGGCGGACGAGCTCGACGCGCAGCGGCAGGGTGCGGCGCGCCCGGTAACCGTCGGCCGTCTCGGTCCGCTCGAGGAGCGTGCTCATGCGGAGCCTCCGATCAGGGTGAGGAACGCGTCTTCCAGACGGCGGTGGGGTCCCACCGACGCCACCGGCACTTCGAGGCGTACGAGTTCCACGACCAGGCGTTGGGCGCTGCCGCCCGGGTCGAGGCGGACCAGGAGTCCGTCCTCGGTCGCGACGGCCGAGAGCACGCCCGGCAGCGCGCCCACCTTCTCCACGACCGGCGCGTCGACGGGCGCGCCGGTGCCGACGAGCAGGGTGTCGCCGGAGCCGATGATCTCGGACACCGGTCCTGCCTGGACGAGCCGGCCGCGGTCCATGACCACGAGGTGGGTGCAGGACTGCTCGACCTCGGCGAGGAGATGGCTGGAGACGATGACCGTGCGGCCCGCGGCGGCGTAGCGGATCATCACCTGGCGCATCTCGCGGATCTGCGGCGGGTCGAGGCCGTTGGTGGGTTCGTCCAGGATCAGCAGGTCCGGGAGGCCGAGCATGGCCTGGGCGATGGCGAGGCGCTGGCGCATGCCCTGGGAGTAGGTGCGCACCGCGCGGGCGAGGGCGTCGCCGAGTCCGGCGATCTCCAGGGCCTCCTCCATGTGGGCGTCCTCGGGGGGACGGCCGGTGGCCCGCCAGTACAGTTCCAGGTTCTCGCGGCCGGTCAGGTGCGGGAGGAAGCCCGCGCCCTCGACGAACGCTCCGACGCGGGAGAGGACCGGCGCGCCGGGGCGGATGGCGTGCCCGAAGACGTGGATCTCGCCGTCGTCGGGCTTGATGAGGCCCATGAGCATGCGCAGGGTGGTGGTCTTGCCGGCGCCGTTGGGCCCGAGGAGGCCGAGGACCTGGCCCTTCTCCACGCGGAACGACAGCTCCCGTACCGCGTACCGGTCGGCGGACTTGGCGTAGCGCTTGCTCAGGCCGGTGATCTGGAGCGGGACTTCGGCCAGTTCGGGGTCGGGCTCCGGGGCGCTCGTGCGGCGGCGGCCGGTCACCAGCAGCGCCAGCGCGGCGAGCGCGCCGGCGAGCGGCAGCCACCACACCCAGGAGGGCAGCGGCGCCGCGGCGGTCTTCACGCCGGGGGCCGTCGGCACCTGAAGGCCGCCGCTCCGGAGCGAGACGGTGTACGTGGCCGGGGCGGCCGGGGAGGCGTAGCCGAGGTCGGTCGAGGCGAGGACCAGGCGCAGCCGGTGGCCCTTCTGGACCGCGTGGTCGACGGCGGGCAGGGTCAGGGAGACGTCCTTGCCGTTCTTCGCGCCCTCGACGCGGACCGGGGTGACGAGCTGGGAGGGCAGCACCTGCCGGGTGCCGCCGGGGCCGACGTCGTACACCTTCGCGAAGAGGACCGCGTCGTCGGTGCTGGACCGGACGTGCACGGTGACGGTGGGCGAGCCGGTGATCCGCAGGTCCTCGCGCAGTGGCACCGACTCGAAGCGGGCGTACTGGCCGGGGAAGTCCAGGGAGACGCCGACGCCGAGGCTGGAGAGCTGGGAGAGGCCGCCGCCGCCGAGTCCGGGCAGCGCAGAGATGGCGGGCGGGGTGGCGCCGGCCGGGTTCTGGAAACGCTGCTCGCCGCCGATCAGGGCGACCGTGTGCGGGCCGCTGTCGAGTCCGGGGTAGGTGTCCGAACTCGCGCCGCGCAGCAGGGCGGCGCCGTCGGTGGAGTCCACGCCTCCGGTGCGGGTGACGCGGAAGGCGGGGCCGGTGGCGACGCTCTTGTCGTCCTTCAGATAGCGGTCGAACCAGGAGACGACGCGGGAGGTGACGCGGTCCGTCTCCATGTCGCCGCCGTCGTGTCCGCCCGCGATCCAGTCGACGTCGACGGGAGCGCCGTTGGCCTTGATCGCGGCGGCCATCGCGTCGGCCTGGCCGAGCGGGAAGAGGGAGTCTGACTGGCCCTGGGTGATGAGGGTGGGGACCTTGATGCGGTCGCCGACGGCGGAGGGGCTGCGCTCCTCCAGCAGCTTCGCCGCCGCCGCGTCCGGCTTCCCGGACTCCGCGACCCGGTCGTACATCGCGCACAGCTCGGGTTCGAAGCGGGCGCAGCCGCCGCCGGAGTTGATGAAGATGCCCGCCCAGAGCTTCTTGAACACGCCGTTCGGGAACAGGGCGTCGGCGAGGTTCCAGTAGGTGATCGACGGGGCGATGGCGTCGACGCGCCGGTCGTCGGCGGCGGCCAGCAGGGAGATCGCCCCGCCGTACGAGGCGCCCGCCACGCCCACGCGCGGGTCGCCGCTGCCGTCGAGCCGGACCTCGGGGCGCCGGGCGAGCCAGTCGACGAGCCGGGAGACGTCGGCGACCTCGGCCTTGGGGTCGTTCAGCCCGATCCGGCCGGTGGACCTGCCGAAGCCGCGCGCCGACCAGGTCAGGACCGCGTAGCCGTCGCGGGCGAGCTTCTCGGCCTGGTCGCGGACGTCCGCCTTGCTGCCGCCGAAGCCGTGTGCGAGGAGGACGGCGGGGCGGCGCTTCGAGGACGGTCCCGCGGTGAAGTACGAGGTGTCGAGCCGCACTCCGCCGTCCATGGTCATGACGCGGTCGGAGCGGTGGACGGCGGGCGCCTCGTCGGAGGCGACGGCCGTCCAGGTGCCCGCGCCGGCGAGCACCACGAGGGCAGCGGCGGCGGCCGCCCATCTCCCGCGGGCTCGCGCCGTCGTGCGAGCGGCGAGATGTCCCCGGCGCGGCCCGCGCGGCCGGGGCAGTCGAAGATCCATGCCTCAACGGTACGGGCGCCGGGCGGCGACAGGGACAGCCGCCGGGCTGAACCGGACCCCCTCCCGGGGAGGTACGGCGGGGGCCGCGTGTACCGCGTCCGTGGTACGAACGGGCCATGGAGCTGCGCCGCGCCGCCACGGCCCTGGAACTGACCGCCGCCGAGTACCTCTTCGACGCTCCGGTGCGTCCCGAATGGGCCCGGCGGTTCCTGGAGACACCGGGCCACCATCTGTTCCTGGCCTACGAGGACGGGGTGCCGGTCGGCTTCGTCAGCGGTGTCGAGACGGTCCACCCGGACAAGGGCACCGAGATGTTCCCGTACGAGCTGGCCGTGGCGGAGGCGTTCCGGCGGCGTGGCATCGGACGGGCGCTGGTGCGTGAACTCGCGGCCCTGGCCCGCGAACGCGGCTGCTACGGCATGTGGGTGGGTGTGGACAGGGGAAACGACATCGCCCTCGCCACGTACCGCGGTGCGGGTGGCGAGGACGACGGGTCGTGCACGGTGATGACGTGGGCCTTCGGCTGAGGTCCCCGGGGAGCGGCGGGCCGGGCGAGGGAGCCGGGGGGTGCCGCTCCGCTTACGCCTGGGCGTCCTCCGGGATCGACACCAGCCAGCGGGTGTCGCGGCGCGGGCGCAGGTAGAAGGCCCAGTACAGGGTGGCGGCGGCGGTGATGCCGCCGGTCCACAGGAGGTACTGCGTCTCCTGCTGGGTGAGGACGTAGGCGAGCACGACGATCAGCAGGACGGGCATCGCGGGCCACAGCGGCATCCGCCAGGCGGGGGTGTGGCGGTGGTGGCCGCGCCGGGCGAGCAGGGCGGCGACCGCGACGAGCAGGTACATGGCCGTCACCGACACGCCGGTGACGCCGTACAGGGTGTCGAGGTTGACGAAGCAGAGGGCGGCGCCGGGGACGCCCACCAGGAGGGTGGCGACCCAGGGGGAGCCGAACCGGCCGAGCCGGGACAGGCCCTTGTTGACCGGCTCGGGCCAGGCCTTGTCACGGGCCGAGGCGAACAGGACGCGCGAGTTCTGGATGACCATGACGATGCCCGCGTTGATGATCGCGAGGGCGACGCAGAGGCTGACGAACGTGCCGACGGCCGAGTTCGACCAGGCCGTGACCATGCTGCTGATGTCGCCGCCGGTGAGCTCCCCGATGTCGGAGGCGCCCATGGTGATCGCGACGACGGGGACCAGGATGACGACCGTGGAGATGGCGAGGGTGGCCAGCACCGTGCGGGCGACGTTGCGCCGCGGGTTCTCCAGCTCCTCGGAGAGGTAGACGGCGGTCGAGAAGCCCTGGGTGGCGAAGAGGGCGATGGCGAGCCCGGAGATGACGAGCATGCCCGTCACGGCGTCGGTGTGTCCGCCGGTTCCGGCGACCTGCAGGGAGGTCAGGCTGCCGAGGCCGCGCTGGCTGTGCGTGAAGCCGAGGAGGGCCACCACGCCGGCGGCGACGACTTCGAGGACGAGGAAGATGCCGGTGATCCAGGCGTTGGCGCGCAGGTCGAGCAGACCGGCGAGGGTGGCCAGCAGCATCACGCCGGCGCCGGTCATCGCCGGGTCGAGGTGGACCACGGGGGCGAGGTAGTCGGCGGTGCCCATGGCGATCACCGGCGGGACGATCATCACCACCAGCAGGGACATCACGAAGACCAGCCAGCCCGCGAGCCGTCCGGCCAGCGTCGAGACCATGGCGTACTCGCCGCCCGCGCTGGGGATGAGGGTGCCCAGCTCCGAGTAGCAGAACGCCACGGCGATACAGAGCAGCGAGCCGATCGCGATCGTGAGGGCGGTCGCGGTGCCGAGCGAGCCGAAGAGGTCGGGGATGACCACGAACAGCGTGGAGGCGGGGGTCACGCAGGACAGCGTCAGCAGGGTGCCGCCCACGACGCCGATGGAACGCTTGAGCGTCTTGGGGTTCCCGGTCTCCGTCGGTGCTGCGTCGTCCAGGACGGCGGTCTCGACGGGGCGGAGCGTGTCGGTCATGAAGCGGTTCCGATCGACTCGTGCATCAGATGTTCGGTCGGGAGCGATATCGCCTCCGGCGGCTCGCGTCGTTGTTCGTTCTCGTCCGCTCCCGCGTTGATGGAACCTTGACGGAAACCGTTGCGTCAATGGCCGTTTACCTACGGAATCCGCAGTTGCGGAGCGACGCACGTCACATAACTTTCCCAGGCCGTAACACGCACGTGTTGCAATCCTCAATACTCCACAGACTGTGACCTTGCTTTCAAAGGACATGAGGCTGAAACACCTGCACTACCCGTTTCGTCACGACGTGACGAGAACCGCAGCGCGAGCTCCGAAACTCACTGGAATCGGTCCGCATTCCGGACGCTAATCTGTGGTGGTCATGTCAGTCCCTGCCACTAGAGTCCTGCCGCACGGACGAAGCACGGACAGGGGTGGGGAACATGCGGTACATGCGGGGCGTGGTCTGGGCGGGGGTGGCCGCCGCGGCACTGGCCGGGACGGTCGGATGCGGTGCGGAGACGACGAAGAAGGCCGCCGAGGCGGTCAGCCACGCCGACACGATCATGGCGGCGCTGGGGCGGGCCACCGACCGGACGGAGGCCCTGGGCTCCGCCGAGGTCAAGATGACCACCGAGGCGAACGGCGCCACTCCCATCGCCATGGAGGGCACCTACTCCTGGGGCCACGGCTACGCCTACGACGTCCGCATGGACACCAAGGCCGCGAAGATGCAGACGCTGACGGCCTCCCCGACGATCCGCACGCTCCTCGTCGACGGGGCCTACTACTACGACGTCGACCCGCAGCCCTCCGGCCCGCTCAAGGGCAAGGAGTGGATGAAGGTCGACGGGTCGGCCGTCTTCGGCGCGGCGGGCGCCGAGGCGATGCGCGGAAACTCGGGCGCGGGCAGCCCGGCGGCGAGCATGCGGAGCCTGAAGTACGCGAGCGACGTCGAGGACCTCGGCAAGGAGACCGTCGACGGCAGGAGCGCGACCCACTACCGGGCCGTGATCGACAAGAGCCACATGGGCAAGTACAAGGACGCCCTCGCGGGCGGGGACGACACGCTCTTCGGCTCGGCCACCGGCACCGTCGACGCGATCACCATGGACATCTGGGTCGGCTCCAAGGACCTGCCCGTCCGCTTCAAGGAGGTCATCGGCACCATGACGGTGACCATGGACTTCGAGAAGTTCGGCGCCACCGCCGACGTGAAGGCCCCGCCGGCCGCACAGACCGGTGATGTCACCGAGCTCATGAAGAAGGCCGCGGCGCAGCAGCAGTAGACCCCGGCACGACGGTGCCCCGCCCCTCGTGCGAGGGACGGGGCACCGTCGTGCGCGGACGCCTCAGTGGTTGCGCGGGAAGCCCAGGTCGACGCCCGCCGGGGCCTCGGACGGGTCCGGCCAGCGGGTGGTGACGACCTTGCCGCGGGTGTAGAAGTGCGTGCCGTCGTTGCCGTAGATGTGGTGGTCCCCGAACAGGGAGTCCTTCCAGCCGCCGAAGGAGTGGTAGCCCACCGGCACCGGGATCGGCACGTTCACGCCGACCATGCCCGCCTCGATCTCGAGCTGGAAGCGGCGGGCGGCGCCGCCGTCACGGGTGAAGATCGCGGTGCCGTTGCCGAAGGGCGACGCGTTGATCAGCGCCACGCCCTCGTCGTAGGTGTCCACGCGCAGCACGCACAGCACCGGGCCGAAGATCTCGTCCTTGTACGCGTCCGCCGTCACCGGCACCCGGTCCAGGAGCGAGAGGCCGATCCAGTGGCCGTCCTCGTAGCCCTCGACCGTGTAGCCGGTGCCGTCGAGGACGACCTCGCAGCCCTGGTCGGCGGCGCCCTTCACGTAGGACGCCACCTTGTCGCGGTGGACGGCCGTGATGAGCGGCCCCATCTCGGAGGCCGGGTCGTTGCCGGGACCGATCTTGATCTTCTCGGCGCGCTCGCGGATCTTGGCCACCAGCTCGTCGCCGACGGAACCGACCGCCACGACGGCGGAGATCGCCATGCAGCGCTCGCCGGCCGAGCCGTACGCGGCCGAGACGGCGGCGTCGGCGGCGGCGTCCAGGTCGGCGTCCGGCAGGACCAGCATGTGGTTCTTGGCGCCGCCCAGGGCCTGGACCCGCTTGTGGTTCGCGGCGGCGGTGGTGTGGATGTAGCGGGCGATCGGCGTCGAGCCGACGAAGGACACCGCCTTGACGTCCGGGTGCTCCAGGAGGCGGTCGACGGCCACCTTGTCGCCGTGCACCACGTTGAAGACACCGTCGGGCAGACCGGCCTCGGCCAGCAGCTCGGCGAGCTTCATGGCGGCCGACGGGTCCTTCTCCGAGGGCTTGAGGACGAAGGTGTTGCCGCAGGCGATGGCGATGGGGAACATCCACATCGGGACCATCGCCGGGAAGTTGAACGGCGTGATGCCCGCGACGACACCCAGCGACTGGCGGATCGAGGACACGTCGACCCGGGAGGCCACCTCGGTCGACAGCTCGCCCTTGAGCTGCGTCGTGATCCCGCAGGCCAGCTCGACGATCTCCAGACCGCGGGCGACCTCGCCGAGCGCGTCCGAGTGCACCTTGCCGTGCTCGGCGGTGATCAGGGCGGCGATCTCGTCGCGGTGGGCGTCGAGCAGCGCGCGGAACTTGAACAGGATCGTGGTGCGCTTGGCCAGCGACGACGTCCCCCAGGTGGCGTACGCGTCCTTCGCGGCGGCGACGGCGGCGTCGACCTCCTCGACGCTCGCGAACGCGACCTTCGTGGTCACGGCGCCGGTCGCCGGGTCGGTGACCGGCCCGTACGTACCCGACGCACCCTCGACGGACTTGCCACCGATCCAGTGGTCGACGGTCTTCGTCATGGCCAATTACTCCTTCACAGATGGCGGCGTCGGGCGGCGACGTGCCGGTCGTACTCCTCACGTGCCTTGACCGCCGACGATCGGGTCGCGGTCTCGGCCACAGGTACATCCCACCAGGCCTGGGCCGGGGGCGCGCCCGACACTGTGTCTGCCGTTTCGGTCTCCACGTAGACACAAGTGGGAGTGTCCGCCTCACGCGCCTCGGCCAGGGCCGCCCGCAGGTCACGCACGGTCCTCGCGCGCAGGACCCGCATACCCAGACTGGCCGCGTTGGCCGCGAGATCCACCGGCAGAGGCACTCCCGTGTACGTACGGTCGGCGGCCAGACGGCGGTACGCCGTGCCCAGACGCTCGCCGCCCACGGACTCCGAGAGCCCGCCGATGGACGCGTACCCGTGGTTCTGCAGGATGACCACCTTGATCGCGACATCCTCCTGGACGGCGGTGACGATCTCGGTGGGCATCATCAGATACGTGCCGTCGCCGACCAGTGCCCACACGGGCCGGTCCGGGGCCGCCATCCGCACCCCGATCGCGGCCGGGATCTCGTAGCCCATGCACGAATAGCCGTACTCGACGTGGTACTGGTCCCGCGACCGCGCCCGCCACAGTTTGTGCAGGTCGCCGGGGAGCGAGCCGGCCGCGTTGATCAGGATGTCCTCGTCGGTGACCAGCTCGTCGAGGACGCCGAGGACCTGCGGCTGGGTGGGGCGGATGTCGATGTCCTCCGCCTCGTAGGCCGCGTCGACGCGGTACTCCCAGCGCTCCTTGTCGTCCGTGTACTCGGTGACGTACGCGGGCTCCGCGCGGTGGCGGTGCCGCAGCAGCGCCTCGGTGAGCGCCTCGAGACCGGCGCGGGCGTCGGCGATCAGCGGAGAGCCGGCGAGCTTGTGCGCGTCGTACGCGGCGATGTTGAGGTTGAGGAAACGGACGTCCGAGGCCGCGAACAGCGTGCCCGAGGCGGTGGTGAAGTCGGTGAACCGGGTGCCGACCCCGATCACCAGGTCGGCGGTGCGGGCCAGCTCGTCGGCGGTCGCCGTGCCGGTGTGCCCGATGCCGCCGACGTCCTGCGGGTGGTCCCAGCGCAGCGAACCCTTGCCCGCCTGGGTGGAGGCGACGGGGATACGGGTGGCCGAGGCGAGCTCGGCCAGCGCCTCCTCGGCACGGCTGTGGTGGACACCGCCGCCCGCGACGATCAGCGGACGCCGGGCCCCGCGGACCGCCTCGACGGCGCGGGCCAGCTCGCCGGCGTCGGGCGCCGGGCGCCGTACCGCCCAGGTCCGCTCGGCGAAGAACTCCTCGGGCCAGTCGTACGCCTCCGCCTGCACGTCCTGGGGCAGCGCGAGGGTGACGGCGCCGGTGTCGACGGGGTCGGTGAGCACGCGCATCGCCTGGAGCGCCGCCGGAATCAGGGCCTCGGGGCGGGTGATCCGGTCGAAGTACTTCGACACCGGGCGCAGACAGTCGTTGACCGACACGTCCCCGGCGAAGGGGACCTCCAGTTGCTGGAGCACCGGGTCGGCGGGGCGGGCCGCGAACACGTCGCCGGGCAGCAGCAGCACCGGCAGCCGGTTGACGGTGGCGAGCGCGGCGCCGGTGACGAGGTTGGTGGCGCCCGGCCCGATCGAGGTGGTCACGGCGTGCGTGGACAGCCGGCCGCACTGGCGGGCGTAGCCGACGGCCGCGTGCACCATGGCCTGCTCGTTGCGCCCCTGGTGGAACGGCATCACGGGAGGTGCGGCGGATGTCCCGCCGCCGGGGACCGTGGCGTACTCGACGAGCGCCTGGCCGATCCCGGCGACGTTCCCGTGGCCGAAGATGCCCCAGACGGCGCCGATCAGCCGGTGGCGCTCGCCGTCCCGTTCGGTGTACTGAGCGGCCAGGAACCGCACCAGCGCCTGCGCGACCGTCAGCCTCGTCGTCGAGGTCATCGGTATCCCCCTGTGCTCTTCGCGTGTCCCGGGTGGAAGCGGATCCGCCACTCCCTGTCCCCGCCCGGCCCCGCCATGACGTTCAGGTAGTACATGGTGTGACCGGGCTGGGCGATGGACGGGCCGTGCCATCCGTCGGGGACGAGGACGGCGTCGCCGGTGCGGACCTCGGCGAGGACGTCCGAACCGCCCTCACGGGAAGGGAATACGCGCTGATAGCCGAAACCGTTCGGTCCCTCGATCTCGAAGTAGTAGATCTCCTCCAGCAGGGACTCGACCCCGGGCAGGTTCTCGTCGTGCTTGTGCGGCGGGTACGAGGACCAGTTGCCGCCCGGGGTGATCACCTCCACGGCGATGAGCCGGTCGCAGTCGAAGACGTCCGCGGCGGCGAAATTGCGCACCTGGCGCGCGCACGCGCCGCTGCCGCGGTCTTCGACGGGAACCTCCGGCGCGGGGCCGTAGCGGGCGGGGAGTCGGCGCTCGCACTTCGCTCCTGCCAGGGCGAAGCGGCCTCCCGCGCCGGAGGCGATCTGGGCCCGGGCCTCACGGGGAACGTACGCGAAGTCGGAGACCCCGTCGAACACGCTCCGCCTGCCCAGGAGTTGGAACTCCTGCTCGTCCATGCCGTCCTTGGTGCGCACCGTGCAGCCGCCGCCGAGCGGGAGCACGATCCATTCGCTGTCCCCGGTGGTGAAGGTGTGGGTGCCGCCGGGGGCGAGCTCCACGATCCGCAGGCTGCTGTGGGTCCAGCCGGCCCGTTCGGGGTCGATGTCGAGGGCGTAGTGGGCGTCGGCCGTGGTGCCCGCGGGCACGTACAGCTCGTTGCTCGGACGACTCATGCGGCCCTCACAGAAGTCCTACGGCGGTGTCCACGGCCGCGGCGACGTCGCCGTCCGCGGGATACAGCAGCGAACGGCCCACCACCAGGCCCTGCACGGTGGGGAGTTGGAGCGCCCCGCGCCATTTCTCGTACGCACCCTCCTGGTCCTCGCCGACATCGCCGCCGAGCAGGACGGCGGGCAGCGTGGAGGTCTCCATGACCCGGGCCATGTCGTCCGGGTTCTCGGTGACGGGGACCTTCAGCCAGGTGTACGCCGAACTGCCGCCCAGGCCGCCGGCGATGGCTAGGGACTTGGTGACGGCCTCGGCGCTCAGATCGTTGCGCAGGGTGCCGTCGTCCCGGCGACGGCAGAGGAACGGTTCGACGAAGACGGGAAGTTGACGTTCGGCCATGTCGTCGATCACGCGGGCGGCGGACTCCAGCGTGCGCAGCGAGCCGGGGTCGTCGTAGTCGATGCGCAGCAGGAGTTTTCCGGCGTCGAGGCCGAACCGCTCGATGTCCCTCGGGCGGTGACCGGTGAACCGGTCGTCCATCTCGAAGGCGGAACCCGCCAGGCCGCCGCGGTTCATCGAGCCGACGGCCACCTTGCCGTCGAGCACGCCGAGGAGCAGCAGGTCGTCCAGTATGTCGGCGGTGGCGAGCACCCCGTCGACCCCGGGACGGGCGAGCGCGACGCACAGGCGCTCCAGCAGATCGGCGCGCCCCGCCATGGCCAGTCTCCGCTCGCCCACGGCCAGCATGCCGCGGGCCGGATGGTCCGCGGCGACGATCATCAGCCGGCCCGAGCCCTCCATCAGCGGCCGCCGCACGCGCCGGGCCGCGGCCTCCGCGACCGCCTCGGGCGTGCGGGCCCGGGTCCGGGCGAGGGCGGAGACGTCGACGCGTACGGGCGCGGGGCCGTCACCGCCCTGTTCGGGGCGTGCTCCCCCGACGTGGCCCGCTCTCACCGCACCGCTCCGAAGGCGAGGGCCTGTTCGATCTCGTGCGCGGTGGGCATCGCGGAGGAGCACTCCAGCCGGGAGGCGACGATGGCGCCGGCCGCGTTGGCGTGGCGCACGGTCTTCTCCAGGTCCCAGCCGGCGAGCAGTCCGTGGCAGAGGGAGCCGCCGAACGCGTCGCCCGCGCCGAGTCCGTTGAGGACCTCGACCGGGAGGGGCGGGACCTCGGCCGTGGTGCCGTCGCGGTGGACGGCGAGGACGCCCTTGGGTCCCTGTTTCACCACGGCGAGTTCGACGCCGGCGGCGAGGAGCGCGGCGGCCGCCGCGTGCGGATCCCGTTCCCCGGTGGCGACCTCGACCTCGTCGACGTTGCCGACGGCGACGGTGGCGTGGCGCAGGGCCTCGGCGTAGAAGGGCCGCGCGGCGGCCGGGCCCTCCCAGGCCGCGTCTTTCCAAAACATGGGGCGCCAGTCGAGGTCGAAGACCGTCGCACCGGAGCGGGCCCGGTGGGCCAGGGCGGTGAGGGTGGCCGTCCGGCTGGGTTCCGCGCTGAGTCCCGTGCCGGTCATCCAGAAGACGCGGGCCTCGCGCAGGGCGTCGAGGTCGAGTTCGCCGGCGTGGATCTCCAGGTCGGGGGCCTTGGGCTGCCGGTAGAAGTACAGGGGGAAGTCGTCCGGCGGGAAGATCTCGCAGAAGGTGACCGGCGTCGGCAGTCCCGGGACCTCGGTGACCCAGCGGTCGTCGACACCGAAGTCGCGCAGCGCCTCGCGCAGATAGGTTCCGAAGGGATCGGCGCCCGTTCGGGTGACGACGGCGGTACGCCGTCCGAGCCGCGCGGCGGCCACCGCCACGTTGGTGGCCGAGCCGCCGAGGAACTTGCCGAAGGAGGTCACCCGGGACAGCGGGACCCCCGTCTGCAAGGGGTAGAGGTCCACGCCGATCCGCCCCATGGTGATCAGCTCGTACGCCATCGAGTTCCCTTCTCGGCGGTCCCTGCGGCTGCTCCCAGGTCTAGCCCCGCGAGGGGACCCTGTCAACGTTTTGTCCAGACATTCGGACCATGGCTTGACACCTCCCGGGAGCCGCCGGAAGCTGGCGCCCATGACGTCGTCGCCGCCGCAGTCATCGCCGCAGTCATCCCCCGGACCCTCGCCGAAGTCGTCACCGCGGTCGTCACCTCCGTCCTCACTCTCGCGCATCCGGATCGGTTCGGCTCCCGACTCCTGGGGCGTCTGGTTCCCCGACGACCCCCTGCAAGTCCCCTGGCAGCGTTTCCTCGACGAGGTCTCCGGATCGGGCTACGAGTGGATCGAGCTCGGTCCGTACGGCTATCTGCCCACCGATCCGGACGTCCTGCGCGAGGAGACCGCCCGGCGCGGGCTCGGCGTGTCGGCGGGCACGGTCTTCACCGGGCTGCACCGGGGTCCCGACGTGTGGGAGTCCACCTGGGCGCACGTCTCGGACATCGCGGCGCTCACCCAGGCCATGGGGGCCGGGCACCTCGTGGTCATCCCGGCCTTCTGGCGGGACGACAAGACCGGCGCGGTGCTGGAGGACAGCGAACTGACGCCGGCCCAGTGGCGGGATCTGGCCACCCAGACCGAGCGGCTCGCCCATGAGGTGCGCGAGCGCTACGGGCTGCAGGTGGTCGTCCATCCGCACGCGGACACGCACATCGACAGCGAGCGGAACGTCACCCGCTTCCTCGACGCGACCGACTCCTCGCTGGTGTCGCTGTGCCTGGACACGGGTCACTACGCCTACTGCGGCGGCGACAGCGTCAAGCTCATCGAGACGTACGGCGAGCGCATCGGCTACCTCCACCTCAAGCAGGTGGACCCGCGGGTGCTGGCCGGGGTGCGGGCGGAGGAGCTGCCGTTCGGGCCCGCCGTGGCGCGCGGCGTGATGTGCGAACCGCCCTCCGGCGTGCCGGAGCTGGAACCCGTCCTCGCCGCCGCGCAGGACCTCGGCGTCGAGCTCTTCGCGATCGTCGAGCAGGACATGTACCCGTGCCCGCCGGACAAGCCGCTGCCGATCGCGCGGCGCACCCGGGAGTTCCTGAGGTCCTGCGGGGCCTGACTCCCGCGTCCCTGGGCACCCGGACGGAGGACCCACCGGCCCGCCGGGTGCTCGGGGCCCGGCGGGCCGTCCGCGCGGCCCGGCGGCGGTGACCTCATCCGGCTGCCGCCCACGCAGGACGGGGGCCGGGCATCCCCGTCCGGCGAGCGGGGCGGATCGGCGGGCGGGCGCCGGACAGCGGGCGCCGGACAGCGGGCGTCGGACAGCGGGCGTCGGACGGCGGGCAGGGGTCGGACGGCCCGGCGGCGACTCCGTCCCGCTACCGCCCATGCGTCACTCGTGTCACAAAAAACTCCTTCGTGTCACACATGTCGCGTATACGCGGGTCTTGCGTCACACCCGGGCCACAGCCACGGCCCAGCCCTCACGCTGCGTCGTTCACCGGGCACACGCTTTGTGATCACCAGCGCAGCGCCCGGCTCCCCCGACGACCGTCCCAGGCCGCCGCCGCGGCGCGCGCGGGGAGGTGCCACTCATGACCGACCGCCGGCTCTGGTCGTACAAGGAGATCGCCGCGCACATCAAGGTGCAGCCGGACACCGTCCGGTCCTATCGCAAACACGGGCTGCTGCCACCACCCGACCACGTCGAGGCCGGAAAGCCCTACTGGTACGCCGACACCGTCCGTGCCTGGGTGGCCTCCCGCCCCGGGAACCGGGGCCGCAGGGACAACTGACGCCTCCGGGCGGGGGGGGGCCCCCCCGGGGGGCGCCCCCCCCCCCCCCCCGCCCCCGGCCCCCCGCCCCCCCCCCCCCCGCCCCGCGCCGGGCCGCCCCACCCCCCCCGCCCGCGGCCCCGGGCCCCCCCCCCGCGCGCGGGGGCGCGGCCCCCCCCCCGCGGCCCGGGGGCCCGCCCCCCCCCCGGCGGCCGCGGCGCGGCCGCCCCCGGGGGGCGCCCCCCCCCCCCCGGCCGGATCACCCTCGCGCCGGACCCGTCCGCTCCTGCGCCTCGACCGGCGCCCTCACGCCCACGGCTCGACGACCGTCACGCCCCGGCCCGGAGCCGACCCCATGGCGGCCAGGGCGGAGGGCGCCGCGTCCAGCCCGATGGTGGAGGTCACGAGGAGATCCGGGCGGAGCACTCCGGCGCGGACCAGCTCCAGCAGGGGCGGGTAGGCGTGGGCCGCCATCCCGTGGCTGCCGAGGAGTTCGAGTTCGAGGGCGATCACGCGGGCCATCGGGACCGGGGTGAGACCGGTCGGTGTGGGCAGCAGGCCGACCTGGACGTGCCGGCCGCGGCGGCGCAGGCCGTTCACCGAGGCCGCGCACGTGCCCGGCGATCCGAGGGCGTCCAGCGAGACGTGCGCGCCCCCTCCGGTCAGCTCACGGACCGCCCCCGCCGGGTCCGTGACGACGGAGGCGTCCACGCACTCCGCCGCTCCGAAGCTCCGTGCCAGAGCGAGTGCCTCGGGAGACACGTCGACGGCCACGACCCGTGCGCCGGAGGCCGCCGCGATCATCACCGCCGACAGGCCCACGCCCCCGCAGCCGTGCACCGCGACCCACTCCCCCGGAGCCGCCCTCCCCTGCGCGACCACCGCCCGGAACGCCGTGGCGAACCGGCAGCCCAGCGAGGCCGCCGTCGCGAAGGACAGCTCCTCCGGCAGCGGGATCAGGTTCACGTCGGCGTGGTCGAGCGCCACGTACTGGGCGAAGGAGCCCCAGTGCGTGAACCCCGGCTGGGTCTGCCGCTCGCACACCTGCTGGTCGCCCGCCGCGCAGGCGGCACAGCCACCGCAGGCGCAGACGAAGGGGACGGTGACCCGGTCGCCGGGGCCGTGACCGCTCACCCCGGCGCCCACCGCCTCGATGACACCGGCCAGTTCGTGGCCGGGCACGTGCGGCAGGGTGATGTCCGGGTCGTGGCCCATCCAGCCGTGCCAGTCGCTCCTGCACAGTCCCGTGGCCTCGACCCGCACCACCACCCCGTGCTCCGCGGGCACCGGGTCCGCCACCTCCCGGACCTCGGCCGGCTCCCCGTACCGCTCGAACACCACTGCCCGCATCGGCTCCCGCCCTCCACTCGGAGATCACTCCCGAGGAGACGCTAGCGGCGCGCCTCCGCCGTGTCCCGGGTGGACTCGGCGTCCGGCTCCTCCGCGGCGTCCGGCTCCGGCTCCGCCCCGGACACCTTGTCCAGGGTGGCCCCCGCCGCCGGGGACCGGGTGCCGGAGGCGGACTCGGTGTCCGTGACCGGCTCGGCGTCCGGAGCCGGCTCGGTGTCCGTGACCGGCTCGGTGTCCGTGACCGGCTCGGTGTCCGGGGACGGGGCCGAGGCCGTCGGTGGTTCCGACTCGCTGAGGCCGAAGCGGTCGTGGAAGCGGCGCAGCGGGCCCGGTGCCCACCAGGTGGCCCTGCCCGTCAGCCGCATGACCGCAGGGACCAGCAGGCTGCGGACGACCATCGCGTCCATCAGGACGGCCAGCGCGACCCCGAGTCCGAGCATCTTGGTGTTGGCCACCCGGGAGGTGCCGATGGCGACCATCACCACCGCGAGGATGACCGCCGCCGCGGTGATCAGCCCACCGGTGCGCTGGAGTCCGAAACGGACCGCCTCCCGGTGGTCGCCGGTGTGGTCGTACTCCTCCTTGATGCGGGAGAGGAGGAAGACGCCGTAGTCCATGGAGAGGCCGAAGGCGACGCAGAACATCAGGACCGGGAGGGTCGTCTCGATCGAGCCGGAGCTGGTGAAGTCGAGGAGGCCGGAGAGATGGCCGTCCTGGAAGACCCAGACCACGGCGCCGAACATCGCGGTCAGACTGAGCGCGTTGAGCAGGACCGCCTGGAGCGGTATCAGCACGCTGCCCGTCAGCAGGAACACCAGGAACAGCGTGACGATCGCGATGAAGCCGGCCGCCCACGGGAGCCGGTCGCCTATCGCGTGCTTGGAGTCGACCAGGACGGCCGCCGTGCCGGTCACGGAGGTCTTGAACGGAGCGTCGGCCGAGCGGAGTTCGCCCACCAGCCGCTGGGCCCCCTCGTCCACGGCCTCGCCCTTCGGCAGGACCGAGAAGTAGGCGGCGTCGCCCTTCACCAGCGGGCCGTCCACGCGCAGCACCCCGGGCAGGGCGGCGATCCGCTCGCGGTACCCGGCGTACTCCGTGTCCGTGGCGCCACCCTCGGCCAGGACCTCCAGAGCGCTGCCCGGACTGCCGGGGAAACCGTCGCGGATGTGCTGCTGCACGATGTGCGACTCCGCGCCCGAGGGGAGCTGCCGGTCGTCGGCCGTGCCGAACTTCACGCCCAGGAAGGGCAGTCCGAGAACGATGAGGCCGGCCGTGGTGGCCACCGCGAAGAGCGGCGCCCTGCGCATGACGAGCGAGGCCGTGCGTCCCCAGAGGGCCCCGCCGGCGGCCGGGTCCGGCGTGCCGCGCCGGAACAGCCGCCTCAGGTCGAGGGAGTTCACCCGGTCGCCGAGGAGCATCAGCGCCGCGGGGAGCAGGATCAGGGCGGCGGCCGCGGCGAGCAGCACGACGGCGATGCCCGCGTAGGCGAAGGAGCGCAGGAAGTACTGCGGGAAGACGAGCATCGCGGCCAGCGACACGGCGACCGTGAGGGAGGAGAAGAGCACGGTCCGGCCCGCGGTGCGCAGGGTGATCCCGATCGCGGTGCGCGGCGGCGCGCCGCCGGCCAGTTCCTCGCGGAACCTGCGGACGATGAACAGGGCGTAGTCGATGGCGAGTCCGAGGCCGAGGGCCGTCGTGAGGTTCATCGCGAAGACCGAGACGTCCGTGACCTCGGTGAGTCCGCGCAGCACGGCGTTGGTGCCGAGGATCGCGATGATCCCGACCCCGAGCGGGAGCAGGGCCGCGACGGCGCTCCCGAAGACCATGACCAGCAGCAGGAGAGTCACCGGAAGGGCGATCATCTCGGCCCGGGTGAGGTCCTCCTTGATGGTCGTCTGCATCTCGTGGCGCACGGCGACCGGTCCGCCGACCTCGACCTCGACGGGCCCGCTCTTCCCTCGGTAGGAGGGTGCGATGCGGTCCAGGGTGCGGGCCGCGGCCGTCTCGTCGCCGGTGAGCCGGGCGGCGATCAGCGCTTCGTGGCCGTCGCGGGCCTTCAGCGTGGGCGAATGAGTCTGCCAGTACGAGCCGACGCCGGTGACGCCGTGCTCGGCGGCCAGACGTGCCGTGATCCGCCGGGCCTCCGCGGCCACCGCGGGGTCGTCGACCGAGGCCTTGCCCGTGTCGAGAAGGAGCAGCAGGTTGGGCTGCGAGGCGGGGAACTCCCGCTCCAGGGCCTTGGTCGCGTACGTGGACTGCGCGGTGGGGTCCTCCCAGCCGCCGCTGCCCAGCCGGTCCGCGACGCCGCTGCCGGCGACCACGGCGAGCGCGGTCAGCAGGAGGGCGACGAGCAGGGAGAGCCGGGGGCGCGCGGTCACGAACCGGGTCCAGCCGCCGAGGCGCGCCCCCTCGTCCGTACCTCCGCCCGAGCCCGTACCCCCGCGCTCGGCCCCCTGCTCGGCCCGGCTGCCGCCGGGCCCCGTCGCGGGCCCGTCGTCCGCGCCGTCGACTTCGGACATGATGCGGTGTCCCCTTCACCGTGACCCGATGACCCGCATCCGTGCAGGCATCATGGATCGCCTATTGCCATAGACTGGCAAACACGAGACGTCGCTCGCGTTTTTCAAGAATGCGAGTGCCCGCTCGCGTTTGTCAATCGTGTCCCGAGAAGCTGGGGATGACCCGTGCCCGAGAAGCAGCAGACCGAGGAGCCCCCGGAGCACCCGCAGCCGGCCGAGGAGAGGCCGCGCCGCCGCCAGGCCCGCGGGGAGCGCCGTGTCGCCCAGCTCCTGGAAGCGGCGGCCTCGGTGTTCTGCCGGTCCGGCTACACCGCGGCGAGCACCAACGCCATCGCCCGCGAGGCCGGTGTCTCGCCCGGCACGCTCTACCAGTTCTTCCCGAACAAGGAGGCCATCGCCGTCGGCCTCAGCGACCAGCTCCTCGACCACTGGGCCCGCTCGCACGGACAGGCGCTCGCCCAGGAGAACCTCGACCTCCCGCTGGACCGGATGCTCGACGCGGTCCTCGACCCGCTGATCGAGTTCAACGTCGAGAACCCGGCCTTCGCCGTCCTGATGCACGGGGCCGACACCCCGGGCGTGATCGTCGAGGAGATCGGCACCCTGCACGGCACCCTCCTCGCCCGCGTCGAGGAGATGATCGCGGCCCGCCTGCCGGACCTGCCGTCCGACGAGCGCACCCGCGCGGCGAACATGACGGTCCATCTGTTCAAGGCCGGCCTCACCCTGGTCATGTCCCACGAGGGCGCCGAGCGTGACGGCTACATCGCGGAGCTGAAGACGGTCATGCACCGATATCTGGAGCCGCTGCTCGCGAGCGGGTCGCCCGCCGGGCACTGAGCCGCGCCGGACGGGGCGGCACCAGCGCTCCCGCCTGCGACATCCGGGACATGTGTCATAAGGTTCGGACAAATCGATCAGCGATCCGCGGCATCGATGCGTCCGCGCACCCGTGCCACGCGCGCCGGGCCGCCCCGGCGCACCGGAACGCGGGTCCCCCGCCCGAACCCACGGGCCGCCCCCGGGGGACAGAGGGATGGCCGTGACCCAGAACCAGCCGCCGGGCACACCCCGGGCCCGCATTCCCGGACCGCAGCAGCCCCCTCCGCCGTACCCCCGGATCCCCGCCGGACTCTGGAAGCGCTGCCTGGTCACCGGGGCGGCCCTCTGGACGCTGACCGCGGTCGTCACGTACGCCACCAGGGACGTCACACCGCTGCCGACGCTGATCCTGCTGGGCGGTTTCCTCGTGCCGGTCGCCTTCGTGCTCTGGGCGTACGAGCGGCACGGCCGCGACCTGGGCACGAGCACGCTCCTCGGCTGCTTCCTGGCGGGCGGCGCCCTGGGCGCGGTGGGCGCCTCGGTGACGGTGTACCAGCTCACCCGCCCCTCGACGGGGACGTTCGTGTGGGCCGGACTCGCCGAGGAGGCCGTGAAGCTCGGCGCGCTGATGTTCCTGCTGCGCCGACACCCCCGGATCCGCGGGCCACGGGCCGGCCTGGTGCTCGGCGCGACGCTCGGGTTCGGCTTCGCGGCCCTGGAGAGCGCGGGCCACGCCTTCGAGGCGGCCCTCTCCCTGCAAGGCGTCGGCCTGCGCACGCTCCTGGAGACCGAGACCCTGCGCGGGGCGCTCACCCCGTTCGGGCACGGCCTGTGGACCGCGGTCACGGGCGCCGCCCTGCTGGCGCGGCGCCGCCCCGACGGGCGCTTCCGCCCAGGCGTCCAGGTGGCCGGCGCCTGCCTCGGCGCCTCCCTGCTGCACGCCCTGTGGGACTCGACGCACGGGATCGCGCTGTGGCTGGTGGGCCGGCTCGGCCACGCCGGACCCGCCGGAACGCTGCCGGACCGCGGCGGACTGCCGAGACCCACCGGCGGACAGGACCACCTCCTCGCCCTGCTCTCCGTGGGCGGCCTGTTCCTCGTCGCGCTCGCCGGACTGGTCTGGGCGCGCTCCCTGGCGCACCGCGACACCGCTTGGAGAAATACCCCCTAGGGGTATAGTGTGGTGAGTGTCGAGGGGAACCCTGGGTTCCCAGGGATCCCTCCCGTGCACGCACACCCCAGAACGCCTCGATGAGGAGTAACGTCATGACCGCCCAGACCGGCACCCCGGGTTCCGTCACCACCGTGTACAAGGTGAGCGGCATGAGCTGCGGCCACTGTGAAGGCTCCGTCGGCGGCGAGATCTCCGCGATCCCCGGCGTGAGCTCCGTGAAGGCCGTCGCCTCCACCGGCGAGGTCACCGTCGTCTCCGATGCCGCGCTCGACGAGGGCGCCGTCCGCGCCGCCGTCGACGAGGCGGGCTTCGAGCTCGTCGGCCTGGCCTGAACGAGCCCCGCAGCTCTCCTTCTCCGTACCGGGCCGTGCCGACCGGCTGATACCGGCTCCGCGCGGCCCGGCCCCTTCCTGGAGCCGCACCATGACCACCGCAGCACCCGAGACGCCGATAGGCACGCCCTCGGAGATCGAACTCTCCATCGGCGGGATGACCTGCGCCTCCTGCGCGGCCCGCGTCGAGAAGAAGCTCAACCGCATGGACGGCGTCACCGCCACGGTCAACTTCGCGACCGAGAAGGCCAAGGTGTCCTACCCCGAAGGGGTACGGGTCGCCGATCTGATCGCCACCGTGGTGAAGACGGGCTACACCGCCGAGGAGCCCCCGCCGCCCGCGCCGCCCTCACCGCCCGAGCGGGAGGCCCCCGCGGCCGTCGACGACCCCGAGACGGCCGCCCTGCGCGAGCGGCTGACCGTCTCCGCGGTGCTCGCCCTGCCCGTGGTCCTCATGTCGATGATCCCGGCCCTCCAGTTCGACAACTGGCAGTGGCTCTCCCTGACGCTCGCCGCGCCGGTCGTGGTCTGGGGCGGACTGCCCTTCCACCGGGCCGCCGCGACGAACGCGCGGCACGGCGCGGCCACCATGGACACCCTGGTCTCGGTCGGCACCCTCGCCGCGTTCGGCTGGTCCCTGTGGGCGCTGTTCTTCGGCGACGCGGGCATGCCGGGCATGCGGCACGGCTTCGAGTTCACCGTCTCCCGTACGGACGGCGCCTCCACGCTCTATCTGGAGGTCGCCGCGGGAGTCATCGCGTTCATCCTGCTCGGCCGCTTCCTGGAGGCCCGCTCCAAGCGGCGCGCGGGAGCGGCGCTGC
This sequence comes from Streptomyces sp. NPDC056738, assembly GCF_042790435.1. Classification (NCBI taxonomy): domain Bacteria; kingdom Bacillati; phylum Actinomycetota; class Actinomycetes; order Kitasatosporales; family Streptomycetaceae; genus Streptomyces; species Streptomyces sp. NPDC056738. Next base: position 73,316 of record NZ_JBHTZF010000010.1, read on the forward strand.
GGGCGCTGCTGGAACTCGGCGCCAAGGACGTCGCCGTCCTGCGGGACGGCCGTGAGGTCCGCCTCCCCGTGGCGCTGCTGGCCGTCGGCGACCGCTTCGTCGTGCGGCCCGGCGAGAAGATCGCCACCGACGGCACCGTCGTCGAGGGCACGTCGGCCGTGGACGCGTCCATGCTGACCGGCGAGTCGGTACCGGTGGACGTGGGCGTCGGGGACGCCGTCACCGGTGCGACCGTGAACGCGGGGGGCCGGCTCGTCGTCGAGGCCACCCGGGTCGGCGCGGACACGCAGCTCGCGCGGATGGCCCGGCTCGTCGAGGACGCGCAGAACGGCAAGGCCGAGGTGCAGCGTCTGGCCGACCGGATCTCCGGGGTCTTCGTGCCCGTCGTCCTGCTCATCGCGCTCGGCACCTTCGCGGCCTGGATCGCGGTCACCGGCGACACGGTCGCGGCCTTCACCGCCGCCGTCGCGGTGCTGATCATCGCCTGCCCGTGCGCGCTCGGCCTGGCCACCCCGACCGCCCTCATGGTCGGCACCGGCCGCGGCGCCCAGCTCGGCATCCTGATCAAGGGACCCGAGGTCCTGGAGTCCACCCGCCGTGTCGACACCGTCCTCCTGGACAAGACCGGCACGGTGACGACGGGCCGCATGGGCCTGCACGAGGTCCACGTGGCCGAGGGACGGGCCGAGGAAGACGTCCTGCGGCTCGCGGGAGCCCTGGAACACGCCTCCGAGCATCCGGTTGCCCGAGCGATCGCGACAGGCGCTCAGGAGCGCGTCGGTGACCTTCCGGCGCCGGAGCACTTCGAGAACGTGCCCGGGCGGGGCGTGCGCGGGCGGGTGGCCGGCGTCGAGGTCACCGTCGGCCGGTTCCCCGGGACACTGCCGGGAACGCTTGCGGACGCGAAGAGCGCGGCCGAGGCGGCGGGCCGTACGGCCGTCGTGGTCGCGCTGGACGGCACGGCGGCGGGCGTGCTGGCCGTCGCCGACACGGTCAAGGAGACGAGCCCCGAGGCCGTGCGCGAACTGCGGGAGCTCGGGCTCACGCCGATGCTGCTGACCGGCGACAACCGGGCGGTCGCCGAGGCCGTGGCGCGGGAGGTCGGCATCGGCCCGGACGACGTGATCGCCGAGGTGCTGCCCGAGGACAAGGTCGCCGTGGTCGCCCGGCTCCAGGGCGAGGGGCGGACCGTCGCGATGGTCGGCGACGGGGTGAACGACGCGGCGGCGCTCGCCACCGCCGATCTGGGCCTCGCGATGGGCACCGGCACGGACGCGGCGATCGAGGCGAGCGACCTGACGCTCGTGCGCGGGGATCTGCGCGCGGCCGCGGACGCCATCCGGCTGGCGCGCGCCACCCTGTCGACGATCAAGGGAAATCTGGTCTGGGCCTTCGGATACAACGTGGCCGCGCTGCCGCTCGCGGCCGCCGGTCTGCTCAATCCGATGATCGCGGGGGCCGCGATGGCCTTTTCGTCCGTTTTCGTGGTCACGAACAGCCTTCGACTGAGAGCATTCGCGTGACGACAGAGCCTGAGTCCCCCTAGAGTCCAACGAGAGCCTCACATAAGCTCTTCACAAGGCTCGCGCATCTTCCTTACGATTGGTCCGCGATTCCCATATCGGGGCTCTTGCGTATCTTCAGGACATATGCAAGAGATCCAGATCACAGTGATGTGAACGTAACCACCGAAGGGGTTCGTCAGTCTAAGTTGGCGATGTCAGAAGCGTCTTGGGGGGCGTGACTGGCATCTGGGGATGTCTTGGGGGACGTTCCCGGAAATTGCGTCGCCGGGGCACGTACTGCGGGGAGCTTTGAGCGGCCCTCCCGATCCGTACGCGTCCCGGCAGATCGCACCGCACCACCGAAGTACGGCGAGTTCCGCTCGCCCGGCTCACCGTCGGCCCCGTGCCGGCACACAGCGATTCAGGCGCTGTCCACAGACGCCCGGCCGGATCCCGTGGGGGGAATCCGCACCGGGACAAGGAAAGCGCCCTGACTGCCGGCCCGTGGGGGGACCGGTAGCAGGGCGCTTTCCGTTTTTCGCCTGGTCACAGGTTCACCGGGCCCCGCCTACGGAGCCCGGTGGTCGTGTGCGAGCCTCAGCGGGCCTCGACCGGCACGAAGTCGCGCTCGACGATGCCCGTGTAGATCTGGCGCGGACGGCCGATGCGGGAGCCGGGCTCCTTGATCATCTCGTGCCACTGGGCGATCCAGCCCGGCAGCCGGCCGAGGGCGAACAGGACCGTGAACATCTCGGTCGGGAAGCCCATGGCACGGTAGATCAGGCCGGTGTAGAAGTCGACGTTCGGGTAGAGATTGCGCGAGACGAAATAGTCGTCGGAGAGCGCGTGCTCCTCCAGCTTCAGCGCGATGTCGAGCAGCTCGTCGGACTTGCCGAGAGCGGACAGGACGTCGTGCGCCGCGGCCTTGATGATCTTCGCGCGCGGGTCGAAGGACTTGTACACCCGGTGGCCGAAGCCCATCAGGCGGACGCCGTCCTCCTTGTTCTTCACCTTGCGGATGAAGGAGTCGACGTCGCCGCCGTTGGCCTGGATGCCCTCGAGCATCTCCAGGACCGACTGGTTGGCGCCGCCGTGCAGCGGGCCCCACAGCGCGGAGATGCCGGCGGAGATCGAGGCGAACATGTTCGCCTGCGAGGAGCCGACCAGACGCACGGTGGACGTCGAACAGTTCTGCTCGTGGTCCGCGTGCAGGATGAGCAGCTTGTCGAGCGCGGAGACGACGACCGGGTCGAGCTCGTACTCCTGGGCGGGGACCGAGAAGGTCATGCGCAGGAAGTTCTCGACGTACCCGAGGTCGTTCCGCGGGTAGACGAAGGGGTGGCCGATCGACTTCTTGTACGCGTACGCCGCGATCGTCGGAAGCTTGGCGAGCAGCCGGATGGTGGAGAGGTTGCGCTGCTTCTCGTCGAACGGGTTGTGGCTGTCCTGGTAGAAGGTCGACAGCGCCGAGACGACCGACGACAGCATCGCCATCGGGTGGGCGTCGCGCGGGAAGCCGCGGTAGAAGTTCTTGACGTCCTCGTGCAGCAGGGTGTGCTGCGTGATCTCGTTCTTGAAGGTGGAGAGCTCGTCGATGTTCGGGAGCTCGCCGTTGATCAGCAGGTAGGCCACCTCAAGGAAGGTGGACCGCTCGGCGAGCTGCTCGATCGGGTAGCCGCGGTAGCGGAGGATGCCCTGCTCACCGTCGAGATAGGTGATCGCGGATTTATACGCGGCGGTGTTGCCGTACCCGCTGTCCAGCGTCACCAGACCGGTCTGGGCGCGGAGCTTGCCGATGTCGAAGCCCTTGTCGCCGACGGTGCTGTCGATCACCGGGTAGGTGTACTCGCCATCGCCGAACCGCAGTACTACAGAGTTGTCGCTCACGTCATCCCTCACCGACGTTGTGCCTCTTCTTCGAGGTGCCCTGACTGTCTCTACCATCCCCCATTTGGCCCTGGAGAGTGCACTCGGGGTCGACCATTGGGCCTATCGGCGGCACTGAGTGCCGCCAACCTGCTCATCCTGCCGCGTCCACCCCGCAACCGGAAGTGCTCTGTGACCTTCATGACTCGTTTGATCGATCATTTTTTCCGACGGGCCCCGTCGCATGCCCGAAAGGCCCCGTTCGCCACTCCCGCGGGGCCCGTACGCCGTGTGGGGGGCGGTGGTTCACGAGCGGGTCGTCCACGAGCGGTCGTTCACGAGCCGGAGAGCCGGAAGTCCAGGGCCGTGCACCGGCGTCCCGCGGACACCGTACGCACCGCCTGGCCTATCGCCTTGCGCGAACCGACGAGAACGACCAGCTTCTTGGCCCGGGTGACCGCCGTGTAGAGCAGATTGCGCTGGAGCATCATCCAGGCGCCCGTGGTCACGGGGATCACCACCGCCGGATACTCGCTGCCCTGGGAGCGGTGGATGGTCACCGCGTAGGCGTGGGCCAGTTCGTCGAGCTCGTCGAATTCGTACGGCACCTCCTCGTCCTCGTCCGTGCGCACCGTCAGCCGCTGTTCGACGGGATCGAGGGAGGTGACGACACCCACCGTGCCGTTGAAGACGCCGTTCTCCCCTTTGTCGTAGTTGTTGCGGATCTGGGTGACCTTGTCGCCGACCCGGAAGACCCGGCCGCCGATCCGCTTCTCGGCGAGGTCCGGGCGGCCGGGGGTGATGGCCTGCTGGAGCAGTCCGTTCAGGAGACCCGCGCCGGCCGGGCCGCGGTGCATGGGGGCGAGGACCTGGATGTCCCGGCGGGGGTCGAGACCGAACTTGGCCGGAATCCGACGGGCCGCCACGTCCACGGTGAGCCGCCCCGCCTCCTCGGTGTCGTCCTCGACGAAGAGGAAGAAGTCCTTCATGCCGTCGGTGACCGGATGCTGCCCGGAGTTGATCCGGTGCGCGTTGGTCACCACCCCGGACTGCTGGGCCTGGCGGAAGACCTTGGTGAGACGCACCGCGGGGACCGGGCCCCGCTCGGCGAGCAGGTCGCGCAGCACCTCGCCGGCGCCGACGCTCGGGAGCTGGTCGACGTCACCGACGAAGAGCAGATGGGCTCCCGGGGGCACCGCCTTGACCAGCTTGTTGGCGAGCAGCAGGTCGAGCATGGAGGCCTCGTCCACGACGACCAGGTCGGCGTCCAGCGGGCGGTCCTTGTCGTAGGCCGCGTCACCGCCCGGCTTGAGCTCCAGAAGCCGGTGCACGGTGGAGGCCTCGGCCCCGGTCAGCTCGGCCAGACGCTTGGCGGCGCGGCCGGTGGGTGCCGCGAGCAGCACCTTCGCCTTCTTGGCACGGGCCAGCTCCACGATCGAGCGGACCGTGAACGACTTGCCGCAGCCCGGACCTCCGGTGAGCACGGCGACCTTCTCGGTGAGCGCGAGCCGGACCGCCGCCTCCTGCTCGGGGGCCAGGTCCGCGCCCGTACGCGCCTTGAGCCAGGCCAGTGCCTTGTCCCAGGCGACGTCACGGAAGCCGGGCATCCGGTCGCGGTCGCTGCGCAGCAGGCGCAGCACCTGTGCGGAGAGGGAGAGTTCGGCGCGGTGGAAGGGGACGAGGTAGACCGCCGTCACGGGCTCGCCGCCGTCCGGGCCCGGGACCTTCTCCCGTACGACACCGGGGTCCTCGCCGTCCTCGGCGGGCGCCGCCAGTTCGGCCAGGCACTCGATGACCAGGCCGGTGTCGACCTGGAGCAGCTTCACCGCGTCCGCGATCAGCCGCTCCTCGGGGAGGTAGCAGTGGCCCTGGTCGGTGGACTGCGACAGGGCGTACTGAAGGCCCGCCTTGACGCGCTCGGGGCTGTCGTGCGGGATGCCGACGGACTGGGCGATCTTGTCGGCGGTGAGGAAGCCGATGCCCCAGACGTCGGACGCCAGGCGGTAGGGCTGGTTCTTCACGACCGAGATCGAGGCGTCGCCGTACTTCTTGTAGATGCGGACCGCGATGGAGGTGGACACCTCGACGGTCTGGAGGAAGAGCATGACCTCCTTGATCGCCTTCTGCTCCTCCCAGGCGTCGGCGATCCGCCCCGTGCGTTTGGGCCCGAGGCCGGGGACCTCGATGAGCCGCTTGGGCTCCTCCTCGATGATCCGCAGGGTGTCCAGGCCGAAGTGCTCGGTGATGCGGTCGGCGAAGACCGGCCCGATGCCCTTGACCAGGCCGGATCCGAGGTAGCGGCGGATGCCCTGGACGGTGGCCGGGAGCACCGTCGTGTAGTTCTCCACGGTGAACTGCTTGCCGTACTGCGGGTGGGAGCCCCAGCGGCCCTCCATGCGCAGGGACTCGCCGACCTGGGCGCCGAGCAGGGATCCGACGACGGTGAGCAGATCGCCGGCGCCCCGGCCGGTGTCGACCCGGGCGACCGTGTAGCCGTTCTCCTCGTTGGCGTACGTGATGCGTTCGAGCACGCCTTCCAGCGTGGCCAGTCGTCGCTCGCCCTGCTGGGCGGCCCCCGCCTGATCGGTCATGATCCGACCGTACCGCCCGTCACCGACAGCGCTCCGGCGCTGTCGAGGACTCACCCGGTCGGGGCTCGCGACCCGGTCGCGGCTCGCGGAAAACTTCGAGGGGCCCGGTCCGTCGACCGGGCCCCTCGCTTTCCCCTCCTCATCAGAACCCCCGCGATCCCCCCGGATCCCCCTCCAAAGGTCCTGATGCCACGTACGACCCACGAGGTCGCGGAAGGGTTGCACGCGCTTCCGAAGATTTTTTCTCCGGGCGGGAGACGGGTCAGCCCGCGTGCTCGACGAACCGCGCCGCCGTCTCGGCCAGCACCTCGCGCCCGTCCCTGGCCCACAGCTCCTCGTTGAAGAGCTCGACCTCGATGGGCCCGGTGTAGCCCGCGGCCTCGACCAGGCCGCGCCACATCCGGAAGTCGACCGAGCCGTCGCCGAGCTGGCCGCGGCCGTCGAGGACGCCCGCGGGCAGCGGGGTGGTCCAGTCGGCGAGCTGGAAGCCGTGGATGCGTCCGCCCGCACCCGCTCGGGCGATCTGGGCGGGGGCCGTGTCGTCCCACCAGAGGTGGTAGGTGTCGACGGTGACGCCCACCTGGTCGGCGGGGAAGCGTTCCACGAGGTCCAGGGCCTGGGCGAGGGTGGACACCACGCAGCGGTCGGCCGCGTACATGGGGTGGAGCGGTTCGACGGCCAGACGCACCCCGCGGGAGGCGGCGTACGGGCCGAGTTCGCCGAGCGCGTCGGCGATGCGCTCCCGGGCTCCGTGCAGGTCCTTGGAACCCGGCGGCAGGCCGCCGGAGACGAGCACGAGGGTGTCGGTGCCGAGGGCCGCCGCCTCGTCGACGGCGGCCCGGTTGTCGTCCAGGGCGCGCCGCCGCTCCCCCGGGTCGATCGCCGTGAGGAAGCCGCCCCGGCACAGGGTGGTGACGGCCAGACCCGCGTCGTGGACGAGTTTCGCGGTGGCGTCGAGGCCGTACGACCGCACGGGTTCGCGCCACAGGCCGACGCCCGGGACGCCCGTCTCCAGGCAGGCGGCGACGAGTTCGGGCATCGAGAGCTGTCTGACCGTCATCTGGTTGACGGAGAAGCGGGCGAGGCTGCTCATGAGGTCACTCCGTACAGGGCGAGCAGGGTCTTCATCCGGGTCTCGGCGAGCCCCGGGTCCGGGAACAGGCCCAGTGCGTCGGCGAGTTCGTAGGCGCGGGCGAGGTGCGGCAGGGAGCGGGCCGACTGGAGGCCGCCCACCATCGCGAAGTGGTCCTGGTGGCCGGCGAGATGGGCCAGCAGGACGACGCCCGTCTTGTAGAAGCGGGTCGGGGGCTGGAAGAGGTGCCGGGCCAGCTCGACCGTCGGGTCGAGGAGTTCACGGAAGCCCTTGGTGTCGCCGGTGTCCAGGACGCGCACCGCGCGGGCGGCGAGAGGGGCGAGCGGGTCGAAGACGCCGAGCAGCGCGTGGCTGAAGCCGCGTTCGTCGCCCGCGATCAGCTCGGGATAGTTGAAGTCGTCGCCGGTGTAGCAGCGGACGCCGTCGGGGAGGCGGCGGCGCAGCGCGACCTCCCGTCCGGCGTCCAGCAGGGAGACCTTGACGCCGTCCACCTTGTCCGGGTGGGCGGCGATCACCTCCAGGAACACCTCCGTCGCCGGGTCCAGGCGGTCCGAGCCCCAGTAGCCCTCGAGGGCCGGGTCGAACATGGGGCCCAGCCAGTGCAGGATCACCGGTCCTGCCGCCTGGCGCAGGAGGTGGCCGTAGACGTCGAGGTAGTCCTCGGGTCCGGTGGCGGCCGCGGCGAGGGCGCGCGAGGCCATCAGGACCGGCCGTGCGCCCGACTCCTCGACGAGGGCGAGCTGTTCCTCGTAGGCGGCCCGCACCCCGGGGAGCGTGGCCGGGCCGGTGAGCTGGTCCGTGCCGACGCCGCAGACGATCGCGCCGCCGACGGCCCCGGCCTCGGCCGAGGACCTCCGGATCAGTTCGGCCGCTCCCTCCCAGTCAAGACCCATGCCGCGCTGGGAGGTGTCCATCGCCTCGGCGACCCCGAGGCCGTGCGCCCACAGGTGGCGCCGGAAGGCGAGGGTGGCGTCCCAGTCGACGGCGGCGGGCGCGTCGGGCGAGACGTCCGCGTACGGGTCGGCGACGACGTGCGCGGCGGCGAAGACCGTACGGGAGACGAGAGGCTCATCCGCGGGGAGAACGGGAAGGGGGTCGGCGCGCGGCTCGTAGGTACGCAACCGGCCGCCGGAGTCGGGGAGTCGGATGCTCACAGGGTGATCTCCGGTACGTCGAGGCGGCGGCCCTCGGCCGAGGACTTCAGCCCCAGTTCGGCGAGCTGGACACCGCGGGCGCCGGCCAGGAGGTCCCAGCGGTAGGGGGCGTCGGCGTAGACGTGCCGCAGGAACAGCTCCCACTGGGCCTTGAAGCCGTTGTCGAACTCGGCGTTGTCGGGGACCTCCTGCCACTGGTCGCGGAAGGAGTAGGTGGCCGGGATGTCCGGGTTCCAGACCGGTTTGGGGGTCGAACCACGGTGCTGGACGCGGCAGTTGCGCAGTCCGGCGACGGCCGAGCCGTCGGTGCCGTCGACCTGGAACTCCACCAGCTCGTCGCGGTTGACGCGCACGGTCCAGGAGGAGTTGATCTGGGCGACCGCGCCGCCCTCCAGCTCGAAGATGCCGTAGGCCGCGTCGTCGGCCGTGGCGTCGTAGGGCTTGCCCCGCTCGTCCCAGCGCTGCGGGACGTGGGTGGCGGTGAGCGCCTGGACGGAGGTGACGCGGCCGAAGAGTTCGTGCAGGACGTACTCCCAGTGCGGGAACATGTCGACGACGATGCCGCCGCCGTCCTCGGCGCGGTAGTTCCAGGAGGGCCGCTGGGCGCTCTGCCAGTCGCCCTCGAAGACCCAGTAGCCGAACTCCCCGCGCACGGACAGGATCCGGCCGAAGAAGCCGCCGTCGACGAGCCGCTTCAGCTTGAGCAGTCCGGGCAGGAAGAGCTTGTCCTGGACGACGCCGTGCCGGACGCCCGCCGCGTGCGCGAGGCGGGCCAGTTCGAGGGCTCCGTCGAACCCGGTGGCGGTCGGCTTCTCCGTGTAGATGTGCTTTCCCGCCGCGACGGCCTTCCTGAGGGCCTCCTCGCGGGCGGACGTCACCTGGGCGTCGAAGTAGAGGTCGACGGACGGGTCGGCGAGCACCGCGTCCAGGTCCGTCGTCCAGTGGTCGAGGCCGTGCCGCGCGGCGAGCGCCTCGAGCGCGTCCTCGCGGCGGCCGACGAGGACGGGTTCGGGCCACAGCACGGTGCCGTCGCCGAGGTCGAGGCCGCCCTGCTCGCGCAGGGCGAGTATCGAGCGGACGAGGTGCTGCCGGTAGCCCATGCGTCCCGTCACGCCGTTCATGGCGATCCGCACCGTCTTGCGTGTCACGTCTTTCCCTCCGTACGCCTCGGCCGCCGCGCACGCTGACTGGTGAGCGTGCCAGCAAGCGCTTTCTATGCCTGGAGAAGCTAGCCTCTGTGCAGCGGTATGGACAAGACCACCGCGAAGACGAGTTGTTCGAGGGGGCGAACAACGGGGGCCGATGGCCGTATGGTCTGCACGGACCCTGCCCACAGGAAGCGGCGCGCCCGGCCTTCGACTCCGTGTTCGACGCCGTACGACGAGACATGACCAGGCACGACGACGTACGACATGTACGACCCCGTACGAAGTGGTACGACAAGGCGCGACCGGAGGACGACGAGATGACGGTGACCCTGGCGGACGTGGCGGCCCGCGCGCAGGTCTCTCCCGCGACGGTGTCGCGCGTGCTGAACGGGAACTACCCGGTGGCCTCCTCCACGCGCGAGCGGGTGCTGCGGGCGGTGGACGAGCTGGACTACGTGCTGAACGGGCCGGCGAGTTCGCTGGCCGCGGCGACCTCCGACCTCGTCGGCATCCTGGTCAACGACATCGCCGACCCCTTCTTCGGGATCATGGCGGCGGCCATCCAGTCGGAGATCGGCGGGCCCGGGGGGCGCGCGGGCGGGGAGCGGCTCGGGGTCGTCTGCAACACCGGCGGCTCCCCGGAGCGCGAACTCACCTACCTCACGCTCCTTCAGCGCCAGCGTGCCGCCGCGGTGGTGCTCACCGGCGGGGCGATAGAGGACACCGCGCACGCGGGCGCGGTCGCCGCCAAGCTGCGCAAGCTGACCGAGGCGGGGACCCGGGTCGTGCTGTGCGGGCGGCCGCCCGCGCCGGAGGCGCCCGAGGCGATCGCGCTCACCTTCGACAACCGCGGCGGCGGCAGGCAGCTCACCGAGCACCTGATCGGTCTCGGCCACCGGCGGCTCGGCTACATCGCGGGTCCCGAGGAGCGCACGACGACCCGGCACCGGCTGGAGGGGCACCGGGCCGCGCTCGACGCCCACGGCGTCGAGGACGATCCCCGGCGGACCGTGCACGGCCGCTACGACCGCCGGTCCGGGTACGAGGCGACGCTCGAACTCCTGCGGCGTGATCCTTCGTTGACGGCTGTCGTCGCCGCCAACGACACCGTGGCGCTGGGAGCCTGTGCCGCGTTGCGGGATTCCGGGCTGCGCATCCCGCACGACGTGTCCGTCGCGGGCTTCGACGATCTGCCGTTCAGCATCGATGCGGTGCCGGCTCTCACGACCGTGCGGTTGCCGTTGTCCGGGGCGGGGGCCCGGGCCGGGCGGATCGCCATGGGGCGGGAGGAGGCGCCGCCCGGAGGGATCGCCACGGTGCGGGGCGAACTGATGGTACGAGGGTCCACCGGGGCTCCCCGGTCCTGACCTCCCTTCCCGAACTACCCCGGGCCCCGGGGTTTCCCGAGCCCCCGGGGCGGGTTGGGGAAAAGCCCTTCTTCGCCCCCTCCGCCCCTACCCTCCCCCAAGGTCTCGGCTTCGCTCGACCAGGGGGGACCCCCATCGCACCTGGGGCTCCGCCCCAGACCCCGCTCCTCAAACGCCGGAGGGGCTGAAACTTGCCCCGCGACCGGCCCGCGACCGGAGGGTAGGCCCGAGGGTCGGACCGGTTCTATGCTCGGGGTGGCGATATCTCTGACTGGGTCAGGTATCCAGGCGGAGCAGGCCGACACCGTGTTCAGCCGACCTCGGGGGCCGATCATGACCGTCCAGGACATCCGCTCCTTCAACCGCTTCTACACGAACGTCATCGGCGCGCTCGACTACGGCCGCCACCTGTACGCGCCGTACACGCTGACCGAGTCCCGCGTCCTGTACGAACTCGCGCACACCCCCCAGGCGGACGCCGCCGACCTGCGGACCGAACTCGCCCTGGACTCCGGCTACCTGAGCCGGATCCTGAACAAGTTCGAGCAGGACGGACTGGTCGAACGCACCCCGTCCGACAAGGATCCGCGGCGCCGCCGGATCACGCTCACCGCACGCGGCCGGGAAGCCGCCGCGCTGCTGGACGAACGGGCCCGCCAGACCGTGGGCACCCTGCTGGCGACCGTGCCACCCGCCGACCGCACCCGCCTCACGGAGGCGATGCGCACGGTACGGACCCTCCTGGGGGACGGACGGGCCACCCCCGGCCCCGAGGACGTCCTCCTGCGCGAACCGGGCCCCGGCGACCTCGGCTGGATCGTCCAGCGCAACGCGGCGCTGTACGCGGCCGAGTACGGCTGGAACGCCGACTACGAGGGCCTGGTCGCGAGGATCGTCGCCGACTTCGCCGAGGACCACGACCCCCACCTGGAACGGGTGTGGATCGCCGAGCTCGACGGCCGGCCCGTCGGCTGCGTGATGTGCGTACGGGACGACGCCCCCGGCACCGCCCGCCTCCGGCTGCTGCTGGTCGAGCCGGAGACGCGGGGCCTCGGCATCGGCGACCGTCTCGTCGGCGCCGTCACCGACTTCGCCCGCGGGGTCGGCTATCACGAGCTCGTCCTGTGGACCAACGACGTCCTGACCGCCGCCCGGCGCGTCTACCAGCGCCACGGCTTCGCCCTGGTCGCCGAGAAGCCGCACCGGTCCTTCGGCGCGGACCTGACCGGCCAGGACTGGCGGCTCGACCTGCGCGCCGGCCGGGAATGAGCCGGACCACCACACCGCGCCCGGGGCCGCACCGTCCGGAGTGCGGACAACCCGTCCGCCCGTTGAACGAAGCCGCATCGCAGAGTTAACTCAAACACCTACCGTACGGAACCGCTCACGCAACCTGGGTGCGGGACCGTACTCCCCCAAGTAACCCGTACCCAGGGGGAGTTGGCATATATGCAAGGCACCGTGGAGGGCTTCGAGTTCGGGGCGGTGACTCCGGCGGCCTCCTATCTCGTCGCCTGTCTGGGCAGCGCCCTGGGGCTGCGCTGCGTCGTCCGGTCCCTGAACAACCGGCAGTCGTGGAAGCCGGGTTGGCTGGCCCTCGGGGCGGCGACCATCGGCTGCGGCATCTGGACCATGCACTTCGTCGCGATGGTCGGCTTCAGGATCCAGGGGATCCCGATCGACTACGACCCCCGTCTCACCTCGCTCAGCCTCGTCGTGGCCATCGTGACGGTGGGCCTCGGCGTCTTCGCCGTGGGATACCGCGGCGCCACCCCCGTCACCCTCACCGCGGCCGGGATCCTCACCGGGCTCGCCGTGGTGGCCACGCACTACATCGGCATGGCCGCGATCGAGCTGAACGGCTCCCTGGACTACGACTCGTTCATGGTGTCGGCCTCCGTGCTGCTCGCGGTCACCGCCGCCACCGCCGCGCTGTGGACGGCCGCCTCCTACCGGGGTTTCACGGCCGCCCTCGGCGCCTGCCTCCTCATGGGCGTCGCCCTGACCGGCACGCACTACACCGCCATGTCCGCCCTCGGCGTGCATCTGCGCGGTGCGACGGACGCGTCCTACGTGTCCGGGCTGTACGGCAACAGCTCACCGGCCTCGATCCTGCTCCCCATGCTCATCGGACCGGTCGTCTTCCTGATCCTGGCCGGAGTGGTCGTGATGTTCGACCCGCAGCTCGTGCTCGGCGACGGGGACTGGAGCCGGTCCTCGCAGCGCCGGCGCCGGGGCACGGTCGTCGTCCCCGAGCGCCCGGCGCACCGCCCGCAGACCGCCTCCCTGTTCGATCCCCGCGACCAGCGGGCGGGCGCCCACGACCAGCGGGCAGGCGTCCACGACGAGCAGGGAGGCGTCCACGACCGCCAAGTGGGCGTCCCCGGACAGCGGCAGGGCCCGCGCGGTCAGCGGGTCGGCCGGCACACTAGCCCGCGCGGGCGGTGAGCGGCGCCGTCCCGTCCAGACACCACTCCAGCACCGCGGGCCAGGGCCCGTACCCCGCGTCCATGCCGAGATGCCCGGCCCCGGGCAGGATCCGGGCCGGTACGCCCAGGGGGTCGCCGTAGACCGTGTCGGCGCCCTCGGGGCAGTACGGGTCGTCGTCGCCCGCGACCAGCAGGGTGGGACAGGGGAGGGTGAAGTCCTTCTCGGTCAGGGTGAATCCGGCGATCTCGGGCAGCCCCGCGAGGACGGAGGCGGACGGCGGGGCGACGAGCAGCACCCGGTCGACGCCCGCGACGCCGGGCAGCCCGCGGGCGGCGGCCCGCAGCCACAGCACGGCCCCCAGGCTGTGGGCGACGACCACGCGCTCGGAGCCGCCCCGGGCGTCCAAGTGGCGGGCCAGCTCGGCCAGCCACACCTCCGGATCCGGGTCGTCGGCGTCCGGGAGCTGCGGATAGACGACGTGCTGCCCCAGCTCTCGGAGCCGCCCGGCGAGCCAGTGCTGCCAGTGGCCCTCCGGGCGGTGGTTCTGCCAGCCGTGCAGGATCAGGAAGGACCGCGGTTCCGGCGCCGGGGCGCCGCCCGCGAGATCGTCGTACGTGCTCATGAGCAGATCGTTTCCGATTCCCGGCTCCCGGGTCCAGGGGCCCGGTGGATCAACCGCGCCTCCGTCGCCCCCACGCCACACCCGGCACACAGGGCCGGGACTCCCCGCGCCCCGGCGAGGGCCCCGCTACCGGGCCGTCGCCCCGCCCGCCGCGGACGACGCCCCCGCCACCCGCGCGGTCAGCCGGTCGCGGCACTCGGGCCACTCGGCCGCCGTCACGGAGAAGACCGCGGAGTCGCGCAGCAGGCCTTCCTCGCCGGGCGCCCAGGAGCGGGACCAGTTGCGCAGGACCCCCTCCAGGCGGGCGCCGGTGCTCGCGATCGCCGCGCGGGAGCGGGCGTTGCGGGCGTCGGTCTTCAGGTCGACGCGTGCCACACCCCACTCCTCGAAGGCGTGCCGGAAGAGGAGGAGCTTGGACTCGGCGTTCAGGCCGGTGCCCTGGGCGGAGGCGGCGAGCCAGGTGAAGCCGACCTCGACGGCGTCCAGCCGGTCGTCCGACCGCCAGCACCGCGGCTCCCAGTACGAGGTGGCGCCGACCGCCCGTCCGGAGGCGAGGGAGATCTGCGCGTAGGGCGCCAGCCTGCCCGTCGCGGCGCGGGCGAGCTGCGCGTCGACGTAGTCCCCGACCTCGTCGGCCCGGGGCACCCAGGTGAACGCGTACGAGTCCCGGCGTTCCTCGGCCGCCTCGGCGAGGTCGGCCGCGTGCCGGTGGCCGAGCGGCTCCAGCCGTACCAGCGTGCCTTCGAGGACCGGCCCCTCCAACTGGAAACCCAACGCCCCGCGTCCCTTCGCCGATCCGGTCGTGTCCGCTGCGATTCCTACGCGGTGCGGGCGGCCCGTGTCCAGCGGTTATACGGCCTCGACGGTGCCCGCGCGGCGGGCACGTTCGGCGGCCAGCACGGTGAGATGGCTGGTGAGGGACTCCCGGGGACCGGACTTCACGAGGCCGGGGTTCCCGGTGGCGACGGCGGCGACGAACGCGTCCATCAGGGCGGCGTCGCCCCCGCCGTGGCCGCCCGCCGCGTCCATGGCGCCCGGGGCGGCGAGGTCGACGGCCTCCTCGGTCCGGGTCAGGAAGTCGTAGACGCTCAGGCTCCCGCCGTCGCCGCGCAGTTCGCCGCGGGTCCCGAAGATCCGGGTCCGGCGGTCGGCCTGTTCGGTGAAGGCGGTCATGGTGAAGGTGGCGGTGGCCCCGGAGGCGAACTCCATCGAGACCACCTGGTGGTCGACCACGTCGTTGTCGCAGGCGTACACGCACCGCCCGTACGGGCCCTCGCGCAGGGCGGTCTCCAGGGCCTCGGGGGTGTAGTCGTCGAGGAGCACGCTCAGCGGCCAGTGGTGTTCGCCGCGGGCGAGCCGGTCGCCGTACTCGCGCCGGGCGGAGTAGGGGCAGGTCTGCTCCACCGCGCAGTCGAGGCAGCGGTCGGCCGCGCCCTCGGGCCTGTTCTCGGGCCGGAAGTGGGAGAGGCGTCCGAAACTGGAGACACGGACCGGGGGTTGGCCGAGGACGTACTGCAACCAGTCGATGTCGTGGCAGGACTTGGCCATCAGCATGGACGTGGCCCGGTCCGTGCGGCCCCAGTTGCCGCGGACGAAGGAGTGGGCCTGGTGCCAGAAGCCGACGGGCTCCAGGTGCTGGACGTTGATCACGTCCCCGAGACGGCCGGAGTCCACGACCTCCTTCACGGCGCGGGTGTACCGGGTGTAGCGCAGGACGTGTCCGACCGCGAGGATCACACCGGCCTTCTCCACCGCGTCGACGATGCGCCGGCACTCGTCCTCGGTGAGGGCCATCGGCTTCTCCAGCAGGATGTGATAGCCGAGGGCGGCGAACTCCAGGACGGGTTCGAGGTGTTCGCGGTCGAGGGTGCAGACCAGTACCGCGTCCGCGATCCGGCCGCGGGCGGCGAGCACGCGCCAGTCGTCCACGGCGGCGTCCGGTTCGAGTCCGTGGGCGGCCGCGAACCGCTCGCGCCGGGTCCGGCGGGGTTCGGCGACGGCCACCACCTCGGCCCGCCCGGGGTGGTCCAGGGCCCAGCGCGCGTGACCGGTCCCCCGGTCCCCGGCGCCGACGACGGCGAGTGTGACAACGGAGGCACCGGAGGACATCTGTTCACCGCTTCCCGGTCGGGTCTCAGGCGCTGTCGGCGCCGTCCGTCGCGAAGCTAGCCGCCCCGGATCTTCCCGACAAGACGCGGGCGCCGGTCGCCGGTCCCGCTCAGCCGCCGGTCCCGGTGGCGGCCCAGGCTCCGAACACCTCGTGGAAGGCGGGGAAGGTCTTGCGGACGCAGCCGGGGTCGTCGAAGGTCATGCCGGGGGCGCGCAGCGACGTGACCGCGAAGGCCATGACGATGCGGTGGTCGCCGTACGTCCTGATCTCGGTGGCTGCGGGGACGCCCGGGTGGATCTCGATCCAGTCGGGGCCGGTCTCCACCCGGACGCCGAGTGCCCGGAGGTTCTCCGCGCAGGCCTCCAGGCGGTCGCACTCCTTGACCCGGGTGTTGGCGACGTCCTCGATGCGGACCGGTCCCGAGGCGAAGGGCGCGATCGCGGCGAGGGTCGGCATGGTGTCGGAGATGTCCCGCATGTTGACGGTGAGGCCGCGCAGTTCGCCGGTGCCGCGCACGGTGGTGCGGTCGGGGCCGGTCTCCACGTACGCGCCCATCCGGCGCAGGACGTCCACGAAGGCGAGGTCGCCCTGGAGCGCCTGCGCGCCGAGGCCATGGACGGTGACCTCGCGGCCGGTCAGGGCGGCCGCGGCGAAGAAGTAGCTCGCGGTGGAGGCGTCGGGTTCGACGGGGTAGGTGGTGGCCCGGTAGCCGCCGGGCGCCACCTCGAAGACGTCGCCGTCCACCGTCACCTGCGCCCCGAACGCCCGCATCATCGCGAGGGTGATGCCGACGTAGGGGGCGGAGACCAGGTCGGTGACCTCGATGCGCAGGCCGGTGCGGGTCAGCGGGCCAAGCAGGAGCAGGGCGGTGAGGTACTGGGAGGACTGGCCCGCGTCGAGGGTGACCGTGCCGCCCTCCACCCCGGAGGCCGAGATGGTCAGCGGATGGTGGCCGTCCGCCTCCTCGTGCCGCAGGTCCACGCCCAGGTCCCGCAACGCCTGGGACAGGGGGCCGAGGGGGCGGCGGCGCATCTGTGCGCTGGCGTCGAAGCGGTAGGTGCCGTGTCCGGCGGCGGCCAGGGTCGGCAGGAAGCGGGCCGTGGTGGCGCCGTCCCGGCAGTACACGTCGGCCCGTTCCGCCGCCGGACCCTGCGGGCGGCCGTCGATGTGCCAGCTCTCCGGGGTCCGGCCGACGCGGTAGCCGAGCCGGCTCAGGCCCTCCGCGAAGCCCTCGGTGTCGTCCGAGCGCAGCGGGCGGACGAGGCGGGTGACCCCGTCGGCCGCCGCTGCGAGGAAGAGCGCGCGGGCGGTGATGGACTTGGAACCGGGGATGTCGACGACGGCCATGGGGTCATGCTGGCGCCCCGGCCCGTTCCGGCGCCGGAGCGTCCGCCGACTGGACCGCGCGTGGCGTCCGTGAGGTGAGCGCCACCCCGCCGACCAGCAGGGCCGCCGCCGCCCACCGCAGCGGGCCGATCGACTCGTGCAGGAAGAGGGCGGCCGAGGACATGCCGAAGACCGGGACGAGCAGGGAGAAGGGCGCGACGGTGGACGCGGGGTGCCGGTGCAGCAGCCAGCCCCAGGCGCCGAAGCCGAAGACGGTCGTGATCCAGGCGACGTAGACGACGACTCCGATGCCCTGGACGTCCAGGGCGCCGAGCGCGTCGAGGTCGCGGGAGGGGCCCTCGGTGAGCAGGGACAGGCCGAGCAGCGGCAGGACGGGGACCGTGCTCACCCACACCATGAAGTTCAGCGGGTCGGGCGGGGAGGCTTTGCGGGTGAGGACGTTGGACAGTCCCCAGCAGGCCGCCGCCGCGACGACCAGGGCGAAGGCGCCGAGGGGGCCGGCCGTGCCCTCGTCGACGGCGGCCAGGCCCACTCCGGCGAGGGCCACGGCCATGCCGGCGAGCCGGACGCGGGTGGGGCGTTCGCCGAGGAAGGCGGAGGCGAGGACGGCGGTGAAGACCGCCTGGATCTGCAGCACGAGGGAGGACAGTCCGGCGGGCATCCCGGCGTCCATGCCGATGAACAGCAGTCCGAACTTCGCCACGCCGAGGACGAGTCCCACCGCCACGATCCACTTCCACGCCACCTTGGGGCGGCCCACGAAGAACACGGCGGGCAGGGCCGCCACGAGGAAGCGCAGGGCCGAGAAGAGGAGTGGCGGGAAGTGGTCGAGTCCGACCTCGATGACGGTGAAGTTCACGCCCCAGACGGCGGCGACGAGGACGGCGAGGCTGATGTGTGCGGGTCGCATGCGTCGAGCATCGGACGCAACGACCGTGTAGCACCAGCGCGAATGTCTGCATGGATGGATGAAGCAACGCTTACGTAAACTGGCGGGGAGCGACATCGCGGACCGGGAGGCCTCCATGCTCGATCTCCAGCGCCTGCGGGCCCTTCACGCCGTCTCGGTGCACGGTACGGTTGGCGCCGCCGCGGCCGCGCTCGGCTACACGCCCTCGGCCGTGTCCCAGCAGATCGCGAAGCTGGAGCGGGAGACGAGGACCGTCCTGCTGGAGCGGCGCGGACGCGGTGTCCGGCTCACCGAGCAGGCCGAACAACTCGCTTCTACCGCGCAGGAGTTGCTGGCGATCGTGGAGCGCGCGGAGACCGAACTGGAGGAACGCCGGGGGCTGCCTGCGGGGCGTCTGACGGTGGCCGCGTTCGCCTCGGCGGCCCGCGGTCTGCTGCCCGCGGTGCTGGCCGACCTGGCCGCCCGGCATCCGGCCCTGGACACCCGGCTGACGGAGATCGACCCGCATCTGTCCGTCGACCTGGTCGCCCGGGGCGCGGTCGACCTGGCCGTCGCGCACGACTGGGACATCTCCCCGCTGCCCGCCCCGCCGGGGGTGGAGCAGGCGGTGATCGGCGACGACCTGTGCGATCTGCTCGTGCCCGCCGGGCATCCCTTCGCCGGGCGGGCCTCCGTGCGGCGCGAGGACCTGGCCGGCCAGCGGTGGATCTGCCAGCCGCCGGGGCGGGTCTGCCACGACTGGCTGGTGCGCACCCTGCGCGCGGCGGGCAGCGAGCCGGACATCGTCCACCAGGCCGAGGAGAACCCGACCCTCATCGCCCTCGTCGCCGCCGGTCTCGGCGTCGCCCTCATCCCGCGCCTCGGCCGCGGTCCCCTGCCCGAGGGGGTGGTGGAGGTGTCGCTCGACCCGCTGCCGGTCCGCCGGCTGTACGCGCTGTGGCGCGCGGGGGCGGCGCGCCGGCCGGCGATCGCCGAGACGGTCCGCACGCTCCAGGCGCACTGGCCCTCGGTGGCGGACCGCGGCTGAACGGCCCCCACGTCCCGCTGCGCCACCCGCCCGGGTCCGACGACCCGCCCGTACTGCGCACACCCTTGACTGGAAGAAACTTCCCGGATAATCGTGACCCCTCGGAAGTTTCCTTCACGAGGGAAGGAGCGCTTGTGCGCGACTCCAGCACGGGAAGCACCGCAAGACCGTCCGGGCCGGCCGGACCGGACAGACCGTCAAGGCCCTCCCGGCGCACGGTTCTCGCCGTCACGGCGGGCGTCACCGCCGCGCTGGCCGCCGGCACCCCCGCCGCCCACGCGGCACAGGCCCGCCCGGGCTCCGACAAGGCCCTGCGCGCCCTGATCTCCCGTATGACACTGGAGGAGAAGGTCGGCCAGCTCTTCGTCATGCGGGTGTACGGCCATTCGGCCACCGCGCCCGACCAGGCCGACATCGACGCCAACCTCAAGGAGATCGGCGTCCGCACGGCCGCCGAGCTGATCGCCAAGTACCGCGTCGGCGGCATCATCTACTTCGCCTGGGCGCACAACACCCGCGATCCGCACCAGATCGCCGCCCTGTCGAACGGGATCCAGCGCGCCTCGCTGGAACTGCCGCGCGGGCTGCCGCTGTTGATCTCGACGGACCAGGAACACGGGATAGTGGCCCGGGTGGGCAAGCCCGCGACGCTGTTCCCGGGCGCCATGGCGCTGGGCGCGGGCGGTTCGCGGTCCGACGCGCGCACGGTGGGCCGGATCAGCGGTGCCGAGCTGCGCGCGATCGGCATCAACCAGGACTACTCCCCCGACGCCGACGTGAACGTCAACCCGGCCAACCCGGTGATCGGCGTGCGCTCCTTCGGCGCCGATCCGGACGCGGTCGCGGGCCTGGTGGCGGCCGAGGTGAAGGGGTACCAGAGCTCGGGGGTCGCGGCGACGGCCAAGCACTTCCCCGGCCACGGCGACACCGCCGTGGACAGCCACTTCGGCTTCCCCGTCATCACCCACAGCCGCGAACTGTGGTCGGAGCTCGACGCGGTGCCCTTCCGGGCGGCGATCCGGGCCGGCATCGACTCCATCATGACCGCGCACATCATGGTCCCCGCGCTCGACCCGGCCGGCGACCCCGCCACCCTCTCCCACCCGATCCTCACCGGCATCCTGCGCGGCGAACTCGGCTACGACGGCGTCGTGGTGACGGACTCGCTGGGCATGGAGGGCGTGCGCACGAAGTACGGCGACGACCGCGTCCCCGTCCTCGCGCTCAAGGCCGGTGTCGACCAGCTCCTCAACCCGCCGGACCTGAACGTCGCGTGGAACGCGGTGCTGAACGCCGTGCGCGGCGGTGAGCTGACCGAGGCCCGGCTCGACGAATCGATCCTGCGCATCCTGCGGCTCAAGGCGAAGCACGGGGTGCTGAGCGACCCGTACGTCCGTGACGCGGCCGTGGACCGGGTGGTCGGCGTCCCGGAGCACCTCAGGGCGGCCGACCGGATCGCCGAGCGCACCACCACCCTGCTGGTCAACGAGGAGGGGCTGCTCCCGCTGTCCCGGCTGCGCACCCCGAGGGTGCTGGTGGTGGGCGCCGATCCGGCCTCGCCGTCGCTGTCCGACGGTCCGCCCACCACCGTCATGGCCGCCGCGCTGACGGGACTGGGCTTCACGGCGACGGCCCTGTCCACGGGCACGGCCCCGTCGGCGGCCACGATCGCCAAGGCCGTCACGGCGGCGGCCGACGCGGACCTGGTGGTCGCCCTGACGTACAACCTCACGGCGACCGGGGCCCAGAAGACCCTGGTCGACCGGCTGGTCGCCACGGGTGTGCCGGTGACGGCCGTCGCGATCCGCAACCCGTACGACATCGCCCAGATCCCGGGCGTCGGCGCCTGCCTGGCCTCGTACTCCTGGACCGATGTCGAAGTGCGCGCCGCCGCCCGGGTGATCGCCGGCCGGGTGGAGCCGCGCGGCGCCCTGCCGGTGCCGGTGCAACGGGCGGACGACCCGGCGCAGGTGCTGTACCCGATCGGGTACGGGCTGAGGTACTAGCGCCGCGCGGCCGCGCCCGCCCCCGTGCGCAGGGGCGGGCGCGGCCGTGTTCCGGTCACGGGCGCAGGGTCATGTCCCGTTCGGTGTCGCGGCGGTCCAGCTTCGCGTCGAACCGCGCGAGCGGCCGGGCCGCCGAGGGGTCCGCCTGGACCGTCGTGGAGGCGACGCCCGCCCAGTCGAGGATGCGGGCGGTGGCCAGCGCCTTCTCGTCGGCGACGAGCCCGGCGACGTTGGCACCGTGGTTCAGGCCCGGGGCCGTGAAGACGTACGCGTCGCGCGCCGTGGATCCGAGACGGAACCGCTCGGCGCCCCACGGGTCGTTCTGGCCGTAGACGAACAGCATGTGGTGCGCGTTCCTGCGGACCCAGCCGTCCACGTCACGCATCGCCGACGGCCGGAACTTCATCGGGATGGAGCGCGGCACGAAGGTGCGCGGGGCCTGGTAGCCGTAGCGGACGTACTTCTTCTCGATGTACGGGAAGTGGATGGTGGGCGCGCCCAGTTGGGTGCCCGCCTGGTAGTAGTACGGGGTGTACGGCTCCAGGCCCTGGTCGGTGTAGAACGAGAACCCGGAGATGGTGTCGACGGAGTTCCAGATGTCGTCGTCGCTCGCGTGCGCGGCGTCCGCGGGGATCGTGTCGCAGTCCTTGAGCAGGCTGTACTGCCAGAAGCCCCACACGTAGTCGAGCACGACCGCCTCGTACGCCTTGTCGAGGCTGCCGACCGTGGTGAAGGTGTAGCCGTTGTCGGCGGCGTACTGGGCGTACTTCTTCTCCAGCGGCTCGCGGCGCACCAGGGCCTCGCGCTGCACGGCGTTCAGCCGGTCGCGGCACTCCTTGGTGCCGACCTGCCGGAAGAAGCGGTCGTACGCCGAGTCCTCGTCGTTCACGACGTCGTTGGGCGCGACGTAGGCGACGACGCCGTCCATGTCGCGCGGGTAGAAGCGCTCGTAGTACGTGGCGGTCATGCCGCCCTTCGAGCCGCCGGTGGAGATCCACTTCTTGTCGTAGACCGGCTTCAGCGCCTCGAAGATGCGGTGCTGGTCGCTCGCCGCCTGCCAGATGTCGAGCTTGGACCAGTCGGCCGGTTCGGGCCGGGACGGCGTGAAGTAGCGGTACTCCATGGAGACCTGGTTGCCGTCCACGATCTGGGTCGGCTCGCGCCGGCTGGGCGTGGTCGAGACGTTGTAGCCGCCGGTGTAGAAGACCGTCGGGCGCGAGGTGTCCTTGTGCAGCACGGTGATCCGCTGCTGGAACGTGCCCTTGGACGGGTGCCGGTGGTCGATGGGCTGGGTGTAGTTCAGGACGAAGAACCGGTAGCCGGTGTACGGCTTCTCCTGGACGAGGCTCATGCCCGGGATCGCGAGCAGCCGGTCCAGGATGTCCTTGCCGTCGTCCGCCGTGCTGGTTGCCGCCGTGGTGCCGTGGGCCTCGGACCGGACGGCGGTGGCCGTCCCGGCCGTGCTCAGCGTGCCGATGAGCACCGTGAGCACGAGCAGCCCTCTGAGCGCCTTGCGCATGCACCCTCCCCTGGGAATACGCGATTGTCCGCCGGAACCTAACGGAGCAACTCCCGTGACACCAGGGGGTCTTGGGTCATACGTGCATCAGCACAGGATCCAGCCGGAGCTCACCGAGCCCGAGCCGACCGAGCCCTTGATCCGGACGCAGCGGTGACCCGCGTACAGGGTCACCGGGCCCGCGTGATGCGCGAAGTGTCCGGAGTCCACCACCGGCCGGCCGCCGCGCGCCTGCACGCTGACGGACATCCGTTTGCGCGAGCCCCGCGCCTCGGGGAAGGTCACGGCGCACACATAGCCGCTGCGCTTGTACACCTGCACGGAGCCGGTCGTGAACGGCAGGGTGCGGACCTTGCGGCCCGAGCAGGAGGAGGAGGCCGCCTGGGCGCTGCCCGCGCTCATGAAGGCGAGCAGTCCGCCCGCGGTCAGCACGGCCAGGCCGAGCGCCAGCCGTCGCCGTATCGCACCACTGTCCACTGTCGTCCCTCCCGCAGCAATCAGCGTACTGGTGTACGGACGCAGGACGTACGGCGGATGGTTGCGTACCGCTACGAACTCACCGGCCGCGCATGCCACCTTGCGAGGTTTTTGCCTTCTTTGGATACAACGGTGCCTGTTTCTCCCGAGTCCAACTCACGGGTCCGCTTCTCGGGCCCGACTCATGAGGAAACGAAGGCGGTTCACCATGTCCGGTACCAAGTCCTCCCTCACCACCGGCCGCGCGGTCGTCGCCGCGGCCCTGCTGATCGCCGCCGGCGCCTCGGTGCCGGCCGTCGCGAGTTCCACCGCGGCACCGCCCGCCCGCAGCGGGAGCAACGGTCCCGCCTACGACCGCGTGGCCGACTTCTACGGCGCCTACATCGACGCCGTGACCGACGGGGACTCCGGCACCCTGAGCACCCGGCTGCGGTCCTTCTACCTGACCCCGGCGCTGCGCACCCAGCTCACCGGCTGGGAGCACCGGCAGCACGCGGACGGGGTGCTGCGCGCCCAGGACGTGCCGAGCGCCTGGAAGGTGACGGCGGGCGACAGCGGCGCCGGGCACACCTGGTCGACGGTCCGGCTCACCTGGGGCTCCGCCGCGCACCCGACGTACACCTATCTGACGGTGCAGTCGGACCTGGCGACGAAGAAGATCTCCGGCATCAAGCCGAGGAGCTGACCGGCTCCTCGGGCTCGGGAGCGCCCACGAAGGTCCGCCACAGCGCGGCGTAGCGGCCGTCCAGGCGGAGCAGTTCCTCGTGGGTGCCGTCCTCGGCGACCCGGCCGTGGTCCATCACGACGACCCGGTCGGCGCGGGCCGCCGTCGTCAGCCGGTGGGCGACCACCAGCGTCGTACGGCGGCCCGCCAGCCGGTCGGTCGCCTGGTTGACCAGGGCCTCGGTCGCCAGGTCGAGCGCCGCCGTGGCCTCGTCGAGCAGCAGCACGTCCGGGTCGACCAGCTCGGCGCGGGCCAGCGCGATGAGCTGGCGCTGGCCGGCGGAGAGGTTGCGGCCGCGCTCGGCGACCTCGTGGAGGTAGCCGCCGTCCAGGGTGGCGATCATGTCGTGCGCCCCGACCGCGCGGGCGGCGGCCTCCACCTCGGCGTCACCGGCGCCGGGACGGCCGTAGGCGATGGCGTCGCGGACGGTGCCCTGGAAGAGGTAGGCCTCCTGGGGCACGACGCCGAGCCGGTGCCGGTAGGCGGTGATGTCCAGATCGCGCACGTCCATGCCGTCGACCGTCACCCGCCCGGACGTCGGGTCGTAGAACCGGGCGACCAGTTTCACGAGCGTCGACTTGCCCGCGCCGGTCTCGCCGACGAAGGCGACGGTCTGCCCGGCGGGGATGCGCAGGGACACCGCGCTGAGCGCCTCCTCGGCGTCGTCCGCGCCGCCGTAGGCGAAGCCGACGTCCTCGAAGGCGATCTCGCCGCGCAGCGAGGGCACGTCCAGCGGCGCGTCGGCGGACTTGGTCGAGGTCGGCTCCCGGAGCAGCTCCTGGATGCGGCCCAGCGACACGGTGGCCTGCTGGTAGCCGTCGAACACCTGCGAGAGCTGCTGCACGGGCGCGAAGAACAGGTCGATGTACAGGAGGTAGGCGACCAGCGCGCCGGTGGTGAGCGTGCCGGAGTCGATCCGGTGGGCGCCCACGATCAGCACGGCCGCCGCCGCCCCCGAGGCCAGGAGCTGGACGAAGGGGAAGTACACGGAGATGAGCCACTGGCCGCGGATGCGCGCCCTGCGGTAGCTGTCGCTGCCCTCCGCGAAGCGCCGCCCGCTCGCGCCCTCGCGCCGGAACGCCTGGAGGATCCGCAGCCCGGACACCGACTCCTGGAGATCGGCGTTCACGACGGACACCCGCTCGCGGGCCAGTTCGTACGCCTTCACGCTCGCCCGGCGGAAGAAGAACGTGCCGACGACCAGCGGCGGCAGCGTCACGAAGACGACCAGCGCGAGCTGTACGTCGATCACGAGCAGCGCGGCCATGATGCCGAAGAAGGTGACGACGGAGACGAACGCGGTGACCAGCCCGGTCTGCAGGAACGTGGACAGGGCGTCGACGTCGGTCGTCATCCGGGTCATGATCCGGCCGGTGAGCTCGCGCTCGTAGTAGTCGAGTCCGAGGCGCTGGAGCTGCGCGAAGATCTTCAGACGCAGGCTGTACAGGACCCGCTCGCCGGTGCGGCCGGTCTTGCGGGTCTCGCCGATCTGCGCGGCCCACTGGACGAGCACCGTGATCAGCGCGAGCGCGGCGGCGGCCCAGACCGCGCCGAGCGCGAGCCGGGTGACGCCCTGGTCGATGCCGTGCCGGATCAGGATGGGCAGCAGCAGCGTCATGACCGCGTCGACGGCGACCAGGGCGAGGCTGACGAGCAGCGGGGCGCCGAAGCCGCGCAGCAGCCGGCGCAGTCCGTAGGAGTCCTCGGGCGTGACCGCGCGGACCTCGTCGACGTCCGGCACGTCGGTGGCCGGGGGCAGCGCCTCGACCTGGGCGAGCAGTCCGGGGGTGGCGGGCATGCCTTCGAGCGCGTTGTCGCGGGGCTCGCGGTCGCCGGTCCACAGGTGCGGTGTGACGCCGCGCTCGGCGTCGAACTCGGCGTCCAGCTCCTCGCGTACGGAGCTGTCCTCCCGCGGCGCGGCCGGCAGGGCGTGGCCCGGGGAGACCCCGCCCAGCTCGTCCGGGTCGGTGAGCAGCCGCCGGTAGAGCGCCGAGCGTGACTGGAGCTCGTCGTGGGTGCCGATGTCGGCGAGCCGGCCGCCGTCCAGGACGGCGATGCGGTCGGCGAGGTTGAGGGTGGAGCGGCGGTGGGCGATCAGCAGGGTCGTGCGGCCCCGCATGACCTGGCCGAGCGCCTCGTGGATCTCGTGCTCGACCTGGGCGTCCACGGCGGAGGTGGCGTCGTCGAGGACGAGCAGCCGCGGGTCGGTGAGGATGGCGCGGGCGAGCGCGACGCGCTGGCGCTGGCCGCCGGAGAGGGTGAGGCCGTGCTCGCCGACCTTGGTGTCGTAGCCGGCGGGCAGCTCGGCGATGAAGCGGTGCGCCTGGGCGGCGCGGGCGGCGGTCTCTATCTCGTCCTGGGTGGCGTCGGGGCGGCCGTAGGCGATGTTGGCGCGCACGGTGTCGGAGAAGAGGAAGGAGTCCTCGGGGACGAGCCCGATCGCGGCGCGCAGGGACTCGGTGGTGAGCTCGCGAACGTCGTGCCCGCCGATGAGGACGGCGCCGTGCGTCACGTCGTAGAAGCGGGGCAGCAGCAGCGAGACGGTCGACTTGCCGGAGCCGGAGGAGCCGACGACGGCGAGGGTCTCGCCGGGCCGGATCTCGAAGCTCAGCCCGTCCAGGACGGGCCGGTCCGGGGTGTAGCCGAAGGACACGTCGTCGAACTCGACGGTGGCGGGCGCGTCCGCGGGCAGGGTCTTGGTGCCGTCCTTGATCGACGGCTGGGTGTCGATGAGCTCCAGCACGCGCTCGGCGCCGGCGCGGGCCTGCTGTCCGACGGTCAGCACGACGGCCAGCATCCGCACCGGTCCGACGAGCTGCGCGAGGTAGGTGGAGAACGCCACGAACGTGCCGAGCGTGATCTCGCCGCGCACGGCGAGCCAGCCGCCGAGCGCGAGCATCGCGACCTGGCCGAGGGCGGGCACGGCCTGGAGGGCCGGGGTGTACTTGGCGTTGAGGCGGATGGTCCGCAGCCGGCCCGCGAAGAGCCGCCGGCCGACCTCGCGCAGTTTGCCGGTCTCCTGATCCTCCTGGCCGAAGCCCTTCACCACGCGGACGCCGCTGACGGCGCCGTCCACGACACCGGCCACGGCGGCGGCCTGCGCCTGCGCGTACCAGGTGGCGGGGTGCAGCCGGGAGCGGCTGCGCTTGGCGACGAACCACAGGGCCGGGGCGACGGCCAGCGCGACCAGGGTGAGCGGCAGGGACAGCGCGGCCATGATCCCGAGGGAGATCAGGAAGAGCAGGACGTTCCCGATGGTCATCGGGAGCATGAACAGCAGGCCCTGGATGAGCTGGAGGTCGCTGGTCGCGCGGCCCACGACCTGTCCGGTGGACAGCTCGTCCTGACGCCGCCCGTCCAGCCGGGTGATCGTCTCGTACATGTCGGTCCGCAGGTCGTGCTGGACGTCGAGCGCGAGCCGGCCGCCGTAGTAGCGGCGGACGAAGGTGAGGGCGTAGACGAGGACGGCGGCGCCGAGCAGCGCGCCCGCCCAGGGGGCCATGCCCCGGCTGTGGTCGCCGATGACGTCGTCGATGATCACCTTGGTGATCAGCGGGACCACCGCCATCAGGGCCATGCCGCCCAGGGAGGACCCGAGTGCGAGCACCACGTCCTTCGGGTACCGCCAGGCGTACCCGGCGAGCCGCCGCGCCCATCCCCGTTCCGTCGCCACTCCGGCACCTTCCGTAGATCTCACTCCGCCGGAAGGGACCAACACCGAGCGAAGCGGATTTCATCCCTCCGCAACAATCGTCCGCCCGCCGGGCCGGTGGCCGGGCGGGCGGACGACGGAGTTCGAAAGGCAGTACGAAAGGGCGTGCGAGGTGCCGACGCGGGCTCCCCGGCCCCGGTCAGCCCGCCGGGACGGCCGGGAAGGCCTCCGTCGGCTGCGAGGTCGGCGTGAACCGCTGGGGGGCGACGCTGGTCGGCACGAGGTCCTTGTGGATGACCTTGGCGACGGCCTGGATGGTGGCGACGCCGTAGTCCATGGTGCTGCTGCCGACGGTGAGCACCGACATCATGTAGTCACGGCCGCCGCCGTTGAACGTGCCGAGGCTGTGCACCCGCCAGGCGTTCGAGGAGCGCGAGAGCCAGCCGTTCTTGACGTGCACGGCGACCGTCGAGGGCGCCCCGGCCGGCGTCCCCCAGCGCTGCGAGGAGACGACCTGACCCATGAGCTTCAGGATGTACGCGCGCGAGTTGTCGCTCAGCACCGTGTTCTTGGCGGTGACGAGCTTGAGCAGCTTCTGCTCGTCGGTGACGTTGATCTGGGTCAGACCCCAGTAGCCGCCGGTGCCGGGCGTGGTCTTCGTCATCCCGGCCGCGGTCAGGAAGCCCTTGATCTTCGTCAGACCGAGCTGGTTCCACAGCTTGGTCGTCGAGGCGTTGTCCGACTGGGTGATCATCTTGGTGGCGAGCGAGGTCTCGGTGCTCGTCAGATAGCGGTTGTGCTTCTTCGCGTCCCACAGCAGCGTGGCGAGGACGGTGACCTTCACCGTGCTGGCCGAGTCGAACGAGGTGGTGGCGCGGAGCGTGCAGGTGGTGTTGGTGGAGCGGTCGTACAGTCCGACCGCGACGGTGCCCCTGCGGTTCGCGAGCGCCGCGGTGATGTCCGTCTGCAGCTTGGCGGCCAGACCGGCCTTGCTCGACGTACAGCTGACCGTCGGCGCCGGCGCGGCACCGGCCGGGGCCGCGGCGATCGCGATCGGCACGATCACCGCGGCACCGAGGCTCGTTGCGAGCACACGGGCAGCCCGGGATATCCGGTGAGTCATGGAGGCTTCCCATCCCCTTGAAGCGATACGGAGCGCGCCAAGGGCGCGCTCGCATCGAAGACTCACGGGGGCACCCGATAGTTGTACAGATGTTCCGGGCACGGAAGTTCGGGACCGGTTGGCTGAACATCTCGGACATCTCGGATAGTTCAGGGTGAAAGGCGCCTCGGGCCCGGCAGGCTCTGCGGGCACTGCGGGCACTGCGGGCACTGCGGGCACTGCGGGCACTGCGGGCACTGCGGGCCCCGCAGGCACCGCACACGCCGGGGAGCACGCGCCGCAGGCACCACCGACACCGCGAGGGGCAGGCGCGGCCGACACCGCGGGCACCCGGGCGACGCACGGCAGCCGTCCCTCCGAAGCGGCCGGGCCGGCGGGTCGTCCTGGCGTGACGGCCCGGCGACCCCCGACCGATTCGGCCGGAGGCCACCCGTTCCGTCATGTCCCGCGAAGAACAACCGAGTTGTTGAATCCCGACACAGAACCAACACGCCCCCTTAACCTCCTGAACCTCATGTCCATGTCACCCTCCCGGTTATCCGCTCCATTCAACCCGCGTAGAACGGACACCCCACGATGCCCGCCACGCAGATACGCCGCTGGAAGACCCTGGCGGTGACCACCTCCGCCGTCCTCGTCGGGATCACCCTTCCGACGATGACCGCGACCCCCGCGAGCGCCACCACGACCGCGTACGACAGCACGTACTACAAGAACGCGATCGGAAAGTCCGGCACGAGCCTGAAGTCCTCGCTGCACACCATCATCAGCAGCCAGACCAAGATCTCGTACTCCGCGGTCTGGAACGCGCTGATGGCCACCGACCAGGACCCGAACAACAGCAACAACGTGATCCTGCTGTACAGCGGTGTGTCCCGGGCCAAGTCCCTCAACGGCGGCGACGTCGGCGACTGGAACCGCGAGCACACCTGGGCCAAGTCGCACGGCGACTTCGGCGAGGTGACCGGTCCCGGCACCGACCTGCATCATCTGCGTCCGGCGGACGTCCAGGTCAACAGCATCCGCGGCAACCTGGACTTCGACAACGGCGGCAGCGCGGTCACCAACGGCGGCGGCAGCAAGGTGGACTCCGACTCCTTCGAGCCGCGCGACGCGGACAAGGGCGACGTGGCCCGCATGATCCTCTACATGGCGGTCCGCTACGAGGGCGACGACGGCTTCGCGAACCTGGAGCCCGACGAGAAGGTCAACAACGGCAGCACCCCGTACATCGGCAAGCTCTCCGTGCTCAAGGCGTGGAACGAGGCGGACCCGCCCAGCGCCTTCGAGGAGAAGCGCAACCAGGTCATCTACGACTCCTACCAGCACAACCGCAACCCGTTCATCGACCACCCGGAGTGGGTCGAGGCGATCTGGTAGACGGGCGGTCACGCGAGGCCCCCGGGGCCCCTTCCGCACGGAAGGGGTCCCGGGTGACGCTCGTCCCCGGCGAGGCCGGCCCTCAGTCCAGGTGGGTCGGCGCGAACATCCGCAGCAGGGCCGGCAGGACGACCACCGAGGGGCCCGGCGTGGCCAGCGCCTTGGCCAGGTCCTCCTCCAGCGTCCCGGGAGTCGTCAGGACGCCCGGGACGCCGAAGGACTCGGCGAGGGCCACGTAGTCCGGGCGGGACAGCTCCGTCGCCGTGGCCTGGCCGAAGGCGTCGGTCATGTACTCGCGCAGGATGCCGTAGCCGCCGTCGTCGACGATCAGCCAGGTGACGTCCAGGCCGTACTGCCGGGCCGCGGCGAGTTCGGCGATCGAGTAGAGCGCGCCGCCGTCGCCGGACACCGCGAGGACCGGGCGGGAGGGATCGGCCGCCGCCGCGCCGAGGGCGGCGGGGAAGCCGTAGCCGAGGCCGCCCGCGCCCTGCGCGGAGTGCATGGTGTTGCTCCCGCGCGGGTCGAAGGCCGACCACGCCCAGTACGCCAGGATCGTCATGTCCCAGAAGGACGGCGAGCCGGCCGGCAGGGCCCGGCGGACGGCCGCCAGCACGTCCTGTTCCAGGGTGAGTTCCTGGGCGGCGATGCGTTCCGCCACCCGGGCGAGGACCGTGCGCACGCGCTCGGCCGCCGACGGGTCGGGGCGCTCCTCCACCGTCTCCAGGAGCGCGGACAGCGCGAGGCGCGCGTCCGCGTGGATGCCGATCGCCGGGTGGTTGGACTCCAGCTTGCCGAGGTCGGCCTCGATCTGGATCACCCGGCCGCGGGGCTTGAACGTGTGGTAGTTCGAGGACAGTTCACCGAGACCGGACCCGACGACCAGCAGGACGTCCGCGTCCTCCAGGAAGTCGGTGGTGTGCCGGTCCTCCAGCCAGGACTGGAGCGAGAGCGGGTGGGTCCAGGGGAAGGCGCCCTTGCCGCCGAAGGTGGTGACGACCGGCGCGTCCAGCTTCTCCGCGAGCGCCCTCAGCTTGCCGGACGCGTCGGACCGGACGACACCGCCGCCCGCGATGATCGCGGGGCGGGCCGCCGAGGACAGCAAGTGGGCCGCGAGCGCGGTCAGTTCGGGGCGGGGGACGACGTCCTCGGGGGTCGCGTCCATCGCCGTGACCTGCGGCAGGTGGGTCTCCGCGAGCAGGACGTCCTGCGGGATCTCCACCCACACCGGCCCGTGCGGGGCGGTCAGCGCCGACTCCCAGGCCGCCGCGATGGCGGAGGGGATCTGCGACTGCGTACGGACCGTGTGGACGGACTTGACGACACCCCTGAACGACGCCTGCTGGTCGGGGAGTTCGTGGAGGTAGCCGTGCCGGCCGCCGCCGAGTCCCGCGGTCGGGATCTGGCTGCTGATGGCGAGGACCGGGGCCGAGGCGGCCCTGGCCTCCTGGAGCGCGGCGAGCGAGGTCAGCGCCCCGGGGCCGGTGGAGAGCAGCAGCGGGGCCGCCTCACCGGTGATCCGGCCGTAGGCGTCCGCCGCGAATCCGGCGTTGTTCTCGACGCGCAGACCGATGTAGCGGAGCGAGGAACGGCGCAGCGCGTCGAACATGCCGAGCGCGTGCTGGCCCGGCAGTCCGAAGACGGTCGTCGCGCCGAGACCGGAGAGGGTCTCCACGACCAGGTCTCCGCCGTTGCGGCCGGGGGGCGGGTTGAGCGCGGCCTCCGTCTGCGCCGCCGTCGGACGGAGAACCAGGTCGTGGTCGTGGGTCACTTGCTCCGGGCCTCCGCGATCTGGCGGGACATGATGGTGGTCAGTTCGTACGCGGTGTGGGACGCGGCCACCGCGGTGATCTCGGCGTGGTCGTAGGCCGGGGCGACCTCGACGACGTCGGCCGAGACCAGGTTGCAGGACGACAGTCCGCGCAGGATCTCCAGGAGCTCGCGGGAGGTCATGCCGCCCGCCTCCGGGGTGCCGGTGCCGGGCGCGTGCGCCGGGTCGAGGCAGTCGATGTCGATGGAGATGTAGAGCGGGCGGTTCCCGATGCGCTGGCGGAGCTGGTCGGCGACCTCGTCGGCGCCGCGGCGGTAGATGTCCGCCGAGGTGACGATGCCGAAGCCCATCTTCTCGTCGTCGGTGAGGTCCTGCTTGCCGTACAGCGGGCCGCGGGTGCCGACGTGGGAGAGGGCCGAGGTGTCGAGGATGCCCTCCTCGACGGCGCGGCGGAACGGGGTGCCGTGGGTGTACTCGGCGCCGAAGTAGGTGTCCCAGGTGTCGAGGTGCGCGTCGAAGTGGAGCAGGGCGACCGGGCCGTGCTTCTTGGCGACCGAGCGCAGCAGGGGGAGCGCGATGGTGTGGTCGCCGCCGAGGGTCATCAGGCGGGCGCCGGTGCCGAGCAGTTCGTCGGCGGCGGCCTCCACCGTCTCCACGGCCTCGTTGATGTTGAACGGGTTCGCCGCGATGTCACCGGCGTCCGCGACCTGCGCGAGGGCGAACGGGGAGGCGTCCTGCGCCGGGTTGTAGGGCCGCAGCAGCCGGGACGCCTCGCGGATCGCGTTGCCGCCGAAGCGGGCGCCCGGCCGGTACGAGACGCCGGAGTCGAACGGCACACCGACGACGGCGACGTCGGCGGTGCCGACCTCGTCGAGGCGCGGCAGCCGGGCGAAGGTCGCGGGACCGGCGTACCGCGGGACGCGGGAGGAATCGACGGGACCGCGGGGCGTCTCGTTGCTGCTCATGGGGTTTTGCCTTCTTTCCTACGCTTCGTCGCGTATGTACAACTAAGTACAAGTAACACGACTCTACTGGTGAACCGGGACCGGCTCGGACAGGGGTTCGGCGTCACGGCCGGCGAGCCGCTCCCGCCAAGTGGCCAGTACCGCGGCGTCGGTCGCCGGGGTGGCCAGCGAGACGATCACGTAGGCGGCCAGGGAGAGGAGCAGTCCGTAGTAGACGGGCTCGTTCGCGAGGATGCCGTACGTGGCCATCAGGCCGATGACCGCGACGCCGCCGACGACGACGGAGGCGAGCGCTCCGTGGACCGTGCCGCGCTTCCACAGCAGTCCGCCGAGGATCGGGACGAGCAGACCGCCGACGAGCAGGTTGTAGGCGACGGTCAGCGCCTCGACGACGTTGTTGAGCGCGATCGCCGTGCAGATCACGGCGATGCCCATGACCAGGATGAAGGCGCGGTTGCCCTTGACCTCGTCGTGCTCCTCGCCCGCGTCGCGCTTCACGGCGCCGCGCAGCCGGGACCAGATGTCGTTGTTGGCGACGGTGGCGCAGGCGATCAGGGCGCCGGAGGAGGTGGACATCACGGCGGCGAGGGCCGCGGCGAGGACAAGTCCGCGCACGCCGACCGGGAGTTCGTCCTTGACGATGGTCGCGAAGGCGGTGTCGGCGCTGGGCAGCTTCGGGTACATGACCTTGGCGGCGGTGCCGATGACGGCGCCGGCGAGGGCGTAGACCAGGCAGTAGGTGCCGGCCACGGTGCCGCCCCACTTGGCGGTGCGGTCGTTGCGCGCGGTGAAGACGCGCTGCCAGATGTCCTGCCCGATCAGCATGCCGAACGTGTAGATCAGCACATAGGTGAAGATCGTCTCGCCGCCGATGCCCAGCGGGTCGAAGTACTCGGTGGGCAGCTTGGCCTTCATCGCGGAGAAGCCGCCCGCCTTGACCACCGCGATGGGCAGCAGCAGGAGCAGCACGCCGATCGTCTTGACGACGAACTGCACCATGTCGGTGAGCGTGATCGACCACATGCCGCCGAGCGTCGAGTACGCGACGACGATCGAGCCGCCCAGGATGATCGCGAGCGTCCGGTTCATGTCGAAGAGGACGTCGAAGATCGTGGCGTACGCGATGGTCGAGGTGACCGCGAGCATCAGGGTGTACGCCCACATGACGACGCCGGATATGAGGCCGGCCCGGCCGCCGTAGCGCAGGTCGAGCATCTCGGAGACGGTGTAGACCTTGAGGCGCGCGATGCGGGCGGAGAAGAAGACGGACAGGGCCAGCAGGCCGAGGCCGATGGTGAAGACCATCCAGGCGCCCGAGAGGCCGTACTGGTAGCCGAGGCCGACGCCGCCGATGGTGGACGCGCCGCCCAGGACGATCGCGGCCATGGTGCCGGAGTACATGACGGGCCCGAGCCGTCGTCCGGCGACGAGGAAGTCGCTCTTGGACTTGGCGCGGCGCATGCCCCACCAGCCCATGGCCAGCATGCCGGCCAGATAGACGACGATCACTGTGTAGTCGACGGCCATGGGTCTCCTCCAGGTGCTCGGTGGCGTGTCGTGCGGGGGTGTGGGGGACGAGCCGGCGACTGATCACGGGGACATACGCCCGTACCCGTGACTGCCGGTCGGGACCGACCTTAGGTGGCCGGAATGCGGCTGCGAAGTGTACGTTTCATCCATTCGAACCGAACGGGATGGAGGAATCGTCCATCCTGATCCGCCGGGACGGCGCGACCGTCCGTCCCGGTCCGAACGGGATGGAGGAACCGTCCTCGTGCCGGACCCGTCGACGCCGTCCGTCCCCGCCGTGTCCGCCCCGGCCGTGCCGCCCACCCCTCCCGTACCGCTGTCGGCGCTCCTGGCCCGCGAGGACCTGGGCCTGCGCCTGATCGCCGGGCCCGCGGAGCCCGACACGGTGATCCACTGGGCGCACACCTCGGAGATGGCCGACCCCTACCCGTACCTGCTGGGCGGCGAGCTGCTGCTGACGGCGGGGGTCCACGTGCCCTCGGCGGCCGCTCCCGGCGAAGGCCCTTCCGGCGCGGACGCTCCCGGCCCGGTCGAGTACTTCGACGGCTATGTCTCCCGGATCGTCGCGGCGGGCGGCGCGGCCCTCGGGTTCGGTCTCGCGCCGGTCCACGACACGGTCCCGCCCGCCCTCGTCGCGGCCTGCGACACCCACGGGCTCCCCCTGCTGGAGGTCCCGCCCCGGACGACGTTCTCCGGGGTCGCCCGCGCGGTGTGGCAGCTCATGGCCCAGGCCCGGCTGGCCGAGCTGCGCCGGGTGACCGAGGCCCAGCAGAGCCTGGCGGCCGCCGCGGCCCGCCCCGATCCGGTCCCGGCGGTCCTGCGGCAGCTCGCCCGGCGGGTGAACGGCTGGGCGGCGCTGTACGGCCCGGAGGGCACGGAACTGGCCCACGCCGGAACCGTCCCACCGCCCGGCCCGGTCCCGCCGCCCGGCCCTCCGAAGGCGCCCCGCCCCGGCCCGGCGGCTCCCGCCCCCTCGGACGGCGGGGCGTCCCCCGAGGACGTGCTCGGCGAGCTCGCCGGTGTGGTGCGGCCCCGTGAGGCCCAGGGGCCCGCCCCGTCCTCGGCCACCGACACCGTGGGCGGGGTCCACCTCACGGCCTACGCCCTCGGCAGCGGCCAGGGCTTCGTCCTGGGCGTCGCCGCACCGCGCCGCGACCCCGGCGACCACACGATCGCCTCCGTCGCGTCCGTACTGCTCTCCCTGCTCACCGGGGAGCACCAGAGCGCGAGCGCCGCCGGGCGGTCGGCGGCACTGGTGCGGCTGCTGCTCGGGGCGGCGCCCGAGGCCGTGGCACCGCTGCTCGGCGGGGAGCGGTGGGTGGTCGTGCACGCCCGTCCCGCCGGGGACGGCCCCGCCCCGGACACCGTCGCGGCGTCCGCGCTCGCGGCCGCGCTGGGCTCCGCCCTGGTGGACGTGGACGGCGACGTCGTCCGCGTCCTGGTCCCCGGCGACCGCGCGCCCGCCGCGCAGCCGGGCTGGGTCTGCGGGGTCAGCGCTCCGGCGGGCCCGCACGGATGGGCGGGCGCCGACACCCAGGCGGCCCGCGCGCTGGCCCGCGCCCGCGCCACCCGGGCGGACCTGGTCCGGCACGGCGACCGTCCCGCGCTCGCCGACCTCGTCCCCCCGGCGGACGCCGAGGCCCACGCCCAGACCCTCCTGGCCCCCGTCGCCGGGACTCCCGCCCTGACCGAGACCCTGCGCACCTGGCTCTCCCTGCACGGCAGTTGGGACCGCACGGCCATCGCCCTGTCAGTCCACCGCAACACCGTCCGCCAACGCATCGCCCGCTGCGCCGCGTTGCTGGACACGGACCTCGACGACCCGGACGTACGCATGGAGTTGTGGTTCGCGCTGCGGGAGGAGGGGACCCGGGGCGGCGGGAGCGGCGCGGCGGCCCGTACACACGAGTGACGCATGTCCCAGCGACCGGGACGGCCGCGCCCCGTGGCCGGGCGCACCGGCACAATGGTGCTATGCCGATACCCGGGACGCCCAGCCGCGCCGAACTCGTCGACCACCTCGTGAAGACCCGTATCGCGGGCGATGTCGCCACGCCCCGCGAGAACAACCTCTCCCACTACCGCAAGCTGGCGAACGGCGAGCGCAACTGGTGGCTCGGTCTGGAACTCGGCGACCGCTGGAGCGACGAGCAGGACGTGCTCGCGGTGATGGCGGAGCGGGTCGGCGTCAACGACGACCCCGAGCACCGCTACGGCCAGGACACCATCGACCCCGAGCTGACCGTGGACGCGCTGGAGCGTCTCGCCGGGCGGCTGCGCAAGGCGGCCGAGGACCGGCAGCGGGTGCTGTTCGCGACCGGTCACCCGGGCGGTCTGCTGGACGTGCACCGGGCCACGGCCGCCGCCCTGCGCGCGGCCGGCTGCGAGATCGTGGTGATCCCGGACGGTCTGCGGACGGACGAGGGGTACGTCATGCAGTTCGCGGACGTGGCGGTGCTGGAGCACGGCGCCACGCTGTGGCACACGCACTCGGGCGAGCCGATGCGCGCGATCCTCACCGCGCTGGAGCGGGAGGGCCGCCCCCTGCCCGACCTGGTCGTGGCCGACCACGGCTGGGCCGGCTACGCGGGTCAGCACGGCGTGGACTCCGTGGGCTACGCCGACTGCAACGACCCGGCGCTCTTCTGCGCCGAGTCGGAGGGAACGCTCCAGGTCGTGGTGCCGCTCGACGACCACGTCCTCAGCCCGCGCCACTACGACCCGATGACGGCGTACCTGCTGAACGAGGCCGGACTGGCCTGAGTCGCGGCCCCGGATCCCGCGGCGGGCGCCCCGTTCACGGCCAGGGGTTGAGCCCCTCGGACCGGCGCTGGGCGTAGCCGGGGGTCGGGTCCAGGTACACCCTGCTCACGGCGGGGAACGCCGACCGGATCCGGTCCTCGGCCTGTTCGCAGGCCCACTCGATCTGGGCCGCGGTCGACGCGTCCCGGAAGTCGACCTTGGCGGCGACGAGCGCCTCGCGGGGCCCCTGCACGAGCGTGATGAGCTCCAGTACGGCCTCCACGTGCTCCACCCCCAGCAGCTCCGCCCTGATCCGCTCCCGCGCGGACTTCGGCAGCGGCCGTCCGATCAGCAGCTCCGCGTTGGAACGGCCCAGCACCCAGGCGACGTAGAGCAGCAGGAGACCGATGAGCAGCGAGGCGATGCCGTCCCAGACGCCCGATCCGGTGAGCTGGCCGCCGAGCAGCCCGCCCGCGGCGAAGACCAGGCCGACGAGTGCGGCCGAGTCCTCCATGACGACGGCCTTCACGGCGGTGTCCGGGGTGCGCCGGAAGTAGGTCTTGAAGGGGGCGTCGAGCCGGGCGGCCTCGCCGCGCGCCTGCCGCAGTCCCGTCCGCAGGGAGAAGCCCTCCAGGACGAAGGCGACGGCCAGCACGATGTACGAGACGAGCGGGTCGCCGAGTTCCTCGCCCGCGACCAGGGTGTGGACACCGTCGTAGATGGAGAAGACGGCGCCGCCCACGAAGGTGGCGACGGCGGCGAGCAGGGCCCAGATGTAGCGCTCGGGGCCGTAGCCGAGCGGATGGTCCTCGTCCGCGGGCTTCTCACTGCGTTTGAGGGCGGTGAGCAGCAGCAGTTCCGTGACGGTGTCGGCGACGGAGTGTGCGGCCTCCGACAGCATCGCGCTGGAGCCGCTGATGACCCCCGCGACCGCCTTGGCGAGGGCGATCCCGAGGTTGGCGACCGCGGCGACGATCACCGTGAAGACGCTCTCGCCGCTGCCGGTGTCCTGCGGTGTGTCGGTCATGCCTCCACTTCTACCCGCGAAGGCCTACCGGGGGACGCGGACCACGCCCTCCTGGATCACCGAGATGGCCAGCCGGCCGTCCTGGGTGTAGATCCGGGCCTGGCCCAGGCCCCGGCCGCCCGACGCGGACGGCGACTCCTGGTCGTACAGGAGCCACTCGTCGGCCCGGAACGGGCGGTGGAACCACATGGCGTGGTCGAGCGAGGCGCCGACGACGTCGCCGGTCACCCAGCCGCCGCGCCCGTGGGCGAGCAGGATGGAGTCGAGGAGCGTCATGTCCGAGACGTACGTCGCGAGGACGACGTGCAGCAGCGGGTCGTCCGCGAGCTTGCCGTTGGTGCGGAACCACACCTGGGAGCGCGGTTCGCGGGGCTCGCCGACGGTGCCGTAGGGCGGCGCGTCGACGTAGCGCAGGTCGACGGACTCCCGGGCCTCCAGGATGCGCTCCACGACGTCGGCGTCGGTGAAGACGTCGGCGTAGAGCGGGAGCAGTTCGGCGGCCGTGGGCAGCGTCTCGGGGTCCGGGGCGGGCGGCATCGGGGCCTGGTGCTCCATGCCCTCCTCGTACGTCTGGAAGGACGCGGAGAGGTGGAAGATCGGCTGTCCGTGCTGGACGGCGACCACCCTGCGGGTGGTGAAGGAGCGGCCGTCGCGGATGCGGTCCACCGAGTACACGATGGGTGCGCCGGGGTCGCCGATCCGCAGGAAGTACGCGTGCAGGGAGTGGGCGAGCCGGTCCTCGGGGACCGTGCGCCCCGCGGCCACGAGGGCCTGCGCCGCGACCTGTCCGCCGAAGACCCTGGGGACCACGGCGGACCGGGAACGGCCGCGGAAGATGTTCTCCTCGATCCGCTCGAGATCGAGCAGATCGAGGAGATCCTGAAGTGCCTCGCTCATAAGGCAGTTGTACCGCGCAGTCTTTTCTCGGACCTTACAGGCCCATGTCCTTGGCGATGATCGTCTTCATGATCTCGCTGGTGCCGCCGTAGATGCGGTTGACGCGGTTGTCCGCGTACAGGCGGGCGATCGGGTACTCGTTCATGAAGCCGTAGCCGCCGTGGAGCTGGAGGCAGCGGTCGATGACGCGGTGCGCGACCTCGGTGCAGAACAGCTTGGCGCTGGCGGCCTCGGCCGGGGTCAGCTCCCCGGCGTCGAGGGCCTCCAGGGCGCGGTCGACGACGGCCTCGGCCGCGTCCACCTCGGACTGGCAGGCGGCCAGCTCGAACTTGGTGTTCTGGAAGTGGGCGACCGGCTTGCCGAAGACGGTGCGCTCCTGGACGTACTCCTTGGCGAACCGGACCGCGGCCTTGGCCTGCGCGTAGGCGCCGAAGGCGATGCCCCAGCGCTCGGAGGCGAGGTTGTGGCCGAGGTAGTAGAAGCCCTTGTTCTCCTCGCCGAGCAGGTCCTCGACGGGCACCTTCACGTCGACGAACGCCAGCTCGGCGGTGTCGGAGGTCTTCAGGCCGAGCTTGTCGAGCTTGCGGCCGATGGAGTAGCCCTCGGACTTGGTGTCCACGGCGAACAGCGAGATGCCGTGGCGGCGGTCCTCGGCGGTGGGCGCGGAGGTGCGGGCGCAGACGATCACGCGGTCGGCGTGAACGCCGCCGGTGATGAAGGTCTTGGCACCGTTGAGGACGTAGTGCGTGCCGTCCTCGGAGAGCTTGGCGGTGGTCTTCATGCCCGCGAGGTCGGAGCCGGTGCCCGGCTCGGTCATCGCGAGGGCCCACATCTCCTCGCCGGAGACGAACTTCGGCAGGAACCGCTTCTTCTGCTCGTCGCTGGCGAGCATCTTGATGTAGGGCAGGCCGAGCAGCACGTGCACGCCGGAGCCGCCGAAGGTGATGCCCGCGCGGGCGGTCTCCTCGTACACGATGGCTTCGAACTTGTACGAGTCGATGCCGGCGCCGTCGTACTCCTCGTCGACGCGGATGCCGAAGACGCCGAGCTCGGCGAGCTTGTAGTAGAAGTCGCGCGGCGCCTGACCGGCGGCGAGCCACTCGTCGTAGACCGGGACGACCTCGGCCTCGATGAAGGCGCGCAGGGTCTCCCGGAACGCCTCGTGGTCCTCGTTGAACACAGTACGGCGCACCGCCGCCACCTCCGCCTGGATACCTGGTGTTATGTCTAAGCGCTTGCTCAGATATGAGGTTACCCGCCGGTCACGAGCGCCGTCCAGGGGTCACCCCCCGAGACGCTCGTCACGCACCGGGAGCCACAGCGGCCGCTCCGAACGCCCCCCGTGCCATCCGGTGCAGCAGCTCCGCCGTGCCCGCGCGCCCGGGCAGCGCGCCGGGCCGCCCCAGGTGCGGGGTCGAGTTCAGGAGACCGAAGACCGAGTGGACCGCGGAGCGGGCGGCGGGCTCGGCCAGATCCGGGTACACCTCGCGCACCACCTCCACCCACAGCTCGACGTACTGGCGCTGGAGCTGGCGCACCATCTTGCGGTCGCTGTCCCGCAGGCGGTCCAGCTCGCGGTCGTGCAGGGTGATCAGAGGACGGTCGTCGAGCGCGAAGTCGATGTGTCCCTCGATGAGCGAGTCGAGGAGGCACTCGGCGCCGCCCTCGGCCTCGGCCACCCTGCGCCGGCCGCCCGTGAGCAGTTGCCCGCTGATCCCCACCAGCAGCTCGGCGAGCATCGCGTCCTTGCCGGCGAAGTGCCGGTAGAGACCGGGGCCGCTGATTCCGACCGCCGCTCCTATCTCGTCCACTCCCACGCCATGGAAGCCACGCTCGGCGAACAGCCGCGCGGCCTCCCTCAGGATCTGCTCACGCCGCGTGGGGGCGTCGGTTCTGGTGGCCATGAAAACAATTCTAGACATCACGGTTAGCGGTCGTTAACCTGAAGGAGTTGCGTTAACGCTCATTAACTGGTCGACCACTGGTGAGGGGACCGCAGGATGCAAGAGGCACCGGAGCTGACGAGCGCGGCCGATCCCGCGTCGGAGGCCTGGAGGGCCAACGAGGCGGCACACCGCGCGCTGGGCGAGGAGCTGCGCCGCAAGCTGGCCGCGGTGCGGCTCGGCGGCGGTGAGAAGGCACGGGCGCGGCACACCGCGCGCGGCAAGCTGCTCCCCCGCGACCGCGTGGACGCCCTGCTCGACCCCGGCTCCCCGTTCCTGGAGCTGGCGCCGCTCGCCGCCGACGGGATGTACGACGGCGCGGCCCCGGCCGCCGGTGTCATCGCCGGGATCGGCCGGGTGAGCGGGCGCGAGTGCGTGATCGTCGCCAACGACGCCACCGTCAAGGGCGGCACGTACTACCCGATGACGGTGAAGAAGCACCTGCGCGCCCAGGAGGTCGCGCTGGAGAACCGTCTGCCCTGTGTATACCTCGTGGACTCCGGGGGCGCCTTCCTGCCCATGCAGGAC
The DNA here is from genome assembly GCF_042790435.1 of Streptomyces sp. NPDC056738. Lineage (NCBI taxonomy): Bacteria > Bacillati > Actinomycetota > Actinomycetes > Kitasatosporales > Streptomycetaceae > Streptomyces > Streptomyces sp. NPDC056738. The sequence continues at coordinate 114,767 of NZ_JBHTZF010000010.1, forward strand.
GAGGTGTTCCCCGACCGCGAGCACTTCGGGCGGATCTTCTACAACCAGGCGCGGATGTCCGGCGCCGGGATCCCGCAGATCGCGGCCGTCCTCGGCTCCTGCACGGCCGGCGGCGCGTACGTACCGGCGATGAGCGACGAGGCCGTGATCGTCCGCAACCAGGGGACGATCTTCCTGGGCGGGCCCCCGCTGGTGAAGGCGGCCACCGGTGAGGTGGTCACCGCCGAGGAGCTGGGCGGCGGCGAGGTCCACTCCCGGACCTCCGGCGTCACCGACCACCTCGCCGAGGACGACGCGCACGCGCTGCGGATCGTGCGCACCATCGTCTCCACCCTCCCCGCGCGCGGGAAGCTGCCCTGGGAGGTCACCGCGGCGGCCGAGCCCAAGGTCGACCCGTACGGGCTGTACGGCGCGGTGCCGGTCGACTCCCGCACCCCCTACGACGTACGCGAGGTCATCGCGCGCGTGGTCGACGGTTCCCGCTTCGCGGAGTTCAAGGCCGAGTTCGGGCAGACCCTGGTCACCGGCTTCGCCCGGATCCACGGCCACCCGGTGGGCATCGTCGCCAACAACGGCATCCTGTTCTCGGAGTCGGCCCAGAAGGGCGCCCACTTCATCGAGCTGTGCGACCAGCGCGGCATCCCGCTGGTGTTCCTGCAGAACATCTCCGGCTTCATGGTGGGCCGCCAGTACGAGGCGGGCGGCATCGCCAAGCACGGCGCGAAGATGGTGACGGCCGTCGCCTGCACCCGCGTGCCGAAGCTGACCGTCGTGATCGGCGGTTCGTACGGCGCGGGCAACTACTCGATGTGCGGCCGGGCCTATTCGCCGCGCTTCCTGTGGATGTGGCCGGGCGCCAAGATCTCGGTGATGGGCGGCGAGCAGGCCGCCTCGGTCCTCGCGACCGTCAAGCGCGACCAGATCGAGGCCCGCGGCGAGTCCTGGCCGGCCGCGGACGAGGAGGACTTCAAGGACCCGATCCGCCGCCAGTACGAGCAGCAGGGCAGCGCCTACTACGCGAGCGCCCGGCTCTGGGACGACGGCGTGATCGACCCGATGGAGACCCGGCAGGTCCTCGGACTCGCCTTGACCGCCTGCGCCAACGCGCCCCTGGGTGACCCCCAGTTCGGCGTCTTCCGGATGTGAGGGGACCCATGTTCGACACAGTGCTTGTGGCCAACCGGGGTGAGATCGCCGTACGCGTCATCCGCACCCTGCGCGCGCTCGGCGTGCGCTCGGTGGCCGTCTTCTCGGACGCGGACGCCGACGCCCGGCACGTCCGGGAGGCCGACACGGCGGTACGGATCGGACCGGCGCCCGCGTCGGAGAGCTATCTGTCGGTGGAGCGGCTGCTGGAGGCGGCGGCCCGCACCGGCGCCCAGGCGGTGCACCCGGGATACGGCTTCCTCGCCGAGAACGCCGCCTTCGCGCGGGCCTGCGCGGAGGCCGGACTGGTCTTCATCGGCCCGTCCGCCGAGGCGATCTCCCTGATGGGCGACAAGATCCGGGCCAAGGAGACGGTGAAGGCGGCCGGCGTCCCGGTCGTCCCCGGCTCCTCGGGCAGCGGTCTGACGGACGCGGAGCTGATCGCGGCCGCCCGCGAGATCGGCGTCCCGGTGCTGCTGAAGCCGAGCGCGGGCGGCGGCGGCAAGGGCATGCGCCTGGTCCGCGACACCGCCGTCCTGGCCGACGAGATCGCCGCCGCCCGGCGCGAGGCGCGCGCCTCCTTCGGCGACGACACGCTGCTCGTGGAGCGCTGGGTCGACCGGCCCCGGCACATCGAGATCCAGGTCCTGGCGGACGGGCACGGCAACGTCGTGCACCTGGGCGAGCGCGAGTGCTCCCTCCAGCGCCGCCACCAGAAGATCATCGAGGAGGCGCCCAGCGTGCTCCTCGACGAGGCCACGCGCGCCGCGATGGGCGAGGCGGCCGTCCAGGCGGCCCGCTCCTGCGGCTACCGGGGCGCGGGCACGGTGGAGTTCATCGTCCCCGGCGGCGACCCGTCCTCGTACTACTTCATGGAGATGAACACCCGCCTCCAGGTGGAGCACCCGGTCACCGAGCTGGTGACCGGCCTCGACCTCGTCGAGTGGCAGCTCCGGGTCGCCGCCGGCGAGCACCTGCCGTACGCGCAGGAGGACATCACCCTCACCGGACACGCGGTGGAGGCCCGGATCTGCGCCGAGGACCCGGCACGCGGGTTCCTCCCCTCCGGGGGCACCGTGCTCGCCCTGCGCGAGCCGCAGGGCGACGGGGTGCGCACCGACTCGGGCCTCACCGAGGGCACCGAGGTCGGCAGCCTCTACGACCCGATGCTCTCCAAGGTCATCGCGTACGGGCCCGACCGGCCCACGGCGCTGCGCAGGCTCCGGGCCGCCCTCGCCGAGACGGTCACGCTCGGGGTCCAGACCAACGCGGGCTTCCTGCGCCGGCTGCTGGCCCACCCGGACGTGGTGGCCGGCGACCTGGACACCGGTCTGGTCGAGCGGGAGGCCGACGGTCTGGTCCCGGACGGGGTGCCCGAGGAGGTGTACGAGGCGGCCGCGGCCGTCCGGCTCGCCGCCCTGGCCCCGTCGGGCGAGGGCTGGACCGACCCGTTCTCGGTGCCGAGCGGCTGGCGGCTCGGCGGCACCCCGAAGCCGGTCGGCTTCGCCCTGCGGGTCCTCGACCCGGTGGAGTACACCCCGCGCGGCACCCACACGGTCAGCGCCGACCGGGTCGCGGTGACGCTCGACGGCGTGCGGCACACCTTCCACCGGGCCGCCGACTGGATCGGCCGCGACGGAGACGCCTGGCACGTGCGCGACCACGACCCGGTGGCCGCGTCGCTCACCGGCGCCGCGCACGCCGGGGCCGACTCGCTGACCGCGCCCATGCCCGGCACGGTGACCGTCGTGAAGGTCGCCGTCGGCGACGAGGTGGCGGCCGGACAGAGCCTGCTCGTGGTCGAGGCGATGAAGATGGAGCACGTCATCTCCGCGCCGCACGCCGGGACGGTCAGCGAACTGGACGTCACCCCGGGCACGACGGTCGCCATGGACCAGGTCCTCGCGGTCATCACCCCCGCCGAGGAGGACACGGCGTGAACACCTCCGAACTCGGCCTGCCCATGGCCGTACCCGCCCAGGACCTGCCCGCCCGGGTACGGATCTACGAGGTCGGCGCGCGCGACGGGCTGCAGAACGAGAAGGCGACCGTGCCGACCGAGGTGAAGGCGGAGTTCATCCGGCGCCTCGCGGACGCGGGTCTGACCACGATCGAGGCGACCAGCTTCGTCCACCCGAAGTGGGTGCCCCAACTGGCCGACGCGGAACAGCTCTTCCCGCAGGTCGCCGACCTTCCGGTGGCGCTCCCGGTGCTGGTGCCGAACGAGCGCGGGCTGGAGCGGGCGCTCGCGCTCGGCGCCCGGCACGTGGCCGTCTTCGCCAGCGCGACGGAGTCCTTCGCGAAGGCCAACCTGAACCGGACGGTCGACGAGTCGCTCGCCATGTTCGAGCCGGTGGTGAACCGCGCCAAGGAGGCCAGGCTCTCCGTCCGCGGCTATGTCTCGATGTGCTTCGGCGACCCGTGGGAGGGACCCGTCCCGGTCCATCAGGTCGTCCGCGTCTGCAAGGCGCTGCGGGACATGGGCTGTGACGAGCTGAGCCTCGGCGACACGATCGGCGTGGCGACACCGGGCCATGTGCAGGCCCTGCTCGCCGAGCTGAACGAGGAGGGCGTGCCCACCAGCTCGCTCGGCGTGCACTTCCACGACACCTACGGCCAGGCGCTCTCCAACACCCTGGCCGCCCTCCAGCACGGCGTCGCGACGGTCGACGCCTCCGCGGGCGGCCTCGGCGGCTGCCCGTACGCGAAGTCGGCGACGGGCAACCTCGCCACGGAAGACCTCGTGTGGATGCTCCAGGGCCTCGGTATCGACACCGGGGTCGACCTCGGCCGCCTCACCGCCACCAGCGTGTGGATGGCCGGACAACTGGGCCGACCCAGCCCGTCCCGCACCGTAAAAGCCCTCTCCCACCAGGAGTGAACAGCATGTCCCTGGACCACCGTCTCTCCCCCGAGCTCGAAGAACTCCGCCGCACGGTGGAGGAGTTCGCGCACGACGTCGTGGCGCCGAAGATCGGCGACTTCTACGAGCGGCACGAGTTCCCGTACGAGATCGTGCGGGAGATGGGCCGCATGGGCCTGTTCGGGCTGCCGTTCCCCGAGGAGTACGGCGGCATGGGCGGCGACTACCTCGCCCTCGGCATCGCCCTGGAGGAGCTGGCCCGCGTCGACTCCTCCGTGGCCATCACCCTGGAGGCGGGCGTCTCGCTGGGCGCCATGCCGATCCACCTCTTCGGCACCGAGGAGCAGAAGCGGGAGTGGCTTCCGCGGCTGTGCTCCGGCGAGATCCTGGGCGCCTTCGGCCTGACCGAGCCGGACGGCGGCTCGGACGCGGGCGCGACCCGCACGACCGCCCGCCTCGACCCCGAGACGGACGAATGGGTCATCAACGGCAGCAAGTGCTTCATCACCAACTCGGGCACGGACATCACGGGCCTGGTGACGGTCACCGCGGTCACCGGCCGCAAGCCCGACGGCAAGCCGCTGATCTCGGCGATCATCGTGCCCTCCGGCACCCCCGGCTTCACGGTCGCCGCCCCGTACTCGAAGGTCGGCTGGAACGCCTCCGACACCCGTGAGCTGTCCTTCTCGGACGTGCGCGTCCCGGCGGCCAACCTGCTCGGCGAGGAGGGCCGCGGCTACGCGCAGTTCCTGCGCATCCTGGACGAGGGCCGCATCGCCATCGCGGCGCTGGCCACGGGTCTGGCGCAGGGCTGTGTCGACGAGTCCGTCAAGTACGCCAAGGAGCGGCACGCGTTCGGACGGCCGATCGGCGCCAACCAGGCGATCCAGTTCAAGATCGCCGACATGGAGATGAAGGCGCACATGGCCCGGGTGGGCTGGCGCGACGCCGCATCCCGTCTCGTCGCGGGCGAGCCCTTCAAGAAGGAGGCGGCGGTCGCCAAGCTGTACTCCTCCACGATCGCCGTCGACAACGCCCGTGACGCCACCCAGGTCCACGGCGGCTACGGCTTCATGAACGAGTACCCGGTCGCCCGCATGTGGCGCGACTCCAAGATCCTGGAGATCGGCGAGGGCACGAGCGAGGTCCAGCGCATGCTGATCGCCCGGGAACTGGGGCTCACGGGCTGAGACCCGCGCACCACCGGCACGACCGCGGCCACCGACGGGCACCCGCCCGCCGGTGGCCGCGTCGCGTTGCGTCGCGCGGGGTGTGTGGCCGCGCCAGGCCGGCCGTCACGGGCCGCGACACAGGGGCCAACTCGCAGGCGAGCGGGGCGCGTTGTGCAGAAAGCTGGTGACCCCGGCGCGTCGGACACGCCGTCAGGGGCCGCGGCCCCCAGGGCAGGTCGTCGGTCGCGGACCCGGTCGAGGTGCCCCGCCCTCTGGACACGAGCTGAGGTTAGGCTAACCTATCTTCGAACTGATCCGGCGGATCTCCCCGCCCCATGTCGAAAGCAGCCACCTTCATGTCCAACGCCCGTGCCACTCAGCTCTCCCGTCGCGGCATCCTCGCCGCGGGCGGCGTCCTCGGCCTCGGCGCCGTCCTCGCCGCCTGCGGTGACGACGACGCCTCGAAAGACAGTGGCTCGGACGCGACCAAGGCCGCGGCGAAGGCCGGCCCCTGGACGTTCAAGGACGACCGCGGCACGACCGTGAAGCTGGACAAGACCCCGGCGAACATCGTCGCCTTCACCGGTGTCGCCGCCGCCCTGTTCGACTACGGGATCGAGGTCAAGGGCGTGTTCGGCCCGACCACGACCAAGGACGGCAAGGCCGACGTCCAGGCCGGCGACATGGACGTCAGCAAGCTGACGGTCCTCGGCAACGAGTGGGGCCAGTTCAACATCGAGAAGTACGCGGGCCTCGCCCCCGACGTGCTGATCTCCACGATGTTCGACTCCGCGGGCACCCTCTGGTACGTCCCCGAGGAGTCCAAGGACAAGATCCTCAAGCTCGCGCCGAGCGTCGGCGTCTCCGTCTACGACCGCCAGATGCCGCAGTCCCTGGAGCGCATGTACGCGCTGGCCCAGTCCCTGGGCGCCGACGTGAAGTCCGCGAAGATCGTCGAGGCGAAGAAGAAGTTCGAGGCGGCCGCCGAGCGGCTGCGCAAGGCCGCCAAGGCGCGCCCGGAGATCAAGGTGCTGGCCGGTTCCGCGAGCCAGGACATCTTCTACGTCTCCGGCTCCAACCTCTCCATCGACCTGGAGTACTTCAAGGCCCTCGGCGTGAACATCGTCGAGCCCTCCGCCAAGGACCTCAAGGCGAGCGGCGGCTGGTTCGAGAACCTGAGCTGGGAGAACGTCGACAAGTACCCGGCCGACATCATCATCATGGACGACCGCAGCGCCACCATCCAGCCGGCCGACATCACCGAGGCCACCTGGAAGAAGCTGCCCGCCGTCAAGGCCGGCCAGGTCATCGCCCGGACCCCCGAGGCGATCCTGTCGTACGACAAGTGCACCCCGATCATCGAGCGCCTCGCCGAGGCCATCGAGAACGCCAAGAAGGTCGCCTGACACCCCAGCGGTGACACCCTGACGATCACTCAGGAGCACGCATGACGACGGCCGTAGCCGCCCCGTTCCGTTTCTTCACCCTCCGGGTCGTACGGACGAGGCGGCTCGGCCCGTCTCTGGTCCGGGTGACCTTCGGCGGACCCGACCTGCGGGACTTCCACTCCGACGGGCGTGACCAGTCCCTGTCGCTGTTCCTCCCGCACCCCGGCCAGATCGAGCCGGCCGTCCCGGTCGAGCTCGGCGACAACTGGTGGCAGGGCTGGCGCGAACTGCCCGACGACGTACGGGCGGTGATGCGCTCGTACACCCTGCGGGCCCTGCGCCGCGACCCCGACGAGATCGACATCGACTTCGCGCTGCACGGCCTGGAGCCGGGCGCGGCCGCTCCCGCCGGACCCGCCTCGCGCTGGGCGTCCGGCGCCGCGCCCGGCGACCGGGTGGTCCTGCTGGGTCCCGCCGTGGCGGACAACCGGGCCATCCGCTTCCGGCCGCCCGCGGACGCCGACCTGGTGGTCCTGTGGGGCGACGAGACGGCCCTTCCCGCGGTCTCCGCGATCCTCGAATCGCTCCCGGCGGGAGTGCCGGTGCGGGCCTGGCTGGAGGTCCCGCACGCGGGCGACATCCAGGACCTGGCCACCCCGGCCGACGCCGAGATCACCTGGCTGGTCGGTGACGACCACTGCGCCCGGGAGCGCCCCCTGGCGCTCGACGCCCTGCGGTCGGCGCATCTCCCGCCCGCCGAGGCCCCCTACGCCTGGATCGCCGGCGAGTCCGGATGCGTACGGGAACTGCGCCGCCACCTGGTGCGCGAGCGCGGCCTCGACCGCCGCCGGGTCACCTTCGTCGGGTACTGGCGCCAGGGCCTGACGGAGGAACAACTGCGGGAACGGGGCGAGTAGTTCAGCCCCTCCGCACGATCGGGCGCTTCACGAAGAGGCGTACGTCACGAAGAAGGAGGAAGGGCGGGGAAGCGCAAGAAACTTAGGTTAGGCTAACCTAAGTCGAACGTCGCGACCTCGCCCTTTCCCGTGTCCCGCTCGGACTGTCTCCCCGCACGGAGGACCCCCACATGCGCTCGCACCTGCTCAACGACACCACCGCGGACCGGTACCGGCGCTCCGTGACGGAAGGGGTCGAGCGGGTGGCCGCCAGACTCGCCGCCACCGACCGCCCGTTCACAGGTGTCACGGTCGACGAACTCGCCCCCCGCATCGAGGGGATCGACCTCGACAAGCCCCTGCACGACGCCACGGCCGTCCTCGACGAGCTGGAGGAGGTCTACCTGCGGGACGCGGTCTACTTCCACCACCCGCGCTACCTCGCCCACCTCAACTGCCCGGTCGTCATCCCGGCCTTGCTCGGCGAGGCCGTCCTGTCCGCCGTCAACTCCTCGCTGGACACCTGGGACCAGTCGGCCGGCGGCACCCTCATCGAGCGCAGGCTCATCGACTGGACGAACGAGCGCATCGGTCTGGGCCCGGCCGCCGACGGGGTGTTCACCAGCGGCGGCAGCCAGTCCAACCTCCAGGCCCTGCTCCTGGCCCGCGAGGAGGCCAAGGCGGAGAACCTCGCCGATCTGCGGATCTTCGCCTCCGAGGTCAGCCACTTCAGCGTCAAGAAGTCGGCCAAGCTCCTCGGCCTCGCCCCCGACGCCGTCGTCTCGGTCCCCGTCGACCACGACAAGCGGATGCAGACCGTCGCCCTCGCCCACGAGCTGGAGCGCTGCCGGCGGGACGGCCTCGTGCCCATGGCCGTCGTCGCCACCGCGGGCACAACCGACTTCGGCTCCATCGACCCGCTGCCCGAGATCGCCGAACTGTGCGCCCAGTTCGGCGCCTGGATGCACGTGGACGCGGCCTACGGCTGCGGACTGCTCACCTCGCTGAAGAACCGGGACCGCCTCGACGGCATCGAGCGCGCCGACTCCGTCACCGTGGACTACCACAAGTCCTTCTTCCAGCCCGTGAGTTCCTCGGCCGTACTGGTCCGCGACGTCGCGACCCTGCGCCACGCGACCTACCACGCGGAGTACCTCAACCCGCGCCGCATGGTCGCCGAGCGCATCCCCAACCAGGTCGACAAGTCCCTCCAGACCACCCGCCGCTTCGACGCCCTCAAGCTGTGGATGACCCTGCGCGTCATGGGCGCCGACGGCATCGGCGAACTCTTCGACGAGGTCTGCGACCTGGCGGCCGAGGGCTGGAAACTACTCGCCGCCGACCCCCGCTTCGACGTCGTCGTACGGCCCTCGCTGTCCACCCTGGTCTTCCGGTACATCCCGGCCGCGGTCACCGACCCGGCCGAGATCGACCGCGCCAACCTGTACGCCCGCAAGGCCCTGTTCGCCTCCGGAGACGCCGTCGTCGCGGGCACCAAGGTCGGCGGACGCCACTACCTGAAGTTCACCTTGCTCAACCCCGAGACCACACAGGACGACGTCGCCGCCGTCCTCGACCTGATCGCCGGCCACGCCGAGCAGTACCTGGGAGAGTCCCTTGACCGCGCTTGCTGAATCCACGGACATCACCTACGACTTCGTGGGAATCGGGCTCGGGCCCTTCAACCTCGGCCTCGCCTGCCTCACCGAGCCGATCACCGAACTCAGCGGTGTCTTCCTGGAGTCGAAGCCCCACTTCGAGTGGCACTCCGGCATGTTCCTGGAGGGCGCGCACCTGCAGACGCCGTTCATGTCGGACCTGGTGACCCTCGCCGACCCGACCTCCCCGTACTCCTTCCTCAACTACCTGAAGGAATCGGGCCGGCTGTACTCGTTCTACATCCGGGAGAACTTCTACCCGCTGCGCGTCGAGTACGACGACTACTGCCGGTGGGCCGCGTCCAGGCTGAGCAGCGTCCGCTTCGGGACGACGGTCGCGGAGGTGACGTACGAGGACGAGGTGTACACCGTACGGACCGAGGCCGGTGAGCTGTTCCGCGCCCGGCACCTGGTCCTCGGCACCGGCACCTCGCCCCACGTCCCGGACCCCTGCGCCGGCCTCGGCGGCGACTTCATCCACAACTCCCGCTACATGCAGCACAAGCGGGAGCTCCAGGCCAAGGACTCGATCACCCTGGTCGGCAGCGGCCAGTCCGCCGCCGAGATCTTCCTCGACCTGCTCGGCGAGATCGACGTCCACGGCTACCGGCTGAACTGGGTGACCCGCTCGCCGCGCTTCTTCCCCCTCGAATACACCAAGCTCACCCTGGAGATGACCTCCCCGGAGTACATCGACTACTTCCACGCGCTGCCCGAGGCGACCCGCTACCGCCTCCAGTCGGAGCAGAAGGGCCTGTTCAAGGGCATCGACGGGGAGCTGATCGACGCGATCTTCGACCTGCTCTACCAGAAGAACCTCGGCGGCCCGGTCCCCGCCCGGCTGCTGACCAACTCCTCGCTGGAGAGCGCGCGGTACGACGAGGGCACGTACACCCTCGGGTTCCGCCAGCAGGAGCAGGGCAAGGACTACGAGCTGCGCTCGACGGGCCTCGTGCTGGCCACCGGCTACCGCTACGCCGAGCCCGCGTTCCTCGCACCGGTCCGCGACCGGCTCCGCTACGACACCCAGGGCAACTTCGACGTGGCCCGCAACTACGCCATCGACGTCACGGGCGGTGGGATCTTCCTGCAGAACGCGGGCGTCCACACCCACTCGATCACCTCGCCGGACCTCGGCATGGGCCCGTACCGCAACGCGTCCATCATCCGCGAGCTGCTCGGCACCGAGTACTACCCGGTCGAGAAGACCATCGCGTTCCAGGAGTTCACCGTATGACCACCGCCAGCGCCATCGGCACCTTCACCGTCCGCCCCCTCGACCCGGTCGAGGACGCGCCGGTGCTCCACCGGTGGGTGACCCACCCCAAGGCCGCCTTCTGGATGATGCAGGAGGCGAGACTGCACGACGTGGAGCGCGAGTACATGGCCATCGCCGCCAGTGACCACCACGACGCCTTCCTCGGTCTCCTGGACGGCGAGCCCGTCTTCCTGATGGAGCGTTACGACCCCCGGTACGTCGAACTCGTCGGCCTGTACGAGCCGGAGCCGGGCGATGTCGGCATGCACTTCCTCGTCGCCCCGAGCGACACCCCCGTGCACGGTTTCACCCGGGCCGTGATCACCTCGGTGATGGAGCACCTGTTCGCCGACCCGGCGACCGAACGCGTCGTCGTCGAGCCCGACGTGGCCAACACGGCCGTGCACGCCCTCAACGAGGCCGTCGGTTTCGTGCCCGTCGAGGAGATCCAGAAGCCGGAGAAGAAGGCGTTGCTGAGCTTCTGCACCCGGGAGCAGTTCGCGAAGGCGGTGGCCGCGTGACCCCCGCCGAGAGCGTCGCCCACCTCTCCCCCGACCACTGGGCCCACGCCAACCGTCTCCTTCTGCGCAAGGCGCTCGCCGAGTTCGCCCACGAGCGGCTGATCACCCCGCGCGTCCTGCCCGACGGCCGCTACGAGGTCCTCGGCGACGACGGACTGACGAGCTACCGGTTCACCGCGACCCGGCACCTGCTCGACCACTGGCAGGTGGCCGCCGAGTCCATCACCCGGCACCGCGACGGCGCCGAACTCCCTCTGTCGGCATTGGACTTCATCATCGAGCTGAGGACATCGCTCGGCCTGAGCGACGAGATCCTGCCGGTCTACCTGGAGGAGATCTCCTCCACCCTGGCGGGCACCTGCTACAAGCTCACCAAGCCTCGGATCCCGGTCCGCGAACTGGCCGGCGCGGGCTTCCAGGCCATCGAGACCGGCATGACCGAGGGCCACCCGTGCTTCGTCGCCAACAACGGGCGGCTGGGCTTCGGTGTGCACGACTACCTCGCCTACGCACCCGAGACCGCGCACCCGGTCCGGCTGGTGTGGCTGGCCGCGCACCGCTCGCGCGCCGCGTTCACGGCGGGCGTCGGCATCACGTACGAGTCCTTCGTGCGGGGCGAGCTGGGCGCGGAGACGGTCGAGCGGTTCGACGGGATCCTGCGCGGACAGGGTCTCGACCCCGAGGACTACCTCCTCATACCCGTGCACCCCTGGCAGTGGTGGAACAAGCTGTCCGTGACGTTCGCGGCCGAGGTCGCCCAGCGGCGCCTGGTCTGTCTCGGCGAGGGCGACGACGAGTACCTGGCCCAGCAGTCCATCCGGACGTTCTTCAACACCAGCAGCCCGCACAAGCACTACGTGAAGACGGCGCTGAGCGTGCTGAACATGGGCTTCATGCGGGGTCTGTCCGCCGCCTACATGGAGGCGACCCCGGCCATCAACGACTGGCTGGTCCAGCTCGTCGAGAGCGACCCGGTGCTGAAGTCCACCGGCCTGTCGGTCATCCGTGAGCGGGCGGCCGTCGGCTACCGGCATCTGGAGTACGAGGCGGCCACCGACCGGTACTCCCCGTACCGCAAGATGCTCGCCGCGCTGTGGCGGGAGAGCCCGGTCCCCTCGCTGGGCGAGGGCGAGTCCCTGGCGACGATGGCGTCCCTCGTCCATGTCGACCACGAGGGCGCCTCGTTCGCGGCCGCGCTGATCGAGCGGTCGGGCCTCGCGCCGGAGGAGTGGCTGCGCGGCTATCTGCGCGCCTACCTCACCCCGCTCCTGCACAGCTTCTACGCGTACGACCTGGTCTACATGCCGCACGGCGAGAACGTCATCCTCGTCCTGGAGGACGGGGCGGTGCGGCGGGCGGTCTACAAGGACATCGCCGAGGAGATCGTGGTCATGGACCCGCAGGCGGTGCTGCCGCCCGCGGTGGAGCGGATCCGCGTCGACGTCCCCGAGGACACGAAGCTGCTGTCCATCTTCACGGACGTCTTCGACTGCTTCTTCCGCTTCCTGGCCGCCCAGCTCGCGGAGGAGGGTGTCCTCGCCGAGGAGGACTTCTGGCGGACGGTCGCCGAGTCGGTGCGCGCGTACCAGGAGGCGACGCCCGAACTCCAGGACAAGTTCCGGCAGTACGACCTGTTCGCGCCCGAGTTCGCGCTGTCCTGCCTCAACCGGCTCCAGCTCCGCGACAACCGGCAGATGGTCGACCTGGCGGATCCCTCGGGCGCGCTGCAACTGGTCGGCACCCTGAAGAACCCGATCGCCGGGTTCTGAGCACCCGGGCCCCGCGCGGGGCTCCACAGACGGGCGGGCGCCCCGGAGACGGTCCTCCGGGGCGCCCGTCGGCGTCCGCCCTACCGGGCCGGCCAGGGGACCTGGGGCGAGCGGTAGTACGCGATGCCGAGGGCGTCCCAGCGCGGCGCCTGGGCGGCGAGGCGCACCTTGTAGGTGTCCCAGTCGTGCGTGGCGGCGGGGGACCAGCCGAGTTCGGCGGCCCCGGGCAGCCTCGGGAAGGCCATGACGTCGATGTCCGCGGAGCTCTGGATCGTCTCCGTCCACAGCGGCGCCTCGACGCCCTTGACGGCCTGGGCGGGCACGCCGGGAAGGTAGCTCCCCGGGTCCCAGTCGTAGGAGCGCCGCACTTCCACCAGTCCGGCCCAGTCCTGCCCGAGCGGGGTGTCGGCGGTGTACTTCATGTCGAGGTAGAGCCGGTCCGCGGGCGACAGCACGAGCCCGGTCCCGTTCCGCGCGGCCGCGGCGACCTGCGCCTTCTCCTCGGCACCGGTGTCGTCGAGCCCCCAGTACTGCGCGAGGGCGCCCTTGGCCGGGTCCGCCCCGGTGAGCTGGTGCCAGCCCATGACCTTCTTGCCGTACTTGGCGACGAGGGGCTGCACCTTGTCCATGAAGGTCACGTAGTCGGCGTGGCTGGTGGAGTGCGCCTCGTCGCCGCCGATGTGGAGGTACCCGCCGGGGGTGAGCGCGGCCAGCTCCCGGATGACGTCGTCCACGAAGTCGTACGTCACCGGCTTGCCCACGCACAGCGAGCTGAAGCCGACGTCGGTGCCGGTGTAGAGGTCCGGCGCGACTCCGTCGCAGTTCAGTCGCGCGTACGAGGCGAGGGCGGCGTTGGTGTGTCCGGGCATGTCGATCTCGGGGACGACCTCCAGATAGCGCGAGGAGGCGTACCGGACGATCCGGCGGTAGTCGGCCTTGGTGTAGAAGCCGCCGTGTCCGCCGCCGACCTGGGTGGAGCCGCCGTGGGCCGCGAGCCGGGGCCAGGAGTCGACCGCGATGCGCCAGCCCTGGTCGTCACTCAGGTGCAGATGCAGCTTGTTGACCTTGTAGAGCGCCAGTTCGTCGATGTACCGCTCGACCTGGGCCACGGTGAAGAAGTGGCGGGAGACGTCGAGCATGGCCCCGCGGTAGGCGTAGCGGGGTGTGTCCTCGATGGTGCCGCCGGCGATCAGCCAGGGGCCGCGCTGGACGGAGTCCTTCTCGACGGCGGCGGGCAGGAGCTGCCGCAGGGTCTGGACGCCGTGGAAGAGGCCCGCGGGCTCGCCGGCCGTGATGGTCACGCCCGAGGAGCCGCTGTCGAGGCGGTAGCCCTCGGTGCCGAGCCCCTTGCCGCCGAGCCGGAGCCGGATCGCTCCGGGGCCGTGCGAGGCGACCGGCAGCCGGTAGCCGGTGGAGGGCCGCAGGATGCCCGCGAGGTACTCGCCGACCGCGCGGACCGCGCGCGAGTCGTCGACACGGATGCGGGTGTCTCCCGTGACGCGGTACGGGGCTCCGCCCGGCTCGACGGAGGCGGGGGCCGGGACGACGCGGCCCAGCGGGGCGGCGGCGGCCCGGGTGTGCGGTGCCGCGCCGGCGAGGGAGAAGCCGGCCGCCGCCACGAGCAGCAGCGTACCGAGAAGGCGGGGCGTTCTGTGGTGCTGTCTCACATGCGCTCCCTTCGGTGCCCGGCGCAGGCTCTCCCGGCCCGTCCTCGGCCGTTTCCTGCGCCGTGCCCTTCGTTGTGGTCGATCCTCGAATTGGTCGAGACCACTCTGCCTCAGTCGCGGTGGAACAATCCTCCCCATGGCGGAAATCATCCAGCGGGACGGCACGTGGATCTTCGACGGCGACACTCTGCGGCTGACCCCGGGACGGGACAAGAACGTCAGCCTGCTGCGCCGGACACTGGGTGAACTCACCGTGCCGCTGCACGCGTTGGCGGGCATCTCGCTGGAGCAGGGCAGGAAGGCCGGGCGGCTCAGGCTCCGGCTGCGCGACGGCGCCGACCCGCTGCTGCAGTCGACGGGCGGCAAGCTCGCGGAGCCGAACGACCCGTACCGGCTCACGGTGGAGGCCGACCGGTTCGGCGTCGCCGAGTACCTCGTGGACGAGGTGCGCGGCGCGCTGCTCCTCGACCAGGTCCCCACGGGCCCGGTCGACGGCTATCTGCTGCCCGGCCCGCCGGTGCCGCTGTCCGCGTCCGCGGGGGACGGCACGGCGAGCTTCGACGGCGAGCGCGTACGCCTGGAGTGGAACTGGAAGACGGAGGAGGCGAAGTCCGCGGCGGGTGCCCGGACGCTCGCGCTCGCGGAGATATCGGCCGTCGAGTGGCGGCCCGCGGCCGGGCTGGAGAACGGCTGTCTTCGCTTCACCGTGCGCGGCGCCGACACCAAGGCGCCGCCGAAGTACGACCCCAACTCCGTTGAGCTGTGGGGCTTCAAGCGGGACCCGCTGATGGCGCTGCTCGCCGCGGCCGTGCAGGTGCGGCTTCCGCATCCGGCGTCCGTGGAGGACCGGACGGACGAGGAGCCGGCCCTGGAGGCCGCCGCCGGGCCGGGGCCGGAGGCCGACCACGACGCCCTCCTGCGCAGGCTGCGCGAACTGGGCGAGCTGCGCAAGGAGGGCGTCCTGACGGACGAGGAGTTCGCCCTGGCCAAGCAGGCGGTCCTCAAACGCCTGTAGGAACGGGCGGACGAGGACCGCCGCGCGGGGACCGGCCGCCGGTCAGGGAGGCGGTACGCCCCGCCTTCCGGGCGTACCTGTGGATCCCTCGCCGGCGTACCCGCTCGGGCCCGGGGCTACTTGGCCCGGCGCGCGATCGTGAAGTGGTCCACCTCGGCACCGGTCTCGGCGATGCCGCGGACCTTCAGCGTGGCCAGGCGTCCCTTCGCGGCCGGCTGGACGTCGACGCGCAGGAACGAGTAGTTGAGGTAGCGCACGCGCGACCAGGTGACCGTCTCGTTCTGCTTGCCGTCCTTGAGGTTGACGAAGGAGGCGACGGACTCGACCTCGTTCTCCTTGCCCTCGTAGGACTCGGGGGCGGTGAACGCGTACAGGCTGCGGCCGGCCGCGCCCGCCGTCACGTACACGACACCCTCGGTCTCGGTGTACGCCGTGCCGCCGATCGGGAGCTTCTTGGTGACCGCGTTCCCCTTGATGACGTCGGTGCGCTCGTACTGGTGGTTGTGGCCGTTGATCACCAGGTCGACGCTGTACTTCTCGAACAGCGGCACCCACTCCTGTCGCACACCCCCCTCCGAGGCGTGCGCCGTGGAGGTGCAGTAAGCGCAGTGGTGGAAGAAGATCACCACGAAGTCGATGTCCTTCGAGGCACGGAACTTCTTGAGCTGGGCCTCCAGCCACTTGGTCTGGGTGCCGCCGGAGATGCCGAGGTTGGCCGGGATCTCGAAGGAGATGTCGTTGGCGTCGAGCGAGATGATCGCCGTGTTGCCGTGGACGAAGGAGTAGACGCCGGGCAGGTTGGCCTTGTCGGGTCCGTTGTCCGGAAGCGTCCAGCGGGCCTCCTCGCCGCCGTAGCCGTTGGGCGAGTACCAGGCCTCCATGTCGTGGTTGCCGTAGGCCGGCATCCACGGCACCTGCTTGGCGACCGTCTCGGTCTGGGCGAGGAACTGGTCCCAGATGCGCGAGTCGAAGCCGGTGTCGGCGGTCTTGCCCTGGCCGGCCGGGTCCGCGTACGCGATGTCGCCCGCGTGCAGGTGGAAGGCGGGGTTCTGGGCGAGCAGCAGGGCGTCGTTGGCGAGGCCGTGGTAGCCGACGCCCTCGTCGCCGAAGGCGGTGAAGGTGAAGGGCTCGGCGCGGTCGGGCGCGGTGGTGAAGGTGCCGAGCGTGCCGAGGAGGTGGGGCTGGGCCGGGTCGAAGCCCGCGTGGCCGACACCGTAGTAGTAGGTCCTGCCGGGGCGCAGGTGGGTGAGCTTGGCGTGCAGGTAGTACTGGGTGTGGTCGCCGCTCGCACCTACGCCGGCCGGGGTGTACAGGGTGCGCACCTCGGCCTCGATCTTGCGCGAGAGGTCCCAGGGGTGGGCGCCGATGCGGATGTAGGGCTTGCTGACCGCGGCCGGCACCTGCCAGGAGACGGTCATCTCGGTGCGCGGGTCGTTGCCGAAGGCGAGGTGGCGGCCGAAGGGGGCGACGAGCGCGCCGTCGACCTTGTCCGTGGCGGCCGGAGCGGCCGTCCGCTGCGCCGGGACGGCGGCCTGTGCCGCGCCGGGCACGAAGGCGCCGCCCGCGACGGCGCCGATGGTCACGGCGCCGCCTCTGATCATGTTGCGCCGGGAAAATTTGGCGCGAAGGTACTCGTGCTGCTCGGCCATGGTCATCTTCTCGGCGAGCTGCTCGGGTACGCCCATGCGTGGAGTGTCCATGTCCCCTGAAGTTGCTCCGGGCAATCGACGGGGCGCAAGACGCCGGGTGGACAGTCTGTAAACAGCGGCCCATAAGAGATTCAACACCTGCTTGCCCGATATCGGGCAGGATTCTTGCGAATCGTCTTTCCGTGCCCCAGGATCAACGGGTGCACGACGAACTCGTTGATCATTTGACGCGGTCGACGCCCCTGAACCGGGGTGAGGCGCTGCGGGTGGTCCAGGACGTTCTCGCCTATTTCGACGAGACGGCCCAGGAGTTCGTCCGTCGCCGCCACCGTGAGCTCCAGGCCCAGGGCCTGGTGAACGCGTCGATCTTCGAACGGATCGAGGCGGACCTGAAATATCGCGCGGTCGCCCCGCCGGAGCTCACGCTCAGGCAACTGCGCCGCATCGTTTACGGCTGAGGGAATCTACCTGTATGTGCGGAATCGTCGGATACATCGGCAGGCGTGATGTGACCCCGCTGCTCCTCGAAGGCCTCCAGCGCCTGGAGTACCGCGGCTACGACTCGGCGGGCATAGTCGTGACCTCGCCGAAGTCGGCCGGCCTGAAGATGGTCAAGGCGAAGGGCCGCGTCCGCGACCTGGAGGCGAAGGTCCCCAAGCGCTTCGCCGGCACGACGGGCATCGCCCACACCCGCTGGGCCACGCACGGCGCCCCCTCCGACGTGAACGCGCACCCCCACATGTCCGCCGACAACAAGGTCGCGGTCGTCCACAACGGCATCATCGACAACGCCTCCGACCTGCGGAAGAAGCTCGAGGCCGACGGCGTCGAGTTCCTCTCCGAGACGGACACCGAGGTGCTCACCCACCTGGTCGCCCGCTCCCAGCAGGAGAAGCTGGAGGACAAGGTCCGTGAGGCGCTGCGGGTCATAGAGGGCACCTACGGCATCGCGGTGATGCACGCCGACTTCCCCGACCGCATCGTGGTGGCGCGAAACGGCTCCCCCGTCGTGCTCGGCATCGGCGAGAAGGAGATGTTCGTCGCCTCGGACATCGCCGCCCTGGTCACCCACACCCGCCAGATAGTCACGCTGGACGACGGCGAGATGGCCACGCTCAAGGCCGACGACTTCCGGACGTACACCACCGAGGGCACCCGGACGACCTCCGAGCCGACCACCGTCGAGTGGGAGGCCGCCTCGTACGACATGGGCGGCCACGACACGTACATGCACAAGGAGATCCACGAGCAGGTCGAGGCCGTGGACCGCGTGCTGCGCGGCCGGATCGACGACCGGTTCTCGACCGTGCACCTCGGCGGCCTGAACCTGGACGCCCGCGACGCGCGCGCCGTGCGCCGCGTGAAGATCCTCGGCTGCGGCACCTCGTACCACGCGGGCATGATCGGCGCCCAGATGATCGAGGAGCTGGCCCGCATCCCCGCGGACGCCGAGCCGGCCTCCGAGTTCCGCTACCGCAACGCGGTCGTCGACCCCGACACCCTCTACATCGCGGTCTCCCAGTCCGGTGAGACCTACGACGTGCTGGCCGCCGTGCAGGAGCTCAAGCGCAAGGGCGCCCGGGTGCTCGGCGTCGTCAACGTCGTCGGCTCGGCGATCGCCCGCGAGGCGGACGGCGGCATGTACGTGCACGCCGGCCCCGAGGTCTGCGTCGTCTCGACGAAGTGCTTCACCAACACCACCGTCGCCTTCGCGCTGCTCGCCCTGCACCTCGGCCGCACCCGCGACCTCTCGGTCCGCGACGGCAAGCGGATCATCGAGGGCCTGCGCAAGCTGCCCGCCCAGATCGCCGAGATCCTGGAGCAGGAGGACGAGATCAAGAAGCTGGCCGAGCAGTACGCCGAGGCCCGCTCGATGCTCTTCATCGGCCGCGTCCGGGGCTACCCGGTGGCCCGTGAGGCCTCGCTGAAGCTCAAGGAGGTCTCGTACATCCACGCCGAGGCGTACCCGGCCTCCGAGCTCAAGCACGGTCCGCTGGCGCTCATCGAGCCGGCGCTCCCCACGGTCGCGATCGTCCCCGACGACGACCTGCTGGAGAAGAACCGCGCCGCCCTGGAGGAGATCAAGGCCCGCAGCGGCCAGATCCTCGCGGTCGCGCACCAGCACCAGGAGAAGGCCGACCAGACGATCGTCGTCCCGAAGAACGAGGACGAGCTCGACCCGATCCTGATGGGCATCCCGCTCCAGCTCCTCGCCTACCACACGGCGCTGGCGCTCGGCCGGGACATCGACAAGCCGCGCAACCTGGCCAAGTCCGTCACCGTCGAGTAGTCACCACCGGGCGGACCACCGGCCGTTGGCCCGCCCGCCCGTCCCTCGCCGCGCAAGTCCCCTGCCGGCGACCGGACATGGACGATCCCCGTGCGCACCACCCGCGCACGGGGATCGTTCTTCAAGGGCCGGAGCCGCCCAAACCCCGGCCCGCGCCGAGGTCAGCCGGTGGCCGTCACCCCCCGGCCGGCGGCGCGTCGCGGAAGTGCGGTGGGCCAGTGGGCGAGAGCGGCGGTCGCCGCGTACCAGGCGACCGCGCCGGCCGCGACGGCGAACCAGCCGCCGGCCTTGCCCAGAACGCCGCTGTCCGCGAAGCGGCCGATGGCCAGAAGCAGCAGGGAGACGAAGAACAGTCCGTAGGCGCCCTGGCCGAGGGTGTCCCCGCCCGCGAGGGCGAGCGAGAGCACGACGAGCGCGAAGAGCAGCAGGAAGAGTCCCGCCGCGTTGTCGGAGACCTGGCCGCCGGCCGAGACGGCCCAGGTGAACCAGAGGGCGCCGATTCCCGTGAAGGCCGTGCCGTTGGCCGTGTCACGGTCGCGGAGAGCGAGCAGACCGGCGACGAACAGCGCGACGCCGCCTACGTAGTGGGCCAGTGACACGGCATCCGCCGCCGTCACTCCGTCGATCAAGTCGGTGTACCCGAGGCCGAAGGCCAGCAGGGTCACGCCGAGCGCGAGTCTTCCGACGATGGTGGTGGTGCTTCCCGCAGAGACGTCGTTGTCCACGGCGGGCTCCCTTCATGCCTGTGCAGTTGTGCTGCGCCGTACCGGTCGCCGCGTAGGACCGGCGTCCCGTATATGCCCTTCACAAAGGCACAAACACCTCTACGCGCCAGTAGGTTCACTCACCGCACGGAGAACCCCGGCGATCGCGTCGCGGACGGCAGCGGGCGTCAGGGAATGACGATGACGGGGCGCTTGGCACGCTTGGCGAGGCGTCCGGCGACCGAGCCGAAGATGCGCCCGACGATGCCGTGCGTGGAGCCCACCACTATCGCGTCCGCCTCGTACTCCCGCCCCACTTCCTCGAGTTCGTGGCAGATGTCGCCGCCGCGCTCGACCAGGATCCAGGGCACCTCGGAGAGGTATTCGGCGCAGGCGAGTTCGAGCCCCAGCACCTCGGTGCGGTGGTCGGGCACGTCGACGAAGACCGGCGGCTCGCAGCCCGCCCACACCGTGGTGGGCAGCCGGTTGGCCACATGGACGATGATCAGGCCCGAGCCGGCGCGGTGCGCCATCCCGATCGCGTAGGCGAGGGCACGCTCGCTGGACGTCGAACCGTCGAAACCGACGACGACGCCGTGCTTGAAGGCGGGATCGCAGGAATGGCGGGGTTCTTCCGCCGCCAGGGGCTCGGCCGCCGTGGGATCGGCGAGCGGGCGCTTGCGGTCCGCGGGATCGAAGAATTCGTGACCGGCCATGGGTGTCTCGGCGTTTGGATCCTCGTGGTGGGGACGACAACGAACGGCAGAGCTGTGTCTGGGAAACATCTTCCCAACCCCATACCCCCAAGGGTACGGCGGCACGCCTCCTCTGCCCAGATCCCGCGCGCCTTACGCGGCATTCCAGGGAGCATGCACGAGAGGGTGCCCGTAACGCAATGGTTAGTGCCCCGTACAGGCGGTTTGCGCAAGGCCCCCCGTGAATTTGCACCGGCGCCCGGGAACGGGGAGTTCCGTCGCCCCGCGGGACCGGACGGCCCCCTGGCGGCCCCCTTGCCGGCGCACGCCCCACCCGCCGGGCAGTGACCGGCGGGTCGAACACGCGTTGAACCGGTCGCAGCCGTCGCCGCGAAGGCACCCCGTGGAGATCACACGCCGTGGGGAGCACGGAGAACACCGGAGCACCAGGGAGCAGTACGTGTCCGGACCCGACACCGCCCCGCGTTCCTCCGCACCCTCCGCACCCCCCGCCCCAGGGGCTCGCCCCGTCCCCTCCCCGTCGCCCGCGCCACCCCGCGGATCCCGCGCGGGATCACACTCCGGATCGCGATCGGGAACACGCTCCGCCTCGCGCCCCCCGGCGCCCGGCGCGGTGGACACGGTGAGCGACGTGGTCCGCTGGGCGGCCTTCGCCTGCGTCCTGGTGCCGGCGGTCCTCCTGTGGTGCGGCGGCTCGCTCGCCGGAGCGGCCGGTACGGCTCTCGGTCTCGCCGCCGTGACCGGGGTCTGTGTGATCCTGCTGCGTCAGTCCGAGCGGGGGGCGGCTCTCCTGGCCGATCAGCGGCGCGGTGCGGCCCGCTCGCACGCCCGCAGGCGGGCCCCGCGCCGGGGCGGACGGCACGGGAGGAGCGGTCCGGGCGGTACGGGGAGCGCGGGGGTCACGGGGCGCGGGAACCCGGCGGGGACGCGGGGCGGCCCACGGGGCGGGAACGGCACGGGAGTTCACCGAGGCGCTCGTCACAGTGGGGGAGGCAAGCCGGTCGACTGACCGGTTTGCGCGTACACCTACGCTTCTTTTCAGCCAACTTCCGGTAGTGGCTCATCCCTTGCTCGAACGACCCCCCAACCCCCGTTCGACCTGCACCTAAAGGGGTTGGGAGGGCTCGCGCACCCTACGTGGATTGGCCACTGCCACGAGGCGCACTTCCCTGCGACGCCCACGAGTGCAACGCTTCGTGATCGAATGCTTCACGCCAAGTTGCCATGTCGACATTCTGCGGAGTACCGAACTGGTCACCTTGGCGCCACGGGACACAGTAGATTCGATCTTGTCTTACGGCGGGGGACTCGTGCAGGACCGAGGGGAAACGTGCAGGAGCGACACAACCGAGGAGCCGCGACCACCGAGGGGGGCTTAGCAGGATGAGCCACGACTCCACTGCCGCGCCGGAAACCGCGGCCCGGAAACTGTCCGGGCGACGCCGCAAGGAGATCGTCGCGGTGCTGCTGTTCAGCGGCGGCCCCATTTTCGAGAGTTCCATTCCGCTGTCGGTGTTCGGGATTGACCGCCAGGACGCCGGCGTGCCGCGCTACCGCCTTTTGGTGTGTGCCGGCGAGGAAGGCCCGCTGCGGACCACAGGGGGCCTGGAACTCACCGCACCACATGGCCTGGAAGCGATCTCCAGGGCAGGCACGGTCGTCGTGCCCGCCTGGCGGTCGATCACCTCGCCACCACCGGAGGAGGCGCTCGACGCACTGCGCCGCGCCCATGAGGAAGGCGCCCGCATAGTCGGGCTGTGCACCGGTGCCTTCGTGCTCGCCGCGGCCGGTTTACTGGACGGCCGTCCGGCGACCACCCACTGGATGTACGCGCCGACGCTGGCCAAGCGCTATCCGTCGGTGCACGTCGACCCCCGCGAGCTCTTCGTGGACGACGGCGACGTGCTGACCTCGGCGGGTACGGCGGCCGGAATCGATCTCTGTCTCCACATCGTGCGGACGGACCACGGCAACGAGGCGGCCGGCGCGCTCGCCCGGCGCCTGGTGGTCCCACCGCGGCGCACCGGAGGCCAGGAGCGCTATCTCGACCGGTCACTGCCGGAGGAGATCGGCGCCGACCCCCTCGCGGAGGTCGTCGCCTGGGCGCTGGAGCATCTCCACGAGCAGTTCGACGTCGAGACGCTGGCGGCTCGCGCCTACATGAGCCGCCGGACCTTCGACCGCCGGTTCCGCTCGCTCACCGGAAGCGCTCCCCTGCAGTGGCTGATCACTCAGCGCGTCCTGCAGGCGCAGCGTCTCCTGGAGACGTCCGACTACTCGGTGGACGAGGTCGCGGGCCGCTGCGGCTTCCGTTCGCCGGTGGCGCTGCGGGGCCACTTCCGGCGGCAGCTCGGCTCGTCGCCGGCCGCGTACCGGGCGGCGTACCGCGCCCGCAGGCCGCAGGCCGAACGGTCCACGGATCCGGACGGCCCGACGGGTCCGGTCGGACCACCGCCGTCGCTGCACCAGGAGCACTCGGGCCCGGTCCCGATGCAGACCCGCCGCACCGCGGCGGCCGGCCTGGGCGCGGCCGCCTCGCTCTCCGCGGAGGCGATGCGGGAGCGGGCGGAGCTGTACGCGGCGGGCAGGCCGAGCCTGCCGGGACAGCGCAGCGCGCCGTAGTCCGGCGCCGGCGACAGCGCGGGGCCCGCACCTTCGGGTGCGGGCTCCTTTCGTATGCGGGCCCCGTCGCCCGCGGGCCCGGATCCGGCGCGATCCGCCGCCCCGGCGGGACGCAGGGGCGGGTTAACCGGAGGGAGCGGGCCGTAGGGTGAGACACATGAACGATCGCATGGTGTGGATCGACTGCGAGATGACGGGACTCTCGCTGTCGGATGACGCGCTCATCGAGGTGGCCGCACTGGTCACCGACTCTGAGCTGAACGTGCTCGGTGAAGGAGTGGACATCGTGATCCGCCCGCCGGACGCGGCCCTGGAGACGATGCCGGACGTGGTGCGCCAGATGCACACGGCCTCCGGCCTGCTGGAGGAGCTCGCCGGGGGTACGACCCTGGCGGACGCCGAGGAGCAGGTCCTCTCCTACGTACGCGAGCACGTCAAGGAGCCGGGCAAGGCCCCGCTCTGCGGGAACTCCGTCGGCACGGACCGCGGCTTCCTGCTGCGGGACATGTCCACGCTGGAGAGCTATCTCCACTACCGCATCGTGGACGTCTCCTCCGTCAAGGAGCTGGCCCGCCGCTGGTACCCCCGGGCGTACTTCAACAGCCCGGAGAAGAACGGCAACCACCGCGCGCTGGCCGACATCCGCGAGTCCATCGCCGAGCTCCGCTACTACCGCGAGGCGATCTTCGTCCCGCAGCCCGGGCCCGACTCGGACACCGCCCGCACCATCGCGGCCAGGCACGTCCTGCCCGTCGAATAGGCCTTTGACGGGGCCCTACTGGGCCCCGGAAAAAGGTGTGCGCGAGCACCCCTCAGAACCCTGTACACTTTTTCTCGGCCGGTCAGGGAAACCTAGAAGACCGGACATGGTGGGTGTAGCTCAGTTGGTAGAGCACCTGGTTGTGGTCCAGGTGGCCGCGGGTTCAAGTCCCGTCACTCACCCTGAATGATCAGCCGGTGACCTTGTGAAAAGGTCACCGGCTGATTGCGTTCCCGGCCCCACCAGCCCGTACGCTCCCCCTCGTGCCCCACCCCACGGAATCCTTCGCCACCGCCCGGCTCGACCTCCTGCCGTTGCGGGCCGAGCACGCCGAGGAGATGGCCGGGGTGCTGTCGGACCCGGCGCTGCACACGTTCATCGGCGGGGAACCGCACACTCCGCGGGCGCTGCGGGCCCGGTACGAGCGTCTCGTCGCGGGCTCGCCCGATCCCGCTGTCCTGTGGTGCAACTGGGTGCTGCGGGAGCGGGAGCGGGGATGCCTGGTGGGGACGGTCCAGGCGACCGTCTCGGGCGGGACCGCGGAGGTCGCCTGGGTCGTGGGCACTCCCTGGCAGGGGCGCGGGTACGCGTCGGAGGCGGCCGGGGCACTGGTCCGGCACGTGGTCGGGACGTACCCCGTCCGCACGGTCGTGGCCCATGTCCACCCCGATCACCACGCGTCGGCGGCCGTCGCCGCGGCGGCGGGACTCACCGCGACGGACGAACTCCACGACGGCGAGATCCGCTGGGAGCTGACGGTCCGACGATGACCCCGCCCGGTCCCGGACCGGGCACGACGGCCTCGCCCGGATGCGAGAGCCACCCCTGACGCCGTACGGCGTCGCGGGAGCGGCCACAGTGCGGGAGCACCCTTCGGACGACGAAGGCCGCCCCGGCCGGGGGCCGCGTGACCGGCCCGGCATACGGGGCCGCGTCGCCCCGTGTCACGCGCCGCCCCTCCGGGCGACGGAAACCACCCCGCCCGGCCTGCCGGGTGGCCCCGTCGGGCATCGCGGGCCGCCTTCCGGACCACGGAAAGCCGCCCCGCCGGGAGGGTGCCACCCCGGCCGGACCGGGGACGCCGGACGCCGCGCGCCGGCTTCAGGACGAGGCCCGCACCACCAGTTCCGCGGGCAGGACGAGCTGGCGCTTCTCCAGTCCGCGGGAGGCCACCGGGCGGCGGTCCGCGATCTCGCCGAGGAGGAGGTCGATCATGGCCCGGCCCATCTCCTCGATGGGCTGGCGGACGCTGGTCAGGGGCGGATCCATGTGACGGGCTATGGCGGAGTCGTCGTAGCCGATGAGCGCCACGTCGTCCGGGATGCGCCGGCCGCTCTCGCGCAGCACCTGGCGGGCGCCCGCCGCCATGACGTCGGACCCGGCGAACACCGCGTCGAGGTCGGGGAAGCGTTCGAGGAGCAGGGTCATGGCACGCCGGCCGCCCTCCTCGGTGAAGTCACCGGGGACGATCAGCCGCTCGTCCACCTCACGGCCCGCGTCCCGCAGACCCTGGCGGTAGCCGTCGACGCGCCGCTGGGCGCCGTAGACGTCCATGCGGCCGGCGAGGTGGCCGATCCTGCCGCGCCCCCGGGAGACGAGATGCTCCACGGCCGCGCGCCCGCCGCCGTAGTTGTCGGAGTCCACCGACGGAAGCGTCTCCTCCGCCGAGCGCCGGCCGCTGATCACGGCCGGGATCTCGAGCTGGGAGAGCAGATCGGGCAGCGGATCGTCGGCGTGCACCGAGACCAGCAGGACGCCGTCCACGCGGTGGGCCGCCAGATACTGCGCCAGGCGCTCCCGCTCCCGGTCGCTGCCCGCGAATATCAGCAGCAACTGCATCTCGGTCTCGGAGAGTTCGGCGCCGACGCCGCGCAGCATGTCCGAGAAGTACGGTTCCGCGAAGAAGCGCGTCTCCGGCTCGGGGACGACCAGGGCGATGGCGTCCGTGCGGTTGGCCGCGAGGGCGCGCGCCGCCGTGTTCGGGACATAGCCGAGCTCGGCCACCGCCGCCTCGACCGCGGCCCGGGTGGCGTCGCTGACCCGCGGGGAGCCGTTGATCACCCGGGAGACCGTGCCACGGCCCACTCCCGCGCGCGCGGCCACCTCTTCGAGGGTCGGCCGCCCGCCACTGCGGCCCCGCGCTCCGTGGACTGCCATGGCTTCCGCCTCCCGTCGACACCAACCTGGCCTGGAATGTAACAGCCCCGTACGACGGGACCCGCGTCGCTGGGCCGCAGCCCAGGGAGGCGTCCCCTCACGGGTGGCCGCCCCGGGAGCGCCGGACGCGGCATGAGACGCTTCCGGCCATGTGGCGGAATGACATCTTCAGCTAACAGGCCGATAACTGAACGCATCTCTCCGCGCCCTCACCCTTGACACCCCCGCCGGAACCGACGACTCTTCAACACATCACCTGTGGGAGCGCTCCCACAGTACCTGACACATACACATCCCGCACGTTCCCCGCCCGAGCCGCAGCGAGAAACAACGGGCGCCACCAATGCAGTTGGCCGGGGGGTCGGCACGTCAGGCAACAGGAGGACGCAATGCGCACGAGTACCCGCCGGTCCCGCAGGCTGGGGGCCATCGCGGTCGTCGCCGCGCTGGCTACGGGACTGCTGGCCGGCTGTTCCAGCGACCCGGACAACGGCTCGTCGGACAACAACGGTGGTAGCGGCAAGGGCAAGACGACCCTGACCATAGGGACCTTCGGCGTCTTCGGATACAAGCAGGCCGGCCTCTACGACGAGTACACGAAGCTCCACCCCGAGATCTCCATCAAGGAGAACGTCACCACCCGTACCGACGTCTACTGGCCCAAGACGCTGACGCGTCTGCAGGCCGGCTCCGGGACCGACGACATCCAGGCGATCGAGGTCGGCAACATCACCGAGGCCGTCCAGACCCAGGCCGACAAGTTCGTCGACCTCGGCAAGGAGGTCGACAAGTCGCAGTGGCTGGACTGGAAGCTCTCCCAGGCCACCACCAAGGACGGCAAGACCATCGCGCTCGGCACCGACATCGGCCCGATGGCGATCTGCTACCGCAAGGACCTCTTCGAGAAGGCCGGTCTGGAGACCGACCGCACGAAGCTCGCGGAGCAGTGGAAGGGCGACTGGGCGAAGTACGTCGCGCTCGGCAAGGACTACATGAAGAAGGCGCCGAGCGGCACCAAGTTCGTGGACTCCGCCTCCTCGGTGTACAACGCGGCCCTCGGCGGAGAGAGCCAGCGGTACTACGACAAGGACGGCAACGTCATCTGGGACAAGTCCACCGGTGTGAAGAAGTCCTGGAACGCCGCCATGACCGTGGCGACCAGCAACATGTCGGCGAAGCTCAAGCAGTTCGACCCGACGTGGGACCAGGGCTTCGCCAAGGGCTCGTTCGCGACCGTGGCCTGCCCCGCCTGGATGATGGGCTACATCCAGGAGAAGTCCGGTGACGCGGGCAAGGGCAAGTGGGACGTGGCGGCCGCGCCGACCGCGGCCAACTGGGGCGGTTCGTTCATCGGTGTCCCGGTGGCCGGCAAGCACCAGAAGGAGGCCATCGCGCTGGCGAAGTGGCTGACCGCCCCCGAGCAGCAGGCGAAGGTCTTCGCCAAGCAGGCGAGCTTCCCGTCGACCCCGTCGGCCTACTCGAACCTGACGCCGGCCGCCGCCACCACGGAGTACTTCTCCAACGCGCCGATCACGCAGATCTTCGGCGACTCGGCGAAGACCATCCCGGTCCAGTACTTCGGCACCAAGGACCAGCCGATCGGCACCGCGATCACGGACGTCGGCATCCTCCAGGTCGAGCAGAAGGGCAAGACCCCGGCCCAGGGCTGGGACGCGGCAAAGGCTGAGATCAAGGACGTGCTCGGCCAGTGACCAGCTCCAAGCAGGCTCTCGCGCACCCCGCGACGAGCGCCGACGCCGCGCCCGGCTCTCAGCCGGGCGCGGCCCGGGGCGCTCAGGGTCGCGGTAAGCCGCCGCAGGACCCGGGTTCCTGGCGCAGCCGGCTGTACCGCTGGGACATGAAGGCGTCGCCGTACGCATTCATCGCCCCCTTCTTCATCATCTTCGGAGCCTTCGGGCTCGTACCGCTGCTCTACACGGCGTGGTACTCGCTGCACAATGTGCAGCTCTCCGGGCTCGACCACCAGACCTGGGCGGGTCTGGACAACTACAAGAATCTGCTGTCCTCGGAGTTCTTCTGGAACGCCCTGGAGAACACCTTCTCCATCGGCGTGATCTCCACGGTGCCGCAGCTGGTGATGGCGCTCGGGATCGCCCATCTGCTCAACTACCGGCTGCGCGGCTCGACCGTGTGGCGGGTCGTGATGCTCACCCCGTACGCCACCTCGGTGGCGGCGGCGACGCTCGTCTTCACGCTGCTGTACTCGTGGGACGGCGGCATGGTGAACTGGCTGCTCCACTTCGTCGGGGTCCACCCGATCAACTGGCGCGAGTCCGACTGGGGTTCCCAGTTCGCCGTCTCCTCGATCGTGATCTGGCGCTGGACCGGCTACAACGCGCTGATCTACCTCGCGGCCATGCAGGCGATCCCCACGGATCTGTACGAGTCGGCCGCCCTCGACGGCGCCGGCCGCTGGCAGCAGTTCCGCCACGTGACGATCCCCATGCTGCGGCCGACGATCCTGTTCACGGTGGTCGTCTCCACGATCGGCGCGACCCAGCTCTTCGGCGAACCCCTCCTGTTCGGCGGGGTCAGCGGCTCCAAGGGCGGCTCCGCGCACCAGTACCAGACGCTCGGCCTCTACATGTACGACCAGGGCTGGGGCATCGGCAACCTCGGCAAGGCCTCGGCGATCGCATGGACGATGTTCCTGATCCTGCTGATCATCGCCGCGATCAACCTGCTGATCACCCGACGGCTGAGGAAAACCCAATGACCACGACTGAACTGACTGTCACGGCGGAGGACGCGAAGCCGGTCCCGGACAAGCGCGAGCCCGGACGCCGCCGGGTGCTCGGCGCGGGCAAGCAGCTCCACGCGGGTCCGGTCACCTATGTCGTCCTGACCGTGTTCGCGCTGGTCTCGCTCGCTCCGCTGGTCTGGACGGCCATCGCCGCCTCGCGCAACAACACGCGGCTGGCGCAGTCGCCGCCACCGCTGTGGTTCGGCGGGAACCTGTTCAAGAACCTGGAGGCCGCCTGGGACCAGGCCGGGCTCGGCACCGCGATGATCAACTCCACGATCGTCGCCGGGACCATCACCATCGGCACGGTCGTGTTCTCCACGCTCGCCGGGTTCGCCTTCGCCAAACTGCGGTTCAAGTTCTCCGGACTCCTGCTGCTGCTGACCATCGGCACGATGATGATCCCGCCGCAGCTCGCCGTCGTACCGCTGTACCTGTGGATGAGCAATCTGGGCTGGTCCAACCAGCTCCAGACGGTCATCCTGCCGACCCTGGTGAGCGCCTTCGGCACGTTCTTCATGCGCCAGTACCTGGTGCAGGCCCTGCCCTCCGAACTCATCGAGGCGGCACGGGTGGACGGCGCGAACAGTCTGCGCGTGGTGTGGCACGTCGTCTTCCCGGCGGCCCGCCCGGCGATGGCGGTGCTCGGCCTGCTGACGTTCGTGATGGCCTGGAACGACTTCCTGTGGCCGATCATCGCCCTGAACCAGCAGGAGCCGACGGTCCAGGTCGCCCTCAACGCGCTGGGCACCGGCTACATCCCCGACCAGGCCGTCATCATGGCGGGCGCGCTGCTCGGCACCCTGCCGCTGCTCATCGCCTTCCTCCTGTTCGGCAAGCAGATCGTGGGCGGGATCATGCAGGGCGCGATCAAGGGCTGACCGCCCCTTTCGGGGGCCGGGTCATCGCCGCCTCGGCCCCTCAGCCCCGCCTCACCTCCCCCCTCCAACTCGTCGGTCTTCACGACCCCCTTGGGAGCGCTTCCATGCCTGAGTCCGCAACACCCGTGACGTTTCCTCCGGCCTTCCTCTGGGGTGCGGCGACCTCCGCCTACCAGATCGAGGGCGCGGTGCGGGAAGACGGCCGAACGCCGTCGATCTGGGACACCTTCAGCCATACACCTGGCAAGACGGCCGGCGGCGAGCACGGTGACATCGCTGTCGACCACTATCACCGCTACCGCGACGACGTGGCCCTGATGGCGGACCTCGGCCTCGGCGCGTACCGCTTCTCCGTCTCCTGGTCGCGGGTGCAGCCCACCGGCCGGGGCCCCGCGGTCCAGCGCGGACTGGACTTCTACCGGCGTCTGGTCGACGAGCTGCTGTCGAAGGGCATCAAGCCGGCGATCACCCTCTACCACTGGGACCTGCCGCAGGAGCTGGAGGACGCCGGCGGCTGGCCCGAGCGCGAGACCGCGCTGCGCTTCGCGGAGTACGCGCAGATCGTGGGCGAGGCGCTGGGCGACCGTGTCGAGCAGTGGATCACGCTGAACGAGCCCTGGTGCAGCGCCTTCCTGGGCTACGGCTCCGGTGTGCACGCCCCCGGCCGGACGGACCCGGCGGCGGCGCTGCGCGCGGCCCACCATCTGAACCTCGCGCACGGGCTCGGCACCTCGGCGCTGCGTTCCGTGATGCCCTCCCGCAACTCGGTCGCGGTGAGCCTCAACTCCTGCCCGATCCGGCCGCTCTCGCAGGACCCGGCGGACCTGGCCGCGGTCCAGCGCATCGACGATCTCGCCAACGGCGTCTTCCACGGTCCGATGCTGCACGGCGCCTACCCGGAGACCCTGCTCACGGCGACCCGGTCGATCACCGACTGGTCCTACGTCCAGGACGGCGACCTCGCGCTGATCCACCAGCCGCTGGACGCCCTCGGCCTCAACTACTACACGCCGACCCTGGTCTCGGCCGCCACGGCCGTCTCGGACGGTCCGCGCGCGGACGGCCACGGCTCCAGCGCGCACTCCCCCTGGCCGGGCGCGGACGACGTCGCGTTCCACCAGACGCCCGGCGAGCGCACCGAGATGGGCTGGACGATCGAGCCGCAGGGACTGCACGAGCTGATCATGCGGTACACCCGTGAGGCACCGGGTCTGCCCCTGTACATCACGGAGAACGGCGCGGCCTACGACGACAAGCCGGACCCGGACGGCCGCGTCCACGACCCCGAGCGCGTCGCCTACCTGCACGGCCACCTGTCCGCCGTGCACCGCGCGATCGAGGACGGGGCGGACGTCCGCGGCTACTACCTGTGGTCCCTGCTGGACAACTTCGAGTGGGCCTACGGCTACGAGAAGCGCTTCGGAGCGGTGTACGTCGACTACGCGACCCAGAAGCGCACCCCGAAGTCGAGCGCCCACTGGTACAGCCAGGCGGCCCGCACGGGAACGCTGGCTCCGGTGGCGCCCGCCGAGTAGGCCGGCGCCCGGGGACACGGGGGAAACGGGGCGCGACACCCGAGGGGGGTGCCGCGCCCCGGCCCGTGTCCCGGGGGGACCGGTGGGAGTGCGAAAGGCGGGGCCGCACCCGGAAGTCCTCCGGATGCGGCCCCGCCTTTCATGTCCCGCTACGACGCCCCGGCCGGGTGGGGGGTGGAGAGGTCCGGCCGGGGCGCGCAACCCCCGTTCTCGCGATGGCTACTTGAGAGCGGCGAAGGCCTTGGAGAAGGCGCCGTCGCTCTGGACGATGGAGCTGCAGACCGCGTCCGCGGTGTTCTTGGCACCGCCGGCGCACTGCTTGTCACGGGTGGCGGACCACATCGAGAGCCAGCCGATGCCCTTGGACTTCGCGAAGGTCACGAGCTGCGAGGCGTCGTCGACCTTGAAGATCTCCGAGGACACGTCGTTGACGCCGATCATCGGGGTGATGGCGACCGTCTTCCACGCGGTGCTGTCGGAGAGGCCGAGGACGCTCTTGATCTGCGCCTGGGTGGCCGTGGCGGCCTGCTCGGCGAGGTCGCCCATGTCACCGCTGAAGGCCGGGCCGTAGTCCATCGCCATGATGTTGACGGCGCTGATCTTCACGCCGTTGGACTTGGCGTCGGCGAGCAGGTTGACGCCGTCCTGGGTGAGGCCCTGGGGCAGGACCGGCAGGGTGAAGGAGACGTCCAGGTCCGGGTGCTGCTGCTGCAGCTTGGCGATGGCCTTCGCGCGGTTGGTGTTGGCGGTGGTGTTGGGCAGCGCGCCGCCCTCGATGTCGAAGTCGACCTTCGTCAGCTTGTAGGCGTCCACGGCCTTGCCGTACGCCGCCGCCAGCGCGTCGGCGGAGGAGCAGGTGGTGGCCAGCTCCGAGCCGGAGGCCCCGCCGAAGGAGACCCGGACGTCGCCGCCCTTGGCGCGCAGCGCGCCGATCTGCGCGGCCACCCCGTCGCCGGCGAGGTCGCTCACGCCGCCCCACTTCGGCGTGCAGCCGCCGCCGTCGGTGATGAAGGCGAGGTTGTAGTTCTTCACGCCGGTGGAGTCGGCCGCCTTCAGCAGGTCGAACGCCGGGTACAGGGAGGTGTCGACGTAGGGCGCGAAGCCGGCGGTCGTCGTGTTGCCGCTGCCCGAGGTCTGCGTGGGGGTGGCGGTGGCGGTGGCCGTCGGCTTCGGGGTCGCGCTCTGGGTCGCGCTCGCGGTCGGGGTGGGCGTGGCCGTGGCAGTCGCGGTCTGCGTCGGACGGCCGCTCGGCTCGGGCGTCGCCCCGTCCACCGAGCACTTGGTGCCGTCGATGACACAGCCCGTCGGGTTCGCGGTGCCGTTCACGACGAAGCCGACGGTGACGGACTCGCCGGCCGCCAGGCCGTCCTTGTCCCAGGACGGCGGGGTCACGGTGACGTGCTGTCCGCTCACCGACGAGGTCGCGTCCCACAGCGAGCTGAGCTTGGAGCCCGAGGGCAGGTCGAACTCCAGCTTCCAGTCCGGCTTGCGCTGGCCGGTGTCGTTGGAGACGACGTACTGCGCGGTGTAGCCCGTGGACCACTCGCTGGTCCTGGTGTACGCGGCGCCGACGCTGGAGGCGTTCGCGACTCCGGTGAACAGGAAGGCGCCGCCGCCGACCACGGCCGCCGCGACGACGCCGCCTATCGCCTTGTTCCTGCCACTGACCTTGCGCCGGTGCGTACTGCTCATCGCGTGTGCCTGCCTTCGCGGAATCACGGGGGGATCGCTGGGGTCGTCCCAGGGGGTGCGGGCATCACGCTAGCGATCCGGAATCGGTCAAACCGCGTGATCCGGACGGCGGTTGAGGATCTTAGGGTCCGCTTAAGGAAGGCATCGGAAGCAGTTAAAGGTCGAGACCAATGGGGGCGGTTTGCCGTGCGCCCGGCGGCAGGCTCAGCGCACGCCCGCGTTGCGTCTGCGGCGGCGCACCGTGCCCCGGTGGCCGGTGCGGAGGGGCGCCCTGCCGTCGAGCTGGATCCAGATGCGTACCTCGGTCCCGCCGAGCACGGAGGAGCCGATCCGTACGTCCCCGCCCGTCGATTCGGCGAGGCGTCGCACGATGTCGAGGCCGAGGCCCGTCGACCCGTCGTTGCCCGAACCCCGGCCGCGGGCCATCGCCGCCTCCGGGTCCACGATTCCCGCGCCCGCGTCCGAGACCAGCACGATCACGGCGTCCTCGGCGTTGTGCACGTCGACCGCGAAGGCCGTGCCCTCGGGGGTGTGGCGGAAGACGTTGCCGAGGAGGGCGTCGAGCGCGGCGGCGAGGTCGGCGCGGGCCACGGGTATGCGGCACGGCCGGTCCACACCGGCCACCCGGACCTTGCGTCCCTCGTCCTCGGCGAGCGCCGACCAGAAGTCCATGCGCTCACGCACGACTTCGGAGGCGTCGCACCCGGCTCCGGCACCGATCGCCGCGGTCTGCGGCTTGGCCTCCCGGGCCGTCCTGATGATCGTGTCGACCTCGCGTTCGAGCTGCTCGACGGCGGCCCGGGTCTGGTCCGCGGCCGGTCCGTCGCCGAGCGAGGCGGCGTTGAGGCGGAGCACGGTCAGCGGTGTCCGCAGGCGGTGCGAGAGGTCGGCGGCGAGCTCCCGCTCGTTGGCGAGCAGTTGGACGACCTGGTCGGCCATGGAGTTGAACGCGACGGCGGCCTGCCGCAGTTCGGTCGGCCCCTCCTCGGGCACGCGGGAGCCCAGCTTGCCCTCGCCCAGTTCGTGCGCGCTCTCGGCGAGGCGCTGCGCGGGCTGCACCATCCGCACGCCCAGCCGGTCGGCGACCGCGACGGAGCCGATGATCAGGGCGACACCGACCGCGGCGAGGACCGCCCAGGCCGTGCCGACGCCGTTGCTGACCTCGGCCTCGGGGACGTACACCTCGATGACCGCGATGCCGGAGCTGAGCGCGACGGGCTGGAGCAGCGCGGAGCCGCCGGGCACGTCGGCGGTGGAGGCCCGGCCCAGCCGCCGGGTCATGGCGACGTCCTTGCCCGCGGCGCGCTGTTCGCCGATCTCGACGGCCGCCTTGCCGTCGTCGGCGGGGATGTGCACGGCCATCTGCGCGTCCGAGCCGGCCGAGGCGACGACGCGCTCCAGCTCGTCCCGGTCGGTGGTGATGGAGAGCGCGGGCGCGATGGCCGCGGCCTGCCGCTCGGCGTTCGAGAAGGCCCGGTCGCGCGCCATCTCCTTGATCACCAGGCCGAGCGGGACCGCGAACGCGACGACGACCATCGTCGTGACGGCCACGCACACCTTGACGAGTGCCCACCTCACAGCGGCCGCTCCGCTCTCGGGGGCTCCAGCTTCACGCCGACTCCGCGCAGGGTGTGCAGATAGCGCGGGCGTGCCGCCGTCTCCCCCAGTTTCCGGCGCAGCCACGAGAGATGGACGTCTATGGTCTGGTCGTCTCCGTAGGCCTGCTGCCACACCTCGGCGAGCAGTTCCTTGCGCGGCACGACCACCCCGGGGCGCCCGGCGAGGAAGGCGAGCAGGTCGAACTCGCGCCTGGTGAGGTCGAGTCGTACGCCGTCCAGTTCCGCCTGGCGGCGCAGCGGGTCGATGGCGAGCCCGCCGACGCGGATGACCGTCGACACGGGGGCCTCGCCCACGGTGGTGCGCGAGCGGCGCAGCACCGCCGCCATGCGCGCGGACAGGTGCTCGACCGAGAACGGCTTGGTCAGATAGTCGTCCGCCCCGGCGTTCAGCAGGCGGACGATCTCCGTCTCGTCGTCCCGCGCGGTGGCGATGATCACCGGGACGTCGGTGATCCCGCGCAGCATCTTCAGCGCCTCGGACCCGTCCAGATCGGGCAGTCCGAGATCGAGGATCACGACGTCGAAGGAGAAATGGGCGACCTCGCGCAGCGCCTCCAGGGCGGTGCCGACGCTGCGCACGATGTGCGCGGCCTCGGTCAGATGCCGGATGAGCGCCGAGCGGACGAACTGATCGTCCTCGACAACGAGCACACTTGCCATGGGCGGCACCGTACGCCATCCGGGGACGGCCGTCCGGGCCTGTGGACAACGCCCGCCAGGCACTTGTGGACAATCCCGGACCGCTCCCCCGGGGACATTCCGGATCCTTCCGGGGCCGTGAGACACCCGTGGTGCTCGTGGTGCAGTATGGCGGCGATGCGCAGAGGACTCGTACACGTACTCGCGTGGTCGCTCGCCACGGGCGCGGCGGTCACGCTGTCCTGGTGGGGTGTCCACACCGTCATGACGGGCACGGCCTACGACCCGCCGCGCGCCCTGCCCATCACGGTGGCGGGCGCGACGGCCGAGGAGACGAAGCCCCTGGCGTCCTCGACCCGGCGGGCCGAGCCGTCGAAGAGCGCCGCGAGCAGGCCGTCCGCGAGCTCGAAGCCGAGCGCGGCGCCCTCGAAGTCCCCCTCGGCGAGCGGCGGTCCGTCACCGGCGCCGTCGGCTCCGGCCGCGTCTCCGTCCCCCTCCGGGCAGGTCAAGAGCTACGACTCCGACGGCGGGCGGGTGGTCTTCGACATCACCGCCACGTACGGGACGCTGGTGTCCGCGACGCCGAACACCGGCTGGTCGATGCAGGTGTGGAAGACCGAGACGTGGATCCGCGTGGAGTTCTCCTCGGGCGCCGACCGGGTGTCGGTGTTCTGCGACTGGCACGACGGGCCACCGCACGTGGACATCGGGACGTACTGAACCGGCCTCCGGGGCGAACGGGCGTACGCGCGGCGGGCCTTGTCGGCGTCCGGCCTCGCCGATGCCTGTCCTGCCCGCGCCCGGCTCCGCCGACGCCGGTCAACTGCCGGGTCCCGGCCCCGCTGACGCCGGGTCAGCGGAACACGGAAGGCGGCGGGGCGGGGGACGCGACCGCCACCGCGTCCGTGACCGGCGCCGCGCCCCCGGTGAAGTCCAGGAGTTCCCTGCCGTGTTCGACCCGGGCGGGATGCGGGTCGGAGGCGGCGCGCCGGGTCAGTTCCGCGATGGGCAGCGGCCGGCCGGAGGCGACGAGGACGGCGTTCCCGAAGCGCTTGCCGCGCAGGACCGTCGGGTCGGCGACCAGGGCGAGCTCGGGGAAGACGGAGGCGACGGTGGCGATCTGCCCGCGGAGGTGGGCGAGCGGGGGTCCGTCGGCGAGGTTCGCGGCGTAGATTCCGGTGTCCTTCACGGTCCGGCGGACCTCCGTGACGAACTCGGCCGACGTCAGATGGGCCGGGGTGCGGGCGCCGCTGAACACGTCGGCGATGACCAGGTCCGCCCAGCCGTCGGGCACCTTGGCGAGACCTTCCCGCGCGTCCACGGACCGCACCCGGATCCGGGCGTTCGGGTCCAGCGGCAGTTCACGGCGGACGAGTTGGACGAGGGCCGCGTCGCGTTCGACGACCTGCTGGGTGGACCGGGGGCGGGTGGCGGCGGTGTAGCGGGCCAGGCTGAGGGCGCCGCCGCCGAGGTGGACGACCTGCACGGGTCTGCCGGGCGGGGCGACGAGGTCGATGACGTGGCCGAGCCGGCGCTGGTACTCGAAGCTCAGGTACGAGGGGTCGTCCAGGTCGACGTGGGACTGCGGGGCTCCGTCGATCAGCAGGGTCCAGGCGCGTGCCCGGTCCCGGTCGGGCAGCAGTTCGGCGAGCCCCCCGTCGACGGGTTCGACGACCGCCTCGGCGGCGCCCTGCCCGCGTCGTCCGCCCCGCCCGGTGTCGCGGCCGTCGTCCGCCCGCTGTTTCCTCGCCCTTGCCATCTGGCCATTATCGGGGCGCGGCGGCGGGTCGGCTCAGCGACCGGTCACCGGGGTGCCGCCGCTCACCGGCAGCCGTCCGCCGCCTCGATCAGCCGGGCGGCCTCGCCCAGCGCGGCCCGCAGCACCGCCGGATCGGTCGCGAGGTCCGCCTCACCGGGCGGGAGCAGCCAGTCCGAGCCCTCGACCGGGGGCTCGGGGGCCGCTCTCAGGCCCCGGCCGTCGGTCTGCGTACAGGTGCTGCCGGGCACGTCCCAGGCGTCGGCGGTGCCGGGCGGCACCAGGAAGCCGAGGGTGTCGCAGCCGTCGTCGTGCAGGACGGGCCCCACGAGGTCGGCCGCGCCGCGGCGCAGGATGTCGACCGCCTCCAGCCCCTGACGGGCCGGGACGGTCACCAGGTCGCACCCGGCGGCGGGCCGCGGCGGCGCGCCGCACTCCGGGGACGGCGCGTGCCGCGCGGTCGACGGCGGCGTACGGAAATCGGTGCTCTGCGTGATCTGCATCCCGGCCTCCAACGGAACCCCTCCTCATGACGAGTGGGTCGGGAGTTCGGGCGGCTCCCGGTCCACCCGGTTCAACGCGCCGGGACGTCAACGGCTACGGCGAAACTCCGCCACAAAGGATGGCAGTTCATGGCAGATCGTGGATGAGATATCCGGTTTGTAGCCAAACCCAGCGTGGCGGCGTTGTCACAACAGGTACGTTCTTGCCCCGCCGGAACCAGGGCACCTTCTGGGTGCAACCAGGTCAACTCAGCCCCGGATCCGGCGTGGTTCGACGGTTCGTAAGAGAGGGCCCGGCCATGACGTCGTCATCGGTGACCTCGTCCCCGTCCCCCCGGCCACCACGGCCGAATCTCGCTTTCCGGCGGTTGCGCGGCCAGCGCTCCCCGGGCGAGTTCGCCGCGCTGGTACGGAGGGCCGCACGCGAGATCGGCGAGCGGGTGAGCTGCGACGCGCGCTACATCGGGCGCGTCGAGGCGGGCGAGATCCGCTGTCCCAACTACGCGTACGAGCGGGTGTTCCTGCACATGTTTCCCGGCCGCACGCTGACGGACCTCGGTTTCACGCCCCGCTCATGGGTACGCGGGCGCGGGGCGCGCGACACGGGGGAATCCCCCCTCGCGCACTCCACGAACCCTCCACACGCCCCTTATGAGACGGACGGGGCGCACGAGACGTATGAGATGCCGGGTCAGCTCCACGCCCCGGCCCCGTACGGCCCGCACACCGCGCACCACACGGACAGCCCGCACGATCCGCACCACCCGCACGATCCGTACGGCCCCCACCCCTTGTGGGATCCGTACGGCCCGTACGAGAAACGCGATCAGAACCACGAGGAGAGCGACGTGCAGCGTCGCGCATTCATGACCGGAGGCACCGCCACCGTGGCGGCGGCCTCACTGGGACCCTTCGGCGGCAGCGCCGCGGCCGCGGAACGACGCGTCCACCGGGCCGGTACGTCCGAGGCGGGCGCCCTCGAGGAGGCCGTCCGCCGGATCCGGCTGCTCGACGACAGACACGGGGCCGACGGTCTCTACCGACGCGCCGCGGCTCCCCTGCGCACCGCGTACGAACTGCTCGACGCGGGCACCACCCGGCAGAGGATCGCCGACCGGCTGTACTCCGGAGCCGGCGAACTGGCCATCTCGGTCGGCTGGCTGGCGCACGACTCCGGACGCTTCGACGACGCCCGTTCCCACTACGCGGAAGCCCTCGCCACCGCCCGGATGGCGGGCGACGCGGGCCTGGAGGCCCACGCCTTCTGCAACACGGCGTTCCTCGCCCGCGACGCGGGGCGCCCGCGCGAGGCCGTGCGCGCGGCCCAGGCGGCCCAGCGCGCCGCACGCCCCCTGGGCTCCTCCCGGCTGCTGTCCCTGCTCGCCCTGCGCGAGGCGGGCGGCTGGGCCGGACTCGCCGACCGCCGGGGATGCGAGCAGGCGATGGCCCGCGCGCAGGCCCTGTACGAACGCGGCCCCTCGGAGACCGACCCCGAGTGGATGACCTTCTACGGGGAGGCCGAGCTGGAGGGCCTGGAGGCGCAGTGCTGGTCGACGCTGGGCGACTGGCCCCGGGCCGCCCGCCACGCACGCCGCGCCGCCCACCTGCAGGACCCGCACTTCACCCGCAACATCGCCCTCTACACCGCGGAACTCGCCGACGACCTCGCCCGCGGCGGCCGCCCCGACGAGGCCGCCGCCGCCGGCCTGCGCGTCCTGGACCTGCTGAACGAGGTGCAGTCCTCCCGCATCCAGACCATGCTGGCGGGAACGGCCCGCGTG
The DNA here is from genome assembly GCF_042790435.1 of Streptomyces sp. NPDC056738. NCBI lineage: Bacteria > Bacillati > Actinomycetota > Actinomycetes > Kitasatosporales > Streptomycetaceae > Streptomyces > Streptomyces sp. NPDC056738. The sequence continues at coordinate 154,188 of NZ_JBHTZF010000010.1, forward strand.
CTGCTCCCGCACCGCAGGGCCTCGGGTGTCTCGGCGTTCCTCGACCGCCACGCGAGCCTGCCGCGCATCGCGTGAGGACCACCGCCCGCGCCGGTCAGGCGCTCAGGTGTCCGCAGTCGTTCCAGACCTCGATCGCGGGCTCCCCGTAGGCCCAGCCGAGCACCGACAGCGAGGTCGGGTTGAGGCGGATGCGGGCCGCGAAGTCCAGGGGAAGACCCAGCCAGCGGGCGCCTATGGACCGCAGGATGTGGCCGTGGGCGAAGATCAGCACATCGCGGTCCGCGGAGCGGGCCCACGCGACGACCTCGTCCGCGCGCGCGGTGACCTGCTCCAGGGTCTCCCCCTCGGGGACACCGTCGCGCCAGATGAACCAGCCGGGACGGACGTCCTGGATCTCGGCGGGGGTCATGCCCTCGTAGGCGCCGTAGTCCCACTCGAGGAGCGCGTCCCAGGTCGTCGCCCGCTCCCCGAAACCGGCGAGTTCGCACGTCTCGCTCGCGCGCGCGAGCGGGCTGGTACGCACCTCGGCGGCGGGCAGCGAGTCCAGCGGCGACCGGTGCAGCCGCTCGCCCAGCAGCTTGGCTCCGCGCCGTCCCTCCTCCAGGAGCGGGATGTCGGTCCTGCCGGTGTGCTTTCCGGACAGTGACCATTCGGTCTGTCCGTGCCGGGCCAGCAGGATGCGCGGTGCCATGACGAGGAGCCTTTCCGGGGCGGGCGGCACGGATGAGACGCTGCTCACCCGTGGACGACTGAGGAGTGGGTCACTCCATCATCGCGCACCGCCGTTGCGGGCAACCCGGAGGGCGATCTCCGCGTCTTTGACATCCGGGGCGCCCCTTCGGGGCATTCGCGCACACCGTAAAATCCCCGGGTGGCCACCGACCGCCGGTCACCACAGCAGATGGACACGAGCAGATGGGGGAGGGCGATCGGATGCCGCAGACCGATGCACCGCGTACCGAAGCGGCACCGCGCGTCCGGCCGGGCCGATGGGCCGAGCTGCGCGCGTCCGCCGCGTCGCAGGCGCGTCTGCGCTGGTGGACCGAGGTCCCGCTGATCCTGCTCGTGTACGCGGCGTACACCGCGGGCCGGCTGCTCGCCCGGGGCGACGCCTCCGGCGCGATAGACCACGGCCTGGAGATCCTGCGCGTCGAGAAGGCCCTCCACCTCAACGCCGAACATCCGCTGAACCGGCTGTTCACGCGGGAGGCCTGGCTCGGCGTGCCCGCCGACTTCTGGTACGCCTCGCTGCACTACCTGGTGACCCCGGCGATCCTGATATGGCTGTTCCGCTCCCGGTCCGTGCGCTACCGCGCGGCCCGCACCTGGCTGTGGACCTCCACGTTCATCGGCCTGATCGGCTTCACCCTGCTGCCGACCTGCCCGCCCCGGCTGCTGTCGCCCGAGCACGGCTTCGTCGACACGATGGCCCAGTACAGCAGCTACGGCTGGTGGGGCGGCGAGGCGAGCGCGCCGCGCGGCATGGGCGGGATGACGAACCAGTACGCGGCGATGCCGAGCCTGCACGTGGGCTGGGCGCTGTGGTGCGGAGTGATGCTGTGGCGCCACGGCCGTACGCCCGCCGCGAAGGTCGCCGCCGTCGTCTATCCGCTGTTCACCACGATCGTCGTGATGGGCACGGCCAACCACTACTTCCTGGACGCCGTCGCGGGTGTCGCGGTGATGGGGGCCGGTCTTCTGCTGACCCCCTTCGTGATGCGGGCGGCGGACCGGGTGCGGACGCTGCTGGCGGCCGTCGTCCCGTGGGGCGGGGGTGCCTCGGGGGGCGAGGGTTCCGCGATTGTCAGTGCGGGGTGCCAGACTTCCCCGGGTGAACGAATTCCCCGACAGCGCGAGTCCCGACCCGGGCCGGGAGCCGAGCCGGGTTCCGCCGCCACGGACGCGGACGACAGCGCTGCGACAGCAGCTCGCTGAGCTGCGCGGTCCCGACATCGCGCCGAAGGCGCTGGACGCGCGCGCCCTCGCGGCGCTCGCCGCCAACCCGGGGTGCGACCGGCGCGCCCTGCTGGACGGCGTGGGTGTGGACAAGGCGAAGCTGGCCGGTGCGCTCGGCGCGCCGTCCGCGTTCGGGATGTCCCAGTTCGCCTTCATGCGGGGCAACGCGTTCGAGGCGCGGGTCAAGGCCGACGGCGGCGCCGAGCTGCTGCGGCTGGTGCACGAGAGGCTGGACCCGGGCGCCGAGCCGCCCGGCGCCGGTGCCGTGCCCGACCTGAGCGCGATCGGCCCCGAGGGACGCACGGCCCGTACGGAACTGGCGCTGCGCGAGGCCGCCGGGGCCGGCGTCTGGACCCTGCTCGACCACCCGATGCTCGCCCTAGACGTCGCGGGCTCCCCGGCCTTCCTGGAGCCGGACGCGGTGGTCGTGCATCCGGACGGGGACTGGACGGTCGTCGAGATCAAGTCCTTCCCGATGCTCGACGGCTCGGCCGACCCGGCCAAGGTGGGCGCCGCCGCCCGGCAGTCCGCGGTGTACGTCCTGGCCCTGGAGGAGGTCGCGGCCCGCCTCGACCCCGCTCCCGAGGTCCATCACCGGGTCCTGCTGGTCTGCCCGAAGGACTTCTCCAACCTCCCGGCCGCCTCCGCCGTCGACGTGCGCAAGCAGCGCGCGGTCACCCGCCGCCAGCTCGCCCGCCTCACCCGCGTCGAGGACATCGCGGCCGCCCTCCCCGAGGGCACCTGCTTCTCCCCCGGCCTTCCCGCCGAGGAACTGATCACGGCCGTCGAGGCGGTCCCCGCGACCTACGCCCCCGAGTGCCTGTCCGCCTGCGAACTGGCCTTCCACTGCCGGGCCCGGTCGCGCGCCGAGGGCGCGGTGACCTCGCTCGGCCGCTCGCTGCGCGCGGAGCTGGGCGGTCTGACGACCGTCCCCGACGTCCTGGCCGCGGCGCACGGAAAGGCGGGCGATCCCGGGGATCCCGCCGTCGCGGCCCTCCGAAGGGCGGCGGCGCTGCGCGCGGAGGCCCTGCACGGCACGGCCGCGTCCCGGACCGGCGCGCCGGAGGGCCCCGCGGTCCGGAAGGGCCCGGCGACCGGCCCCGCCGGGGTGCCCACCGTGCCCGCCCCCGGTGTGGCCGACGGCCGGGAGGCGGGCGTATGTCACTGATCACCGCCCTCGCGCGGCTGGAGGCCGTCCAGAGCGGCCGGGCGCAGCCCGCCGCCACCGTGCTCCACCGCCATCTCGCCGAACGGCCCCTGGTGTTCGTGCCGCTGACCACCGCGGGCGAGGCGGGGGCCCCGCTCGGCGCCCTCGTCGGCACCGACCGGGACGCGCCCCGGCTGCTGGTCGTGCCGCAGCCCCGCGACCGCGACCTGCGCTTCGCCTTCCTCGCCGAACTGGCCGACGTCGTCCTGCCGTACATCGACACCTTCGCGGACGTGGTCGAGGCGGCCGAGCGCAGCGAGACGGACCCGGAGACCGGCAAGCGCGTCAAGGTCGAGGTCGAACTGTGCGCGGACGCGCCGCAGATCGTCGTGCCGGGCCGGGCCGGCATCGAGTTCATCCGTCTCCTCGGGCGCTCCACCCGTTTTCGGCGCACCGCCGAGCAGGACCCCGAGACCCCGCATCCGGCGCCTCCCCGGGTGCCGTTGGCCGGGCGCTGGCTGACCCACTTCGGGGAGCGTGCCCGGGTGCCGGGCTCCGCCCTGCTCCTGGCCCTGACCGACGTGCTGTCCCGGCACTGGGCCACCGGGCAGAGCAGCCTGGAGGACCAGCATCTCGGGGCGCTGCTCGCCTGGCTCGATCCGCCGGACGGCGAGCCGGGCGCCGAGGCCGCGGTGCGGGCCGAGCTCCAGCGCGACGCGCGCGGCCAGCTCGTGTGCCCGCCCGCGGGACCGGCCACCGACCCCGCCTTCGACAACGACCTGCTGGCCCCCGCGATCGAACGCTACGACCGCGCGCGGACCGCGCTGGCCGCCGCCGAGGACGGCGTCGAGGCGGACGACCGGCTCGGTGAACTCACCGCCGCGGAGCGGACGATCCGCGAACTGGTCGCGAGCGTCACCCGTCCCACCTGGGACGCGGTCTGGCGCGGCCTGGACCTGCTGCGGGCCCTGCCGGAAGGGGCGCACGCCGCCGACCGCTGGACCCGCGACCGCTGGTCGTTCACCGGACACCGCGACCGGGTCGTGGCGGGCGAGCCGCCGCAGCCGCGCCACGACGACGCGGTCACCGCCGCGAACAAGCTGGCCACGCGCGAGCGGGAGCAGGCCCGGCTGGAGGCGCAGGAGGCCCTCGACGACCCGCTGGTCATGGCGGGCCGGCGACTCGCCGGGGAGGCGTTCGCCGGAGAGGTCACCGAGGTCGTGATGGCCTACGGCGAGGGCAAGCGGCCGAGTCCCCGGCCGCTGGTGACCGTCCGCACGGACGACCGCCCGCACCTGGGGGAACGGGCCAGGGTGTACCGCTCGCTGGGCGGGAAACCGCAGGCCGCGGAGTTCGTGGGGTACGACGACGAGGGCGCGGCCCTGGTGCTGCGGATCGTCGACAAGATGGGGCGCGGCAAGGAGCCCGAGGCGGGTTCCGTGCCGGAGAAGGGGGATCTCGTCTGCTTCACCCTCTTCGAGCACGAGCAGCGCGGCGGCGCCAAGCTGCCCGACCCGGAGGAGACGCCGTGGACGCACGGAGGGCCGCCCGGTGAGCCCGGCGCCCTGCCGCTGCCGGACCCGGTGACCGAGGAGGACGTCCTGTGACCGCCGTGTTCGACCCGGGTGCCGAGGCCGCCCGCGCCACCGACGCGATCCTGCGCGACACCCTGCACGGCAGCGACCGGGGTGTCGTGGTGGACTCCCCGCCGGGGGCCGGCAAGTCGACCCTCGTCGTCCGGGCCGCTCTCGAACTCGCGGCCGCGGGACGCCCGTTGATGGTGGTCGCGCAGACGAACGCCCAGGTCGACGATCTGGTGCTGCGGCTCGCGGAGAAGGAGCCGGACCTGCCCGTGGGCCGGCTGCACAGCAGCGACTCCGACCCGTACGACAAGGCGCTCGACGGCCTGGACCAGGTCCGCAAGTCCACGAAGGCGGCGGACCTCGCGGGCCTGGACGTCGTCGTCTCGACGGCGGCGAAGTGGGCCCACGTCAAGGGCGTCGAGCCCTGGCGGCACGCGATCGTCGACGAGGCGTACCAGATGCGCTCGGACGCGCTCCTCGCGGTGGCCGGGCTCTTCGAGCGGGCGCTGTTCGTGGGCGACCCCGGCCAGTTGGACCCGTTCTCGATCGTCGGCGCGGAGCAGTGGGCGGGACTGTCGTACGACCCGTCCGCGTCCGCGGTGTCCACCCTGCTCGCGCACAATCCCCGGTTGCCGCAGCACCGGCTGCCGGTGTCCTGGCGGCTGCCCGCGTCGGCCGCGCCCCTGGTCTCGGACGCCTTCTACCCGTACACGCCGTTCCGCAGCGGCACCGGTCACGGCGACCGGCGGCTGAACTTCGGTGTCCCGTCGGACGGTTCGGGCACCGACCGGGTCATCGACGAGGCGGCGGAGTCCGGTTGGGGTCTGCTGGAGCTGCCGGCCCGGCACACCCCGCGCACGGACCCGGAGGCGGTGCACGCGGTGGCCGGGGTCGTACGGCGGCTGCTCGACCGGGGCGGCGCGGCCACCTCGGAGCGGGCGCAGGACCCGGTGCCGCTGACGGCCGAGCGGATCGCGGTGGGCACGGCGCACCGCGACCAGGCCGCGGCCGTACGGGCGGCCCTCGCGGGTCTCGGTGTCACGGACGTCACGGTGGACACGGCGAACCGGCTCCAGGGACGGGAGTTCGACGTCACGGTGGTCCTGCACCCGCTGTCGGGGCGGCCCGACGCCACGGCCTTCCATCTGGAGACCGGACGTCTGTGCGTCCTCGCTTCCCGGCACCGGCACGCGTGCATCGTGATCTGCCGGGAAGGAATCACGGAGTTGCTGGACGACCACCCGTCGACCGAGCCCGTGCAACTGGGGGTGACCGTGAAGTTTCCGGATGGCTGGGAGGCCAATCATTCGGTGCTGTCGCACCTGGCGGAACACCGGGTGGCCCTGCGGTCCTGAGCCCGGCGGTCGCGGATCCGGCGGGGTCCGGGTCCCGGCGGGCGGGCGGGACGCTTCGGCCCACTTGCGCGGGCGCGAGACAATGGACGGTGGCCCTTTGCCGAGAGGGGCCCCGAACCGTACGAGGAGGAGAAGACATGGCGGAGCCCACGCCGCGTCGGAACGAACCGCGGCTACGCCCCGCGCCCCTGCTCTTCGAGCCCGCGGAGGCCGCCGGGGATCCGGAGCATTTCTTCGACCTGGAGTCGATCGACGACCCGCGCGCGCTGCTCGACCGGTCCACGGAGCTGGCGCAGGCGTTTCGCGCCGCGGCCGACCGGGCCGTCGAGTTCCAGGCCATCGCCGCCGCGCAGCTCGCCGATCCGCGCCGTTTCGACCGGCTGACGACCGCCTCGATCGCCGAGCGCGCCGAGTGGACCGAGGACTACGCGAAGAAGATGGTCGAGTTCGGCCAGGGCCTGCTGCGGGGCACGGAGGGCAACGGACACGGCCACGGGGTGACCGACCCGCTCTGACGCGCCCGCCCGGGGCCAGGACCGGCAGACGCCCGCCCGGGGACAGGACCGGCAGACGCCCGTTTCCACCCCGTTCCTGGCATATGCCAGCCGGGCAAGATACTCCACCTCGGCCCCGCCTGTCCCGGTTTCGGGCAACCGTCCGGGGCGGGGCGCTCACCCCCGGTAGATGTATGCGGCATGAGCAGCACACGGAACGTGCCGAACAGCACCCCGCAGAGCCCCGGGGCGAGGTCGCCCGAGGGGCTCGACGTCTCCGGTGTCACGGCCGAGGGCGCCGCCTGGCTCGCCTCCGCCGGGGCGTATCCGCGCAGCACGCTGGCCCTGTGGCGCGAGCGGCCCGACGCGCCGGTCGTCCTGCTCTGCGGCAGCGCGTTCGACGTCGTCAGCACCTCGGCCCTGTTCGGGCGGCGGATGCTCGACCGGCTCTGGGAGGAGGGGCCGGGCTCGGGCCCGGTGGCGGCCCACCGCGGGCGGATCCTGCTGTTCGCCGCACCCGGCACGGCCCAGCGGCTCCCCTCGCTCATGGAGTGGGAGGAGTGGGGCGCGGAACCGGGCGGCCGGCCGGGGCGGTGCCGGGAGGTGCCGCCGCTGCTCTGCCACGGCACGGGGGACGCGGTCACCGTGCCCCCGCCGGTCCCCGGGGGCGCCGCGCCGGACGCCGTACGGACCGATTCCCGCTGGCTGGTCGCCCCCGACACGCGGCAGCCCTGGCTTCCCGGCCCCGAGATCCTGCTCTGGGCGGCCGTGCGGGCGGCCCGCGCCGCGGCGTCGGCGGCGGTACGGATATCGATTTTTCCTCCCGCCGATCAGGATGCTAAGGTCTACGACGTCAGCAGGCGCCGCTAGCTCAGTTGGTTAGAGCAGCTGACTCTTAATCAGCGGGTCCGGGGTTCGAGTCCCTGGCGGCGCACGCCAACGAGAGCGGGATGATTCGCGGAGACGCGAGCATCCCGCTCTCGTCGTTTCCGCCTTCGCGGGGCCGCTCAGCCGGTCGTGATCCACACCGTCCTCAGCCGGTCGTGATCCGCACCGTCCAGGCCCCCGAGGCGGTCCGGTCCTCCACCTGGACCCGGATGTCCGCGCCCGGCACCTGGAAGGTCTCCCCGAGGCGCACCGGGGCGTCCGCGAGCGGCGGGTACACCGAGTCCTCCCAGCAGGACTCGGAGCGCGGGTGGGCGTCCAGCACCTGGATGGGGCCGCTGCCCGACTCGGTCCGGCTGCGGACCCGGTAGACCAGGACGCCCCGGTCGCAGGTCGAGCTGTCGTTGCCCACCGGTCCGCGCGCCTCCAGGGCGATCGCGCTGTCCGGGCCCGTCGGGACCACCGCCAGCTTGGTGCCCGAGCCGGCGCCGAAGGTCTGCGAGCCGGGCGGCGCGGCCACACCCACCGCGCTCCGGGACGTGCCCGGCGCGCCCGAACCGCGCGACGACGTCCGCGCCGCGCCCGCGGGCACCCGCGGCCCCTGCCAGGCCCCGCTCGTCCCCGCCGCGCCGGTGACGCCCGTCGCCCCGGTCACCCCGGCGGCCTCGTTCGTCCCGGCCGTACCAGCGGCCTCCTCGGCGGCAACCGTCGTACCGGCCGCGTCGGCGGCACCCTTCGCACCGGCCGCGACGGCGCCCCCTTCCGTCCCGGCCGCCCTGGTGGCGCCCTTGCCGACGCCCTTCGTCCCGGCCGTTCCGGTACCCCCGCCCGTACGGGCCTTTCCAGTGGCCCCGCTCGTACCGGCCGCCCCGGAGGCGACCGCCGCGGTCACCCCTCCCATCGCCGCCATCCCTCCCGTGCCGTCCGCCGCGGCCGGCCCGCTCGTCGCCGGCTCGGCCGGGCGGGAGGCCAGCACCCCGGTGCCCGCCCCTGCGGTGCTCGCGCCGGCCGAAGCCGTCGCGGAGCGCGCGGGTCCCGTCTCCAGCGGCTCCAGCGTCAGCCGGGTGGTGCCGGAGCCCATGACGCACGCCACTTGGCGCGGTTCCAGCCATCCCAGCCGCCACTTGTGCCAGCCGAACAGGTCGGGGGCGAGGCCGAACTGGCTGCCCATGAGGTCCCAGTCGCCGACATAGGTGTCCCAGTCGCCCTTGCCGTCGGCGGGGCGGTGGTAGAGGTCGGGCAGGTCGAAGACGTGGCCGGTCTCGTGCGCCAGGACGAGGCGGTCCGGCGGGTGCTTCTCGAAGACCGTGACGACGCGCCGGATGTCCTTGCCGTCCGCGTGCAGCGGCGTGTCCAGGTTGACGACCTTCGTGGCGTCCGAGTCGACGCCCGGAGCGTCCGGGTCCGCGACGAAGTAGACGACGTCGTAACGGGAGAAGTCGACCTTCGGGTCGGCCACGGCGAGGGCGTCGCGCAGATAGGCGGCACGGTCACCGGCGTTCCAGTCGCGCTGTATGGCGTACGAGGTGGAGGCGTGCGGCATCCGGATCCAGGCGCGCTGGGGGTGCGGCCGGACCGTGAACTTCCCGTACGAGGCCTGCTCGAAGAAGCGGCTGGTGGCGGGGAAGTAGTCGCCCGTCAGCTCGGCGGGCGTGGTGCGCGGGGTGGAGTCCGGGAAGGACAGGAAGACCATCACGGCGTCGAGCGGGCGGGTGGGACGGACGTAGGCGCTGTTCCAGGTGTCGGCGCCCTCCGAGTGGTGCGCCGCGGTCCGCGTCAGGGCGCACGGCGACGCGAGCGGTTCGGCGAGCGCGTGGCCCGGGCCCAGGGAGGTCGCGGCGAGCGCGGTCATCGAGGTGAACATGGCCGCGGTGCTGCGCCAGCGGGGCGCCCCGTCGCGGGCGAGGCCGCGCAGGGCCCCGCGAGCGAGAACCCTCAAGGGGAGCGGACGCGGCACGTCGACCTCCGGATGCGGTTTCGGGACACCGCCTCCAGCCTGCTCGCGTTTGTACTATTTTGCCCTGTTTGTCTGCACCGGAAGAGTGAGCCGGCGAGCGGGACGACACCCCCGGACATGCACGGAACGTCACGTGCGGTCGGCGGGAGAAGGAACCCGTCCGGATAACAGGCAGAAACGATCTGTCAGAACAGGTGGTTGTTCCTGGACACTGGACAGTGGCCGCACCGTTTCGCGGGCAGCCTCTATGATCGGCACACTTTCCTGCACGGACCCGGCTTGTGCGGCCGCCCATCACCGGCCGACCGCCCCGAGAGACCCAGACCGAGAACGAGTGCACTGCGGGAGCGAACGGTGAGCGGAACGTCCGAAGGGCCGGCGCCCGCGGGGGACCTCGTCCGGCCGGCCGTCACAGAACGTCACGTCAACGCGTCTTCTCGTACGTCCGCCGGGACCTCTCCCGGCCCACTCTCCCCTTCCGTACCGTCCGTGCTGCCGGAGCCGCCTTCCGGGGCACCGGCACCCCTGGCGGTTCCCGACGGAACGTCACTCCGCACCTTCCACTCGGCGTTCGCCACCGCCCCTCTCGCGATGGCGGTCGTCGACCGCGACGGTCTCGTCGTCACCGCCAACGAGGCACTGAGCGCGCTGCTCGGCACCGGGACGCGGACGCTGACCGGGCGGGCCGCCGCCGACCTGATGGACCTGGCCTCCGACGCCCGCACCTGGCACGCGTACCGCGAGATGCTGGGCGGCAGCCAGGCCCGGCTGCGCTGCACCCGCCGGCTCAAGCACCCCGACGGCCAGGTGATCTGGGCGCAGGTCACGATCGCGCCGCTGCCGCCGCAGGAACAGGCGGTCCTGATCTCGGTCACCGACATCGGCGCGCGCCGTGAACTCCAGGCGCGGCTGCGGCACTTGCAGATGCACGACCCGGTGACCCGGCTGCCCAACCGCACCCTGTTCTTCGAGCGGCTGTCGGCGGCGCTGGAGGCGGAGGCGTACGAGGAGTGCGGAACCGGCCGGATCGGGCTCTGCTATCTGGACCTGGACGGGTTCAAGGCGGTCAACGACACACTCGGCCACCGGGTCGGGGACCGGCTGCTCGCGGCGGTCGCGGAGCGTCTGACCCGCTGTGCGGAGGAGGCCGGCCTCACGAGGGCGGCCGCTCCCCTGGTGGCGCGGCTGGGCGGGGACGAGTTCGCCCTGCTCGTCGAGGACTCCACGGGCACCGACCAGTTGGCGGATCTCGCCGAGTCCGCGCTGAAGGCGCTCCAGGCGCCGTTCGACCTGTCGGGGCAGCGGCTGTCCCTGTCGGCGTCCATCGGGGTCGTCGAGCGGCGCGCCACCGGCACCACCGCGACCGCTCTGATGCAGGCCGCGGACACCACGCTGTACTGGGCGAAGGCGGACGGCAAGGGCCGCTGGACGCTCTTCGACCCGGAGCGCAACGCGCACCGCATGACCCGCCAGGCCCTGTCGGCCACCCTCCGATCGGCCGTCGATCGGGGTGAATTCACCCTGGAGTACCAGCCGTTGGTGGGGATGGAGGACGGCGGGGTGCACGGCGTCGAGGCGCTCGTCCGCTGGAACCACCCGCGGTTCGGGACACTCACACCGAACCGGTTCATCGGACTCGCCGAGGAGAACGGCTCGATCGTCCAGCTCGGCCGCTGGGTCCTGGCCACCGCCTGCCGCCAGGCGCGCCGTTGGCAGCTCGACCGCCCGGACGCGCCACCGATCTTCGTCAGTGTGAACGTCGCCGTGCGCCAGGTCTGGGACTCCGACCTGGTGGCGGACGTGGCGAAGATCCTCGCGGAGACCGGACTGGCCCCGCACCTGCTGCAGTTGGAGCTGACGGAGTCGGCGGTGATGGGCTCCGCGGGCCGCCCGCTCCAGGCACTCCAGGCCCTCAGCGACATGGGTGTCCGCATCGCCATCGACGACTTCGGCACCGGCTACTCGAACCTCGCCTACCTGAGCAGGCTCCCGGTGTCCGTGCTGAAGCTGGACGGCGCCTTCGTCCGCGGCTTCCAGTACGAGAACGCCGACGGTTCCTCCGCCCACCCCAACCCGGCCGACGAGGTCATCGTGGAGGCGCTCATCCAGCTCGCCCACCGGCTCGGCCTGACGGTCACCGCCGAGTGCGTGGAGACCGCCTCCCAGGCCTCACGGCTGCGCGGGATCGGCTGCGACACCGGCCAGGGGTGGCTCTACTCCCGGCCGGTGGCACCCGAACGCATCTCCGCGCTCCTGATGTCGGCGACCCGGCCTCAGGCCTCCTCGGCGGCCGGCTCCCCCGGCAACCCGTAGGCGTCCGCGATCAGTTCGTACGAGCGCAGCCGTACGTCACCGCTGTGCGCGTTGCCCGTGATCATCAACTCGTCGGCGCCGGTGCGCTTGTGGAGGTCGTCGAGGCCGGCGCGCACCTCGTCGGCGGTGCCGTGGATGACGTTGGCGTTCCAGGAACCGATGAACTCCCGCTCCATCGGGCTGAATTCGTACGCCTCCGCCTCCTCCGGGGTGGGCACGAGGCCGGGATGTCCGGTGCGCAGGCGGACCATGCTCAGGGCGGCCGCCAGCACCTGACGGCGGGCCTCCTTCTCCTCGTCGGCGGCGAGGGCGGAGACGCCGATGAGGGCGTACGGGGCGTCGAGGACCGCGCTGGGCCGGAAGGACTCGCGGTAGAGGTCGAGGGCCGGGATCGTGTTCTGCGCCGAGAAGTGGTGCGCGAAGGCGAACGGGAGGCCGAGGACGCCGGCGAGGCGGGCACTGAAGCCGGAGGAACCGAGCAGCCAGACCGGGGGCCGGTGCGGGGACTGGACACCGCCCGGCGAGGTCGCCTGCACGGGCCCGGGGACGGCGTGGATCCGGGTGTAGGGGTGGCCGTCGGGGAAGTCGTCGTCCAGGAAGCGGACGAGCTCCGCGAGCTGTTCGGGGAAGTCGTCGGCGCCCTCGGCCGCCCGCTGGGTGCGGCGCAGCGCGGCGGCCGTGGCGCCGTCCGTGCCCGGGGCCCGGCCGAGGCCCAGGTCGATGCGGTGCGGAGCCAACGCCTCCAGGGTGCCGAACTGCTCCGCGATGACCAGCGGGGCGTGGTTGGGGAGCATCACTCCGCCGGAGCCGAGCCGGATGCGGTGCGTGTGGGCGGCGAGGTGGGCGAGGATCACGGCGGGCGAGGAGCTGGCCACGCCGGGCATCGAGTGGTGTTCGGCCACCCAGTAGCGGTGGAAGCCGCGGGATTCCGCGAGGCGGGCGATCTCCACGCTGGTGCGCAGGGCCTGGGTCGCGGTGCGGCCCGCGCCCACCGTGACCAGGTCCAGTACGGACAGGGGTACGGGGGCGGTGCCCTGTGCTGTGCCGCGGATCTCGTCCGTCTTGGGCGTCTCGTCCACCGGGGGTGCCTCCTGTTGCCTACCAGTTGCGGTCCTTCCGCCGATTAACAGGAGGCCGTCTCCGTTTATTCCCCCGGGCGGGGTGGGGAGCCCGCCCGGGGGACTGGGGAAGCGGTGTTTCGCCCCCTCCGCCCCTGCCCGTCCCGTACCTGGGGCTCCGCCCCAGACCCCGCTCCTCGAACGCCGGAGGGGCTGAAACTTTCGCCCGCCGGAGGGGCTGATCCTGTCTCACGCCTGGATGATGGGTTCTCGGGTGAAGAGGGTGCCCAGGTCGGGGGCGTTGACCTTGCGGCCCGTCAGGCGCAGGGCCTCCCAGACGGTGACCTGGGCCGCGGTGAGGACCGGTTTGGCGAGGTCCTTCTCCAGGGCCGTCAGGTGGGAGGCGGTGTGCAGGGCCGTGTCGGGGAGGACGACCGCCCCGGCGTCCGGGTGATCGGCCTCCCGGGCCAGCGCGAGGACCCGGCCGTAGTCCCAGCCGGAGGCCTCCTCTGAGGCGGCGGCACCGAAGCCGCGCACCGCGGCCACCTCCGTGCCGGTCTCCTTCAGGAACGCCGCGAACAGCGCGGCCACGTCGTCGGGCCAGGCCGCCCCGATCGCGACCCGGTCCACGCCGATCTCCCGCGCCGCGTGCGCGAAGGCGAAGGACGTCGAGGACGCGGGCAGTCCGGCCGCCCTGGCGAGACCGCGGACCTGTTCGTGGGCGCCCTGCACCCCCTGGACGAAACTGCCGGTCGCACACGCCCAGACCACCGCCTCCGCACCGGACAGGCGCAGCTCCTCGACACCCGCCGCGAGACGGTCGGCCGAGCCCATGTCGAGGAGCGCGTCCATGTGGTGCGCGTCCTCGCCCCCGTCCGTGTGGACGACGGTCAGACGGATGTCGCTGCCGAGGAGCTGCTCGATGCGCGGGTAGTCGTCCTCGGCCGAGTGGCCGGGGTAGAGGAATCCGAGTGCGGTCATGCCCAACCTTCCTGTTCATCGGGAAGTACGGTCCCCGCCGGGCGGCCCGGTCAATCAGCCGCCGGCAAGGGCCCACCGCCCGGGTACCCAGTTGGCGCAGCCCCGCCCATTTCTCCACCTGGTTGGCCGAGACCGCCGCGTGCTCCGCGGTCGCGCCTCCGGCCGGGGACGACGTCGTACGCCGGTGTTGACGGCCGCTGGTTCGGGTGCGAGCGTGGTCGATCCCCTTGCGAAAGGGTTTCCCCCATGAACGCCCGTACGTCCCCCGGCGCGCCCCGCCCGTCGGCCCCGGCGACCCTGCTCGTGCTGGACGCCGACCCGCTCCCCCGGCTGGGCCGGCTCACCGGCCGGGCGCGGATCGAGCACGCCGACGAGTCCACGCTCGCGGAGAAGCTGCCGGACGCGGACGTGCTGCTCGTCTGGGACTTCGCCTCGCAGGCCGTACGCCGTGCCTGGCCGGGCGGGGGCAGGCGGCCACGGTGGGTGCACACGGCCAGCGCGGGCGTGGACCATCTGATGTGTCCCGAGCTCGCCGCCTCCGACACGGTGGTGACCAACGCGCGGGGCGTCTTCGACCGGCCGATCGCCGAGTACGTGGCCGCCCTGGTCCTCGCCATGGCGAAGGATCTGCCTCGGACCTGGGACCTGCAGCGCCGGCACGAGTGGCGGCACCGCGAGTCCCAGCGGGTGGCCGGGACCCGCGCCTGCGTGGTGGGGTCGGGGCCGATCGGGCGGGCGATCGTGCGCGCGCTCAAGGCGCTCGACGTCACCACGGCGCTGGTGGGGCGCGTCCCGCGCACCGGGATCCACGGTCCCGGGGAGCTGGACCGGCTGATGGCACGCGCCGACTGGGTGGTGTCCGCGGCTCCCCTCACCGCCGAGACACGCGGCATGTTCGACGCCCGGCGCTTCGGGATGATGCAGCCCTCGGCCCGCTTCATCAATGTCGGGCGCGGGCAGCTCGTCGTCGAGGAGGCGCTCGCCGAGGCGCTGTCGAAGCGGTGGATCGCGGGCGCGGCCCTCGACGTCTTCGAGCACGAGCCGCTCGGCCACGACAGCCCGTTGTGGGACCTCCCGGGTCTGATCGTGTCACCGCACATGAGCGGGGACACGGTCGGCTGGAGGGACGAACTGGGCGCGCAGTTCGTGGAGTTGTACGAGCGCTGGGCCGCGGGCAAGCCGCTGTCGAACGTGGTCGACAAGAAGCGCGGATACGTGCCGGGACACTGAACCGCCCCGGCGGGACGGAGCGGGGAAGGACCGGGCCGAAAGCCGCCGCGACGACGGCCTTACAGCTCGACGGCCGCCACCGCAAGGACGAATCCGGCCCGCATACATCGCATGGACCCGGGTAGCTGCGCGCCCATGGCTCCACCACTTGGGAAAGCATGTGCGAACGCAACGGGACACGACAGACCGCCGTCCGGGACGACCCGGCGGTCGCTGCTCGCGGGGGTGGCGGCGCTCGGCGCGCTCGGCGCCGCCGGCTGCAGTCGCGTGGCCACGGCGGCGTCGACGGACGGCGGTGATCTCCTCGACCGGCTGAGGGCGCAGGGCGTCGTCCGGCTCGGCATCGCGGGCGAGATCCCCTTCGGTTACATCGACCGGGACGGCCAACTCACCGGAGAGGCGCCGGAACTCGCCAAGGCCGTGTTCAAGCGGCTGGGCGTCGGCCGCGTCCAGCCGGTGCCGACCGAGTTCGGCTCTCTCATACCCGGGCTCGACTCGCAGCAGTTCGACGTCGTCTCCGCCGGGATGTACATCAACGCCGAGCGCTGTGAGCAGGTCATCTTCGCCGACCCGGACTATCAGATGCTCGACGCCTTCATCGTGCGCAAGGGCAACCCGAAGGGGCTGCACGACTACCGGGACGTCGTGGCGAAGAAGGCCAGGTTCGCGACCGGGACCGGCTACGCGGAGATCCAGTACGCGGTCGAGGCGGGGTACGCGGAGAGCGACATCCTGATCGTGCCCGACCAGGTGGCCGGGCTGAACGCGGTCGAGGCGGGGCGCGCCGACGTCTTCGCCGGGACGGCGCTGACCGTCCGCGAGGTGGTGCGGAAGTCCGCGAAGGCCGAGAGCACCAAGGCCTTCGCCCCGCTGGTCAAGGGCAAGCCGCACGTCGACGGCGGCGGTTTCGCGTTCCGTTCGCCGGAGACGCGCCTGCGGGACGCGTTCAACGCCGAGCTGCGGAAGATGAAGCGGAGCGGTGAACTCTTCCGCATCCTGCGGCCGTTCGGCTTCACCAGGGCCGAGATGACCGACATGACCGCGAAGGAGCTGTGCCGCGGATGACATCGGGACTCTGGAAACTCGTCCTGGAAGGGATCTGGGTCACCGTCCAACTGCTGTTCCTCAGCGCACTGTTGGCCGGAGCCATGTCCTTCCTGGCAGGAATCGCCCGCACCTCCGGGTCGTGGATCGTCCGCTTCCTCGCGGGCCTCTACACCGAGGTGTTCCGTGGCACCTCCGCGCTGATCATGATCTTCTGGGTGTACTTCGTGCTGCCGCTCGCCTTCGGCTGGCAGCTCGTCCCGCTGTGGGCGGGCACGCTGGCGCTCGGGCTGACGTACGGGGCGTACGGATCGGAGATCGTGCGCGGCGCGCTGACCGCGGTCGACCCGGCGCAGCGCGAGGGCGGGATCGCGCTCAGCTTCACGCGCTGGCAGCGGATGCGGCTGATCCTGCTGCCGCAGGCGGTGCCGGAGATGATCCCGCCCTTCTCCAACCTGCTGGTCGAACTGCTCAAGGGCACGGCGCTGGTCTCCGTGATGGGGATGGGGGACCTGACGTTCAGCGCCAACCTGGTGCGGCTCGCCCTCCAGCAGAGCGCGGAGGTCTACACGTACGTCCTGCTCATCTACTTCGTCATCGCCTTCCTGCTCACCCGGCTGATGCGCGGTCTGGAGAAGCGGCTGAAGGCCGGGGTCGGCAGGACTCCGGACAGCATGCCGGCCCGCGAGGAGAAGCGGGCCGCGACGGCCGGCGCGGGCGCCGGCGCGGCCGGAGGTGCCTCATGACCATCACGCTCCTCATGAGCACCACCCCCCTCATGGCGACGACGATCGGTGGTGCCTCATGACCTGGGACTGGAGTGCCGTCGGCGACTTCATGCCGCACTTCTGGGACGGTCTGCTGGTCACGCTTCAGGCGCTGGCCCTCGGCTCGGTGATCGCGTTCGTCCTCGGTCTGGTGTGGGCGCTGCTGATGCGCACGCCGACGCGCTGGGTGCGCTGGCCGGTCGGGGTGGCCACCGAGTTCGTGCGCAACACCCCGCTGCTGGTGCAGCTCTTCTTCCTCTTCTACGTGCTGCCCGAGTGGAACGTCACGTTCTCCGCGCTGACCACCGGCGTGATCGCGATCGGGCTGCACTACTCGACGTACACGATGCAGGTCTACCGGGCCGGCATCGAGGGCGTGCCCCCCGGCCAGTGGGAGGCGGCCACGGCGCTCGGCCTTCCCACGCGGCGCACCTGGACGGCCGTGATCCTGCCGCAGGCGGTCCGCCGTGTGGTGCCGGCGCTCGGCAACTACGTCATCGCGATGCTCAAGGACACCCCGATGCTGATGACGATCACCGTGCTGGAGATGCTCGGCGAGGCGCGGCTGTACTCGCAGCAGCACTTCCAGTTCACGGAGCCGCTCACGGTCATCGGTGTGGCCTTCATCCTCATTTCCTACCCGGCTTCCCTGCTGCTGCGAGCCCTGGAGCGACGCCTTGTCCGCTGACACGAACACCGAGACCAGCCCCCTGGACGACCTCGCCAATCCCCCGGTGGACGGCAGCGAGCTGATCCGCTTCGAGAAGGTCACCAAGCGCTTCGGGGACAACACCGTCCTCGACGAGCTGGACTTCCGCGTCGACTCCGGCAAGCACGTCACGCTGATCGGTCCGTCCGGTTCGGGAAAGACGACGATCCTGCGGCTGCTGATGACGCTGACCCGGCCGGACGAGGGCACGATCACGGTCGCCGGTGACCGGCTCTTCCCCGCCGAGGGGAAGCAGGTCCGCGAGGTCCGCAAGAAGATCGGGATGGTCTTCCAGCAGTTCAACCTGTTCCCGAACATGAGCGTGCTCAGAAACGTCACCGAGGCGCCCGTGACCGTCCTCGGCCTGTCCCGGGACGAGGCCGAGGAACGGGCCCGCGGGCTGCTTGACCTGGTCGGCCTCGCGGACAAGTGCGACGCGCGGCCGGGCCGGCTGTCCGGCGGCCAGCAGCAGCGCGTGGCCATCGCCCGCGCGCTGGCGATGCGCCCGCAGGTGCTGCTGCTCGACGAGGTCACCTCCGCGCTCGATCCCGAGCTGGTCGCGGGCGTCCTCGACGTCCTGAGCGACATCGCCCACACCACGGACATCACGATGCTCTGCGTGACCCACGAGATGAATTTCGCCAGGGACATCTCGGACCAGGTGCTGATGTTCGATTCTGGCCATGTCATCGAATCCGGGCCGCCGGAGAAGATCTTCGGCGACCCGGAGCACGAGCGGACCAGGGAATTTCTCGGCGCGGTCCTCTGAGATCGGCGGCCGGACGAGGGGCCGAGGGTGAGCGCTTACCGCAAGGCGCGAGGTCCGACGCGTGGGGCATGCCCGAAGCGTCATGCCGTTGACATATGCCAGGGTGGTGCGCTCCTGCTGAGAGGCGTGGAGCGCACCACCAATCTCGTCAACGCACCGCCACAGAAGGCGTCTTGACCGTTATCGTGTAGTGAGCCCAGGTGTCCGGGCCGACGTCATTTTTGAGCCGGGCCATGAAGCGCAGGGGGAAACCGTGGCGCTGATGAACGAGCCGACCGCGCCGTACCACTCGGCCCAGGACGCCCTGCGCGTCCTGGAGACCGTGTCGCAGCACACCACCGGCGTCACCGCGACCGAACTCGCCCGCCGGGCCGGCCTCGGCGCCGACCGGCTGACCGTACTGCTGCGCATGCTGCGCCGGGAGGGCTACGTCGAGCAGGTCGCGGACGGCGCGTACGTCACCGGCGCCGCCCTCGGCCGTCTCGGTTCCGCCCACGGCCGCGAGCAGGCGCTGCGCGACAAGCTCCAGCACACGATCGACCGGCTCCGCGACTCGGTCGGCGCCGCGATCTACATCAGCCGGTACATCGACGGCGAGGTGCACGTCACCCAGTACGCAGAGAGCCCGTCCACCCCCGCGGTCAACGAATGGGTCGACTTCCGCTCCTCCGCGCACGCCAGCGCGGTCGGCAAGAGCCTTCTCGGCCAGCTCGACCACAACGGCCGCCGCGACCATCTCGCCCGGCACAAGATGGCCCGGCTCACCTCGCGGACCATCACCAGCGAGCGGCTGCTGCTGTCCCGTCTCGACTCCCAGCCGGCCACCGTGCCCGTGCTCGACCTCCAGGAGTACGCGATCGGCACGGTCTGCGCGGCCGTCCCGATCACCGCCGGCTCCTCCGTCGGCTGCCTGGCCCTCTCGCTCCCGGTCGAACACGCCCACCGGCTCCGCCGCGCCGCCGACACGCTGAACCGCGGGGCCACCCCGGTACTGCTGTCCCTCGCGATCTGAGAGCAGCCCCCGTGCGGGCCCGCATCGCCCGTACGGGCCCGCTCGGGTGGTCCGCGGGCGTGGTCCGCGCGGCTGGTCGGAAGCACCCCCGCGGACCAGGTAGTATTTCCTTCGTCGCCGGCCGCGGAAGCGGAAGGCGGGAGTCATGCGCCGCTAGCTCAGTTGGTTAGAGCAGCTGACTCTTAATCAGCGGGTCCGGGGTTCGAGTCCCTGGCGGCGCACCTTGGTGAAGGCCCTCCACGTCAGTGGGGGGCCTTCACACGTGTCCGGGGCGCCTCGCGCCCGCGCTCATCCCCCGGACGGTCCCGCCGCCACGAACTCGGTCAGCACCCGTGCCAGCAGCTCCGGGTCCCGGGCCCCGCACAGTTCGCGCGCCGAGTGCATCGACAGCCCGGCCACCCCCACGTCGACCGTCGTCACACCGAGACGGGCCCCGATGACCGGACCGATCGACGTCCCGCAGGGCATCGCGTTGTTCGAGACGAACGGCTGGTAGGGCACCCCGGCCCGTTCGCAGGCCGCGGCGAAGGCGGCGACCCCGACTCCGTCGCTCGCGTACCGCTGATTGACGTTCACCTTGATCACCGGACCGCCGTTGGGCAGCGGACGGTGGTCCGGGTCGTGCCGTTCGGTGTAGTTGGGGTGGACCGCGTGGGTCATGTCGGAGGAGACGCACAGGGCACCGGCGAGTGCGCGGTCGAAGTCCTCCCGGCCGCCGCCCCGCACGGTCACGGAGCGGCCGAGGACCCGCTCCAGGAAGGGGCTCCCGGCCCCGGACTCCGATTCGTTGCCGACCTCCTCGTGGTCGAAGGCGGCGAGCACCGGTATGGAGGCGGGCGGCCGTTCCGAGCCGGCCGCCGCGACCAGGGCGGCGACACCGGCGTGCACCGAGATCTGGTTGTCGAGGCGCGGCGCGACGATGAACTCCTCGTCCGCGCCCAGGTATCCGGGCCGCTGGATGTCGTGCAGCATGAGGTCCCAGCCGAGGACCTCCGAGACGTCGGCGCCCGCCTCGTCCGCGACCCGGCCGAGCAGCGCGCCGGACGCCGAGCCGCCGAGCCCCCACAGCGGGGTCATGTGCCGCTGCCGGTCCAGGGCGAGCCCCTCGTTGACGGTGCGGTCGAGGTGGATGGCGAGCTGCGGCACCCGCAGCAGCGGCTTGTCGACGCGGACCAGCCGGGTCGAACCGTCCCGCAGGACCAGCCGCCCCGAGACGCCGAGGTCCCGGTCGAGCCAGGTGTTGAGCGGCACCGCGCCGTAGATCTCCACGGCGATCTGCCGCCACCCCGCCGAGCCGGTGTCGGGCGTGGGCTTGACCCTCAGGTTCGGCGAGTCGGTGTGGGTGCCGACGATCCGGAACGGGGTGTCGGCGGGGGCGCCCGGCGGGACGTACCAGGCGACGAGTGCTCCTCCGCGGACGACGTAACGGCCTCCCTCGGCTCCGGCCGTCCACTCGTCCCGCTCCCGCAGCTCCGCGAACCCCGCCTTCTCCAGGCGCTGCGCCGCGCTCGCCACCACGTGGTACGGCGAGGGGCTGGCTCTGACGAACCCGAGCAGGTCGTCGTTGTGTCCGCGGTCGAGCGGGTCATGCGTGGGGGACATGATGGCCTTTCAGGTGCCGTCGAGGGGGTGGGGGTGGGGGCGTCCGACCGTCCCGTGGAGCACACGGGCGGGCTGGGGCGGCGGTCCTCCCGGGGGCGGCCTGGGGCGCGGGGGCACGACACGTCCCCGGCCGGCTCCGGGCCCCGGAACCGGCGACACCGACGGCGTCACCGGCGCGGACGCGGGCCGGGGCGGCATCGCCCCGCGGCCTGCGTGTCCGCGACCCGGATCAGGCAACGCAACACCCTTCTTCCCTCGGCTCGGACCTGTGGCGCACAGGCTCCTCGGCACACGTGCCCGGATATCCTCCCCGCGGAAGGCGGCGGGGATGCCTCGTGCCGTCACCGTTCACAAGACACCGCCGGATGTCACCGGCCGCCCGCGAAGCGTCCGCGACGGACACCACCCACCCCGGACGGTCCGGAACGACGCGGAACGACGCGGAACGACGCTCCCCTCTCCCGGGACCGTCCGAGGACGAAGGCCCCGTCACTCCCCCCGGACCACCCGGATCACCCCGACCGCTCGGGCCGAAGGTCACCGGCCCCCGGACCTGTACGGGTACCGGGCGCGGGACGAGCCCCGCTCGCGCGCCGCCGGAGCGGCGGCTCCGAAGCCGTCCCGGCGGCTAGCGCGTCAGCAGTTCCTCGCGCCCGTGCGCCCGGTACCGGGTCACCAGGGCGTCCACGTCCGCGGCCGTGAGTCTCCGGTACGCCGCGGCGCCCGGCGGCCGCCACCACACCGGGTCGGCACAGCGGAAGCCCTCGCGCCGCAGGGCCACCCGGTGGATCTTGTTGGTGGCGGTGACGGGCATCCGCTCCACGATCCGCAGGAACCGGGGTGCCATCTTCGTGCCCAGATCGGGCTGGGCCAGCAGGAACGCGGCGAAGGACGAGGGGCCGAAGCGGGCGCCCTCCTTCAGGGCCAGGGTCGCCATCACCTGGTCGCCGGCCACCGGATCCGGCACGGCGTACACCGCGACGGCGGCGGCGTCCTCGTACCGCGCGAGGATGTTCTCGATCATCGCGGCGGCGAGGTTCTCGCTGTCGACGCGCAGCCGGTCGTCGGCACGTCCGGCGAAGTAGAGGAAGCCGTCGGCGTCGCGGTAGAAGAGGTCGCCGGTCCAGTACCAGCCCTCTCCCGCCCCGCCGTTCCCCTCGCCCGCCCCGGGCGACGCTCCCCGGCGCCGGGCCGCCTCGGCCTCGGGATTGCGCCAGTACCCCTCGAAGAGACTGGCACCCCGGTTCACCAACTCCCCTATCGCGTCGCCTCCGTTGAGCAGACGTCCGTCCGCGGCGAAGACGGCCGGCGGGCACTCGCGCCGGGTGTCCGGGTCGATCACCGCGAGGTCGTCGGAGGGCGCCGCCCGGCCGATCGCCCCCGCCGGGGTGCCGGGCGCGCGCTGGACGGCGGCGCCGCCCTCGGAGGACCCGTAGCCCTCGACGAGCCGCGCTCCGAAGCGCTTCTCGAAGGCGGCCGCGTCGACCGCCCCGGCCTCCGTCCCGAATCCCAGGCGCAGCGGGTTGTCGCGGTCGTCGGGGCGGGCGGGCGTGGCCAGCAGGTACTGCACGGCACGGCCGACATAGGTGAAGTAGGTGGCCCCGCAGGCCCGTACGTCGGGCAGGAATCCGGAGGCCGAGAAGCGGCGCCGCAGCGCGATCCCGGCACCGGCCGCCAGCGCGGGGGCCCAGTCGGCGATCACGGCGTTGCCGTGGAACATCGGCATGCAGATGTAGTGGGTGTCGTCCGCGCGCACCCCGAAGTGGTCGACGAGCGAGCGGCCGGCCGCCGCGATCCTGCCCTGGGTGCAGATCGCGGCCTTGGGCGCGCCGGTCGAACCGGAGGTGAAGAGCAGCAGGAAGCGGCTGTCCGGGCCCGCCCCGCCCTCGTCCGGCTTCGCGCCCTCGTACGTCCTCAGGAGCTCGGCGTAGGCGTCCGTGTCGGTCACCAGGACCCGCACGCCCGGGAGTTCGAGCCCGTCGAGGAGCGGCAGGTGGGCCCGCTCGGTGACCAGGACGCGGCACTCGGTGTGCAGGATGTCCCGGGCCAGTTCGGGTCCGCGCCGGGTCGGGTTGATCCCCGCGACGGCTGCGCCGGCGAGAGCGGCCGCCCCCAGCCACAGGGGGTATTCGGGGGTGTTGTCGAGCAGCACCCCCACGTGCGGCTCCGCGCCGGACGGCAGCAGCTCGGCGAGCAGGGCCGCGCGGGCCGCCGCGCCCGCCGCGACCCGGTGGTGGCTGACGACCCGGCCCTCGAACCACAGTCCCGGCCGGTGGTCGCCCCACCGCTCCCGCACGAGCTCGCCGATGGTGCGCCTGCTGGATGCCATGAGGCCGTACCGTAATTGACGGTCCGTCAGATGAGGAGAGGCGTGCACGCCCTCCGGCCCCGGCAGGCGCCCCGGCCGGCACCGGGGCCGGGCCCTACACCCCGCCGAAGAACCCGTCGACGCCCGAGGACACCTGGTGGTAGGTGATCATGAAGCCGACGCAGAAGCTGACGATCAGACCGAGGAACACCAGCATGCCGACGGTGCCCGCGGCCGCCCTGCCCGGGCTCGGCGACTGCGCCGTGGCCTTCTCGGGGTGCGAGGCGGTGTAGTACACGGGGACGATGTCACCCTCGACGACCGTCCTGCGGCCGTTGGCCTCCTCGAAGCGGACCGCCCGGCCCTCGCGGGTCGTGAACTCGAAGATGTGGTGCAGGGTCGTGGTGACGGAGGTGTCGTTGCCGCCCCCGCTGACCGTCGTGTACGAGCGCAGGCAGCGCGCCTCCGCGGTCAGCCCGCTGCTCCACGCACTGCGCAGCTCCAGCGAGCGGCGCACGATTCTGGCCGCCGCGATCAGCACCACGACGATGATCAGGCTGGGCAGGGCGTAGAAGAACACACTCATGACGGTCCCCCGGTGGTCGATGTCGTTTCCCCGCACGCCGACCTGGTCGAGTCGACGTGCGGGGAACATACCCGCGCCGGGGGCACGAGCGCCTCAAGGGAGGCTCAGAACTCGGGCCGCCGGGGCACCGGTCGTCAGAACGTGACGTCGGCGCAGGAGTAGAACGCGTTCGTCGTGTCGGCGACCGTCCACACGCCGAGGATGACGTGGTGTCCGGTCCTGCCACCGGGCAGGGTGCCGGTGTGCGTGAGCGTGGACGGGGGGCGCTGTCCGTTGTAGGGGACCGTCAGGAACGGGGTGGTCTCCAGGTCCGCGCGGGTCAGCGCGTGGTTCTGGTTCCAGCCGGTCTTGGTGATGAAGTACTTGAAGTCGGTGGTCGCGTGCATGGCGGTGAACTGCCAGCGGAACGTGTAGGACTGGCCCGCCGTGACCTTGGTCGTCGGCCAGGCCGTGCCCGCGGGGGTCCTGGGCTGGTCGAGCTGGCCGAAGTTGGTGTGGCCCGCGGAGCAGATCTGTCCGTCGGCCGGGCCCGCCGCCGGGAAGCCCTTGAGGCCCTCGACGCTCTGCGGTTCCCATTGGATGTCACCGCAGTTGGCCACGACGCCGCCGTTCGCGGCGCACATCTTCTGCCTGCTGAGGGGCTGGTCGGTGTAGCCGTGGGCGCCGGCTCCGCCGGTGGAGAGCACGAAGGTGCCCGCCGTCGCGAGGCCGAGCACCGCCGCGTACATCCTGGCCTTCCGGCCGGTGCGGGGCCGGCCGGTGGGGAGGTGGTTCGTCCGTGTGCGCATGCTGCCGCTCCTGGAGGACGTGGGGGATGTTCCCGTGAGCTGTGCGCGCGATTTTCAGGTCTAGACCAAGTGTCAGATTATTGCGGGTAGTTGAACATGTCCATACCAATAGCGAACCTGTCCGCCCCGCCCGGCCGCCTACGAGGAGACCTCCCCGCGCCCCGTGCAGAACGCCACCGTCAAGTCCTTCACCAACGCCTTGCGTTCGTAGTCGTCCAGTTCGACCAGCCCGCGCAGGGTCAGCCGGGTCACCGTGTCCTCGACCGAGTCGACGACCGAGCCCAGCACGCTGTCGCGGTGCTGGGCGTCCAGGGCCGCGATCCGCCGGCGCTGCATCACCGCGGCGATCTCCGGCGCGTACTCGATCCGGGTCGGCTGCGCGGAGAACACCTCCAGTCCGACCGGAGCCGTGTCCGCGGCCACCATCCGGGTCAGCGCCTCGCCGACCGCGTCCGTGTTGCGCAGGGTCAGATCCCTGATCACGGCGGGCGGCAGCTCGGCCGGAAGCTGGGAGAGCACCCGCGACAGGGCCGCCTCCACACATTCGCGCAGATACGTCCGGTGGTCGTCGACCGCGAGCGTGGCCCGCGCGGTGTCCTTGACGCGCCACACGACGAGCACGACGACCCTCAGCTCGACCCCGTTCGCGTCGACGACGGACATCGGCTCGCTGCGCCAGTGCCGCAGCCGTACGTCGACCCGGCGGCGCAGCACCAGGGGGTTGACCCACATGAGACCGGTGCGCCGGACCGTGCCGCGGTAGCGCCCGAACAGACCGAGCACCCAGGCCCGCCCGGTCCGGCCGCGGGCGAGACCGCCGAAGCCGAACAGACCGAGCGCGCCCGCACCGGCGTACGCGGCCCACTGCGCGGGCCCGAGTCCGGTGCCCGCGCGCCCGTGCAGCTCCAGCGCCGCCAGCACGGAGGGCGGCAGGAGCCCGGCCCACCAGGTGGTGAGGGCACATCCGGCCACCCCGCAGACCCCGGCCAGCACACCCGCCGCTCCGGGCAGCACCCGTGCGGGCCGTTCGACCAGCTCGGGGTCCGCCTCGGGCACCGGGCGCGGAGGGGGGCCGGGCACGGGCCGCCTGATCCGCGGTTGCTCCCCGGTCCCGCGCCGCCGGCCCACGACGGCCGGTGTCAGCGGCACGGACACCGGGTCGGGGTCGTCGCGGAAGAGCAGATGGACGGGGATCTCGGTGGTGGCCTCGTTGTGGATGAGCCGCGCGGCCCGGTGGCCACCGCCTCCCTCGGCCGCGGTCTCCGGCCGGTGACCGCCACCCCCGGCCGCCGTTTCGGGCCCGGCTTCCGCCGGAGCCGTCCCCTCGGGCTCCGGGGTGTCTGACGTCGTCGTACTCATAGCTGCCTCCATGCCTCCGCGCCTGGAAGTGTGGTGCCGAGCCGTGCGGAACCCGGCCGCTCAGGAGAAGAGCCGTCGCCAGGTCTCCGGTCCCGGATAGCCGTCCGCCGCCCCGCCGCGCCAGCCCTGGGCCCGCTGGAACGCCTCGACGTTGCGCCGGTCCGCCTCGCCCCAGCGGGGCCCGGGACCGGAGGTGTAGTGCGTGCCGAACCCCTTCTTGACGAGCTGTCTTCCCAGCTCGGTCACGTGGGGGTCGTTCGCCCCGGGCCGGAACACCGCGCGCCCCGGATAGCCGGGCGCGGTGCCCGAGGAGCCCGGTCCGGCCGTCACGGCGGGGATGTTCCTGCCCTTCTTGCCGACCAGGTACGACCAGGTCTTCGGTCCCGGCAGCCCGTCCGCGTCGGCCCCCTTCCAGCCCTGCGCCCGCTGGAACGCCTGCGTGGCCCGCCGGTCCGCGGCCGACCAGCGCGGCCCCGGTCCCTTCGTGTAGAAGCGCCGCCCGCCCCGGTCCACCAGGAGCCGGCCGAGCTGGGTGACGTACGCGTTGTCCGCGCCGGTCCCGAAGTACGCGGCCCCCGGGTAGCGGGTCGACGTGGACGGCGGCGG
Organism: Streptomyces sp. NPDC056738; assembly: GCF_042790435.1. Taxonomy (NCBI): domain Bacteria; kingdom Bacillati; phylum Actinomycetota; class Actinomycetes; order Kitasatosporales; family Streptomycetaceae; genus Streptomyces; species Streptomyces sp. NPDC056738. The sequence goes on from NZ_JBHTZF010000010.1 coordinate 180,697, forward strand.
ACCGCCCGCGCCCTCCGTGATCCCCCGGTAGCGGTAGGGCACGTAGCGGTCCGAGTTCGTCCAGTACGCGTACGGGGTCGACTGCTTCCGGGCGCGCGGCGGGGCCTGCTCGTAGGCGACGTACTGCGTGTGCGTGTAGTCCGTCCAGCCGCCGAAGATGACGACGTGCGAGCCCTTCTCGGGGTTGTCGGGGTTGTGGAAGAGCAGGATGTCGCCGGGCTGGAGCCGGTCCCGGGTGATCCGCACCCCGAAGCTGTCGAGGCTGCCGGTCCATTCGTTGCCCGGCAGGTTCCAGGCCATCGAGACGAACCCGGAGCAGTCCTGCCGGTATCCGTCCCGCCAGTAGTCGTCCATGCTGTACGGCACCTGCGCGTCGATCCAGGTCTTGGCCCGGCTGATGATCGCGGTCCGCGTGGTGGTCGGCCCCCTGACCTGCTTGCCCGGCCTGACGGGCAGCGCGGGCTTCCCCGCCGGACCGTGCAGCGGCGCCCGGTGCCCCTGCGGGGTGTCGTCGTGCCCGTCGGCCGGGGGAAGACCGGGCCGGACGGGTGCGTGCACCGCGGCGACCGCCGGCGCCGCGCCGAGGACGGCGCTCGCGGAGGCGGCCAGCGCGAGCGCCACGGGGGTCCGCGCCCCCGCGAGGCCGAGGCCATGGGCGCGGGCGGCCGGATGGCCCAGCGGGCCGGACGGCCCGAGCCGCGAGGAAAGGGGCAGCACGCGCCGCCAGTGAACACATCCGGGGCAATCACAGTCACTCGCGGGATCGATGTCCTCGAACACCGGAGTCCTCATGTGGCGCCCCTCACACTCAGATTGAAATGTCCGCAATTCTGCACGTTCGTCAGTTTCTCAACTGGCGTCCGGAGCCGCACGCTGACGGTCCGAATGATGTACGGGAGCGCCCCCACCTGCCCCGCGACGGCCCACCCGGTCGGAAGCACCCCCGCGGGTCGGGTAGAGTTTTCTCGTCAGCAGGCGCCGCTAGCTCAGTTGGTTAGAGCAGCTGACTCTTAATCAGCGGGTCCGGGGTTCGAGTCCCTGGCGGCGCACCGACCGGAGGGCCTCCTCGTGAGAACGAGGGGGCCCTTCGTCATGCCCGGACGCCCTTCGCCCCGTGAGCCGATCGCCGGAGCCGCCCGATCCGGACTTGGCGTCAAACAGTCTAGGAACGGTGGCGCTCATCGGTTCTAGGGTGGCCTCAGGTGGGCTCGGCCTCCGGTCGGCCACTCCGGCCCGGCCGCGTCACTCCGGCGGGCGGGCCCCGTACCTCCCGTGCCGGCGCCGGGCTACTCCCGCAGCCCGTGCGCGTGCGGTCGAGGACCAGCCCGGTCGGCGGCATCGGGACAGCCCGGCCGTCGACCGGGCCCGGTACCGTCACCCGTCGCGGCCCGGCCTCCGCCCTTGCCCCTGCCCCCGCCGGGCACCGGCCGCCCCGCCGGACTCCGGCCTCCTCACCCCGGCCCCGCCCGATGCCCCCCGCCCTACAGCCCGCGCCCCGTGAGATACGCCGAGACGACCACGTTCGCCGTGTAGGTCCCGTCGGCACGGTCGAAGGTCCCGCCGCAGGTGATCAGCCGCAGCTCGGCCCGCCCCGCCTCCCGCACCCCGTAGGCCTGCCGGGCGTCGAAGTGGTCGCGCGGCAGCACCTGGACGTCGTCCACGGTGAACTCGGCGACCGTCCCGTCGTCGCGCGTGACCCGGACGGTGTCGCCCGGCTTGACGGTGCTGAGCCGGTAGAAGACCGCGGGCCGGGTCCTGGTGTCGACGTGGCCGACCATGAGCGCCGTCCCGACGGCCCCCGGCCGGGCCCCCGCCGCGTACCAGCCGACGACACCGGGCTGGTCGAGCGGCGGCGGATCGATGGCGCCCCGGCCGTCCAGCCCGCGGGCCACCACCGGGGCCTGCACCCCCGTCGAGGGAATGTCGACGCGCTGCGGCCGGGCGTCGCCCAGGGGCTTGAGCGCGGGGGGCAGCCGCACCTCCGGCGGCCGGCCGACGGCCGCGATGTCCCCCGTCGTCGGTGCCGACGTCCCCAGCCGTACGTCCGTCACCTCGCGGCCCCACAGCCACAGCCCGAGCAGCAGGACCAGCCAGGCCACACCGGTCAGCAGACGTCCGGTGCCGCCGGAACGCTCCCGTTCGGCCATGTCAGTCGCGGCCGTCGTCGCCCCGGCGCGCGCTGCGGATCGCCACGGCGATCGCAGCCGCGCTCGCGAGGACCAGGCCGACCACGGCCTGCCGGGTACCGGGTCCGGCCGCGTGGGCGTCGTCGTGCGCCGCGGCGAGCCGGGCGGTTCCGCCGCCTCCGGCGTTCACGGGCGCGACCGGTGAGGCGGGCGTGACGACACTCCGGGAGGAGCCGGGTGCCGGGACGGTGAGGGTGGCCCCGACCCGGTCGCGGTGGCCGTCGCAGTCGACCTTGATGCCGTAGCTGCCGGGGCGCAGGGCCGTACGGACGCGGGTGTCACCGACGAGTCCGCCGCCGCCCCCGCCGGTCAGCCGCGCGTCCGCGACGAAGGCGTCCGACACGGCGGTGCCCGTGCGTCCCGCGCAGCCCATGGCCCGCAGCCGGATGTCGCTGCCGGCGAGCGGGGACGCCGGGTTCACGGACACACCGGCCTGTCCCGTGTCGGCCGCGTACGCGGCGGGAGCGAACCCGGCGGCGACCACCGCCCCGGCGCAGAGAGTGAGACGCATCGAGCGCATCGTGAAACCTCCAGACAACTGGAGACTCCCCCTCCGGACGGGGGGGCCGCCCGACCGCGGGGGCGGCCCGCGGCCGCCCGGGGGCGGCCCCGCCCCCCGGGGGTGGGGGCCCCCCCCCCCCGCCCCGGGACCGCGCCCGCGCCCCCCCCCCCGGGAGGGGCAACGGCCGCGCCGGGCCCGGCGGGGCCGGCCGCTCGTCCGGGCCCTCGGCTATTTAAGTATACGGCGCCCCCCGAGAC